>NZ_JBEXYE010000017.1:0-161246 GCF_040630785.1 Nocardia sp. NPDC005746
GCAGCATCGAGCACCGAATTCTCGATGAACCCATCACGCGCGGTCGGGCTTTCAGCATCTTCCACATTGCACATACCCGGACGCGCCAGCTTCGCGAACGCAGCATCGAGCAACGCACGCAGCTCAGGAGTGATCCACCCTTCGATCCGCGTCATCCCGTCCACACCAGGACGGCACAACGTGATCCCGCGACGGCGGCGACGATCCGCGTCCGACACGACCTTCCCGTCCGGGTCCAGGCGCGCGAGGATGTCGCGCCCGATCTTCAACAGATCATCCGGCCACCCACTACGCGAGTAATCCACCAGGATCTGCTCGGCCTCCGCCCGCGCCTCAACAGGAACGTCGAGTGGCAGGTGGTTCATCACGTCCAGAATGTGACGCACATGATCCCGCGAGATCTCCCCAGCAGCGAAGGCTTCGGCGGTCACGGGCAGCACCGGCGGCGCGACATGCCCGGTCTGCTGCACGAACTCCCCACACTGGTGAGTGATCTTCACCCGCACCGACGCGTCATACCGCGACAGCCCCAACGTGTGGCGCAGGAACGGCACCATCTTCCCCGCCCCGCTCCGCGAGTGCAGCGAACGCTCCCCGGCTTCGATGATCAGACACGTATCCAACGCCGCGAGTTGACGCTTGCAGGTTTCAACCTGCCGCATCAACGACACAACATCCTCGTCGGAGAACCCTGCCATCTCCCCACCCTGAATGGACTCGGTCAGGGTCGCCACCGCGGCCGCCAGTTCAGCGATACCGCAGTCGTCGAGTGTCACCCCATTCGAATCCATGCCCCCATTCTACGCCCGCACGATCATGCCGGGAACCCGAAATGTCTGGTATCCCTTATCTTTTCATCCAATATCGAAACCGCATTCAAATCCATACCGGGTGCCCCAACCAAACACAAACTACTCGGAATTCCCCGAATTCTCGCCAATGGAAAAATAACCGCCGGCCCGCCGACAATCGACGCCAAACACGTCAAATGCAGCGTCCGCATCCGCCCCGACTCCAACGCCCCAGCGGATGCCACCCGAAGCGGCGGAAGCGTAGCGACCGTCGGCAACACAAGAAGCCGCCCACGCAAGGCATCCCGAAGAACGGCCGCCGCATCCCGGAGCACCGAGCTCGCCCCGAACGCCTCCTCCGCGGTAACCCTCGATGCGATGTGAAATCGTTGCGCCACTTCCGATTCCAACGAACCCGGATGCGCCGAGATCCACGCGCCGTGGTTCCTCCAGGCTTCGAACGCCTGCACCGTCCGGAACGCCGTGAACCACGATTCGAGGTCGGCATTCAGGTGGTAGTCGACCGCACCGAGCTGCCTGGCCGCCTTCAAGCCGGCTTCCGCGACCTCGGCATCGGCCACAGCGCACAAGTCGGGATCGACGATGAGCTCGTAGGGTCCCGAATTCTGCTCTGGAAGCAAGCATTCCGCGACCGATCGCAGCGTGTCCAGGTCTCGTGTCATCCACCCTACGGTGTCGAAGGACTCCGCCAGCGGGAGCAGTCCCGCAGTGGAGATGCTCCCGTGAGAGGTCCGCATCCCCCACAGCCCCTGATACGCCGCAGGCACTCGAATCGATCCCGCCGTATCGGTCCCCAACCCGATGGTGACCTCCCCACGCGTGACCGCCACCGCGGACCCGCTCGACGATCCACCCGGAATCCGCTGCGTAGCAGCCGGATTGATCGGCATTCCGTACCGCCCATTGCCACCGGTGATGCTGTAGGCGAATTCATCGGTCTGCGCGATCCCGGTGATATCGGCCCCTGCTGCGAGCAGACGAGCCACAACCGCCGCATGGGCGTCCGAGGGTGCTCCCAGAAACTCCTGGACCCCGCCACCGAGTGGATAGCCGGCGACAGCGTAGAGATCCTTCACCGCCACGGTGTGTCCACTGAGCACCCCGTCACCGGTAGCGGCAACCAGCGGCGCGCCCCGCTCCCGCCACACCCGAGGATCGAACTCGGCTGTCCGCTCGGCCGATTCGCGTGCCACTGTCATCAAACCCTCGCCAGCACGCGCCTGGCCAGCTCGGTGGCGGCGTGACCGGCGAAGTCCGCCACCCGCACCTCGCCGTGCACACCCCGCACTTGGTCCACAGCCTGCGAGATGGTGAAATCCGCTGCGGCACTGAGATACAGATACGCCTGCTGCGGATCCGCGTCGAACAGCGACACCACCAGTTCGATGGCGTTCCGGACACACAGTTCCAGCGCCTTGTTCAGATCCTCGCTCAAACCCGTCGGGATCAACAGCCCGTGGGAAGCCGCGAACGGCCCGATCCCCCGCCCCAGCCCGGCCGCGACTTGAGCCGCCGGAATCACGTCGACCGTCAAGGTAGCCCGTAGCGGCGCTTCCAACGCGGTGAGCGCCACTTCCCCGTTCCCTTGGGCGAAGTGCGGATCCCCGATATAGAACAGCGCCTCGGCGACCTGCACCGGCAGAAACAATGTCGCCCCCGCAGTCAGCCTCCGGATGTCGATATTGCCGCCGTGCGCCCCGGGCGGCACCGAGGACACCCGCGTATCCGTATCGGTCGCGACACCGATGATGCCCAGGAACGGGTGCAGCGGAAACCGGGCCTGCCCCGGCCGATCCGGATGCAGCGGCATCGTCCCGTACCAGGCCCCGCCCCGCTCTTCGACGGCGCAGAACTGCCCGTAATTGCCGTCGAACCCGGACTTGTTCGCCAGCACACCACGTGCGTGCCGAGTGGATACGACGCCGTACGGCGCACGCATGGCCAGCGCGTCGATCCGGATCGCGAGCAGGTCCCCCGGTTTCGCCCCTGCGACCGCGATCGGCCCGGTGATGATGTGCGGCCCCGCCAGCGAGTCACGGCGGCGGGTTCCGGCCACCTCGATCGCGTCGACGAGCACCTGGTCCCGCTCGACCCCGTGCCGTCCGAAGTAGGCCAGCGGATCAGACCCCTGATCCTCCAGAATCCCTTCGTGACTCACGGTGTCGACCACGATGGTCCCGCCCGCCTCGACGGTCGCCACCGGCTTGTCGCCGACTCGCGGCAGCCGCCCCCAGAGCACCGCCGTGGGGTCGACCGGCAGATACCCGGCGTCCTCGATCCCCTCGCCCGGTTGCAGTACCGGAAACGCCGGGGCGAACCCCCGCACAATCGACGTCACGCGCCCTACCTTCCCTACCCGGCCAGCATTGGTCCGACCATCCGATATGCCGACCATAAGTCGGCCCGACCGGCGGTGCGGGGCCACGAAACCTAACGTAACTGCCGTTTTACCTACCCGAAATGGTCTGCCAGGGAAGGGATTTAGACTCGGGGCGTGACGGCATCGATTCCGCCGCTCCGCCGGCGCGCACGCAGCGTCAGCGCGGAGGTCGCGGCGCACCTGGAGGGTTTGATCGCCAGCGGGGAACTGCGGGCCGGGGATCGGCTGCCGCCGGAACGCGAGCTGGCGGCCGGGTTGAGCGTGTCACGATCCTCGTTGCGGCAGGCCATGTTCGAGCTGGAATCCAAGCAGCTCATCGAACGCCGTCAGGGCCGGGGCAGCACCGTCATCGAGAACCCGCGGCGGGCGGGCGATCTCGCGGGCGGGCTCGCGGACCTCGATATCGAGCTCGGCCACGCCACCGAACTCCGGGACCTGGTGGAGCCGCGGATCGCGGAGCTGGCCGCCCTCCGCGCGGTCGAATCCAACCTGCTGTCCCTCGACGACGTCCTGGCCCGCTCCAGCGACTCACTCTCCCCCGCCGAATCCCTGCGCCTCGACATCGAATTCCACACCCTCCTCGCCCGCGCGGCGCAGAACCCGCTGCTGGTGACCCTGTGCACCATGACCACCGACTGGACCCGCCGCACCCGCGCCCTGTCTCACCGCACCCGGCACGCCCGCGCCCTGTCCATAGATGGCCATCACCGCATCTACACCGCCGTCGCGGCCCACGACGGCCCGGGCGCGGCGGCGGCGATGGAACAGCACCTACGTGAGGTTCGCGAGGTCAGCCGCCCGCGCCGGTGAGTACCGCCTCGCTCCGGAAGGTGCGGCGATAGGCCAGCGGTGCGACGCCGATCGCCTCGTGCAGATGCTGCCGCAGCGAGGCGCCGGTCGCGAACCCGACCTCACCGGCGATCCGATCCACGGAAAGCTCTGTGGATTCGAGTAGTTCGCGCGCCCGGAACACGCGCTGCTGGATCAGCCACCGGCCGGGACTCATTCCGACCTCGTCGCGGAAACGGCGCGCGAAGGTGCGGCCGCTCATGCGCGCGCGATCGGCGAGGTCGGCCATGGTGAGTGGCCGGTGCAGGTTTTCCAGTGCCCACTGCCGGGCCTCGGCCGTGCCCGCGGCCGCCGGCGGCGGGACCGGCTGTTCGATGAATTGCGCCTGCCCGCCCTCGCGCCACGGCGGGACGACGCAACGCCGCGCGACGGCGTTCGCGACCTCGCTGCCGTGGTCGCCGCGAATCAGGTGCAGGCACAGGTCGACTCCGGCGGACGCGCCCGCGGAGGTCAGGAGGTCGCCGTCATCGACGTAGAGCACGTTGGGGTCGACGCGGATGCCAGGGAAGGCGCGCTGGAAGCGGTCGGCGATATTCCAGTGGGTGGTGGCGGGCCGGTCGTCGAGCAGTCCGGCCGCTGCGAGCACGACAGCGCCGGTGCAGATGGACACGAGTCGCGCACCGGGACGGATCGACGCCAGCGCCGCCGAAACCTCGTGCGGCAGTCCCTGTTCCAGGATCGGAGTCACATCGCACGGCGGAATCACCACGGTGTCCGCGGTTTCCAGCACGCGCGCGTCGTGCGCCACCGCGATATCGAAGTCCGAGCTGCTCCGCACGGGTCGCCCGTCGAGCGAGCAGGTGATCACCCGGTACCGCCCGTCAGCGGTCCCGAACACCCGGTTCGGAATGCCGAGCTCGAACGGATACACCCCGTCGAGCGCCAGCACCACCACGGTATGCGGCCGAGCAACCTCCGAATCCATGGCACGATCCTATCGAATAATGGCGATCATGCCATTTCCCCGACCTGGGTCCGGGCGGCAAACTGAGAGCCATGAGCGACAAGGACTACACCCTCCCCACCACCATGACGGCCATCGGACAGGACGTGCTCGGCGGTCCCGAGGTCCTGCACGAGGTGAAAGTGCCGGTGCCCCAGCCCGGTCCGAGCGAACTGCTGGTCCGGGTTCGCGCCACCGCGTTGAACCCGACCGACTGGGCGCACCGCGCCCGCGCGGGCCTGTTCCTGCCCGCACCCCCGTACATCCTGGGCTGGGATGTCTCGGGCGAGGTGGTCGCGACCGGTGTCGGAGTCACCCTGTTCGAACCCGGTGACGAGGTATTCGGCATGCTGCCGTATCCGCACGGGCACGGCGCGGCGGCCGAATTCGTCACCGCCCCGGCTCGCTCCTTCGCCCGCAAGCCCACCAACCTCGGACACCCGGAGGCCGCCGCGATCCCGCTGGCCGCGCTGACCGCCTATCAAGCCCTGGTCGACACCGCGAACGTCGAAGCCGGGCAGCGGGTCCTGATCCACGCCGCCGCCGGGGGCGTGGGCCACTTCGCCGTACAGATCGCCAAGGCCCGCGGCGCGTACGTGATCGGCACGGCCAGCGCCGCCAATCACGAATTCCTCCGGAGTATCGGCGCGGACGAGGTACTCGACTACCGCACCACCGATTTCGCCGAGACGCTGCGCGATATCGACATCGTCATCGACCCCATCGACGCCGACCACGCGCTGCGCTCACTGCGGACGCTGCGCCCCGGTGGCCTCCTGGTCACACTGCGCGCCCTGGGTGCCGACCATGTGAAAGCCGCGGCCGAGAAGCTCGGCGTCCGCGCCGCGGTCATGCTCGTCGAGGCCGATCACACGGGTATGAACGCGCTGCGCGAGCTCGCCGAGACCGGTGCACTGCGGCCCACCCTCGCGGGAGTGTTCCCGCTCGCCGAGGCCGCCGCTGCGCACGCCCTCGGCGAAACCCGCCACACCGTCGGCAAATTGGTTCTCACCGTGGACTGACGGCCTCGCGACACGCACCGGCCGTACCCGAGACGGCCGGTGCCGCACCGCTCTACGGCTCGAACAGGTCCATCTGCGGTTCGTGCCGCCGCACCTCGATGGAACCGAACACCAGGTCCGGCGGCGGGACCAGGCCCAGGTGTTCCCAGGCGGCGGCGGTGGCGATGCGGCCGCGGGGTGTGCGGGCCACCAAACCCGCTCGCACCAGGAAGGGTTCACAGACTTCCTCGACCGTGGCCGCTTCCTCGCCCACGGCGACGGCAAGGGTGGACACACCCACCGGGCCGCCGTTGAAACTGCGGATCAGCGCGCTCAGCACCGCGCGGTCGAGCCGGTCCAGGCCGAGGGAGTCGACGTCGTACACCGACAGTGCGGCGTGGGCGATCTCGGGGGTGACCAGGCCGTCGGCCTTGACCTCCGCGTAGTCGCGCACGCGGCGCAGCAGGCGGTTGGCGATACGCGGCGTGCCACGGGAACGTCCGGCGATCTCGGCGGCCGCGTCGGATTCCAGGCGTACGCCCAGGATTCGGGCCGAGCGTTCGAGGATCTGCTGCAGTTCGAGCGGCTCGTAGAAGTCCATGTGGCCGGTGAAACCGAAACGGTCACGCAGCGGGCCGGTCAGCGCGCCCGAGCGGGTGGTCGCGCCGACCAGGGTGAACGGGGCGATGTCGAGGGGAATCGAGGTGGCGCCGGGGCCTTTGCCGACCACCACGTCGACGCGGAAGTCCTCCATCGCGAGGTACAGCATCTCCTCGGCGGGGCGGGCCATGCGGTGGATCTCGTCGATGAACAGGACGTCGCCCTCGACCAGGTTGCTGAGCATGGCGGCCAGGTCGCCGGCGCGTTCCAGAGCGGGGCCGGAGGTGAGGCGCAGGGCGGTGCCGAGTTCACCGGCGATGATCATCGCCATACTCGTCTTGCCCAGACCCGGTGGCCCCGACAGCAATACGTGATCGGGGGTGCCGCCGCGCAGCTTCGCGCCCCGCAGCACCAGGGCCAGCTGTTCGCGCACCCGCGGCTGGCCGATGAAGTCGTCGAGCGACTGCGGGCGCAGGCTGGCCTCGATCTCGCCGTCGGACTGCAGATAGCTCGCGGTGACGCTGGATTCGTCCGCGTCGAAATCCGCGTCGTCGAAGTCGTCGAAATCCTCTGACATGACCGGTTATCGATTCTTGCCGAGCAGGCCCAGCGCCGTGCGCAGCGCCTGGGAGGTGCCGATACCGGGTTCGTCGGCGAGCACCGCGTCGACGGCGCCCTCGGCCTGCCGGGCCGGGAAGCCGAGGCCGATGAGCGCATCCACCACCTGCTCGCGCACCGGCGTGACCACGGGCGCGGGACCCGATCCGGGCGGACCGGACTGCACCGGAACCAGATTCACCTTGTCGCGCAGCTCCACCACCATGCGCTCGGCGCCACGCTTGCCGACACCGGGCACCCGGGTCAGCGCGGTCACGTTCGATTCCGCGAGCGCCTTGCGCAGCGCCTCGGGCTCCAGTACCGCGAGCACCGCCATGGCCAGCTTCGGGCCGACGCCGGACACGGTCTGCAACAGCCCGAACAACTCTCGCGCCTCGGTGTCGGCGAAGCCGAACAGGGTCATCGAGTCCTCGCGCACGATCATGGTCGTGTAGAGGCGGGAATCCTCGCCGCGGGTCAATCCGGCCAGGGTCGCCGGGGTGGCGTTGAGCCGGTAGCCGACTCCCGCCGCCTCGATCACCACATGGTCGAGCCCGATGTCGAGCACCTCGCCGCGCACCGACGCGATCACCGCGTTACCGCCTTCCGATTCGGAGATTCACCACGCTGGGAACCAGCACCGCGCCGGCCGTCTCCGCTTCGCGGAGGGCGGCCGTTACCGCGTTGCTGGGCAAGCCTTTCCTCGTACAGCCGCCGCTGCTGCTCGGCCATCGCCTCCGCCTTGGCCATGCGATCCAGCATGGGCGCACGCCAGCAATGGCAGATGGCCAGGGCGAGCGCGTCGGCGGCGTCGGCGGGTTTCGGTGCGACGGACAGCCCGAGGATACGGGTCACCATCGCGGTCACTTGCGCCTTGTCCGCCGAACCGTTGCCGGTGACCGCCGCCTTCACCTGCGAGGGGGTGTGGAAGTGCACCGGGATCCCGCGGCGCGCGGCCGCGAGGGCGATCACGCCGCCCGCCTGCGCGGTGGCCATGGCGGTGCGGACATTGTTCTGGGAGAAGACCCGTTCGATGGCGACGACTTCGGGTCGATGATTGTCCATCCAGGCCTCGGCGGCATCGGAGACCCGCAGAAGCCGTTGCGCCAGATCCATTTCCGGCGGGGTGCGCACCACGCCGACCTCCAGCATGGACACCTGTCGGCCGAGAGTTCCGACCACCATGGACAGACCGCACCGGGTGAGCCCGGGGTCGACGCCCATCACCCGCACCGAAACCCCTCTCACCGTGAACGAACAACTGTTCGAGAGTCTAACGGACCCCCGCCGCGACATTGTCCATCGACACGGCCGGTCGGGGGCCGGATCCAGCACTCGCACCGCGCAGACGCGACGCGGGCCGCCTCCCGGAAGGGAAGCGGCCCGCGTCGTGAGAGCCGAAGCCGGTTCGTGAGAGCGGACGCTAGGCGTCGAGCTCGGCCAGCACCTCGTCGCTGATATCGACATTGGTGTAGACGTTCTGGACGTCGTCGCTGTCCTCGAGCGCGTCGACCAGCTTGAACACCTTGCGGGCCAGGTCCACGTCCGCGGGAACGGTCACCGACGGCTGGAAGCCGGACTCGGCGGAGGTGTAATCGATCCCGGCCTTCTGCAGCGCGCTGCGCACCGCGATCATGTCGCCCGGCTCGGAGATCACCTCGAACTCGTCGCCCAGGTCGTTGATCTCCTCGGCGCCGGCATCGAGCACCACATCGAGGATGTCGTCCTCGGACTGCCCGGCCTTGTCCAGCACCACGACACCCTTGCGGGAGAACAGGTACGACACCGAACCGACGTCGGCCATATTGCCGCCATTGCGAGTGACCGCCAGACGCACCTCGCCGGCCGCGCGGTTGCGGTTGTCGGTGAGGCATTCGATCAGCAGGGCGACACCACTGGGGCCGTAGCCCTCGTACATGATGGTCTGCCAGTCCGCGCCGCCCGCCTCTTCACCGCCGCCGCGCTTGCGCGCGCGCTCGATGTTGTCGTTGGGCACCGACGACTTCTTCGCCTTCTGGATGGCGTCGTACAACGTCGGGTTGCCGTCCGGGTCACTACCACCGGTGCGGGCCGCCACCTCGATGTTCTTGATCAACTTGGCGAAGAGCTTGCCGCGCTTCGCGTCGATCCCGGCCTTCTTGTGCTTGGTGGTGGCCCATTTGGAGTGGCCGCTCATTCCCTACTTCCTCGTTTCAGGGGGCTGAATGGTTTCCGACATTCGAGCGTACGTCAGACCCCGGCGCGCGGACGCACCGCGGTGTCGACGAACAGCCTGTGGACCCGCAGATCGCCGGTTACCTCCGGATGGAAGGACGTGGCGATGACATTGCCCTGCCGCACCGCCACGATCCGGCCCGCGGCCGGACCCGACGGCACCCGCGCCAGCACCTCGACGCCGTCACCGGCCCGCTCCACCCACGGCGCGCGGATGAACACCGCCCGCACCGGTCCATCGGTGAGGCCCGCGAAATCCAGATCGGTCTCGAAGGAGTCCACCTGCCGGCCGAAGGCATTGCGGCGCACCGTCATATCGATGCCGTGCAGCGCCTGCATGTCCGGGCGGGTGTCGAGCACCTCCGAGGCCAGCAGGATCATGCCCGCACAGGACCCGTAGGCGGGCAGGCCGTCGCGCAGCCGCTGCCGCAGCGGTTCCAGCAGCTCGAAGACCTCCAGCAGTTTGCTGATGGTGGTGGATTCACCACCGGGGATGACCAGTCCGTCGACGGCGGCGAGCTCGGATTCCCGGCGCACCGGGACCGCTTCCGCACCACAGGCCTCGAGAGCGTGCAGGTGTTCGCGCACATCGCCCTGCAGGGCCAGCACACCAATCGTCGGTTTCACGCCGTCGAGCATACGTTTGCCGGGGTGTGTGGCCCTGCTCACCCAGGGCGTCAGGGTTTCGTCAGGACGCGGTTCCACCGGGGTTTTCGGGTGAACACTCGCGGATGTGACTGATGTGCTTCCGCAAACCTCGCCCGGGCCGCGCGGCGGAGTCGACGCTCCGCCGCCGCGATCCGGGCGCACCCGGCACGGGCTGACCGTCGCCACCGGACTCGCCGGGCTGTCGCTCGACGCGATGGCCTCGGTCGCCTACGGACCCGAGGCGATCGTGCTGGTGCTGGCCGCGGCGGGCGCGGCCGGACTCGGCTTCACAGTGCCGGTGACGCTGGCCATCGTGGTGCTGCTGGCCGTGCTGATCGCGTCCTACCGGCAGGTCATCGCCGCCTTTCCGAACGGCGGCGGCGCGTACGCGGTGGCCAAGGCACGACTGGGGCGGCGGACCAGCCTGGTGGCCGCGGCCTCGCTGATCGTGGACTACGTGCTGAACGTCGCGGTGTCCATCGCCGCGGGTGTGGCCGCACTGACGTCGGCGTTCCCCCAGCTGTTCCCCTACACGGCCTGGATCTGCCTGGCGGTGCTGGCGGGCATCACGGTGCTCAATCTCTACGGCATCCGTGAGAGCGCCCGCGCCTTCATGGCCCCGACCGTGGTGTTCGTGCTGGGCATCCTCACCGTGATCGTCGCCGGGCTGCTGCGCTCGGAACCGGCGACCGTCGCCACTGGCGCGGCCGTCTCCGAGAACGCGCGCACCATCGGAATCCTGTTGCTACTCAAGGCGTTCTCCAGCGGCTGTGCGGCGCTGACCGGTGTCGAGGCCATCGCCAACGCGGTACCCAGCTTCGCCGAGCCCAAGGTCAAGCGCGCGCAGCGGGCCGAGGTGGCGCTCGGTGCGCTGCTCGGCGTCATGCTGATCGGGCTGGCCACCCTGATCGGCAAGTTCGCGATTCACCCGATCGAGGGCACCACCGTCCTGTCGCAGCTGACCGAAGCCGCGCTCGGCCACGGCATCGCCTACTACATCGTGCAGTTCGCGACGGTGATCCTGCTGGCCCTGGCCGCCAACACCTCCTACGGCGGCCTGCCGACACTGACCAAGATCCTCGCCGACGACAACAGCCTGCCGCACCGGTTCGCGGTCAGCTCGCAGCGACAGGTGTACCGCTTCGGTGTGCTCGCACTGGGCATCTCGTCGGCGGTGTTGCTGGTCGCCTCCGGCGGCGATATGAACGCCCTGGTGCCGCTGTTCGCGATCGGCGTGTTCGTGGGCTTCACCATCGCCCAGGCCGGGATGGTCCGGCACTGGCTCGCGGTGGGCGGCCCGGGCCGGCAGTGGCGTGCCGTCCTCAACGGTGTCGGCGCGGCGCTCACCTTCGTGGCGCTGATCGTCACCACCGCAATGAAATTCACCGAGGGCGCGTGGCTGATCGTGGTGGTGCTGCCGCTGCTGGTGGTCGCCATGGAACGGATTCGAACCATCTACGGCCGCATCGACGGCTGCCGGGGCACCGGCTGCGTGCCCGCCGAGCCGAAGGCCACCGAGACCGCGATCGTGGTGCCGGTGTCGGAGGTGTCGGAGCTCAGCCGTGAGGCGCTCTCGGCGGCGATGTCGCTGGGCCGGGATGTGACCGCGGTCCACGTGTGCCTGCCGGGCGAGAACATCACCGTGTTCACCAAGGAATGGGAGACCTGGCATCCGGATGTGCGTCTGGTCCTGCTCGAGGACGGCGATTCGACCGTCGGCGGCCCGGTGGCGCGCTACGTCGCCGACCATTTCGCCGGGCGCCGCAAGGTGGTGGTGATCGCGGAGGTCGAGCCGCCCGCCGGGTGGAATCACGTGCTGCCCAGCCATCGCAGCGACGAGCTGGAACGGGTGCTGCGCAAGATGAACGACACCGTGGTGTGTCACCTGCGGGTGCAGACCGCCTGACCCCGAAACCACGAGCGCGCCGCCGGATTCCACCGGCGGCGCGCTCGATTCGTTTGTCGCTCAGGCGGTTCCGGGCGGGTACGACTGCGCCTGCGGATCCTTCAGGGTGCGGGTCAGCCCCTCCTGCATGACGACCGCCACCAGTTCCCCGGCCTGGTTCCAGATCCGGCCGCCGGTCAGCGCCCGGCCCGCGCCCGCCGACGGCGACTGCTGGTCGTAGAGCAGGTAGTCGTCGGCGCGGAACGGACGCAGAAACCACATGGCGTGGTCGAGCGAGGCGTTCTGGGTGGGCTCGTCGGGGTGGATGACCTTCGAGGAGCCGAGCAGGGTCATATCGCTCATGTAGGCGAGCGTGCACACATGGAACAGCGGGTCGTCGGGCAGCGCGTGCCGGTAGCGGAACCACACCTGCTGCTGGGCGGCCAGGCCGCCACGGCGGTCCACCTCGTCCTGCGGGATGGTGCGGATGTCCCAGTGCTCCCATTCGCGCATGGCCCACAGCCGTTCCGGGCTCATGGACTCCTTGGCGTCGGGCAGGTCCGCGGGCGGCGGGACGTTGGGCATCTGATCCTGATGCTCGGGCCCCTCGTCACCCACATGGAACGAGGCCGACATGGTGAAGATGGCCTCGCCGTTCTGCACCCCGGTCACCCGGCGGGTGCAGAAGGAGCGGCCCTCACGGATGCGTTCCACCATGTAGACGGTGGGCCGTTCCGGGTTACCGGGCCGCAGGAAGTATCCGTGCAGCGAATGCACCTGATAGTGCGGATCCACCGTGCGGACAGCCGCCACCAGCGCCTGTCCGGCCACCTGCCCGCCGAATGTGCGGGGCAGCTGCGTCTTGATGGACGCGCCGCGGAAGATGTCGCGTTCGAGTTGCTCGATTTCGAGCGCCTCTTCGATCGTCGCCATGCACCCGTCCCTTCGCGTTTGTCCCGCTCAGGCTAACAACCGCAAAGATCTATCAAATTCTCCACGATCGTTTCTGATATGATCGTTTCATGTCCTGGAAGCGCCGCCTGCTGATCGCCGCGAGTTGTGTTGCCGCCCTGGTGTTGTCGGCGGGCGGGTGGGTGGTCGTGCAGCACGACTTCGACATTCGCACCGAACGGGTCACCATCACCGGCGGAGCGCAGCCCCTGCAAGGCACCCTGGCGCTACCCGAAAAGGGTGACGGCCCCTTCGGACTCGTGGTTTTCGTCCACGGCGACGGCGTGGCCACCGCCGACCGCGACGAGTTCTACCGGCCGATCTGGGAGAGCTTCGCCGAGGCCGGGTACGCGTCGCTGGCGTGGGACAAGCCCGGGGTGAACGGCGCGCCCGGGAACTGGCTGGACCAGACCATGCACGACCGGGCCGTCGAGACCGAAGCGGCCATCGCCTGGTCACACGGACGCCCCGAGATCGACGCGCAGCGCATCGGCCTGTGGGGCATCAGCCAAGCCGGATGGGTGCTGCCCGAAGTCGCGGCCCGGCACCCGCAGCTGCGATTCATGATCCTCGCCGGACCGGCGATCAACTGGATCCGGCAGGGCGAATACAACCTGCGCGCGGAACTGGATCGGCGCAACGCCTCCGAGGACGAGCTCGCCGACCGGCTGCGGCGACGCGAGAACGATCTGACCCTGCTCCGCGAGGGCGCTGACTATTCCCGATATCGCGCGGCCACCACGGATTCCCCGCCGATGTCCGAGGATCGGTGGCGGTTCGTCGGCAAGAACTACCTCGCCGATATCACCGAAACCCTTCCACGAGTGCGCGTTCCGACACTGTTGGCACTGGGCGAGCGCGATCTCCATGTCGACGTCGCCGAGACCGCGCGCGTGTATCGCGAATCGATGCCCGCGAGCCTGCTGACGGTGCGCACCTATCCCGACGCCTCGCACAACATCGTCAAGTTCGAGCTGGACAAGCCCGACAGCGTCCGGTCCTTCCTGGTCGCCCTGTTCGCGCCCCGATCCCTGTACGCCCCCGGCTATCTCGACGCGCTGCGCGACTTCGCCGCCGATCCTTCGAAGAACTGAACCACCGAGTCACGGGAGTACCGCCATGAAAGTCCTCGCCCTGGGCGCGGCCGGCGCGATGGGAGCCGCCGCCGTCGAGACCGCCGCCACCCTGCTCGGCGTCGAGCACATCGTGATCGCCGATCGCGACGGCGACGCGGCCGCCGCCACCGCCCGGCGGTTCGCGGCGGCGCGGGTGCCGGTCGCCGCGCGCACCGTCGATGTCACCGACGCGGCCACCCTGCGCGACGCGCTGTCGCGAGCGGACCTGGTGCTCAACACCGTCGGCCCCTACTACCGTTTCGGCCGCACCGTACTAAGCGCGGCCATCGACACCGGCACGCACTATCTCGACATCTGCGACGACTGGGAACCGACGCTCGACATGCTCGGGCTCGACGACGCCGCCCGCGAGGCCGGGGTGTGCGCGATCGTGGGCATGGGAGCCAGCCCCGGGATCAGCAACCTGCTGGCCGCGCTGGCGTCGGCCGAACTCGACACCGTCCACGACGCGTATACCGCGTGGCCGGTGGATGTTCCGGGCGCGGGCGAGGACGAGTCGCTGCTCGCCGGCGGGCAGCCGACCGCCGCAGCCGTGCACTGGATGCAGCAGAGCAGCGGCACCATCACGGCGGTGACAGCGGGACGTCTGGTCTCCCAGCGCCCGCTGCGCCCGGTCGAACTCACCCTGCCCGGCGGGCGGCGCGGCACCGCCTACACCGTCGGCCATCCCGAGCCGATCACCCTGCAGCGCAGCCTGAAACCGGTCGGCGACGCCGCCAATCTGATGGTGGTGACGCCCACGACGCTGGCCTACCTGGACATGCTGCGCCGCGACATCGACGCCGGGAAACTCACCAACGAAGCGGCCGCACGGGAACTCGCGCGCCCGTCGCTGGGCCGGATCGCCCGCTCGGTACCCACCGCGCTGCGCACCAGAGGACCGGGCAATCTGCCGCCCTTCTTCGCCACCGTCTCGGGCCGGCGCGCCGGTCGCGAACACCGGGTGCTGGCGCACCTGGACCCGAACGCCGCCGGCGGTCTCGATAAGCTGTTCGCCGATATGGCGCGAGCGACCGGGATCCCGTTGGCACTGGGCATGTCCCAGGTCATCGACGGCTGCGCCCGCCGCCCGGGCGTACACCCGCCGGAGGCCGTCATCGACGCGCCCCGCTTCTTCGCCGACCTGGGACGCGAATTCGGCGGCGCGTCACAGGTGGTCATCGAGCAGGAACGGGTCGGACAGTGAGGTGCACACAGTGGACGACCTGATTCCGGCCACCGAGATCCCCACCCGGTCGCTGGTGGAGAGCATGATCCGCGAGGACGCCACCATCGACGCCGGCGAACTCTACGATGTCGCGGCCGCGCTCGGCATGACCGATCAGCAGGTACGGCTGTGCATCAAGAGGGTTGTCGCCGAAGGGCTGTTCACGCACGAGGGTCGCGGCCGCAAGGCGCTCCTCCGCGCCACCGAGGACACCCGCGCGGTGCTCGCACCCGAGCTCGAGTATCTGCGGCTGATGTACGCGCAGGACCGCGGGCGGGCGAGCTGGGACGGCGTCTGGCATGTGGCGGCCTTCGCGGTGCCCGAGACCGACCGGACGGCCCGCGATGCCATGCGCAACACCATCGTCGAACTCGGCGGCGCGCCGATCCAGGGCGGACTGTACGCCTCGGCGCACCCGTGGGAGGAGCGAATCCGTTCGGCAGCAGGCGAACTCGATATCGCCGGGTCCCTCACCACCTTCTCCACCCGCGACCTCACCGTCGGCGCATGCACCGCGGCGCGTGAGCTGGCAGCCCACCTGTGGCCGCTCGACCGGATCGCGGCCGGCCACGAACGCCTCCTCGGCATCGCCGAACACGTGCGCTCGGCCCTCCCGACCGCGCAGGAGACCGAACGCGTCACCCTCGCCATCGCCTTGGCGGCCGAATTCGACCGCGCCCACAACCCGGACCCGCTGCTACCGCCCGAACTGCTCCCCCAGCCGTGGATCGGCGCATCCGCCCGCGCGGTCGTCGCCGAATGCTGGGCCGCCCTCGACGCCGCCCCCCTACCGCCGATTCGTTTGTTCCGCTGGTATGCGGACGCGGTCACCGAGATCACCGCCCCTTCCAACTCCCATTAGGCCGTCGCCGCACGTCGAGCACCGCATCCGCGCCCGGTCGAGGGCCGCCCGACGGCGCCCGGCGTCGGGAACGGCCGGTCGGCTTCACGGTCCATGCGAGCGAACCGGAGCCCCCAGCGGTTCAGCCGCACGCCCGATCCGACCTCCTACACCCCTGACCCGCGAAATGCGGTTGAGTATCGGGCAGCCCTGGATCCCGCTCCATGACGCATCAGGCCGAGACCGGCTGTCGAACCCGGTATCTGCGCCCGACCATCGCGGCCCGACACCACCTCCGGCGGAAGCCTGTCCGTCACAAAAGACCGCTGCCACGATCGGGTCGTGCCGTTGGCCGCCGCCCCCGACGATGTCCGGTGTGATACCTGCAGCAAGATGGTGTCGTGCCCGAGTTCACCGCCCTCACCCCCGACGCGCTGCTCGAATTGGTCGCCGGGCGGGCCGGGGCGCTGCGGGGGTACGCGGTCGTCGCCGTGGACGGCGCGGACGCGGCTGGGCCGATGACCGTGGCGGACGGCGTCACCGAGCTACTGCGCTCGCGGGGCCGTCCCGCGGAGGTGGTGTCCCTGCACGATTTCGTGCGGCCCGCGTCGGTTCGCCTGGAGTACGACCGGGACAGCGAATTCACCTATCGCACGGCCTGGTTCGACTACGCCGCAGTGAACCGCGAAGTCCTGAAGCCCCTTCGGGACGGCGGGCGCTACCTGCCCGCGCTGTGGAACGAGCAGACCGATCGCTCCGCCCGAGCGCGCATCCGCACCGCCGCCGAGAGCACGGTGCTGTTCGTCGCCGGTCCCATGCTGCTGGGTCGGGGACTGGACTTCGATCTGACCGTCTCCCTGCGCATGTCGGAGGGGGCGCTGCGGCGACGGACCGATCCGGAGCAGGCGTTCACAGTGGACGGCCTGCTGGAATATCAGCGCGAGCACACCGAGCGACCGGACATTCTCGTCGCCTGGGACCACCCCGACCGCCCGGCCGTACAGGCCGGGTAAGCCCGGGCGCCGTCGAAGAGCCTTACGCCGCCCCGGTTTCGAGCAACGTCCTGGCGCGATCCAACCCCGAGACCTCCGCGGTCATGGTCTTCTGGACCGGGCCGCTCATGAACAGCTTCTTCAGACCCGACAACTGCGCCCACAGCGAGAAGGTCACCTCGGTGGCGGCCTCACCCACCGGCACGAATGTGTAGGTGACAGTGGGCCGCAGCGGTCCGGCGATGCCGTGCAGCACCACCGCCCGGTTCGGCAGGTACTCGGTGATCTCGACATCGGCGGGGATACCGCGCCCGCCCAACCCGGAGACCGTCTGGCGATAGATGGTGCCCACGGCCGGCTCGCCCTCGGCGGTGATCTCCTTGACGCCGCTGCGCCACCGCGCGCTGTTGGTGGTATCGGCGAAGAACGCGAAGACATGGTCGATCGGGCGGGCAATGGTCACCGTGCGGGTCGCGGCGGGCATGACGATCCTTTCCCCGGGGTGTGCGGAGCAATGCTGGCGTTCATGACACCAGCATCCGGACCGTCAGGCCACGACCGCCGCGGTGTGTCTCACCACTGCCGATGCCGGGCGTCGAAGGTGTCTGCCGGGTACTTCTCGGCCGTAGGGGCGCTCCCGGCGCGGCGCGCGGGCCAGAACCGGCTGGCGTACTGCCCGCGGATGCGGCTCAGATCCGGCTCGTCGATCTCGGTGATCCCGACCTGGAACAGCAGGATCATGGTCGCCATGCTGACCGCGATGATCAACGGCGTGAGCAGCTGCGCGGGCTGCGCCCCCGACGGCGCGTGCATGTGCGCCGCCACGTGCGCGTGCATCGAGAACATCCCCGTGTAGTGCATGCCGCACACCGCGACCCCCATGATGAGCGCGGCGCTGACCGTGGAGACGATGCCGTTGACGTGCAGCGTGAACCAGAGCGCCGCGATCGCCGCGACCACCGCGATCACGATGGACAGCAACACCACCCACGGGTCGTACGCCACCAGCGCATCGGTCTTCATCGCGTACATCCCCGAGTAGTGCATCGCCCCCACCCCGAGCCCCGTGATGGTCCCGCCGGTGATCAACGCGAACGCCTCCCCGTGCTGGTGCACCACGATGTAGAGCCCCAGCCACACCACCCCCATCGCGATGGCGGCACTGAACAGTGTGATCGGCACGTTGTACCGAATAGTGCTGTCCTGCACAGAGAACCCCAGCATCGCGATGAAATGCATGACCCAGATCCCGGTCCCCCCGAGCGCGATCGCCCCGGTGATGATCCACCCGCCGTGCCCCTGCTGATTCCGCGCCCGCACCATGCACCGCAGTGCCAGCAACGACCCGGTAACGGACATGACATAGGCCAGGACGGGGGTCAGCCAGCCATAGGTGAAATGGTCGATCGCCAGCATGCGGGCTCCTTGCCAGAAACACGATATTTGACTGCTCACCGGTGACTCAGCCGAACACTAGCCACGAAACACCAGGTAGTAAATTTGCCGAACCTCGCTGCCCGAAAAGCGATCACAGTTTGCCGACCGGTATGCACGCAGGTAGCCACCGGTATGGACACCCCCGCGCCCCACCGCGTTCCACGTCTGCCGCACTTGACGCCTAGCACCCATCCCGCAAACCCAATAGGGCCGAAAGTCCCTCGCGCACAATGAAAAACCGCCGGGTGGTCACGAGGACCACCCGGCGGTGTGAATCAGGCTGCGGCCGAATCGATTACCGGCCGCGCTCGGCGGAGATTACCAGCCGCGCTCGGCGAGGCGGTGGGGCTGGGGGATCTCCTCGACATTGATGCCGACCATGGCCTCGCCCAGGCCACGGGAGACCTTGGCCAGAACGTCCGGGTCGTCGTGGAAGGTGGTGGCCTTGACGATGGCGGCGGCGCGCTCGGCCGGGTTGCCGGACTTGAAGATTCCGGAGCCGACGAAGACGCCCTCGGCGCCGAGCTGCATCATCATGGCGGCGTCGGCGGGGGTGGCGATGCCACCGGCGGTGAACATCACGACGGGCAGCTTGCCGGTCTCGGCGACCTCGCACACCAGCTCGTAGGGGGCCTGCAGTTCCTTGGCGGCCACGTACAGCTCATCCTTGGACAGCGAGGTCAGGCGGCGGATCTCGGCGCGGATCGTGCGCATGTGGGTGGTGGCGTTGGAGACGTCGCCGGTGCCGGCCTCACCCTTGGAGCGGATCATGGCCGCGCCCTCGGTGATACGGCGCAACGCCTCGCCCAGGTTGGTGGCGCCACACACGAACGGGACGGTGAAGGCGAACTTGTCGATGTGGTTGGCGTAGTCCGCGGGGGTCAGCACCTCGGACTCATCGATGTAGTCGACGCCGAGCGACTGCAGGATCTGCGCCTCGACGAAGTGGCCGATCCGAGCCTTGGCCATGACCGGGATGGAGACGGCGTTGATGATGCCGTCGATCATGTCCGGATCCGACATGCGGGACACGCCACCCTGAGCACGGATATCGGCCGGGACCCGCTCGAGCGCCATGACGGCGACCGCGCCGGCGTCCTCGGCGATCTTGGCCTGCTCCGGCGTGACGACATCCATGATCACACCGCCCTTCAGCATCTCGGCCATGCCGCGCTTGACGCGGGCGGTACCGATGGTGGGCGTGGTGTCGGGCGTGGTCACGGCAAACTCCTGGGTCATGTGGGCCAATCGGATCGTTTGAATTCGAACACCGGCTCGGAATCGAACACCACGATTCTAGGCTGCGGGTTCAGGCCACTTCATAGCCAGTCCGACACGACTGGACTGCCTACCTGCATCGGAATGACGGGCGTCACAATTGCGGGGCTACCGCGTCGCTAATACTCGTTTGCCCGAACCCGCCCCGCCCGCCAGGATCGAGGGCGATGACAAGTGAATTGCACGAGGTCCGCCGCCTGCTCGCCGCGGACGATGTGAGCGGCGCGGCGCGCACGCTGCGCCCGATCGCCGACGCCCTCCCGGTCCATGAAATGGCATCGATCACAGCCGAATTGGCGGACCGAGCCGAGCTGGACAAGCTCGCGCTGGCCGCGTGGGCCGCCGCGAGCGCGCCGGACAATCCGGATGCCTGGACCATCTTCGGCTACGAGTGCATCGAATACGGTGTGCCGTTCGCCGCGATCCCGGCCCTGCGGGAGGCCCTGCGCACCGGCACCACCAAGCCCAATCTGGCCCTCTCCGAACTGGTCTACGCGTTCGAGGACGAGCACCGCCACGCCGAAGCGGTGGAAGCGCTGCTCGCCCACGAATCGATCCTGCGCCCCTATCCCGAGCGGTATCTGCTGACCTACGACTCGATCCTGGCGGGCGATCTGGACCGCGCCCGCGCCGAATTCGCGCGGCTGCCCGCACCCGAGGACGAGGACTGGTTGCCCGCCCGCGACCGCGTGCACCGGATGCTGCTCCGCGCCGACCGGGTCGCCCCGGTCAGCGAGCTGGACGGCACCGACCTGCGCGGCTGGCACTACACGCTCACCGGCGGCTACCTGGCCACCCTGTCGCCCTATGGTTTCGACGCCGGGATGACCGGCCGCTGGGCGTACCTCGGTGACCGCCTCGAACTGTGCCGGCACACCCTCGACCGGCTCGCCGTGATCCTGCGCTCGGCCGCGCTCACGCCGTCCTCGGTGTCGCTGCTGCCGAGCCGGTCCGACCGGATCATCGGTTTGGCGGCGGCGGAACTGCTCGGCCTGCCCGTGGTCGAGTACGCGCCGGACCGGACGGACACCCTCGTCGTGGCCTACTCCCTCGGCGACGTGGACCGCGACCTGAGCCGTGCCCTCACCGTCCGCGCTTCCGGGCAGATCCTGTTCGAGCACGCCACCTACTGGGTCCGGCCACCGGCGGTGGCCGCCGACATCAGCGGCCTGCTGTGCCAGATGGCCGTCGAACCGTGGGGCCCGCACACCCGCCTCGGCGACAACGGCCCCGAGACCGCGCCCGCCGATTCCCGCCCGGAGTCCGAGATCGCACGGGAGATCGTGCGCGCCGACGGCACCCCGGACTCGGGCGACGACCGGACGCCGCCCGACCCCGACCACGTGCTGGCCGACTTCGTCGCCGCCACCCGGGACACCTGGCTGCAGGGCTCCCGGACCCCGGTGAAGTCTCCGGGCCCGGTGCGCAGTTCGTTCTTCGGTTGAGCGCTCGGCCCGACCGGTGAGCCTCAGCCCAGCTGATAGAAGTAGCGGCTGGTGGGGACGAGGTCCAGGTTCAGGTGCGCCCCGAACCGGACCACGCTCTCCATCATGGCCGTGACCCGGCGCTGCAGTTCGGCGTCGTCGCCGCCGCTGCCGTAGAAGGCGTGCGCGCTGGTCATGGCGGCCATCGGGAACAGTTCCTCGACAAGCGCGTCGACCTGCTTGCCCTCGGTGACGGCCTGCGCGACGGTGTTCTGCACGTAGCCGAAGGTGTCCTGGGTCTCGATGGCCACCGGGGTGTGCAGGACGTGCCAGTTGTGCAGCCACTCCTCGCGGGTGAGGTTCTCGGGGATGCGCAGGATGGCGATATTGGCCAGCGCGTCGGTGCGCTCGCCGTCGGCGACCTCGGGCGGTTCGATCGGGCGGCGCTCGTGCACGACCCACCCGTTGACCTCGTCGGCCACCGCCCGCAGCGCGGCCGTCACGGCCTCGTGGTCACCCTCGGTCCACACGCTGACGATGGCGTCGATCGGCGCGTCATAGGTGGTGTGCCGAACCTGGGCGGCCTCCACGTCGGCGTCCCGGACGTTCACCTGCAAGGCGCTGACCCCCAGCCCGGTCAGCTCTTTGCGCAGCTGCTCGCCCCGCAGCCGCTCCCCCAGATCCGCACCCCACAACGCGTACATCAACTTCATGCCGTAAGTCCTTGCCACAGATCACCATTGATCGGCCCACCGTAACCGCGGATCGGCTCCGGCGGACGGGGTTCGCGCTCGCGGTCCCACCCAGCGGACGCGCCCGGGGTCAGCGGATGGAGCGGACTTCGGGATCGGTGTCGGAGTCCGCGGCGGTGATCGCCTCGGCGAGCAGGTGATCGAGGTGGTACGGGTACACCGTTTCGCCCGAGTGGTCGAGGTGGGCGATGTCGGTGGGGGTGCACCACTTGTTGCCGGTGATGGAGCGGCGTTCGATGAAGTTCAGGTTGGTGGGGACCGGGTCGAAACTCCTGGCACGCAGGGCGAAGAAGAGTTCCTCGGAGCGGATCAGCTCACCGTTGAACGGGAACACCGCGACGCGCCGCCACAGCGGACCGCGCAGCGCCGACGAGTCGGCGGCGTGACCGGTCTCCTCGTAGAGTTCGCGGATCGCGGCCTCACGCAGCGTCTCCCCCGGATCGACGCCGCCACCGATGGTGAACCAGAACGGCACGTCCGGGACCTTCGGGTCGACGCCCTGCAACAGCAGGACCCGATCCTGCTCGTCGATCAGCACCACGCGGGCCGAGGTCCGGACGGTGTCGACCTCGAGGCCGGTCGAGGCGGCCGCGGTGACCCGTTCGGCGATCTCGAAGTACACCGGCAGCGGCGCGGTACCGCCGAGGTGCAGCCACCGGACCAGGCGTCGGGTGCGCAGGGCGAGGGTGTCGCGGACGGCGTCGTTGTGGAAGCGGCGGGCGATGAGCACCCGCGCCTCGGCGTCGGCCAGCTCAGCCACCAACTGCGGCGGCAGCAACGCGATGTCGACCGCGGACAGCGCGGCGGCGAGCTGATTCTCGACCGTCTCACGGTCCCGCCAGTGGGAGCGTTCGGCGCGGTCGGCCAGCGCGGTCAACCGGCGGGCCTGCTCGACCAGCGCCGGATCGTAGAGACCGGCCAGCGTGGTGGCCACCGACCGCGCGACGACCGCGCGACGGGCCAGCGCCGCGTCCAGCGCGTGGCGGGCCTGGTCGGTGCGCACGTGCAGGCGGTCGAGGCGGTTGGCGGTGGTGTACGCCCAGACCGCGGCCGCGATGACGGCCGCCGCGACGAGCGCGAGAACCAGAATGGTCGTCGCGGAGAAAGTGATCATCCGGCGGTCCTGACGCGCACGTCGCCGACGGTGACGGTCTCGTACACCCGCAGGATCTGCTCGGCCACGACCGGCCAATCGTATTCGCCGACAACCTGATTGGCGGTGCGGATGTACTCCTCGCGCCGCTCGTCGTCGGTGAGCATGGCGCTGATCGCCGCCGACAGCCGCGCGGAGTCGCCGACCGGCACCAGCATGCCCGCGGTGCCGTCGCGCAGTACCCGGCGGAAGGCGTCCAGATCGCTGGCCACCACGGCGGTCCCGGCGGCCATGGCCTCCACCAAGACGATGCCGAAGCTCTCGCCACCCAGGTTGGGCGCGACGTACACGTCGGCGCTGCGCATGGCCGAGGCCTTCTCCGCATCGGTGACCTGCCCCAGGAACCGCAGGTGACCCGCGTTCTCCCCGGCCTCACGGCGCAATCGGTCCTCGTCACCGCGCCCGACGATCAGGATCTCCACGTCGGGATGCTCGCGGACCAGCTCGGGCAGTGCGCCCAGCAGGACCTCCATGCCCTTGCGCGGTTCGTCGAACCGGCCCAGGAACAGCACCGACTTGCCGGGCTTCGGATAGCCGTCCAGCAGCGGCGCGTGCGCGAACGCGGGCACGTCGACCCCATTGGGGATCTCGACCGCGTCGCCGCCGAGCGCCTCCACCTGCCAGCGCCGCGCCAGCTCGCTCACCGCGATCCGGCCGCTGATCTTCTCGTGGTACGGCCGCAGCACACCCTGGAAGGTACTCAGCACCAGCGATTTCGTGGTCGAGGTGTGGAAGGTGGCCACGATCGGCCCCTCCGCGATCTTCAACGCGAGCATGGACAGACTGGGCGCGTTGGGTTCGTGGATGTGCAGGACATCGAAGTCGTTGTCGGCGATCCAGCGCCGGATGCGGGTGTAGGCGGTGGGCCCGAAGGACAGTCGCGCGACCGACCCGTTGTAGGGGATCGCGACCGCTTTGCCGGCGGAGACTACGAAGTCGGGCAGCGGCGTGTCGTCGGCGGCGGGCGCGAGCACGCTCACCTTGTGGCCGCGCTCGATGAGCACCTGCGCCAGCTCCACGACATGCGACTGCACCCCGCCCGGAACGTCGAACGAGTACGGGCAGACCATGCCGATCTTCATAGTGCCCCTGTCCCCGGCTCCCGAGAGCCCAGCGCCTGCTGCGCGGCCGCGATGCGATCCAGCCTGGCCTGCGATAAATCACTCTTCCACACCGGCTGCAACATGTGCCAGTCGGCCGGATGGGCGGCGATATTGGCCGCGAACGCATCGGTCAGCGCCTGGGTGGCGGGGGCCATGCCGCCCGCCAGGTCGAGGGACTCGAACACCCGCATGCCCCAGCCTTCACGGCCGTCGGCGTCGACGGTGAACCAGCAGTGCACCGGCAGCAGCGCCGCCCCGGTGTCCTGGGCGAGCTTGGCCGCGCCCGCGGGCAGCCAGCTGTCCTCGCCGAAGAACCTGACCGGCACGCCCTTGCCGGTGATATCGCGCTCCCCCATCAGGCACACGATCTTGTTGTCCCGCAACCGATCCGCCAGCTGCGGGAACGGCGGCTGCTCACCGCCGGTCAGCGGGAACACCTCGAAGCCGAGGCTCTCCCGGTATTCCACGAACCGCTCGAACAGCGACTCCGGCTTCAAACGCTCGGCGACCGTGGAGAACTGGCCGTAGTTCTGGACCAGCCAGACCCCCGCCATATCCCAGTTGCCCGAATGCGGCAGCACCAGCAGCACACCCTTGCCGCGGGCCAGCGCGGCGTCGACGTGCTCGATGCCCTCCACGCGCAGCGACTTGCCCAGCGCCACGTGGTCCATCGACGGCAGCCGGAACGCCTCACGCCAGTAGCGGGCATACGAGCGCATGCTGTCGCGGATCAGGCTGTCCGGCACCAGGTCCGGCGTGGTGCCCAGCACTCGCGCCAGGTTCTTGCGCAGCTGGTTCGGATTGCCCCGGCGCGCGGCCTTGTTCGCCTTGCGGGCGGCGAGATCCGCGCCCCGGTCGAACAGGCGGCGCGCGGTGCGCTCGGGCAAGGCGCGGACCAGCCGCCATCCGGCCGCGTACGCCTTGTCGGTCATCGCGGACGTGAAATCGGTTGTCACCGCTGCGGTTCCTCCGGGGCCTGCGCCGCGGGGGCGATGATGTCGCGGGCGCCGGGCGAATTGCGAACCGCCAGCACACGCTGGAAGACGGTGATGATGCTGAGCACGGCGAGGATGTACATGGCGACATACACCGCGTACGACAGCCACTCGATGCCGAAATAGCCGCCGATACCGGTCAATCCGGCGCCGACCAGCACGATGACCAGCCGGTCGGGCCGCTCGATCAGACCGCCGTCCGCCGAAAGCCCGCTGGCCTCCGCGCGCGCCTTGGCGTAGGAGATGACCTGCGAGGTCACCAGCACCACCAGCGTCGCCACGAACAGGTGCTTCGAGTGCTCGGTGTACACCGCCCACCAGGCCAGCGCCGCGAAGATGGCGCCGTCGGCCACGCGGTCACACGTGGCGTCCAGCACCGCACCGTATTTCGTGCCGCCGCCGCGCGCGCGGGCCATGGCGCCGTCCAGCATGTCGAACATGACGAACAGCCAGATCACCATGGTTCCCCAGAACAGGTGATCGGCCGGGAACAGCGTCACCGCCGCGGCGATCGAGGCGGTGGTGCCGATGAGCGTCATGGCATCGGGGGTCAGCCCCGTGCTCACCAGCGCTTTGCCCAGAGGCGCGGTCGCTTTGGCGAACGTCTCGCGACCGAAGAAGCTCAGCACGCGACGAACTCCCGGCCACTACCGCTCACGCGGCGCCCTCGGGGCATGAGCGAGGGCCCTCCATGGTCACGCTTCGCTACCGCCTCCGGGCCTGACCCGCTCATGCCGAATCCGCTTCCTTCCACGCCTGTGCCAGCAGCGCCCGGGTCTCCCGGAGCAGCTGCGGCATCACCTTCACTCCGCCGACGACGGTAATGAAGTTCGCGTCCCCACTCCAGCGCGGCACGATATGTTGATGCAGATGATCGGCGAGTGAACCCCCGGCAACGCCACCGAGATTCAGCCCGACATTGAAGCCCTCGGGCCGCGACACCTGCTTCATCACCCGGATCGCCTGCTGGGTGAACGCCATCAGCTCGGCGCTCTCCGCGGCGGTCAGGTCCTCCAGGTTGGCGACGCGACGGTAGGGCACCACCATCATGTGGCCGGGGTTGTACGGGTACAGGTTCAGCACCGCGTACACCGATTCACCGCGCGCGATGATCAGCCCGTCCTCGTCCGACATCTCGGGGATGTCGGTGAAGGGGTGCCCGGTCTTCTTGGGCGCGTCGGCCTTCGACTCGGCCGCGGTGTCGCGATCCTCGGCCTCGCCGGTGATGTAGGACATCCGGTACGGGGTCCACAACCGCTGCAGGCGATCCGGATCTCCCGCACCGGTGTCCACGATCTGCTCGGGCACGGGTACGAATGCTTCGCTCATCGACCCGCCTTGCGGATCTCGAAACCCTCCGCGGTCGGCGAGCTGTTCTCCCGCCGCTGCACCCAGTCCACGACGGTGGCGACCGCGTCGGCCACCGGCACACCGTTGACCTGGGTGCCGTCGCGGAAGCGGAAGCTGACCGCGTCACCCTCCACGTCGCGCGCGCCGGCCAGCAGCATGAACGGCACCTTCTGCGCGGTCTGGTTGAAGATCTTCTTCTGCATGCGGTCGTCGCTACGGTCGAGCTCGGCGCGAATCCCGTTGTCCTGCAACTGCTCGATCACGCGATCGAGGTGCTCGGCGAACGCCTCGGCGACCGGGATGCCCACCACCTGCACCGGCGACAGCCACGCCGGGAACGCGCCCGCGTAGTGCTCGGTGAGCACGCCGAAGAAGCGCTCGATGGAACCGAACAGCGCGCGGTGGATCATGACCGGGCGGTGCTTGGCGCCGTCGGAGCCGGTGTACTCCAGCTCGAAGCGCTCGGGCAGGTTGAAGTCGAGCTGGATGGTCGACATCTGCCAGGTGCGGCCCAGGGCGTCCTTGGCCTGCACGGAGATCTTCGGGCCGTAGAACGCGGCGCCGCCCGGATCCGGGACCAGCTCCAGACCGGAGTCGGTGGCCACCTTGCGCAGGGTCTCGGTGGCCTCCTCCCACAGCTCGTCGGAACCCACGAACTTCTTCGGGTCCTTGGTCGAGAGCTCCAGGTAGAAGTCGTCGAGGCCGTAGTCGCGCAGCAGCGAGAGCACGAACTGCAGCGTGGAGGTGAGCTCCGCGTGCATCTGCTCCTTGGTGCAGTAGATGTGCGCGTCGTCCTGCGTCATGCCGCGCACCCGGGTCAAGCCGTGCACGACGCCGGACTTCTCGTAGCGGTAGACCGAGCCGAACTCGAACATGCGCAGCGGCAGTTCCCGGTAGGAACGCCCGCGCGACCGGAAGATCAGGTTGTGCATCGGGCAGTTCATCGGCTTGACGTAGTAGTCCTGGCCGGGCTTGCGCACGGTGCCGTCCTCATTGAGTTCGGCGTCGAGGTGCATGGCCGGGAACATGCCGTCGCGGTACCAGTCCAGGTGACCGGAGACCTCGAAGAGGTGGCCCTTGGTGATGTGCGGGGTGTTGACGAACTCGTAGCCGGCGGCGGTGTGGCGGCGACGCGAGTAGTCCTCGAGCTCCTTGCGGATGATGCCGCCCTTGGGGTGGAACACCGGCAGGCCCGAGCCGAGCTCGTCGGGGAAGGAGAACAGGTCCAGTTCCAGGCCGAGCTTGCGGTGGTCGCGCTTCTCGGCCTCTTCCAGCAGGCGCAGGTGCTCGTCCTGGGCCTCGGTGGACTCCCAGGCGGTGCCGTAGATGCGCTGCAGATCCTCGCGGGACTGGTCACCGCGCCAGTAGGCGGCCGAGGAGCGGGTCAGCTTGAACGCCGGAATGTACTTGGTGGTCGGCAGGTGCGGGCCGCGGCACAGGTCGGCCCAGATCAGCTCGCCGGTGCGCGGATCCAGGTTGTCGTAGATGGTCAGCTCTTTGCCGCCGACCTCCATGACCTCCGGATCGTCGATGCCCGACTTGTCGGAGATGAGCTCCAGCTTGAACGGCTCCTTGGCCAGTTCGACCCGGGCCTCGTCGATCTCGACCACCCGGCGCGAAAACCGCTGCGCGCCTTTGATGATCTTCTTCATCCGGGACTCCAGCTTGGCCAGATCCTCGGGGGTGAAGGGACGGTCGACCTGGAAGTCGTAGTAGAAGCCGTCCTTGATGTACGGGCCGATGCCCAGCTTGGCCTCGGGGAACTCCTGCTGCACGGCCTGCGCCAGCACGTGCGCGGCCGAATGCCGGATCACATTGCGGCCGTCGGGCGAATCGGCGGTCACGACCTCCACCTCGGTGTCCAGCTCCGGCACCCAGGTCAGATCCTTCAACGCGCCGTCCGCGTCCCGCACCACGAGCACCGCGCCCGGGCCCTTGCTCGGCAGGTCCGCCTCCCGCACCGCGGCCCCGGCGGTAGTCCCAGCCGTGACCCGGACGCGGGCGGCTGGGGTCTGCTGGGGTGAGGTGGTCACGGCTGGACACTCCTAGGCGTTTCACGGCGGCGATCCATCCGCCGTACAGGTTGGACATGACGACCGGGCACCCCCCTCGTGAAGGGCAGAGCCCCGGCGGCCACCACTCTATCGGCACGGTTGTCCCCGCGCGCCGATGGACCACCCCTGCGCCCCAGGGTGTTCGGCCCCGCCCGCGCCGTCAGCCGCGCGCGGCGACCTCGGCGAGCAGGACCTCACGCTCGGCGGCGGGGCGTTTGGGGCAGCTGGTGCACATGGTGCAGCCGGGGACCTCGAAGACCAGGCAGCAGGAAATGCGGCGGACGAAGGTGCGGCCGCCGACGTCCTGGAAGCGGGGCACCGGAAGGCGCCCGGCCACGTCGCGGGCCAGTCGCGCGCCCGCTTCCTCGGCCCCGATGTCGAGGGCGCGGTTGCCGATGGCATCGGCCACGATCGCCCACAGTGAGGCCACGCCCGCGCCGGACACCTCGGCGACCACCGGGATCACCCGGGACAGGGTATGGCGCAGCGCGTGCCCGACAGATGCTGTCGCGCAGCCGCTTTCGGGCCCCGAGGCGCAGCCTTCGAGGTCGGCGGCGTGGACTTCGGACTCGGTGTCACCGGTAGGCGCGGGCATCAGCGGATCCACGATCGACGCGGCGACCACGTCCGGGGCCGCCACCGCGTCCGATCCGAGGGCGAGCAGGTGGGCGGCGATCCGGTAGCCGTGCGGTTCGCCCAGCACGCGCTCGACGCCGCCGTCCGGCCGGATCTCGAGCACGATGTGCTCGAGCGCGGGGTCGAAGGCGGGCGCATCGCTGGCGATCGCCGCGACGATCGGGTCCACCAGGGACGACGCGGCCATGCACCACCACAGGGTGCCCGAGACCCGCGAGTCGGCAGTCCCCCACGAGATCCCCATGTCGGCGATCCGTTCGGCCAGCCACTCCGGCCGTAGCAGGTCGGTGCCCGGCACGAGGGCCTGTGAAACGGGGGGCTGCGCAACCATTTCCATTCGACTCCGATCCGGCCGTTCACGGTGATTACTACCCACGATGTCACGTTTGGGCGCCGAAGTGGACCGCTCCCCCGCGAGCCTTCCGCGCACCCGATCAGCCCGCGATTCCACGAGGCGCGCTCAGCGTACGGCGCGCGTGCCGAACCGCCCGGCCGACGCGCCAGGCGAACGCACCCGAGGACGATGCGGCGTTCCTCGGGCCACACCGATCGCCAGCGGAGGACACCGATCACGAAGGGCCAGTCGGCCCGACCATGCGGCCGTGCGGGCTCGCCCGCCTGCTGGCCCTTCATGATCCACGGCACCGAAAAGTACGGTGGCGCGGGCAATCCCGAATGGAATGCCCGCGCCACCGTGTGGTGTGGGTCGATCAGTGGGTGTGCGCCAAGGCCGATAGCTCGGGGGCGTCGATCTCCCGGATGCCCGCCGAGGTCACCTCGAGCACCCGGGCGGTGCCGATGTCGAAGAACAGGCCCTTGATCTGCAGGCCGTGTTCCGCTATGGCGCGCCGGACCACGGGGTGGGCCCGCAGGGTGTCCAGCTGCACCGCGACGTTGACGATGGAGAGCTGATCGTCCACGCCGTATCCGGCCCGGGCGGCCGCGGCGGCGACCGGGTCGTCGGGGTGGAAGCGGTCCAGGCTGGCGCGGCCGTGGACCAGCCAGTTGCCCAGGCCCGGGCCGGTGGGCCCGCCCGCGACCAGGGCTTTCATCGCTCCACAGGCGGAGTGGCCGCACACCACGACATTGTCGACGCGCAGTTCCTCGATGGCGAACGACAGCGCCGCCTCGATGGAGGTGTCGCGGCCGCCGGGGACCACGAAGTTGCCGACATTGCGAATCGTGAACAGGTCACCGGGTCCGGTATTGGTGATCACATTGGGCACGATCCGCGAATCCGCGCAGGTCAGGAAGAGCGAGTGCGGGTTCTGTACGTCGCGTAGCTCGTCGAGGTGCGGGCGCACCACGTGGGCGTTGCGGCGGTGGAAGGCGGCCACGCCGTGGGTGATCGGGTTGCCGTCGTCCTCGCGCCACGGTCGCAGAACGTCGTCGAGCAGGGTGCGGGCGCGGCCGCGGACCGGCGGCCCGGTCAGGGCGTGCGCCATGCGGGCGGTGCCGAGTTCCACGTATTCGACTGTGCCGCCGGTGTTCTCGTGCTGGCCGGCCCAGTCGTGGATGGCCTCGTAGGCAGCGTGGTCGAGGAAGTCGACGGTCAGTTCGACCAGCACGTTCGCGCCGGTCGGGACCTTGCCCAGTTCCGCGGACAGTTTCGGCAGCGCCAGGAAGGTGCAGGTGCCGTCGATGCTGACCAGCCAGCGATCGGTGCCGGCGACCTCGCCCGCGGTCACCGACACGCGGACAACCCGCCACAGCAGTAGCCCGAAGGCCAGGACCAGGCCGATGATGACGCCCTCGAGCAGGTTCAGGAACACCACGCCGAGCACGGTCACCACGTACACCAGCAGATCGCCGGTGCGCCGGGCCAGCTTGATGTGGGCCAGCTTCACCAGCTGCACGCCGACCACGATGAGCAGACCGGCCAGCGCCGATTTCGGAATCTGCTGCACCAGTCCGACCAGCGCGACCGAGAACACCAGCACCCAGACGCCGTGCATCAGGGCGGAGGCGCGGGAGCGGGCCCCGGCCTGCACATTGGTGGCGCTGCGCACGATCACGCCGGTGACGGGCAGGCCGCCCAGGGTGCCGGAGATCATGTTGGCCGCGCCCTGACCGATCAGTTCGCGGTCGAAGTTGGTGCGCGGGCCGGTGTGCATCTTGTCCACCGCGACCGCCGACAGCAGGCTCTCCACGCTGGCGATCAGAGCGATGGTCAGGGCGGCGAGCGCCACCGCGCCCCAGTTGCCGGACGGCATTCCGGGCAGGCCGATGGCGTCGAACAGCGAGCCGCTCAACACGATTCGCTCCGGGGAGCCGGGCAGCACCAGCGACAGCACGGTGCCGACGACGACCGCGACCAGCGGGCCGGGCAGCACCTTCACCTTGCCGGGCACATACTTCCAGCCGAACATGATGGCCATCACGACCGCGCCGATCAGGAAGTCGTCGCCGTGGATGCTGGACAGCTCACCGGGGAGCTGGATCACGTTCTGCCAGGCCGAACTATGGGACGCGCCGCCGAGCAGCACATGCAGCTGCTGCAGCGCGATGGTGATGCCGATTCCCGCCAGCATGGCGTGCACCACGACGGGTGCGATGGCCAGGGCGGCGCGGGCAATTCGGCTGAGCCCGAACAGAATCTGGAGCAGACCGGCCAGGACGGTAATGAAACATGCCGTCTTCCAACCGAACTGGGTGATGGTTTCGGCGACGACGACCGTCAGACCGGCCGCGGGGCCGCTGACCTGCAGCGGGGAACCGCCGAGCAGGCCGACCACGATACCGCCGACCACGGCGGCGATGAGTCCGGCCGCGATGGGCGCGCCGGAGGCGACCGCGATGCCGAGTGACAGCGGCAAGGCGACGAGAAAAACTACTAGGGATGCAGGCAGATCGTGACGCAGCAGGCTGTCGAGCCTGCCTTCGGATCTACCTGGCGGTGAATCGGTGTCGCGAGACATATCGCTCCTCAGCGAGCATGTACAGGGGCATCGAATAAAGACCGCGGACGGCGTTGGCCGCGCACTCACCGGACGAGCAAAGGCCAGGCTAAAGGTAAAGTCTTAGCAAAGTCTGAGAAAACCTGCCGCCCAACATAACAAGGGGGTGAATCCTGCCGGATTCACGCCCCTTTTGCCCGAAAATCCTCACCAACACCCCAAATCACACGCGCCTCATGCGGGCTGGGCCACCCTCCCCACGCCGTCGATCTCCGCGATCCCGTCCACGGTGACCTCCACCACCCGCGCCGTGGCGATGTCGAAGAACAGCCCCGACAGCACCACCCCGCGCTCCTGGACCCCGCGCCGCACCACCGGATGCGCGTACAGCGTCTCCAGCTGCACCGCCACATTCACCATGCCGAGCTGATCGACCGGACCGAATCCGGCTGCGGCAGCGGCTGTTCCGACCGGATGCCCGAGCCGGAACCTATCCAGGCTGGGCCGGGCGTGCGCGAGCCAGTCGTCGAGCCGGGACCCGGTGACCAGTTCACCGTGCAGCGCGCCCATCGCGCCGCATCCGGAGTGCCCGCACACCACCACCGAACGCACGTCGAGCTTGTCGAGGGCGTAGATCAGCGCGGCTTCCATGGACGAGTCCTGGGCGTCGCGCGGAATCAGATTGCCCACGTTGCGCACCGTGAACAGATCGCCGGGACCGCTGTTGGTGATCACGTTCGGCACGATGCGCGAGTCGGCGCACGTGACGAAAAGCGAGTCCGGTTCCTGCCCGTCACGCAGCACACCCAGGTGTGGCCGCATGACGTGCGCGTGACTGCGGTGGTAGGCCGCCACACCCGCGACGATCGGGTCCACATCGGTCGCGGTGCGCCGCCAGGGCCCGAGCACCTCGTTGAGCAGGTGCCGCGAATGCCCGCGCGCGGATGGACCCGCCGCGGCATCGGCCATACGGACCGCGCCGACCTCGATGAACTCGACCGTGCCGCCGTCGGCGCGGTGCTGGTCCACCCATTCCTGCAGGGCGTCGTAGGCGGCGTGGTCCAGGAAGTCGACTGTCATCTCCAGCACCACATCGGCGTTCGGCGGCACCTTGGCGAGTTCACTGGTGAGCTCGGGTAAGGCCAGGAAGGTGAAGCTGCCGTCCACCGTGACCCGCCAGCGCACGGCGTCGGTACCGCCCAGCCCGACCTCCTCGGCGGTCACCGTCACCCGCACCACCCGCCACAGCAGCAGCGCGAAGGCGAGTGCGAGACCAACGACCATGCCCAGCAACAGATTCCAGAACACCACCACGAACACGGTGGCCGCGTACACCACCAGGTCGCCGGTGCGCTGAGCGCGCCGGATGTGGGCCAGTTTGATCAGCTGGACGCCGACCACGATGAGCAGTCCGGCCAGCGCCGCCTTGGGAATCGAGCGCGCCACCTCGACCAGCGCCACCGAGAACAGCAGGATCCACAGCCCGTGCAGCATGGTCGAGGCCCGGGTGCGCGCCCCCGCCTTCACATTGGTGATGCTGCGCACGATGACCGCGGCCACGGGCAGGCCGCCGATCAGGCCGGAGACCACGTTGGCCGCGCCCTGCCCGATCAGTTCACGGTCCAGATCGGTTCGGCGAGTGGCGTTTTGACGCATCCGGTCGGCCGCGACGGCCGATAGTAGGGTCTCCACACTGGCGATGAGCGCGATGGTCACCGCCATCAGGGCGATGGCGGCCCAGCTGCCGTGCGGCACCTGCGGCAGCCGCAGTTCGTCCAGCAGCGATCCGTCGATGGTGATGTGCTCGACGCGCACCGGCAGCAGCCGGGCCAGCACGGTGGCGACCAGCACCGCGGCCAGCGGCGCGGGCACCTTGCGTACGGGTTCGGGCAGGTGCTGCCAGCCGACCAGGATGGCGATCACCACCAGCCCGATGCACAGGTCGCCGGCCTTCACCGAGGCCAGCTGGTGCGGCAGCCCGGCGATGGCCGCCCAGGACGAGGTCAGGGTGTCGCCGCCCAGCAGCACGTGCACCTGTTGCAGGGCGATGACGATGCCGATCCCGGCGAGCATGGCGTGCACCACGACCGGCGCGATGGCGAGCACGCCGCGCGCGATCCGGCTGAGCCCGAACAGGATCTGCAGTCCGCCCGCCAGCATGGTGATGAAACACGTGGCGGCCCAGCCGAACTGGTTGATGGATTCGGCGACCACCACGGTCAGCGAGGCGGTGGGCCCACTGACCTGGAGCACCGAGCCGCCGCAGAGCGCGGCGACCACCCCGCCGACCACCGCGGCGATGAGTCCGGCGGCGACGGGGGCGCCCGCGGCCACCGCGATGCCGATCGACAGCGGTAGCGAGACGAGGAAGACGACGAGCGAAGCCGGGAGATCGTGGCGCACCAGGGTGGCCCACGAGTCCCGACGCGCGGGACCGGGAAGCGACGTCCGTGGAGGCTGATCGGTGTCGGTGGACATATTTCTCCTTCGCCGGCACGGCGGAGCCGCCCGGTTCATCGGTCAACATGTACTGGCATCGAGAGGCAGCGGCGGGCGAGGCTGGAGAACCACGACGCTTGGCAGAACGCGGGTAAGCGTAAAGACAAGGCAAAGGGAACGAAAAGCATTTGCGGCGATTGATGCGAACCGCTATCAAACTGTGACACAGCTCACGCGCTCGCGCCAATCGGATATCACCGTTTGTTCACCCGATGCACCCTGCGGGTTCGCCAGCGATGCCTACTGTGCGCGCGAGATTGCTGTGGAACCCGGAGTGAGTCGGGGTCCTTCGGAAAGGGTCCCGCGGAATGTCGCTCCCCCGCCGCGTCGTCGTCGCGGCCGTCGTCCTCGCGACCGTCTCCACCGCCGCCTGCGGCAAGCCGCCGGAGCCGAGAACGGTTCCGGCGGCGACCAGTTCGTGGACCGCGCCGCCCGGGCTGCGCGGCGAGCTGACCCTGTACTCGGCCAATCCGCAGGACCTCACCGACGATCTGGTGGCCGCCTTCACCAAGGCGTCGGGGGTGAAGGTGACCGTGTTCAGCGCCGAGACCGGCAAGATCACGGCCAAGCTCGACAAGGAGGGCCCGAGTCCGGCCGCCGACGTGGTGTACCTGGCCTCGTGGACGCCCGCCGCGCAATACGACCTCGACGGCCGCACCCTGCCCTACACCCCGCGCGGCGCGGACCGCGTGCACGACGGGTGGATCGGCAAGAATCACGGCTTCCTGGGCCGCGACGGGTCCGCGCTGACCATGGTGGTCAACACGGAGGCGTCCCCGCGCCTGCCCAACGACTGGGCCGACCTGGCCGCGCCGGAGTTCCACGGCAAGGTGATCATGCCCGACCCCCGCGAATCGGGCACCGCGCGCGACCTGCTGGCGGCCATGGTCAGCGCGTGGGGCAAGGACGACACCTGGGCCGTCTTCGACGCGCTGTTCGCCAACGGCATGGTGGTACGCGGCGGCAACGGTCCGGCCCTCGACGAGGTCGGCTCGGGCAACGGCTGCGCGGTGGTCCTCGGCGGCGTCGACTACGCGGCCTACGACGCGGCCGCCAAAGGCGTTCCACTGCGGGTCATCTCGCCCGCCTCGGGCACCATCGTGACGCCGCGCCCGGTCTTCATCCTGAACACCACCAGGAACCCCGCCGCCGCGAAAGCCCTGGTGGACTACATGTTCACCCCCGAGGCCCAGCAGATCTCGGCAGCCCACAAGATGATTCCCGCCCGCACCGACATCCCGGTGGCCCCGGGCACCCGCACCTACGCCGAGGTCAAACAGCTGCCGTTCTCCTGGGATCAGATCAAGGGCAACGGCGCCGCGATCCTCGCCGAGTTCGTCCAGCGCTACCTGCACTGACCCCGCGCGACCTCAGCCGCGCCCGTGCGCCCGCTCGTAGGCCGCGCGGGCGTCCGCGGCGCGGGCGCGTTCGCGCTGATCGGCCAGATTCGGGTCCAGGCCGTGCTTGGCCAGGCGAGCCCGCCGGAACACGTACATCAGCGCCGCGGTGAAGTAGATGAGCGGCAGGTACAACAGCGCCATCATCGACGCCCCCATCCACAGCGGCCCGGGAATCAGCAGGAACAGGCACAGCGGCGGAATGATCGGGATCAGGATGCGCAGCATGTAGCGGCGGGCCGCACCGGGCCCGGTCAGATCCTCGATCACCCACGGGTGCATCGACGCGGGCAGGGCGCCGCCCGCGATGTAGCGCAGGCGCTGCCAGAGATTCGGGGTGTCGTTCGTACTCATCGATGGCTGCTTTCGGCGGGACGGGAGACGAGTTCGCGGGCGACCGCGATGGCCTCGGGGGTCTGATCGAACAGGTGGCCCGGGCCGGGCAGCGCGCCGACGGCCGCGAGCGTGCGCCGGTGGTCCTCGCGCAGGCCGGACATGAGCACGGTGATGTCGCGATGCTCGAGCTTGCCGACGGCGTCGCGCAGGGTGAGCGCGCCGGTGGTGTCGAGCGCGGTGAGGTGGGACATGCGCAGGATGACCACCCGCACCTGCGACACCTCGGCCAGTTCCAGCAGGAAGCGGTGCGCGGCGGCGAAGAAGAGCGGCCCGTCGAGGCGGTAGGCCACGATGTGGTCGTGCAGCAGCTCGTGCTCCTCGGCCAGGTGGTCGGCGTCGTCGAGCGGAATCTGGTGCAGCCGGGCCTCTTTGGCGACCGAGCGCAGCGCCAGCAGCACCGCGATGCCCACCCCGACGGCGACCGCGCTGACCAGGTCCAGGGCGACGGTGATCCCGAAGGTGATCGCCATGACGGCCGCGTCGCCGCGGGAGGCGCGGGCGATGGCGGCCAGCGAGGCGGTCTCGACCATGCGCACGGTGGTGGCCAGCAGCACGCCGGCCAAGGCCGCCAAGGGAATCGCCGCGACCAGCCCGGTGGCGAGGAAGACGATGCCCGCCAGCACCACCGCGTGGGTGAGCGCGGCCAGCCGGCTGCGCGCGCCCGAGCGCACGTTCACCGCGGTGCGCGCGATCGCCCCGGTGGCGGGCACCCCGCCGAACAGGGGCGCGGCGATATTGGCCAGGCCCTGCCCGAACAGTTCGCGGTCGGGATCGTGGCGGGTGCCCACGGCCATGGAGTCGGCCGCGGTCGCCGACAGCAATGATTCCAGCGCCGCCAGCGCGGCCACGGCCAGCGCCGGGGCGATCAGCCCGCCGAGCTGGTCCAGGTGCACGAAATTCAGTGTGGGCGCCTGCAATCCGGACGGGATGGTCCCGATCAGGGTCAGGTCCAGGTGGAAGACCTTGGCCGCCACGGTCGCCAGCACCACGGCGAGCAGCGCGAACGGCAGTCGCGGCAGGTAGCGGCCGCCGATCAGTACGACAGCCGCCACCACCAGCGCGGTGCCCAGGGACACCCAGCCGGGTTCGGCGGCGAACTGCCGCACCGCGTCCCACGCCGACTGCCATACCTTGTCGCCCTGCGCGTGCGCGACCCCCAGCGCGGACGGGAACTGCTGCAGCGCGATGACCACCGCGATCCCCGCGGTGAATCCCTCGATCACCGGGGCGGGCATATAGCGCACGGCGCGCCCGACCCCGGCGATCGCGAGCACCACCAGCACGAGCCCGGCCAGCAGCCCCACGGCCAGCACCCCGCTCGCTCCGTGCCGATGGAAGATCGGAACCAGCACCACGGTCATCGCGCCCGTGGGCCCGGTGACCTGGAACCGGGAGCCGCCGAAGACCGCGGCGAGCGCGCCCGCCACTACAGCGGTCGCCAGTCCGGCGGCCGCGCCGAGCCCGGAGCTGATGCCGAAGCCCAGCGCGAGCGGCAGCGCGACCAGCGCGACGACGAGTCCGGCCAGCAGGTCCGCGCCCGGGGCGCGCACGGCGGGCAGCCAGTCCGCCCGGTTCGGCAGCAGGTGGGCCACGGTCAGAGCGCCTCGGCCAGACGTAATTTCAGCGCGGCCAGTTCGGCGCGCAAGGCGTCGGGCAGGCGGTTGCCGCCGATGCTCGCGTACCACTCGTCAATGGATTCCAGCTCGCGCACCCATTCCTCGACGTCCACGGCCAGGGCCGCGCCGGCCAGGCCGCGGTAGCCCGCGCCCAGGCCCTCGAGATCGAGTGCGTCCGCGGTGGGCACGTACCCGATGGGGGTGCGCACGGCGTCGGCGGTGCCGTCGAGGCGTTCGAGCGCCCACTTCAGCACGCGCACATTGTCGCCGAAGCCGGGCCACAGGAACTTGCCGTCGGCGCTGCGGCGGAACCAGTTGACCTGGAAGATCTTCGGCAGCTGCGCGCCTTCGCGGGCGCCCATGGCCAGCCAGTGCGCGAAGTAGTCGCCCACGTGGTAGCCCAGGAACGGCAGCATGGCCATGGGGTCGCGGCGCACCACGCCGACCGCGCCCGCGGCGGCCGCGGTGGTCTCCGAGGACAGCACCGAGGCGGTGAACACGCCGTGCGCCCAGTCGAAGGACTCGGCGACCAGCGGGATGGTGGTGGCGCGGCGGCCGCCGAAGAAGACGGCCGAGATCGGCACCCCGCGCGGGTCGTTCCATTCCGGGGCCACCGACGGGCACTGCTCGATCGGGGTGCAGTAGCGCGAGTTCGGGTGCGCGGCCGGGGTTCCCGACTCGGGGGTCCAGTCGTTGCCGCGCCAGTCGATCAGGTGCGCCGGCGGCTGCTCGGTCAGGCCCTCCCACCAGGCGTCGCCCTGGTCGGTGCGGGCGGTGTTGGTGAAGATGGAGTTGCCCGCCTCGATGGTGGCGATCGCATTGGGGTTGGTCTTGGCGCCGGTTCCCGGTGCGACGCCGAAGAATCCGGCCTCCGGGTTGACCGCGTAGAGGCGACCGTCGGCGCCGAAGCGCATCCAGGCGATGTCGTCGCCCACGGTCTCGGCCTTCCAGCCGGGCAGGGTGGGTTCGAGCATGGCCAGGTTGGTCTTGCCGCACGACGACGGGAACGCGGCGGCGATGTAATGCGTCTTCCCCTGCGGCGAAGTCAGTTTCAGGATGAGCATGTGCTCGGCCAGCCACCCCTCGTCACGGCCGATCACCGAGGCGATGCGCAGCGCGAAGCACTTCTTGCCCAGTAGCGCGTTGCCGCCGTAGCCGGACCCGTAGCTCCAGATGGTGCGGGTCTCGGGGAAGTGCGCGATGTACTTGGTCTTGTCGCACGGCCACGGCACGTCGGCCTCGCCCTCCGACAGCGGCGCGCCCACCGAATGCAGGCACTTCACGAATTCGGTGCCGGGGGTGAGCTGTTCCCAGACCTGCGCGCCGGAGCGGGTCATGATCTGCATCGAGACCGCCACGTACTCCGAATCGGTGATCTGCACACCGTATTTCGGTTCCCCGGCGTCGAGCGGGCCCATGCAGAAGGCGATCACGTACAGGGTGCGCCCGGCCATCGCGCCGCGGTAGTGCTCGGTGAGCACGGTCCGCATGTCGACCGGATCCACCCAGTTGTTGGTGGGTCCGGCGTCACTCTCGCGCTCGGAGCAGATGAAGGTCCGGTCCTCCACGCGTGCCACGTCATCCGGATCGGAGACGCACCAGAAGGAGTTGGGCTTGGCGGGCAGCGGGACGAACGTGCCCTTGGCCACCAGGTCCGCGGTGAGCCGGTCCCACTCGTCGCGGGAACCGTCGCAATAGACGATCCGCTCGGGCGCGGTCAGCTCCGCGACCTCGGCGACCCAGGCCGCGATGTCGGGGTGCGCGGTCGGGGCCACGGTGGGGGCGACGGTGGCGGTAGGACGTTCGGGCACAGCGAACCTCTCTTCACGAAACAACTAGGTTTTTATTTTAGAAAACATGCAATCAGTTGGTGGGCGGACCCCCGGAAAAGCCGTGGGCCCCCGCGGCTACGCGGAGTGCTCGAGCGCCTCCGCCTGGCCGGTCACCACGCCGGTGAGGATGGCCCGCGCGACCGCCAGCAGCTCCGCGACCTGCGGCGAGGTCAGTTCGTAGGTGACCGAGAGTCCTTCGCGGCGGGCCGAGACCAACCCGGCGCGGCGCAGAATCGACAGCTGCTGCGACAGGTTCGCGGCCTCGACGCCGATCTCGGTCAGCATCTCCGAGACCGCGTACTCACGCTGGCTCAGCAATTCGAGGACCCGGATCCGCACGGGATGGCCGAGCGTCTTGAAGAAATCCGCCTTCATTTGATAGAGCGGCCGTTGCAGTCCTGGCATGTCGCGAGCCACTCCTTCCGAGGGCGGATGGGCATCCGGATGCGCTGCCCGACCCGGTGATTGCAGAGTTTAGCAAACAGGACAATCATGCTAGGTTCGGTCGTCCCCGGACCGCCCACAGGAAGACCGAACGTGCCCATCGCCACCCTCAACGGGATTCGCCTCAACTACGACGTCACCGGTAACGGACCCCTGGTCGTCCTCGTCATGGGCACCGGCAGCCCGGGCCGGGTCTGGCGGACCTACCAGGTGCCGGCCCTGGTGAAGGCGGGTTTCCGGGTCGCCACCTTCGACAACCGCGGCATCGCGCCCTCGGAGGAGAGCGCGCACGGCATGCGGATCGAGGACCTGGTCGCCGACACCGCGGCGCTGATCGAACTGCTCGGCGGTCCCGCGCACGTGGTCGGCACCTCGCTGGGCGCCCGCGTCACCCAGGAACTCGCGCTGGCCCGGCCGGATCTGGTGACCAAGGCCGTCATGCTGGCCACCACCGGCCGCTCGCATCCCCTGGCCAGCACGCTGAACAAGGGTGAGCAGGCGTTGCAGCAGCTGGGCGTGAAGCTGCCGCCGGAGTACGCGGCCGCGGTCAAGGCGATGCTGAACCTCTCCCCCGCCACCCTCGAGGCCGACGACTCCGCGCAGCAGTGGCTCGACATCTTCGAGTACTCGGCGAGTGTCGCGCCCGGGCCGGGCGTGCTCGCGCAGATGCGCATGGACCGGACCGGCAACCGCCTCGCCGACTACGCCCGCATCACCGTCCCCAGCCTGGTGGTCGGGTTCGCCGACGACCGCATGCTGCCGCCGATGTTCGGCCGCGAGGTGGCCGAGGCGATTCCGGGTGCGCGGTACGTGCAGCTCGACAAGTGCGGCCACTACGGGTATCTGGAGCAGCCCGAGGCGGTCAACAGCACCATCATCGACTTCCTCACCGGCGTCCACGCCTGAGCCCCACCGACTTCCGTCCCTGCCACCCGCCGAGGAGCCGATCGTGTCCGACTCGCTGCCGCCCTGTCCCGCCTGTTCCAGCGAATACACCTACGAGGTGAGCGGATTGCTCACCTGCCCGGAGTGCGCGCACGAATGGACCGTCGAGACCGAGGCGGCGGCCGAGGACGGCGCGATCCGGGACGCGGTCGGCAATGTCCTCGCCGACGGCGACACCGTCACCGTGATCAAGTCGCTGAAGGTGAAGGGCAGCCCCACCGGCATCAAGGCCGGCACCAAGGTCCGCAATATCCGCCTCGTCCAGGGCGTCGGCGACCACGACATCGACTGCAAGGTCGACGGCATCGGTGCCATGCAGCTGAAATCCAGTGTGGTGAAGAAGGTCTAGAGCGGACCTCGCGCGCGGGTCAGTCGACGGGTTCCTGCTGGGTGGTGCAGTGGATGCCGCCGCCGCCCGCGGCGATGGCGTCGATATTGATCTGCACCACACGGCGATCCGGGAAAAGCCGGGCCAGTGTGGAGTAGGCGGCCGAATCGGCTTCCGCGTCACCGAATTCCGGGGCGACGACGCCGCCGTTGCAGACGTAGAAGTTGATGTATCCGGCGGCGAAGTCGTCGCCCGCGCCGCGGTAGCGCAGATCGACCGGCGCTTCGAGGGTTTCGATCTCGAGCGGCCGTCCCTGCGCGTCGGTGGCGTTGTGCAGGATCTCGAGGTGGCGGCGGGTGACGTCGTAGTCGAAGGACTCCTCGTCATTGTCCAGCGCCGCGACCACCACCCCCGGGCGGGCGAAGCGGGCGTAGAAATCGGTGTGGCCGTCGGTGATGTCCTGCCCGGCGATGCCCGGTAGCCAGATCACCTTCTTGATGCCCAGCAGATGGTCGAGCTCGGCCTCCACGTCGGCCTTCTTCCAGCCGGGATTCCGATTCTTGTTCAGCACACAGGATTCGGTGATGAGCGCGGTGCCCTCGCCGTCGACCTCGATGCCACCGCCCTCGAGCACCAGATCGGTGTGCGTGGTCTCCACTCCGGCGCGGCCGTCGACGATGGTGGCGACCTTGCTGTCGCGCTTGTGCTGCTGTTTGCCGCCCCAGCCGTTGAAGTTGAAGTCGACACCGGACTTGCCGTGATTGCTGTGCACGAATACCGGTCCGGTGTCACGCATCCAGAGATCGTCGAGGTCGGCCACGATCAGTTCGACGTTCGCGCCGCCGATCAGTCGCCGCGCCAGATCGAGTTCGTCCTGGCGCACCAGCATGGACACCGGCTCGAAGCGGGAGATGGTGGAGGCGATGGTGGCCAGGTTCTCGCGCACCTGCGGCAGCAACTGCCGGCCCCAGATCGCTTCGCTCGCACCGAAGGCCATCCAGGTGCGCTTGTGCGGGGCGCCCTCGTCGGGCATCACGCCGGAGTGCCCCTCATTGGACGAGCCCGTGGAGGGCTCGCCGTTGAACCACGACGAGATGGATCCTTCACAGCCCGCGAGCAGCAGCCCGCCCATAGTCAAGATCCCCGATCGCATGAACCGGCGTCGTCCTTGCATTGCACTGTCTCCTTTGAAAGAAGGCCCGGCGCGGCGTTTCCCTCTCCGGCGCGCTGAATCCACTGAACCCGCTGATCAAACGGCCGCCACACACAGAACGGCCCGAGCCGGGCACCAGCGACTCTAATGTCTGACTGAATTTTCAGTCAATACCGGCCGGTGTGATCCGGCTCCCTCCGCGACCGGGTGCGCGCAGACTGGGAAGGATGACCACCGCCCGCGTTTCCGCTGCTCTGGCCTCCGCGATCGTCATCACCGGGGTCGTGGCCGTCGACCCGGCCACCGCACCCGCCCACGCCTACGGACCGGCCTCGTGAGTCCCCGGCGACCCCACCCGCCCCACCGGCGAGCTGCTCGCCACCACCAACACCGCCACCATCACCGACCCCGCCGACCCGCGCCTGACCGATCGGCTGGACCTGCTCGAACTCGACGAGAACTTCACCGCCCTGACCGAACTGGCCCTGCCGGTCGGATCGCAACTGATCGACGGGATGGCCTGGTCGGCCGACACCGGTCTCACCTACGAACGCTCCAAGCGATTCCTGCTGGCCTGCACCGACTACAAGAACCTCTGCTGGGTCGCCGACGACCTGCGTGGGCGCTACCGCCAGGAAACGGTCCTGACCTTCGAATACCTGCCCGGCGCGGACACGCGCGCCGACCGTTTCACCGTGACCGTCACCGACGTGGACCGCACCCGCTTCGGCGCGGGCCCTCGCCGCGAATCCCGCGGTGGCCGAACGGCTCGGCGGCGGCTCGTTCACCCCGTCCGGCGATCTGATCCTGGTGCGCGACCGCGCCGACAGCGCGGTGATCCGCGACTTCGTCACCAGCCTGGGCGGCGACTGGGATGACACCCAATTCCGTTACGGCGAACGGGAATTCGTCCGTTCCACCGGCACCGACGCCCTGGCCAGCGCCGTGTGACCCGACCGGCCCGGTTAGTCTCGAATCATGGTGTCGCGCATGAACGGGACGGTGCTGCCACCCAGCCTGGTGGAAATGGCGACGCGGCATCTGCGGGCGGAGGTGCTCAGCGGCGGGTTCGAGCCGGGCGACCGCATCGGCGAGGAAGCGCTGTGCGCGCGGCTGGGCACCAGCCGCGCGCCCGTGCGGGAAGCTCTACGGCTCTTGGCGCAAGAAGGGCTGATCGAACATCTGCCCCGGCGCGGATTCCGGGTGGCGGTGTGGTCGCGGACCGACATCCTGGAGCTGTTCGAGTTGCGGCGGGTGCTCGAGCGCTACGCCATCGACAGCGCGTTCCCGCTGGCCGTCGAGGGCGACCCGCTGCGACGGGTCCGAGCGGCACTCGAGGAGATGCGCGTCGCCGACGCCGCCGGGGACGCGTTCGAGCGCGACAATGCCCACCGCCGATTCCACGCGGCCATCGTGGCGCTGTCCGGTAATCGGCAGCTGGAACTGGCCTACGAGCCGATCCTGGTCAAGCTACAGCTGCCCATGGCCCGCAACCTGCGCGCCGAGGCCCGGCTCACCCAGCGCCACAACGGTATTCGACGGCACGAGGAGCTGCTGGCGGCCCTGGAATCCGGTGACGCCGCGACGGCGCGCGAGGCGCTGTTGCGGCACGGGGAGCGGGCCTACCTGGACCTGGATATCCGCTAACACAGCGGATACATTGCGACACCGCCGATTTCACACATTCTGTCGACAATCGACAAATGGTGAACCCGAGCCCCACGGTCGCGGAAATCCTGGCCTCGCACGAAAGCGGCAGCGGCTCTCCGACCCACACCGCCGCCCGGGTCGCGGACGCGATCGCGGCGCGCGGCGACGACGACGGCACCTGGATCACGCCGGTCCCGCGCGAACAGCTGCTGGCCGCGGCCGCCGAGATCGAGCGACGGCCCGGGGCGCGCACGCTACCGCTGTACGGTGTGCCGTTCGGGGTGAAGGACAGCATCGACGTCGCGGGCCGGCCCACCACACTGGCCTGCCCCGACTACGCCTACACCGCCACCAGCACCGCGCCCGCGGTCGAGCGCCTGCTGGCGGCGGGGGCGCTGTTCGTCGGCAAGACGAACCTCGACCAGTTCGCGACCGGCCTCAACGGCACCCGCACGCCGTATCCGATCCCGCGCTCGGTGTTCGGCGGCGAATTGATCTGCGGCGGTTCCAGTTCCGGGTCCGCGCGCGCGGTGGCACTCGGTGAGGTGCCGTTCTGCGTGGCCACCGACACCGCCGGGTCGGGGCGGGTTCCCGCGGCGCTCAACGGAATCCTGGGCTGGAAGCCCTCGCGGGGGCTGATCAGCGCGCGGGGCCTGGTCCCGGCGTGCAAGTCGCTGGACTGCGTGACACTGATGGCGGGCACCGTCGAAGACCTCGATCGGGTCTTCGAGGTGATCGCGGGCGTGGATCCACTCGATCCGTGGAGCCGGGCGCGCGGGCCGCGCTTCGGCGGCGGACGGCTGCGGGTCGGACTGCCCGATCCCGGCGAGCTGGAGTTCTTCGGGGACGAGGTGTTCCGCACCGCGCACCTCGACGCCCGGAATCGACTGGAAAGCCGCGGCTTCGACTGTGTGCCGACCACCCTGGAACCGTTCCTGGCCGCGGGCGAATTGCTCTATCAGGGCCCGTGGGTGGCCGAGCGGCTGGTGGAGTTCGAGGACTTCCTCGCCGAGCGACCGGATTCGATCCTGCCGGTGATCCGCGAAATCCTCACCGGCGGTTTCCGATTCACCGCGGTAGACGTCTTCCGGGCGCAGCAGCGCCTGCAAGAACTGCGCGCCACGGTGGCCCGGGTCTGGGACTACGTCGACGTGGTGGTCACGCCGACCATCGGCACCACGTTCACCGTCGCGCAGGTGCTGGCCGATCCGATCGCCACGAACACCGTGCTGGGCCACTACACCCACTTCGGCAATCTGCTGGACCTCACCGCGATCTCGGTGCCGATGGGCCTCGCCGCCGACGGCCGCCCGCTGTCGGTGATGGTGTTCGGCCCGGCGTTGGCCGACGACGTGGTGCTCGCCGCGGCGGCCCGCCTGCTCGACGAACCGCGCCCGGTCGTGGCGCACGCGGATCTCCGGCTCGTACAGAAGGAACGGCAATGACGGCATTCTCCCGCGTCCCGGCGCAACCGGGCGACTTCATCTTCGACCCGAACAGGGTCGCGCTGCTGATCATCGACATGCAACGCGACTTCCTGTACCCCGGCGGCTTCGGCGAGAGCCTGGGCAATGATGTGGCCCTGCTGCGCACGGTCATCGAGCCACTAGCCGGGCTGCTGGCCACCGCGCGAGCGGCCGGGATTCCGGTGATCCACACCCGCGAAGGCCATCGACCCGACCTCTCGGACTGCCCGCCCGCGAAACTACTGCGCGGCGATCCCGCCCGGCGCATCGGCGACCCGGGACGGTTCGGCCGCATCCTGATCCGCGGCGAGTACGGGCACGACATCATCGACGAGCTCGCGCCGGTGGACGGCGAAATGGTGATCGACAAGCCCGGCAAAGGCGCGTTCTACGCGACCGAGCTGGCAGACGCACTGGCGGACAGGGGAATCCGCTCGCTGCTGGTCACCGGGGTCACCACCGAGGTCTGCGTGCACACCACGGTGCGCGAGGCCAACGACCGCGGATTCGAGTGCCTGGTGGTCTCCGACTGCGTCGGTTCGTATTTCCCGGAGTTCCAGCGCGTCGGGCTGGCCATGATCGCCGCCCAGGGCGGCATCTTCGGCTGGGTCGCCGACTCGGCTGCGGTCCGCACCGCGCTCACCTCCGCCGTCTCCCCCAGCCCGGCCCAGTGAACAGGAAAGCCCATGTCCGTCGAAACCCCGATCGCCGGTGAAACCGGCAGCGCCGCACCGCTGTCGCTGCCGTGGTGGACCCGCGGCGACACCAATGCCTTCTTCGGCCTGTCGTTCAACATCCTCGTCAATGTCCTGACCCTGACCACGCTGTCCATCGCGGTGGTGAAGATCCCGAGCGCCGACGTGCTGGGCACCGTACTGCCCGCGCTGGGTGTGGCGCTGGTGCTGGGCAATCTGTACTACATGCTGCTGGCGCGGCGGCTCGCGCGGCGTGAGGGCCGCGCGACGGTCACCGCGCTGCCCTACGGGCCGAGCGTCCCGCACATGTTCATCGTGGTGTTCGTGGTGATGCTGCCCATCTATCTGAAGACCAACGACCCGATGCGGGCGTGGTCCGCGGGTCTGGCGTGGGCGTTCATGATCGGTGTGATCGTCATGATCGGCGCGTTCGTCGGACCGTACATTCGCCGGATCACCCCGCGCGCGGCCATGCTCGGCACGCTGGCGGGCATCTCGATCACTTTCATCGCCATGCGGCCCGCCGCGCAGATGTGGGAAGCGGCCTGGATCGGGTTGCCGGTGCTGGCCATCATTCTCATCGGCTTCTTCACCGATGTGCGACTGCCCGGCAATGTTCCGGTCGGCCTGGTGGCGCTGCTGGTCGGCACCGCCGTCGGGTGGATCGGCGGCTATATGTCGGTTCCGGACGTCTCCCAGGCCGCACACGACATCGCCCTCGGGTTGCCGGACCTGCGCCTGCACCTGCTCTTCGACGGGCTCGCGCACCTGGCGCCGCTGCTGGCCACCGCGATTCCGCTGGGCGTCTACAACTTCACCGAGGCCATGAGCAACGTCGAGAGCGCCGCCGCCGCGGGCGACAACTACAACCTGCGCAGCGTGCTGCTGGCCGACGGCTTCGGCGCGATCATCGGCTCCGGTTTCGGCTCGCCCTTCCCGCCCGCCGTCTACATCGGCCATCCCGGCTGGAAGGACGCGGGCGGACGCACCGCCTACTCGCTCGCCAGTGGAGCGATCATCGGATTGATGTGCCTGCTGGGCCTTTTCGGCGTGCTGGCCACCCTGCTCCCCATTCCGGCGATCGTCCCGATCCTGCTCTACATCGGACTGCTGATCGGCGCCCAGGCTTTCCAGGCCGTCCCGCGCCTGCACGCGGTCGCGGTGGTGGCCGCGCTGCTGCCCAATCTGGCCGAGTGGGGCGTCGGCCAGATCGACAACGCGCTCAGCGCTGCCGGGACCTCCGCCGACAAGATCGGCACGGGCGCGCTCGGCCAGGCCGGCGTGGTCTACGACGGCCTGAAGACCCTGGGTGCGGGCGCGGTGCTGGCCGGGCTGGTACTCGGCACCATGGTTACCTTCATCCTCGAAAAGCGCTTCCGCGCAGCCGCTCTCGCCGCCACGGTCGGCGCCGCGCTCAGTTTCGTCGGTCTCATCCACGCCACCGAGGTGGCCTGGGCCGCCGCCCCGAAGGTCGCCCTCGGCTACCTCTTCTTCGGACTCGTCTGCCTCGCGTGCTCGTTCCTGCGCGGCACGCGCCCAGCCTCCGATCCCGCACTCCCCGACTGAGCCGCCCGGGCGGTCACCGTCCCGCACCCGACGGCGGCCGCCCCGCACCGCCCCCATCCGTCTCGTCCAGAAAGATCCGCAAGCCCTCCCCGATCTTGCCCGCGGCATTCTCCAACTGCTCGGGCGAGAGCACCTTCCCGAACGACGCCGCCTTCAGCAGCTGCCGCTGCACCTCTTTGAGGTTCATCGTCGCCCAGTCGCGTCGTGAGAGTTCCGGCATGGTCCGGGACAATACCTCGAGTAGAACGTTTGTTCGAGTGTCGAAGATCGTTGACAGTGGCGCGTCAGGGCGGTGTCAGCTCGGTGTAAGCGCGGGTGGGGATTGTCAGTGGCGTGAACAGCACTCTGATCGCCGATTCCGGACTGCGGACGATGCACGGCAACCCGATGGACTTCGAGGCCATCGATCTGGGCATCGAGCGTGGGCTCGCCGCCGCGAGCCGGTTTCTGCGCGGCGATCATGTGGTCGCGCAGCTGATCCGGTTCGCGGTGGTCGGCGGGGTCAGCAATATCGCGTATGTGCTGATGTTCATGGCGGTCAACGGGAGTGGGGCGCTGGTGGCGAATATCGCGGGGTCGGTGGTCAGTACGGCGATCGCGAACGAGCTGCACCGGCGGTTGACGTTCCGGGCGGCCGGGCGGGTCGGGTGGTTCAGCGCGCAATGGGAGGGCGGCGGGCTGGCCGCAGTCGGGCTGGTGATCAGTACGGCAGCGCTGGCGGGGCTCGATTTCTGGGCCCCTGGGCTCGGGGAGCTCAGCCAGGCGACGGCCGTGCTCGCGGTGATGGCGGCGGTCGGTGGGATGCGGTTTCTCGCCTTGCGCGGGTTCGTGTTCTGAGGCGGGCTGTCACATGTCGATCGGCGGCGGTGTCCAGTGGATGACACGAAAGACGGGAGCCCACCCATGATCGGTACCACCGCCGCCACCGACGCGTTCGTCGCGCACCGGAATCTGCTGTTCACGGTCGCCTACGAGATGCTCGGGTCGGCGGCCGACGCCGAGGATGTGCTGCAGGAGACGTGGCTGCGCTGGATCGGCGTCGACCTCGCGGAGGTGCGGGATCAGCGGGCATACCTGGTGCGGATCACCACCCGGCAGGCGCTGAGCCGGTTGCGGACGCTGGGCCGGCGCAAGGAGTCCTATGTCGGGCAGTGGCTGCCGGAACCACTGCTGACCGCGCCGGATGTGGCCGAGGACGTCGAACTGGCGGAAAGCGTGTCGATGGCCATGCTGCTGGTGCTCGAGACGCTCACCCCGACCGAGCGCGCGGTGTTCGTGCTGCGCGAGGTGTTCGACCTGCCGTACGACGAGATCGCCGCGGCGGTGGACAAGTCCGCGGCCGCGGTCCGGCAGATCGCGCACCGCGCCCGCGCGCACGTGGCGTCACGCCGCCCGCGCGGCCCGGTGTCACCCGCCGAGTCCCGGGAGGTGCTCGACGCGTTCCATCGCGCGGTCGAGACCGGTGACCTGCGAGGTCTGCTGGATCTGCTCGCACCGGATGTCGTCGCGTTCGGTGACGGCGGCGGGCTCCGGTCCGCGCTGCCGCACCCGATCGTGGGCGCGGACAAGGTGGCTCGCGTACTCACCACGGGCTGGCGGCGATTCGGCGACAGCGCGTTCGACACCACGTCGGTCAACGGCCATCCCGCGCTGGTGATGCGACGGGAGGGTGCGGTGGACACCGTACTGGCGTTGCGGATCGACGACGGCCTCATCACCGGGCTGTACGCGGTCCGCAACCCGGAGAAGCACTCGCACATGGACCGGGTGACCGCCCTGAGCCGATGACCCGGTCGGACGTCAGGGGTGTGCGGGTTGCGTGTCGCCCGGGCCGATGATGCCGTACAGCACAAGGCCGACAAGCCGGTCGGTGGCCGCCGCGGCGATGTCGGACCGGTCACTGGTCCACGCGATGGCGGTAGCGAGCTTGACGATGTCGTCGGTGGTGACCTCGGGGTGCGCGCGTCCTGCCCGTTGGGCGCGGACGAGCACGGTGCCGGCCGCATCCAGTGCCGCGGCGCAATGCGGGGCCAAGGGGCTGTCGGGCACTTCGAGGGCTCGCAGGATCTCCTCGGACAGCCCCCGCACCCGGCGAATGTGCGCTACCAGCGCGGCAATCCACTGCGATAGCGCCGCCGCGGGGTCGGGTTCGGCGTCGAGAGCGCTCGCGAGTGCGGTGACCTCGTCGAGGCTGGTGCCGACCACGGCGGCGATGAGGTCTTCTCGCCGCGGGAAATGCCGATAGAGGGTGGCCGGGCCGACACCGGCACGGCGGGCGATCTCATTGAACGACACGTCGACGCCATCGCTGGCGAACATCGCGCGGGCGGTGTCGAGCAGTCGTGCGCGGCTGCGCCGGGCATCGGCTCGAGCCCCGCCCGGTGGCGGTGATTCTGCTTGCTCCACAGGACTCCTCGGGCGAATCGGAATGCCATTCCGTATATTCGGAGTGGCATTCCGAATTGTAGTGGACAGGAGTCGAACATGACGTTGCCGACCAACTTGCCGCGCACCGGCATCTGGGTGAACGGGCTCGATCTGCAGGCGCCGCCGGTCGCGACGGGACTGGCCGCGGAGCTGGAGGAACTGGGGCTGGGCGCGATCTGGCTCAGCGAAGGGCTCGCGCACGACCCGTTCGTCACGGCCGCCGGATTGCTCGCCGCAACAAGCGGACTGGTGGTCGGCACGGGGATCGCGGTGACATACGGCCGCCATCCGCACTGGATGCGAGCCTCGGCCCGAGCCGTCCTGGACGCCTATCCGGATCGGTTCGTGTTCGGGGCCGGCACCTCCAATCCCCGCGTCGTCGAAGGCGTACTCGGGCTCGAATACCGCAGACCGCTGACCGCTCTGCGCGACTACCTCGACGATCTCGACACGCCGGACGCCTTGCTGGCCCAGCTCGGATTGCCGGACGCCGGCCGATTGCCTCGCGTGCTGGCGGCGCTCGGTCCGAGCGCGTTGCGGCTGGCTCGGGACCGGGCCGACGGCGCGATCACCTATCTCGTGACGCCCGAACACACGGCGCGGGCCCGCGCCGCGCTCGGACCGGACCGGACGCTCGTGGTCGAACAGGCCGTCGTGGTCGGGGCCGCCGACGCGGACGCCCGGACCCGCGCACGGGCACACGTGGGCGCCTACCTGTCCAACCCCGGCTACCGCGCGAGCTGGCAGCGACTCGGCTTCACCGACGCCGATCTCAGCGGCAGCGACCGGCTCGTCGACGCGTTGGTCGCGATCGGGGAAGACCAGGTCCGGCAACGGATCACGGCCCACATCGACGCCGGCGCCGATCATGTGTGCCTGCAGGCCCTACCGGCGGAGCCGTTCACCATCCCGGCACAGCAGTGGAAGCTGCTGGCCTCCATCGATGAAGGCCCCCGCCGACGACACGATCACGCCGGAACGGACACGCGGTGGACCCGGTCCGGTCAGCCGCGGCCGATGTAGGGCATGCCGGTCGCCATCACGGTCACGAACGGCACGTTCACGTCCAACGGCAGGTCGATGGTCTGCGCGACGACGCGGGCGACGTGCGCGGCGTCGATGGTCGGTTCCGGGCGGACGCTGCCGTCGGCCTGCAGTGATCCCGCCGCGATGCCCGCGGTGAGTTCGGTTGCGGCATTGCCGATGTCGATCTGCCCGACCGCGATGTCGTGCGCGCGGCCTTCCAGGTTGAGCGCCTTGGTGAGACCCGTGATGCCGTGCTTGCTGGCGGCGTAGGCCACCGTGTTGGGGCGCGGGGTGTGCGCGGAGATGGATCCGTTGTTGATGATCCGCCCGCCTCGCGGCGTCTGGGTCTTCATGAGCCGGAACGCGGCCTGCGCGCACAGGAAAGCGCCGGTGAGGTTGATGTCGACGACCTGCCGCCACTCTCGCGCGGACAGTTCGTCGATCGGCTTGCTGGGCCCGAAGATCCCGGCATTGTTGACCAGTACGTCGAGCCGCCCCCACTGCCGCGTGATGTGCGCGAACACCTCGTCCACGGCGCCGGGATCGGTGACATCGGCGGGGACGACGTCCACGCCGCCCGGGCCGGGTGCGGCCGCGGCGGTCTCGTCGAGGGTGGCACGGGTGCGCCCCACCGCGACGACCTGATGCCCGGCGGCGGTCAGCGCGTGGGTCATGGCGCGCCCCAATCCGGCTCCGGCTCCGGTGACGAGAACGATCTTCGGTGTGCTCACGGAATCCGAGCGTATTCGGTCAGTCCGCGGCCCGATCCGCCGGAAGCACGTTGACGCGCAGGTGCCGGACCAGCGCGACCAGCCGTTCGAGGGTGGCGTGCTCGGGATCGGCGAGCCGCAACTGGAGCAGTTCGCGACCGGAGGCGTGCAGGATGCGCGCGGTGTATTCGGGATCGGGCAGCTTCGGAAACGCCTGCCGCAGTTCCTGTTCCAGGAATCCCCGGACGGCCGCCTGGGCGACGGCCTGGCGCTCGTGCAGTTCCGGTGGCGCACCGGCGGGCGGGAACAGGAACAGCCGCCACGTCTCGGGATGCGCGTCGATGGCCCGGACCGCGCCCTCGAAGGCCCGCACGAACGGGTCCGGGTCGGCGGTCTCGTCCACCTGCGCGAAGCCTTCCGCGAACTGGGTCGCGGCACGGACGCTCTCCCGGTCGATGAGGGCGACGAAAAGCCCTGCCATATCGCCGAATTGCTGATACAGCACGGGGCGGGTGACCCCGGCCGCCTCGGCGATCCGATTGGGGGTGGCCGCGGGGAAGCCTTCCGCCCCGACGATCTCGTGGGTGATGTCGAGGATCTGCTCGCGGCGGTTCTCTGCGCTCATCCGCCGCCGCGTCCGGGGAGCGGTGGTCACCCTTGACAGCATAACTTACAACCTGTCAGTCTCTAACTAACAGGTTGAAAGTTGAGGTGCTCCGATGTCGCCGCACTACCCCGAACTCGCCGAGCGCGTCCGCAGTCAGCGCGCACTGCAGCCCGAGCTCTACGGCTCGATCGACTTCGACGAGGCCCCCTTCCGCTTCACCGTCGATCCCGGCGACAAGTCGTCGCTGCCCGGCTGGGTCGCACCGCGCGAGCCACTGCTGGCCGACGATCGGGTCGTCGAATTGATGCGCACCGCAACGATGCTCGGCGATGTGGTGGCCGACCCGTACGCGGCGCTCGCCCCGGAGTACGGCGTCAAGGGCTTGATCGGAATGCTGCGGCAGGCGTGCCGTGCGGGGGTCGACTCGGTACCCGGCGCACCCGAGGAACTGCGGGCTTTCCTGGCGGCCATGGAGGCGACGCCGGCCTGGCTGGACATGGAGCTGGTCGAGGAGGGCGCGCGACATTCGCGGGTCGGCGCGGCGTTCCTGTCACCGGTCCTGATCCGGGGCGCGTTCCTGGCGACGTTCCTCAATACCTATGCGGCCCTGCCGATGACATTGACCGGGGCGCTGTCGGGGCGGCGGGCGGCGCGGCGGGTCAACGAGACCGCCTCGTTCTTCGCGGTGACCACGCTGCCCGGTGCGCTGGAACGGCACGGCGAGGGCTTTGAGGCCGCGGCCATGGTGCGCCTGATGCATTCGATGGTGCGCTACAACGCGTTGGCGCGCGGGGACCGGTGGGACGCCGATGTGTACGGGGTGCCGCTGCCGCAGGTCGATCAAATGCCCGCCGGGCTGATCAATATGTATCTGCTCGCGACGATGGCGATCCGCCGCGGCCGCACCGAGTTCAGCGCCCGCGAACGCGCGATCCTCGAATTCAGCCGCTACCGCTGCTTCCTGCTGGGCCTGCCGGAGGAATTGCTGCCGACCACCGCGGCGGGCATCCTCGAGGTCTTCCACGGCCGGGCCGCCGTGCTGCGCGACGACTTCGACGACGCCACCTGCGGCGCGCTGGTCCGCTCCACCATTCCGCGTACCTGCGCCCGGGCCGCTCGCGCTACGACCGCGTCGCCGACGCGATCGAGAAGAGCTGGAGCCGGGTGTTCTTCCTCGGCTTCTGCGGCGGCAACCGCAAGGCCGCGGCCGCCATGAGCGTGACGCTGACTCTCCCCGACGCGATCCGGGTGGGCCTGACCGCGCCGTTCATCATCGTGCGGTTCATTCTCATGACCATGGCGAGCCAGTCTCCCACCCTGCTCCGGGCGGCCGACGCCTACACGGTCCGCAGGGTGCGCAAGCAGCTGGTGGTCTACGGCAACCCCGAGTACACGACCGACTCCCGCGCGTATCCGGGAGCCGATGCGCGGGAATGACGCGCGGTCAGGCGGTTCCGGCCGCGGTCACCCGGGCCGCCAGGCCGTCGAGCACCACGGCCCGCTCGGGTGGCACACCGATGTGCATGTGCACCAGATCGGTTCCCGCGGCGGCGAATTCGAAGGTGAAGAAGGAACAGCAGCTGGTTTCCCGCGCGGCGAGTTCGCGGGCCCGGGGCTCGGCGCTGCCGTCGAGGTCCAGCCGCAGCCGGGTCGCCGAGATCCGGTCCCAGCCGAGCACCGCGTCGCGGAACAGGGCGTCGAATTCGGCGACGCGCAAGGGTTGCTCGGCGGTGGGTAGCGCGCAGGCTTCCACCGGGACCCACGACGGCGCGGAGGGGTTGCCGATCGATCGAATCTCGGGTTTGCCGGCCATGACTCGCACCTCCTGCCGCCCCGGGCCGTCGGTCCGGGATCTCCCTACGATGCTAGGCCGTTCCGGCGGGCGCGCCAGGGGCCGTTGTCATATCGGCGCAGGTTGTCACATCCGCTCGCGCAGTAGGAGATAGGCGTCGAGTTGGGCCGCGCCGGACAGCAGGGCGCGGCCGCGGGCGTTCAGGCGCTGCTGCCAGGCGGTGAGGAAGGCGGTGAGCGCCTCGGTTCCGCCTGCCTCGTGCAGGGATTCGAGGAAGTGCGCGACGCGTGCCAGCGGGTATCCGCCGCGGCGGAGCTGCCGGGCGATCTCCGCGTCGCGCACGGCGTCGGGCCGGTAGTGGCGGTAGCCGGTGGCGGGGTCGCGTTCCGGACGCAGGATGCCTTCGGTCTCCCAGGTGCGCAGGGTGGCGGCGTGCACGCCGAGGCGGTGCGCGAGTTCGCCAACGGTCAGGGGGCGGCCGGGAATCGGGTCGGGTGGCGCGGCGGAGAGGCTGTCGAGCGCGGTCGCGACGTCGGCGTGGGTGGTGCGTTCGGTGTGCAGCGCGGTGTGTGTGGCGTCGATGAGCCGGTAGGCGGCTTCGGTGTCGCCGCGATGGCAGGCGCGCAGGATCTCCGCGGCGCGTTCGTGGCCGTGGCCGACGCGCAGGGCGAGGAAGGCGCGCAGGGCTTGCGCGTGCGCGGGGGTGTAGCGGCGGTAGCCGTTGTCGGTGCGCTCGGTGGGCGGGAGGATGCCCGCGTCGTCGTAGTTGCGGATCGCCTGTGCCGACAGGCCGTGCTCGCGGGCCAGATCGATCGGGCGCACCGCCACCTCCTTTGAGGGTTGTCCTGCTCCGAACAGGCACAACTTCACACAAGTTTCACTCGAACCTTCAACGATACTGTCGAAGGCAGTCCTGCTGGAAGGAGTGCCATGTCCGCAACCACCCCCACCTCCCCGAGCGCGATCGGCCGCCGAGCCGATGACCGCGCGGCCCTGGGCCTCGCTCTGGACGAGCTACTGTCCGCCCGCACCACACCACCGGCCGTGTTCGCGCTCGGCGAGCCGACCCATGGGATCGCGGCATTCCCGCTGCTGCGCAACGACATTCTGAGCCGGCTGGCCGACCGGGGGTTCCGGTCGATCGCGCTGGAGATCGATTTCCTGGCGGCGGGGATCGTCGATGACTACGTCAATGGGTCGGAGGGGGCGATCGATGCCGTGCTGTCCACGGGGTTCAGCCACGGATTCGGATCGATACCCGGTAATCGCGAACTCGTCGAGTGGCTGCGCGAATACAACGCGGGCCGAGCGCCCGCGGAGCGGGTGCGGTTCTACGGATTCGACGCGCCGGTGGAGTACGCGGGTGCGCCGAGCCCCCGGTCCGCGTTGTGCGCGCTGGCCGACCGGCTGCCGAAGGCGCTGCTGCCCGCATCGGTCGCCGAACTCGACGGGCTGCTCGGCGCGGACGCCGAGTGGACGAACCAGGCGGCCATGTTCGATCCGGCGGCCTCGATCGGCGACTCCGACCGCGCCCGCGCGCTGCGCCTGATCGCCGACGACCTCGCCGATGCCCTGCACCGCGCGGGCCCCTCGCTGCGCGCGGCCGATCCGACCGGTTACGCCGAGGCCGTCATCCACGCGCGGACCGCGCTGGGGCTGCTGCGCTACCACGCTGCCATGGCCACCCCGGGCTCCGACCGTATCGGCAGCCTGTCCGGTGTGCGATCGGAGATGATGGCGGACAACATCCTGGCGATCGTCGAGCGAGAACAGCGGCGCGGGCCGACGCTCGTCTTCGCGCACAATTCACACCTGCATCCCCGGGTGCCGGACCAGCCCGCATGGAGCAACGCGGGCGCGCTGGCCGCCTTCACCCTCGGCGAGCGCTACCTGTTCGTGGCGACCGACGCGACCCCCGCCCCGGTTCCGGGCACCCTGCAGGGTGTGCTCGCCGAGGCGACCCCCGGCCGCGCCCTGTTCCCGGCGCGTACGCTCGCTGCCGCCCTGTCCCCCGCGATCGTGTCCGCCGAACCGATTGTGCGCGGCCATTTCCCGCTCACGCTCGCCGATCTCGACGGCGCCGACGCGGTCGTCTTCATCACCGACACCGACGGCGCACAGCATCAATACTGGTTGACGTCTTCTCCTGCCTGAAGGCCGGAGATTCCTGCCAGCGCCCAGGCGGGCGCTCCGGGTGGGTTCCTGTTTCGCTGGGACTTGCTTTCCGTCAGACGGAAAGACTGACGGTCCCTCCGCAGGCGTTCAGCCTCTCGGCCCGTCCGGCGGCGAGGATGTGGTGGGCGGCGTGCAGATCGCGGTCGTGGGTGGTTCCGCCGCCCGCGGCAACGGCACGCCGGCCAGCGCCCGACGCAGCCGATCGATCTCGATGCGGCCCCGATCCAGCGCCGCATTCACACTGCCATGACCTCGGCGATGCTGGCCGAAGGGCTTCATCCAAGATCATCTGGGGCACACGACACAGCCCGCAGAGCTTGAAACTCGAGCTAGCGGAGGTACGGCGCCGGCTGGACCCAGTGGAACCCACGCGAGATCAACCGGAAGCGGTCGAGATCGACCCGGGTCAGGCGCAGATGAACCGGACGGCCGGCCAGCTGACCGTCCAGCATCAGCTGATCAGGCTGGGGCTGTTCGTAATTCAGGACGGCGAGCTTCCACTGGTGCGCCAGATCCTTCGTAATGGTCACGGTGTGCAGATCGGTATCGATCTCCACCGGGAACGACACCAGCGAGTCGTCCATGCGCTGAGCGGTCACGCCCTGCGGGATGTCGAAGATGAGACGGCGGAATCGGTCCGCCGGACCGATGAGACGGCCATCCGATGGCGCGGACCGGAAGTCGACCAGCGCCGGGACCTCCTGGCCCGCGACCGTGTACTCGGTGACATTCCAAATCCCGTAGAGCGGCGAGTGCGGTCGGCCATTTCCGTACGTCTGCCAGGCGTCGTGCCCCTCACCGAGAGTCGTGAAGAGTATCCACATCCCCAGAATCACCTGTGCCGCCACCAGGATTCGCCGCCCGCGCGGCGAGGAGACCAGCGGCTCGGGCCGGCGCACCGGCACCGCGCGCCCGACCAGCGCCCGGACGGTGCGTGCGATATCCGGGGCAGCCAGCACCATCGCATACACCAGCAGCTCGCCGGAGAGTATTTTCACCGGCACATCGAAGGTGAGGTTCAGCAGGAACACCTGGAGGGTCACCACGACAGACAGAAGCGCACCCAGTCCCGCGGTGAACGGCAGGATCAGCAGCAAACCTGCGGTGACTTCTGCTGCGCCCAAGGCGATTTCATACGGCTCAGAGCTGGCCGTCTGCGACCACAACACCGCCATCGGGCTCAGATCGCCGAACGGCTCCACCAGCCGGTCCAGCGCGAACGCCATCTGCGAGGGCAATAGTTTCGTGACGCCGTACAGCAGCAGGGCGCTCATCAGGGCCAGACGTACCACCATCCGGAACCACGCGTACAGCCGCAGATAGTCCGGCCGCCGCCGGTCCAGCACCGACCACACCGCCGTGATCGGCACCGCGACGAACAGTAGGGTGAAAATCGACACCCAATTCGCCGCGGTATCTCCGCTTCCCGTGTACGACCAGTCGACATGGACGCCGAAGATATGCTCTCCCAGCCAATCCGTGAGCGGATGCAGTGCCGTCCATTTCGCCACACCCACCACGGTCTGCTGCGAGACTCCCACCGACCGCAGCAGCATGTGCAGCACCCACACCCCGGCCATTCCAACACCCAGCGTCACGAACGAATACCGGAACACCATCCGCCGCAACGGACTCCATCGCGGCTCACCCGTCACCGCGACGTCCGCCTCGACGGCCAACTGCACAACCACACCGATTCCTCCGAGAGCTACCGCACCTGATTACCCTGCGACGCTGAACGTTAGGTCAGCGAACGGTCGGTTCGTACCCGGCAAATCCCTTGCCCCTACACCCCTTGCCCCCCGGGATCGGGGCCAGGGGCGGCTCCCGGCTGACGGCCCCGGCTGGGGCGCATCCTGCGTCGGAGGCTTATCGTGCGCTGGCTCTTCGCCCGGTCGTCTCGCTTCGAGTCTGATCCAGCGCAGGCGGGCGGGCCCTGACGGACCTGCTCGCCCTGCTCTGCCTCGGATACGGACGGGCTTCTTCTACGCCGAGCGGCTCCACACAGTGCGGGCCGCGATGAAGTCGACGACGTCCTGAAGACACCCAGCAACACACGGGCATCGAAACCCGCCGGGCCACGACCACGCCGCAGAGCTTGAAACTCCAGCTAGCGGACATTCCGGTAGCGCCGCCCTCCCCGCGGACACCCGGCCACGGTCGGGTGTCACGGAATTGTCTGTGCCCGCTGCCAGACTCACCGGTATGCGGTGGGCGGTGGCGGAGACGGGTGACGGCGGGGCACGGGTGTGCCCGCTGGACGAGCGTGGCCGTCCGGCGGGCCCGGTGGTCGAGGAGTCCTCGCTCGCGGAGGCGGTTCGGGTGCGGCCGGAGGTCGAGCGGTGGGTGTGGCGGTCGACGGCGGCGATCTACAAGCGGCTGCTCGACGCCGGGGTGCGAGTGGACCGCTGCTATGACGTGGAGGCTGCCGAAGCGCTGCTGATCGGGCACGAACAGGGCCAGTCCGGGCAGGCCCGTTCGCTGGCCGCCGCGTGGGCGCGGGTGCACGGCCTACCGGTCCCCCAGGACGCGCCCGCCCGGGCCGCCGATACCGAACCGACCCTGTTCGAATCCGGGCCGGTGCCATTGCCGTCCGGGACCGACGAGTTCACCGCGTTGCTCGAGGTGTACGCGGGACAGGTGGCGCGCACGGCCGCGGCCGAGTACCCGGCCCGCATGCGGATGCTGCTCGCCGCCGAGTCCGCGGGGCTGCTGGTGGCGACGGAGATGTCGCGCGCCGGGATTCCGTGGCGCGCCGATGTCCACCGCGAGCTGCTCGATTCCCTGCTGGGCGAGCGCGTGCCGAGCGGGTCGGAGCCGCGACGGCTGGCCGAACTGGCCGACGAGGTGTCGCGGGCGTTCGGGACGGGGGTGCGGGTCCGGCCCGATCTCCCCCAGGACATCATCCGCGCGTTCGCCCGCGCGGGAATCCTGTTGTCCTCCACCCGCAAATGGGAGCTCCAGGACATCGATCATCCGGCCGTGGAACCGCTGCTGGAGTACAAGAAGCTCTACCGCCTGCACACCGCCCACGGCTGGTCCTGGATCGACCAGTGGGTGCGCGACGGCCGATTCCGGCCCGAGTACCTGCCGGGCGGCACGGTGACCGGCCGCTGGACCACCAATGGCGGTGGCGCGCTGCAGATTCCGAAGATCGTGCGCCGCGCCATCCGCGCGGACCCCGGGTGGCGGCTGGTGGTCGCCGACGCCGACCAGATGGAACCGCGGGTGCTGGCCGCCATCTCCCGCGACCGCGGGTTGATGGAGGTGGCGGGCCGCGGCGAGGACCTCTACGCCGATCTGGCCGCCCGGGCCTTCGGCGGCGACCGCGCCCAAGCCAAGATCGCCATGCTGGGCGCGATCTACGGCCAGACCTCCGGCGACGCGCTCACCCACATGGCCGAACTGCGGCGACGCTATCCGGCCGCGGTCGCCTTCGTCGACGACGCGGCCACCGCCGGTGAACAGGGCCGCCTGGTCCGCACCTGGTTCGGCCGAACCTGCCCGCCCGCAACCGCTTTCGACCAACCCGACGACGAGGCAGGCGGTTCCCCGGGTTTCGGCAGCACCCCGCGTGCCCGGGCCCGAGGCCGCTTCACCCGCAATTTCGTCGTCCAGGGCAGTGCCGCCGACTGGACGCTGCTGCTGCTCGCGGGCCTGCGCCACGCCCTGCACACCGCCGGACTGCGCGCGGAACTGGTGTTCTTCCAGCACGACGAGGTCATCGTGCACTGCCCCGAGGAGGAGGCCGCGACCGTCGCCGACGCGATCGCCCGAGCCGCCGACACCGCCGGTCGACTCGCGTTCGGCCCGACCCCGGTGCGCTTCCCGTTCACCACCGCCATAGTCGAGTGCTACGCGGACGCGAAGTAGGCCCGAATCAGCAGCGTCCCGCACCTGTGCGGGCGAGCCACGTGTGGTGGCGGAGACTGTGCCGTCGTCGTGCACTCGCCAATGCCTCCGGCGTGGGTCGCCCTTGCCGCGTCAGGTATTCACCGCGCGTTGCGGCTACCCGCCTCCGGCATGGCCGCTGTGACAGGCCCCGCGTACACCGTCGGCCACGGCGACCGCTCGGGTTGGCTCAGCGCGGTTGCCCAGTGGTCACTCCCCGCCCGCGCTCTCGAGCAGTCGCGCCTGGTAGTGCCGCATGCCCGCCAGCCAGCGGTCGTAGTCGGCGCCCTTGCGGCGGTACATGTCGAGGACTTCCGGGTGCGGCAGGATCAGGAAGCGCTCGTCGTCGACGGCGGCCAACACCAGTTCGCCGACCTCGTCGGGGGTCAGGACCGCGCCCGCCGAGGTGACCGCCCGGGTGGCGGCCATGCCGAGAGTGTCGCCGGAGTGTTCGCCCGCGCGCAGCAGCGCGGTCTCCACGCCCATCGGGCACAAGCAGCTGACCCGGATCCCGGCGTCGCCGTAGGTGACCGAGAGCCATTCGGCGAATCCGACGGCGGCGTGTTTGGTGACCGAGTATGCGGCCGAACCGATCTGGGTGAGCAGCCCCGCCGCCGAGGCGGTGCTGACGAAGTATCCCTCGCCGCGTTCGACCCAGCCGGGCACCAGCAGCCGCGCCGCCCGGATGTGCGCGTTGAGGTTCACGTCGAGGGTGACACCCCAGTCCTTGTCGTCGCCGAGCCCGACCCCGCCCATGACGCCCGCATTGGCGAAATACAGGTCCACCGGCCCGAATTCGGTCTCGCACCGGGCGATGAGCTCGGCGATGCGATCGGTGTCGGCCACATCGGCGCCGACCGCCACGGCCGCGCCCGGGAATTCCAGTTCCAGCGCGGCGACCACGGCCGCGGCCGCGTCGGCGTTCAGATCCGCGACCACCACCCGCGCCCCGGCCCGCACCAGCCGGTCGGCGATCGCCCCACCGATGCCGCCGCCGCCTCCGGTGACAATGGCGTTCTTGCCCGCGACCTGCACGGATGCTCCCTCCGGCCGATTCCGGCCGCCGATCCGGGCCGTCGGAGGCTGGATCGAACGCGCCGGCTCATGGAAATATGAACCCTGCGTCGGATTCAAGTTCATGACTGCCCCGGCGTCAACCGTCCCGGTCTCGAGAGGTGAACAACCCGATGCGGACAGCACATCCGGTCGACGAGTGGAATCGCCTGGGCAGCAGGCAGGTCGCGGCCAATGGCATCGAACTGCGGGTGGTCGAGCACGGCGAGGGCGCGCCGGTGGTGTTCTGCCACGGGTTCCCGGAGCTCGGCTTCTCGTGGCGGCATCAGGTGTTCGCGCTGGCCGAGGCCGGTTTCCGGACGCTGACACCGGATATGCGCGGCTACGGCGGCAGTTCGCGACCGGCCGGGATCGAGGCGTACGACCTGCTCACGGTGTGCCGGGATCTGGTCGGGCTGCTCGACGCGTACGGGCTCGAGGACGCGATCTTCGTGGGCCACGACTGGGGCGCGTCGGTGGTGTGGCATCTGGCCCGCGAGTTCCCGGAGCGGGTGCGGGCGGTGGCGGGGCTGAGCGTGCCCGCCACCCCGCGCTCGTCGGCGCCGCCGCTGCCGATCATGCGCAAGCGGCTGGGTGAGGACTTCTACATGGTGTGGTTCCAGGAGCCCGGCGTCGCGGACGCTGTGCTGGCGGCGGATGTGCGGCGCACGCTGTTGCGTGACGATATCGTCACCGCCGCGACGTTCCTGGACACCGGCGAGCCGGAGCCGCCGCTGCCGCCGTGGCTCAGCGAACCCGAATTCGATTACTACGCGAAGGCTTTCACCCGGACCGGGTTCACCGGCGGGCTGAACTACTACCGCACTCTCGATCTGACCTGGGAGCTGACCGCGCACCTGGAGGGCGTGAAGATCGACTGCCCGTCGCTGTTCATCGCCGGGTCGACCGATCCGGTCATCCGTTTCACGCCGATGCACAAGATGGCGGCGATGCTCGGTGATCTGCGCGGCTCGCTCATCCTCGACGGCGCGGGCCACTGGATTCAGCAGCAGCGGCCCGAGGAGGTCAATGCCGCGCTGATCGAATTCGCGCGCGGTCTGGGCTGATCGGTCAGTCCGTTTTCAGTTGCAGCGCGTTCACCCACAGCTGGGTCAGGGTGGTGACGAGTTTCTCGAACGGAATCCGTTGCTTCTGAACGAAAACCATCGACGCCATCCGGCTCACCATGGCAGACAGCGCGTGCGCGGTGATCATCGGATCCAGGTCGGCACTGGCCTGCCCGGATTCCTGCAGTTCGCGGATCATGCGCGCGTTGCGCTGCGCGAACGCCTTCCCGCGTTCCATCCGCATGCGCCGGAAGTTCTCGTCGATCTGGGCGACCTGTTCGAACAGGGCCATGAGCCGGGCATTGCGCTTGTAGGACAACAGGTAATCACGGTTGGCCGCCTCGATCAGGGCGCGCGGATCGGTGATCCCGCTGCGCTCACGCACATGCGGATGCAGCATCTCCTCCGACACCTGCTCGACCAGCGCGGCGAAGATCTCTTCCTTGCTGTCGAAGTAGGTGTAGAAGGATCCGGCCGCCATGCCCGCGGTCTTGGAGATGTCGGCGATCTTGGCGTCCAGGTAGCCGTCCCGCTCGAACACCTCCCGCGCGGCCGCGATCAGCGCACCCCGGGTCCGCTGTCCACGCCGGGTGGGCGGCTCGGCCCGCCGCGACGCACTCTCGCCTGCCATCGATTCGGACGCCAAAACTGATCACTGCCTGTCGTTTCGCGGATGATTCTCCAGGCAGCAACCGTATCAATACGGGCGGGCCGGACAGCACAGGACGGCGCGCGCCCGCCCATCCACCGTTCGGCGGCGGCTCGGGTGGAGACTGGGCGGATGCAGGATGCCTCGCAGGTGATCGTGGTGGACGCCGCCAATGTGGTCGGGTCGCGGCCGGACGGATGGTGGCGCGACCGGGCCGGGGCGGCGCGGCGGCTGCTCGGCGAGCTGGGTGCGCTGCGGACGCGGCTGCCCGGGTCGACGCGGATCATCGTGGTGTTGGAGGGAGCGGCCAAGGCCGCCGCCGACCGGGGCGGTGACGGGCACGCCGCCGACGGTGAGAGCGGTTCGGACGGGTCGGCGGGAGTGCGCGTCGTGCTGGCCGGCGGGTCCGGCGACGACACGATCGTCGAGGTGGTGGCCGCCGAGGTCGGGGGCTCGGATCCCATGCCCGCGATCACGGTGGTGACGGCCGATCGCGGATTGCGGGCGCGGGTCGAATCCCTCGGCGCGACAACGGTCGGGCCCGGCTGGCTTCGAAACCACCTGTCGTAGCCGGTCTTCCACCCCCTGGTGATCGCGTTTACCCCGATACCGCCCTGAGGCGATATCCCCCGCGGGTGGGATTTCCCGGGCCGCAGTTTTCGGTAGGTTCGGAACGGTGCAGCCGCCGTTGAACGTTCGTCTGCGCGGGGTGGGCCTGATAATCGGGGTGCTCTGCGTGTCCCTGCTGGGTTCCTGGTTCGCGCCCCAGGCCCGGGCCGACGGGGCCGCGAGCGGCGGCGATCTGACCGTGGCGCAGTCACTCGGGGCCCGGGAGCTGACCGTTGTGGTGCGGCGGGCCGAGGCCGGACCGTTGCGGGTCGAGGTCGTGACGCACGCGGGGACGGCGCCGGGGACGCTCGCGCTCACCGCGACGCCCATCGATCGTGGGGGTGAGACATCCACGGGGACTGTCGAGCTCGGGGATCGGCCCGGCATCTACGCCGCCACCCTGCGGGTGGATCACGCGGGACCGTGGGAATTGACCGTCGCCGATGGCGAACGCATCGCGCGGATACCGTTCCTCGTGGCCGCGCGGGTGGTGACGCCCTGGGAGCGGGCGGCTTACGGCGGATTCTTCGCGGCCGGAGCGCTGCTGCTGGTGGCATTGGGCACCGCGCTGCTCTCCAAGCGGGGCTGGCCGACCTTGATTCCGGTGGGCGCGCTGATCGCCGCGGTGACGGTGGGCACGACCGGGGCGGTGTTGTCATCGCACGCACCGCAGCCGCGGCCCGCGGGCAGTCTGCTCGATCCGACCTCGGGCAATGTCGGAAATCCGTATCCGGAGCGGGATCTGCCGCTGACCGCGAACTACTCACGGCCCCCAGCCAATCTGACGGTGCGCGCGCAGCCCGCCGACACGGGCAAGCCGACCGAGCTCGCGCTGTCGCTGACCGATTCGGCGACGGGGCGGCCGGTGGACGACCTGCTGGTCAGCGATGACGCGCTCCTGCATCTGATGGTGGTCGGGCCGTCCGGACGGCTGTGGCATCGGCATCCGATCCGGATCGCGCCCGGCGAATATCGGGTCAGCCTGGGGTCCACCGAATCCGGTGACTACGCGGTGGCCGCCGAAATCGCCCGGCGCGGTGGCGGCGTGCAATTGCTGCGCTCCTCGCTGCGGATCAGTGGCCGAGGCGACTCCGGTCCCGGTGATGGCCAGGGCGCCGCGGCGAGCGGAGCGACGCTGACCACGACCGAGACGGTCTCGGGTGAACCCACCACGCTCACCGCCGCATTCGGCGGCCCGGCCGATCTCCAGCCCTGGCTGGGCATGGTCGGCCATCTCATCGCGGTCGGCCCGCTGCCCGACGGGGTGCCCGCCGGAACGGCCGCGGCCACCGTCCCCATCTGGGCGCACGCGCACGCCATGGCACCGCTGCCCGCCGTCGGCTCGCAACCACCCGACGAGACCGTGGCCGCGTTCGGCCCGAATGTGGCTTTCACCTTCACTTTTCCACTGCCCGGCCGGTACCTGGTGTGGGCGCAGGCCGAGCGCGGCTACTCGGTGATGACCGTTCCGGCCACCGTCGACGTTCGAGCGGGGGTCCCGCAATGACCAAGCGCACCGGGATGATCGTGGCCGTCGTCGCCGTACTGGCGGCGGTCGCGGCGTGGCTGTGGTGGCCCGCCGATGCCGCGCCATCGGTGTCCCGCAGCGCCGCCGGGCCCTATCAGGTGGAACTGCGGGTGTCCAGCGGCTCCGCGCACGCCGGTGACAACACCGTCGATCTCGCGATCACCGACGCCCAGGGCACGGCCGCGGCACCGGACAAGGTGTCGGTGGAGCCCGCCATGCCGCAGATGGGCCATGCCCTCCCGCCGAGCACCGCCACCGTGATCACGCCGGGCCACTACCGGGCGACGGTGACGCTGCCGATGCCCGGGCAGTGGGAGATCGCCGTGAAACTGTCCGGCGCACCGGGTTCCGGGAGCGCCGTCTTCTCCGTTCCGGCCCATTGAATCGAAGGAAAGAGGATCAGGAGCAGCACATGGACCTCACCGCCAATGGTCGCGGGCTCCCCGCCGAAGCGACCGCACCGATCACCGTCCGCCCCTGGCTACCCGCGGCGATCCTCTTCGCCGCCAGCATGACCTTCGCGGTCGGGTCCACCTGGGACATCCAGTGGCACACCGATGTCGGACCCGACACCTTCTTCACCCTGCCGCACCTGTTCATCTACGCCAGCGCGGCGGTCGCCGGATTCACCGGTCTGACAGTCATTCTCATCACCACCGCCGCCGGGCGTGCGGGCCGCCGGGTGGACGGCGAACTGGGCGGTCCTGGTATCGGCGTGTTCGGCCGCACCTTCACCGCGCCGCTCGGCTACATGGTGGCCGCCCTCGGCGCGGCCTCGTTCCTGCTGTACGGGCTGTGGGATCTGTGGTGGCACAGCCTCTACGGGTTCGACGCCATCATCGACTCGCCGCCGCACATCGGATTGTTCCTGTCCAGCACGGTGATCTCGGTCGGCACGGTGATCGTGTTCGCGGCGGCGCGGGCGCACCGGTGGGGGCGGGTGGGCGCGCTGTTCGCGCTGGCGCATCTGGCGACGTCGAGCACCGTCACCGCGCTGGCGGTGCAGCGGCTCAGCGTCGGGTCGGTGCGGTGGACCGTGGCGGTCACCGCGTTCATGGTGATCCTGCTGATGGTGGTCGGCGCCGGCTTCGAACGGTGGGGCGCGACCGTCACCGCGGTCTTCGCCTCCGGCATCCAGGGCGTGTTCTGGTGGTTCGCGCCGTGGGCGGCCCGGACCTACGCCGATTTCGTGGGATTGCCCATGCGCGAACACATTCGGGGTATTCCGGCGACACCGGCGCTCATCCCGTTCTGCCTGATCCCCGTCGGCATCGTGATCGACGTGCTCCTGCGCCGCGCCGACGCCCGCGCCCGCCTGCTGCCCGTCCTGGCCGGCGCCCTCGGCGGGGCGATCATCGGCGGCTTCAACCCCGTCCAGCAGATCATCATCTACGACGCCCACCTACCCCGGGCCACGGTCATCGTGGCCACCACCGTCGCGGCCGCCGTGCTCGGCGCGCTGGCCGGGTACCTGGGCCGGCCGTTCGGCGAGATGCTGCGTCTGGCCGCCCCCTCCGAGAAGGTCAGCGCATGATCAACCGCCTCGTCACCCTCGCCGCAACGCTTTTCGCGATCATCGGACTGACCGCGGCCACCGCGGGCACGGCGTCGGCTTATCAACCGGTGAATATCGTGCACACCGAACACGTGCAGGCAGGGCCGTATTCGATAACCGTGGGATTCAGCGAATGGCCGCTGCGCGCCATGCAATCCCTGGACTTCACCTTCATCCCCGACGGCGGTGTCGACGACAAGACCGGCACCCTCACCGAATACCTGCCCAATGGCAAAGTCCGCCGCGCCGAACCCCTTTCCCGGCATCCGCGCAAGCGCGACGTGTGGGGGTTGGACGTCCGCTCGCTCGACCAAGAGGGCTCCTGGAAATTCCATTTCGTCATCGACGGCCCGCAGGGGCGCGGTGAAGGCGACCTCACCAACCTCCAGGTCCTCGAACAGCCCGGTCCCCCACTGGGTATCAGCTGGGCGATCAGCACTCTTCCGTTGATCGGCCTGATCGCGTTCCTCGTCTACGCGTGGCGCCGCAACCGCCGCCCGGCCCCGGTCATGCAACCTGCCTGATGGCTGGCCGATAGTCCCGACGAGAGGGCGGGACTATCGGCTGAACGGGCGGGCGCGGGTGAGGATTTCGTCGACGGTCTGGGAGACCGTCAAGTCGGACGTGTCGAGCCAGAGGCCCAATTGCGGGGTGTCGTTGCGAAGCCCGGTATCGAGGTCGGCAACCGTGAAGGTGCCGTAAGCCTTCTTCGCGCGACCCGACTCCCGCCGCGCCACCGCCTCCTGACTCGGCGCCAGGACCACCACGTACAGCGGATCCGTACGGATCTCGCCGATCAGATATGGCAGCATCGCACCGAGCACGACATCCTGCAGTACCGCGGTGAACCCGGCATCGGCGTAGGCGTCGACGGTTCGGGCCGCGAGCCGGTGGCGGAGGCGCAGTTGCTCGACCGCTTCGGGGGTGGGATCGGGCGACATGTCCTCACGACCGCTCACCACGAAGCGGCGAAAGACGTCGCCTCGAACATGAGCTGACCGTGGAAGCCGCTCTGCAAGCGCCTGGGCGACAGTCGATTTCCCCGACGCCTGGATACCGGTGATCAGATACACCGCTGGGGTGGGCGAGGCCGAACGGGATTCGTGGGTTCCGGGCACGATTCGAACATAGCCGAACCACTCTTTCCACGGGCGAAGCTTCAGTGCCCGGTAGAAGACAATTCGCCACGGAGATGTCCCGCGAATTATCTTGCCGGACAGCATAATTGGCATCCACGGCAGAGCCGAAATTGAGAGAATAGAAACATGAATTGGGGCGGGCAGGTTCTCAGCGACGAAGCCACGGTGGCAGACGCCACCGAGCTCGTTTCTGACGCCCTGAGCGTGCTCGTCCACGATTCTCTGGACTCGCTTTCCGATGAGGATCTCGTGGATATGTCGCGGGATTGGGAATCGACGCGGCGGCGGATGGCCGCCTTCGAGCACAAGATGATTCGCGAGGTGGAGAATCGCGGGTTGCCGGAGAAGGCCGGAGTGAAGCGGACTTCGAAGTACCTGGAGCAGACGCTGCGGATCGGTCATGCGGACGCCTCCAGCTGGCCCACTTCGCCGCCACCTCCACCCCCGACGACCTGCCCAAGATCGGTGACCGGCTCCTCGGTTACCTCGATCCCGATGGGCGTCTCACCGATGACACCGACCGGCAGCGGCGTCGCGGCATCACCCTCGGCAAGCAGGGCGTGGATGGGATGTCCACCCTGACCGCCGAGCTGACCCCTGTCGCACGAGCTGTCCTGGATCCGATCTTCGCGAGCCTGTCCCAGCCGGGCATGTGCAACCCGCAAAACTACATAGAGTGTGGTTACCTCGCCTGCCCTACCGGACTCGAGCTGACGCCAGGTTCGGATCCGTCCCCACCGATCCCGTCCCACGGACTGCACGGATCACCTTCTACAAACAACACCCAGCCCCATCTCTTCGTCTTCCCGGGACGACGCGCGGCCGAGTCGTGAGTGGGGCTGGTACCTGAGCGGGCCTCGCAAGCTCGGGCACCCTCTCCCTTCTCCAGGCGTCTTTTGTCTTTACACGCCGATGATCTCTGCGTGTATCGACTGCACCCACGGTCCGGTTCGCCTAGCGTGAGCACGTTGGCGTCGAGAGGGGTCGAAGATGCGGGCCGGAATGTTGAGCGTGACGGACCTGGTGGCCGCGGTCGAGGCGGGCACCGTGGACACGGTGCTGGTGGCCATGACCGACATGCAGGGGAGATTGCAGGGAAAACGTTGCTCGGCACGGTATTTCGTGGAGGAAGTGCTGAACCACGCCACCGAGGCCTGCGACTATCTGCTCGCTGTGGATGTGGAGATGACCACCGTCGACGGCTACGACATGTCGTCCTGGGACACCGGCTACGGCGACTTCGTCCTGCGCCCGGACCTGAGCACCCTGCGACTGCTGCCCTGGCTGCCCGGCACCGCCCTGGTGCTGTGCGACGTCGAGCAGGTCGACACCCACGGCGACCACGGACGACCGGTGCCCGCCTCCCCCAGGCAGGTGCTGCGCGCGCAGCTGGATCGCCTGGCCGAGCATGGGTTGTACGCCTACGTCGGCACCGAACTCGAGTTCCTCGTCTTCGACGACACCTACGAGTCCGCGTTCCGCGGCGGCTACCGGGACCTGACTCCCGCCAACCAGTACAACGTCGACTATTCGATGCTCGGCACCGCGCGCATCGAACCCTTGCTGCGTCGCATCCGCACCGAAATGTCCGGCGCGGGAATGTATGTCGAGTCCGCCAAGGGCGAATGCAACCCCGGCCAGCACGAGATCGCCTTCCGCTACGACGAGGCGCTGGTCACCTGCGACAACCACAGCATCTACAAGACCGGCGCGAAGGAGATCGCGGCGCAAGACGGCCGCAGCATCACCTTCATGGCGAAATACAATGAGCGGGAAGGCAATTCCTGCCACATTCACATCAGCCTGCGCAATGCGGGCGGCGAGCCGGTATTCACCGACGGCGACGGCCCCTCGAAGCTGATGCGGCACTTCATCGCCGGGCAGCTGGACTCCCTGCGGGACCTCACCTACTTCCTGGCTCCGAACATCAACTCCTACAAGCGCTTCCAGGCCGGAAGCTTCGCCCCGACCGCGCTGGCCTGGGGCCGCGACAATCGCACCTGCGCCCTGCGCACCGTCGGCCACGGCCCGTCGCTGCGTGTGGAGAACCGCATCCCCGGCGGCGACGTGAACCCGTACCTGGCCGTCGCGGCGGTCATCGCCGCGGGGCTGCACGGTATCGATCAGCGGCTCCCCCTGGAGCCGGAGTTCCACGGCAACGCCTACAGCTCCAACCGCCCGCGCGTACCGAAGACCCTGCGCGAGGCGGCGCACCTGTTCGGCGAGAGCAAGGTCGCCCAGCAGGCGTTCGGCGCGGACGTGGTGCGGCATTACCGCAATGCCGCACAGGTCGAGCTGGACGCTTACGATGCGGCGGTGACCGATTGGGAGCGCATCCGTGGCTTCGAACGACTCTGACCCCGCACCGCGGCCGATCATCGGCCTGCCCACCTACTCCGAACGCACCCGGTTCGGCCACTGGGACGTGGACGCTGCCGTGCTGGCGCGCACCTACGTGGACCTGACCGAGCGGGCGGGCGGGATTCCGGTCCTGCTGCCGCCCACCGGCGCCGCGCGGCCCGAGCTGATCGAGCGTCTCGACGGCCTCGTGCTCACCGGTGGCGCGGACCTGGATCCGGCCCGCTACGGCGCGGCGCCCCATCCCGAGACGGGTAGACCGCGGCTCGACCGCGACGAATCGGAATTCGGGCTGTTCGAGCTGGCGCGGGAGGCTGGTCTGCCGATCCTGGCGATCTGCCGCGGACTCCAGCTCGTGAACGCCGCCCTCGGCGGCACCCTGCACCAGCACGTCCCGGATGTGGTCGGCCACACCGATCATTCACGCACGCCCGGCGTCTTCACGGTCACGACCGTCACCACCGTGCCGGGCACCCGGCTGGCGGAGATCACCGGCCCGGAGTTGAAGGCGCACTGCCACCACCATCAGGCCATCGACACCCTCGCCCCCGAGCTCACCGTCGCCGCGCACGCCCAGGACGGCATCGTCGAGGCGGCCGAGACCCTCGACGGACCGTTCCTGCTGGGCGTGCAATGGCATCCGGAGGAGAACGCGACCGAGACCCGCCTCATGCGGGCCCTGGTCGATCAGGCCGCACAGTACGCGAAGGAGCGCAACCGGTGACCACGACCGACGTCGTCAACCCCGCCACCGAGACCGTGGTGGCCACCATCGAAGCGGCCGACGCGGCCGCCACCGACGCCGCCATCGAACGCGCCCACCGCGCGTCGGCCGGCTGGCGGGCCGTCTCCCCCGGCGATCGGGCGCGGCTGCTGCGCCGCTTCGCCGAGGCGGTCGACGCCGAGATCGAACAGCTCGCCCGGCTCGAGGTGAGCAATGCGGGCCACACCATCGGCAATGCCCGCTGGGAGGCCGGCAATGTCCGCGATGTGCTGCACTACAGCGCGGGCATGCCGGAACGGTTGACGGGCAATCAGATTCCGGTGGCGGGCGGGGTGAACATCACCTTCTGCGAACCGCTCGGGGTCGTCGGCATCATCGTGCCCTGGAACTTCCCGATGCCGATCGCGGCGTGGGGCTTCGGGCCGGCGCTCGCGGCCGGGAACACGGTGGTGCTCAAGCCCGCCGAGCTCACCCCGTTGACCGCGATCCGGCTCGGCGAGCTGGCCCTGGAAGCGGGCCTGCCCGAGCATGTCTTCCAGGTGATCCCGGGCCGTGGCTCGGTGGTCGGCGCGCGCTTCGTCACCCACCCGGCCGTGCGCAAGGTGGTGTTCACCGGCTCCACCGAGGTGGGCAAGCAGATCATGGCCGGTTGCGCCGACCAGGTGAAGCGGGTGACGCTCGAACTCGGCGGCAAGAGCGCCAATATCGTGTTCGCCGACGCCGACCTGGAGCGCGCCGCCGCCACCGCACCCTACGGCGTGTTCGACAATGCCGGGCAGGACTGCTGCGCCCGCTCCCGGATCCTGGTGCAGCGCAGCGTCTTCGACCGCTTCCTCGAACTCCTCGAACCGGCCGTGCACGGCGTGCGGGTCGGCGATCCGGGCGAGGAGTCCACCGAGATGGGCCCGCTCATCTCCGCCGCCCACCGCGACCGCGTCGCCGGATTCCTGGAACCGTCGACCAAAGTGGCCTTCACCGGCGCCCGCCCCGACGGTCCCGGATTCTGGTTCCCGCCAACGGTGGTCCTGCCCACCTCACCCACCGACCGGGTGCTCACCGAGGAAGTGTTCGGCCCGGTCGTCGCGGTGCTCCCGTTCGACGACGAGGCCGACGCGCTGCGCATCGCCAATGACACCGAGTACGGTCTGTCCGGCTCGATCTGGACCTCCGACGTCGGCCGCGCCCTGCGGGTCGCGCGCGGCGTCGAGGCGGGGAACCTGTCGGTGAATTCCCATTCCTCCGTGCGGTATTGGACGCCGTTCGGCGGATTCAAGCAGTCCGGCCTGGGCCGGGAGCTGGGACCCGACGCGGCGAGGGCCTTCACCGAAACCAAGAACGTCTTCCTCGCCACCGAATAACCCGCACCGCCGACATCCATCAACCGAAGGAGATACGTTGCAGCGCTTACAGGATCGGGTCGCGGTCGTCACCGGCGGCGGCAGCGGCATCGGACTCGCCACCGTCCGCCGGTTCGCCCAGGAGGGCGCCAAGGTCGTGGTCGGCGATATCGACCCCGTCGCCGGTGAGGCCGCCGCGGCCGAGGTCGGCGGGCTCTACGTGAAGGTCGACGTCACCGACGAGGACCAGGTCCGGGCCATGTTCCAGACCGCCGTGGACACCTACGGCGGCCTCGACATCGCCTTCAACAACGCGGGCATCTCACCGCCGGACGACGATTCGATCCTCACCACCGGCATCGACGCCTGGCGCCGCGTGCAGGAGGTCAATCTGACCTCGGTGTACCTGTGCAGCAAGTACGCGATCGAGCACATGCTCGAGCGCGGCAAGGGCTCGGTCATCAATACCGCGTCGTTCGTGGCGGTGATGGGCGCGGCCACCTCGCAGATCTCCTACACCGCCTCCAAGGGCGGCGTGCTGGCCATGAGCCGGGAACTGGGAGTGCAGTTCGCGCGCCAGGGGATTCGCGTGAACGCGCTGTGCCCCGGACCGGTCAACACTCCCCTGCTGCAGGAGCTGTTCGCCAAGGATCCGGAGCGGGCCGCCCGCCGGCTGGTGCACATTCCGACAGGCCGGTTCGCAGAGCCAGAGGAGATCGCCGCCGCCGTGGCCTTCCTCGCCAGCGACGATTCCTCCTTCATCACCGCCTCGCAGTTCCTGGTCGACGGCGGCATCTCCGGGGCGTACGTCACCCCGCTGTAGTCAGGCGCTGACGGGGGCCTCCTCGGCCTCCGGCGGCTCCTCCACTGTCCGCTTGGGCCCGGTGAACCAGCGCCGGGCCGAGGCGAACCACCAGATGGCGATCGCGCCGACCACCCCGACCAGGGTGATGGGCGCGTAATTCACCGAGTTCCAGGTGAATCCGTCCACCCACGGATACCCGTGATCGTCGGTCGGCAGGATGAACAGCACACTGATCAACACGATCCAGATCAATGCGATGATCCCGACGGGCCGGTGCCAGCGGCCGAGCTGCCACGGCCCGGCCTGGAATCGATCGCCGCGCAGCAGCCGCAGCAGCACCGGAATCCCGTAGGCGATGTAGAGGCCGATGGTGGCCACCGAGGTCGCCGCGGCGTAAGCGGTCGGCGCGTTGGCGGCGGGCACCAGCATCGACGGAATCAGCAGGATGAACGCGAACACCGACACGAAGATGACGGCGTTCACCGGCACCCGCCGCGAGGACAACGTCGCCCACAGCTTGGATCCCGGCACCGCGCCGTCGCGGGCGAAGGCGAACAGCATGCGGGAGGCCGCGGTCACCGAGGCATAGCCGCAGAACAATTGGGCGATGGCGGCGATGATCAGCAGCAGCCCGGACCAGAACGAATTCAGGGAATTCTGCAGGATGTAGATGACCGGATATCCGCTGTTCTTGGTCGGGTCCAGGGCGTCGTCGAGATTCGGGATCGCGAACGTCACCGCCATGATGAGCAGATAGCCCGCGACCGCCGACACCACGATGGTGTTGATGATCCCCTTGGCCGCCATTCGCGAGGCGTCGTGGGTTTCCTCCGACATGTGCGCCGAGGCGTCGTATCCGGTGAACGTGTACTGCGCGTGCAGCAATCCGAGCAGGAAACTGAACGCCACCCCGCCGAAGCCCACGGCACTGTTGTCGACGGTCTTGGTGAACACGAACCCGATGCTCTGATGGTGTTGCGCACCGAATCCCAGCACCACCACGAATATGGCGACGCCGCCCACATGCCACCAGGCCGACACATTGTTGATGACCGCCGACAGGTGCGGGCCGATCACGTTCAGCACCGCGTGCAGCACCAGGATTCCGGAGAACACCAGGAAGATCGCGGTGCGGTCGGTGCCGATGTCGATGCCGATCACATTGAGCACGGCGGTGGTGAAAATGGCCGCGCCGTAATCGATCGCGGCGGTCACCGCGATCTGCCCGATCAGGTTGAACCAGCCGGTGAACCAGCCCCACACCGGCCCGCCCAGTTCCGACGCCCACCAGTACAGGCCGCCGGAAGTCGGGTAGGCCGAGGCCAATTCGGCCATGGCCAGGCCCACGAACAGCACCATCACCGAGACCAGCGGCCAGCCCCACGCCATGGTGATGGGCCCGCCGTTGGCGAGTCCGATCCCGTAGCTGGCCAGGCCGCCGGTGAGAATGGAGACGATGGTGAAGCTGATCGCGAAATTCGAGAATCCCGACCAGGATCGGGCCAATTCCTGTTTGTAGCCGAGTTCGGCGAGCCGCCGTTCGTCATCATCGGATCGAGACTGGGTTGCGGTCATGGGCACTCCCGAGTGAAAACGCCGCCCTCACACGGCGTTTGCCAGGAGCCCAGTGTGCGGCAATCCCGCCGCGGCCGCAGGGTCAACGCCGAAACCGGTCGCCCGGTAAGGTCGCCGCCCCGGCGCGCGGAGACAACGAAGCTTGACCGTAGACAGAGCGTCTCGATAAATTCGAGGAGTCCCGCACGACCACTCTCCCGGCAGGAGATTCCGGTGACACCTCCCCCACGCGATCCGCATCCCGAGTACCACGACCCGGACGCCGCCGACACCCTCTACGCGACCAAACCGCCCTGGGACATCGACCGCCCGCAGCGCCCGTTCGCGGACCTCGCCGACGCCGGTGAACTGCGCGGCCGGGTGCTCGACCTGGGTTGCGGCACCGGCGAACACGCCCTGCTCGCCGCGAGCCGCGGCCTCGACGCCACCGGCATCGACCAGTCCGCCCGCGCCCTGGAACTGGCCCGCGCCAAGGCCGCCGACCGCGGCCTGCAGGCCACGTTCCGCCGCCACAGCGCCCTCGAACTGCCGACCCTCGGCGAAACCTTCGACACGGTCCTGGACTGCGGACTGTTCCACCTCTTCGCCGGCGCCGACCGCGCCGCCCTGGTGACCGGCCTGGCCGCGATCCTGCGCCCCGGTGGCCGCTACTTCCTGCTGGGGTTCAGCGACCGCCAGCCCGGCACCTGGGGACCGCATCGCCTGCGCCGCAGCGATATCGAGTCCGCCTTCACCGACGACTGGCGGCTGGACTCGCTCGAGCCCGCCACGCTCGACATCCTGCCCGACCCCACCCCCGTGGCGGCCTGGCTCGCGGCGCTGACCCGGATCTGAACCGCCGCGCTCAGGCCAATCCGGCGCGGAGCACGAGAATCGCTATCTGCGTGCGGTTCTCGAGCCCGAGCTTGGCGATGACCCGGCTGATGTGCACCTTCACGGTCGACTCGCTCATGTGGAGGGTGCGGGCGATCTCGGCGTTGCCGGCGCCGGTGGCGACCGCCCGGGCGACCTCACGTTCCCGGTCGGTGAGCGCCTCGAGCCGGGCCAGGGCGTCGGGCTGCTGCGCGCCGGGACCCTGGGTGAACGCGGTGAGCATGCGTTTGGTGATCGAGGGGGCCAGGATGGCGTCACCGGCGGCGACCACCTCGACCGCGCGGGCGAGTTCCCGGGGCGGGGTGTCCTTGAGCAGGAATCCGGCCGCACCGGATTCCAATGCGGCATAGACGTATTCGTCGAGTCCGAACGTGGTCAGCACGACGACCGCGGGCGGTGCGGGCAGGGCGCGCACCCGGCGGGTCACCTCCAGCCCGTCCACGTGCGGCATCCGGATGTCGGTGACGACGACGTCGGGCCGGTACTTGGCGACCAGGTCCACGATCGACCGTCCGTCCCCGTCCTGCGCCACCACCTCGATCCCGCCGCCCGCCTCCAGGATCATGGAGATGCCGGAGCGCACCAGCTCCTCGTCGTCGAGCAGCACCACCCGGATCACGAAACCTCCCTCACCGCACCATCGTTCGCCCGACCGCTCATTCCGTCACCGCCAGCGGGAAGCTCGCGTGCACCCGATACCCGCCCGAGGGCAACGGCCCGGAATGCACCGTGCCCCCGGCGAGTTCGACCCGCTCCCGCATGCCGAGCAGCCCGAACCCCGATCCCGCCGCGGCCAGCGCGGTCCGCTCACCGGGTCCGTTGCGCACGTCCACGTCGAGGTGTTCGCCGTCCACGGTGAGCGCCACCCGCACCTCGGCCCCGGCCGCGTGCTTGGCGGCATTGGTCAGCGCCTCCCGCACCAGGCGGTGAGCCGCGCGGCCCACCGGCCCCGGCACCGGCGGCAGTTCGGGCGGCGTCGACAGGTCCACCAGTTGCCCGGCTTCGGTCGCCTCGGCGATCAGTTCGGCGATGGCCGACAGGTCGGGGGCGGGTCGCAGCGGCGCCTGCTCCCCGCCGTCGCGGGCGCGCAGTACGCCGAGCAGTTCCCGCATCTCGGTGAGCGCAAGGGATCCGGTGGCGCGGATGGTGCCCGCGATCTCTGCGGGCCTGCCGTCAGCGGAGACCTCCAGGGCGCCCGCGAGCACGGTGATCTGCGAGATCCGGTGCGCGACAATATCGTGCAGCTCGCCCGCGATGCGCAGCCGTTCGGCTTCCACGGCCGCGGCGGCGCGCAGACCCTGTTCACGTTCGGCCTGCTCGGCGCGTTCGCGCAGGGCGGCAAGGGTTTCGGCGCGCTGGTTGGTCCACAGGCCGTACAGCAGCGGGACGACCATGGTGACGGCGACGATCACCCCGCGCGCGAAGAACAGTCCCCACGACGATCCCGCGCCCCACGGCACGACGGCCACGATCAGCGCGGTCACCGACGCCAGCACCGTCGGTCGCCGGGTGCCGTAGCGGCGGGCGACCGTGTACAACGCCGGCAGCGCGGGCGCGAGCGCACCGGACAGCACGTGCCCGAGCAGCGTGACCGCCAGCACCGCCGACGGCTCGTAGCGGCGGAACAGCAGGGCGACCCCGGCCACGATCGCCACCGCCGGTCCGGCGGCGGCGGGCAGCAGGCCGATGGGCGAGGTGTGGACCTCCGAGAAGCCGACCGCGCCGAAGGCGACGGCGAGCACGACATCGAGGATCAGCAGGCCGATCCGTCGTGTCGTGCTCATTCCGGCAACCCTAGTCGGCACGCGATCCCTACACGTCACGGCGCGCGAGCAGGACGCCGCCGACTGCCAGCACACCGGCGGCCAACGCGGTCAGCGGCAGCGCGAGCAGGACCGGATTGCCATTGCCGGGCGTCCCCAGCTGTCCGGCGGCCAGGAAGGGCATCAGCTTCGGACTGGCGCCCACCACCACCGCGCCGGTCTCGGCGACGGTCGGAATGCCGAGGGCGGCGACCATGGCGAGGGTGGCGTTGCGGGTCACGGCGGCGATGCCCATCCCGGCCAGTGCGGCCAGGGTGACGTACACCGGCGCGGCGGCGAATGCCCGTGTGATATCCGAGGTTTCGGCGGGCAGCTGCGAGGTCACCAGCTGGACCAGCACCGTCACGCCGATCAGCGCGAGGCCGTAGACCGCGGCGAGCGCGCCGGTGGTCACCGCCTTGGCGGCCAGCACCCGGCCCGGACGGCGCAGGGTGAGCATGGTGGTGGTGATGGTGCCGTAGCGGTATTCGTGGCCGAAGGCGTTGACGGCCACCGCCGTCGCGAACAGCGCGCCCAGCAGCAGCGGCAGGCCCGACGTCGACGCGGTGAACTGCTCGCTCGGGGTGGCGTGGTCGCGGATCGCGGAGAAGTAGGCGATGACCCCTTGCAGGGCGAGCCCGGCGGCGAGCAGCACCCAGGTCGAGCGGACCGTCGCGAGGCGGGCGACTTCGTAACGAATGGCGTTGAGCATGAGAGTGATTCCCTTCGGAGGATGCGGTCGGTCAGGCCGCGACGTGGCCGCGGTACCGCGCCGCGTCGGCGGTGGCGTGCAAGTAGGCGTCCTCGAGGCTGCTGCGGGCCAGGGTCAGCTCGGTGACGAGCAGCCCGGCCCGCAGGGCGAGGGCCGCGACGGCCTGGCGGTCGTCGCCGTCCACCAGCACCGCGCCGTCGGCCTCGACACGGGCCCGGAATCCATTGCGGCCCAGCAGGTGCGCCAGTTCGTGCGGCCGGTCGGTGCGGGCCACGACGGTGGAGGCGGAGTTGCGGCCGATGAACTCGCGCACCGACTCCGCGGCCAGCAGCCGCCCGCCCCCGATGACCACCAGCGAATCCGCCAGGTGCGCCATCTCGTTGAGCAGATGCGAGGACACGAACACGGTGCGGCCCTGGCGCGCCAGGCCTTTGAGCAGATCGCGCAGCCAGCGCACACCCTCGGGGTCCAGTCCGTTGGCGGGCTCGTCGAGGATGATGGTCGCCGGATCGCCCAGCAGCGCGACCGCGAGCCCGAGCCGCTGCTGCATGCCGAGGCTGAAACCGCCGGCCCGCTTCCCGGCCACGTCGCACAGTCCGACCTGGCCCAGCACCTCCTCGACCCGGGCCCGGCCGATGCCCGCGCCGTCGGCGATCATCTGCAGGTGCGCGATGGCGGTGCGCTTGGGGTGCACGGCGCGGGCGTCGAGCATGACGCCGACCGAACGCAGCGGATCGGTGAGTTCGGCGTAGGTCTGCCCATCGAACAGGGTGCGCCCGCTGCCGTGGTCGAGCCCCAGCATGAGCCGCATGGTGGTGGACTTGCCCGCGCCGTTGGGGCCCAGGAATCCGGTCACCACGCCCGGCGGGACGTCGAAGGACAGCTCGTGCACCGCCGCCACGTCGCCGTAGCGCTTGCCCAGTCCGCGCGCCTGAATCATTCCGCTCACCTCGTCTTCGGAGGGCGACGCCCGGTGCGCCGCCTGTCCTCTCCGAGATTGCCGGGTGGGCGCGGCCCGGAAATCAGACGACAGCACACGGCCGTGTACCACTTTCGGGTTACCCCGGGCCTTTCGCGGTTCGCACGGATGCGAAAAGCAGGGCGCAATTGTGGTTAGCCCCCTCGACAGAACTCAAGGCCCGCAGCCTGGAGTGATACCTTTTCTCTATGGTCGATTCGACCCATTAACTCTTCTTCGCGCATCAGGGAGATGGCGTGTCCAGAACTGTGAAGGTTTCCGTCGCATGGGTTTGCGGGGGCATTCTCGGGATTGTTGCCGGTTTGTCAGGAGCCGGGGGTGCGTCCGCCGACACGGCGGGCGGCCCGGTGCAGGTCGGGGATGCTCAATATTTCAGCCTGGGCGGGTGGAACTGTTCCATCGCCACGGACGGCGCGGTGGGATGCGATCTCATGGTCCCGGCCGCCGTCATGAATGTGCTCTACCTCGGCGCGCAGGTCCCGCTGCCGAATGTGCCCGCGATCGTCATCGATTCGACCGCGGCCCCGGCACACCCGGAGTGGAACTCCAACGGCAGTCACACACTGCCGGGCGGTAATCCGGCGCTGGCGCCCATCGCGCAGGTGAGCGGGCACGATCCGCAATTCTCGGTCTCCTTTGCCGGAGCGACCTGTCAGATCACCTATTCCGGTGCGGCCGTGTGCACTTCGATGGGGCATGGGTTCAGCCAAAGGGGACCAGAGCCTTTCGGCTACTGATCCCCTTCGGAATCGTTCGATGACCGATGTCACCGGTACCAGACGCCGGAATCCCAGTCGCCGTAGTCCCAGACATTGAAATCGTAACGACCATGGGCGCCTCCGAAGAGGTAGCCCCACCAGCCGGCCGAAGTGTCGCAGATCTGGTCGTCGTGGTTGCACACCGTCAGGACCGGGAAGCCGCCGAACCAGTCGTCGACGCCCGCGAGCGGGTAGCCGATGATGCCGCTGCCGGGCGTGGAGGACAAACCGCCCCAGCCCGGACCCGGAGCCCGCTTGGGATCCGACAGCAGAATGGCATTGGCATTGTCGACGCCCTGGTGTGCGGTGACCCAGGCGTGGACGAGACCCGCGCCCTCACTGTGCCCGATCAACCGGATGTGGTCGCCGGGACATTCGTTGCGATGCTGCCAGAACAACCGGTTGAGTTCGTTCAACCCCGACATCGGGTCGGCGGAGTTGTAACCCACCGGTTGATTCACGAACGGTGCGAAGATGGACGAGGTGTTGTCGCCCAGTCCGCCGATGCCGATGGCCCAATCACCGGTGCAGTCATCGGCATGGGCCCGCGGAGCCGTCAGGTGTGTGATGGAAAAAAGGATGGCCAACAGTAATGCGGCGAAGAGCGCCGTTGCTCTACGCATGGTCGTAACTCTCTGAATTGTCTTGCCTCCGGGGCGAGCCCGGCTTCAGCAGGATGTACCCAGAAATTGCTGAGGTGTCTGATTCCTGGCGAAAAGGTTACATCCGCGCCGGTTTTGTAGGCCGTACCGCGATGTCGCCGCGAAATCGCCCGGGCAGCGGGTCAATTGCGCAGACGGACCAGCGCGATAGGGCATTCACTGCCGTGCAGCAGCGCGTGACCGGTCGATCCGAGCGCCATCCCGGGATATCCGCGGGTGCCGTGACTGCCGACCACCAGCAATTGCGCTCCCGCGGCGGCATCGAGCAGGATGCGGGCCGGATGCCCCTCCATGACAAGGGTTTTCACCTCGACACCCGGAAAGGCCGCGGCATTGCGGTCCAGCATGCCGGTCAGCAGGTCGGCGGCGTCGGCGTGGGTGTGAGTGTCGCCGGACAGTTCTTCCCACGCGTGCACCGCCAGCAGCGGCGCATCGCGCCGCGAGGCCTCGTCGAAGGCGATCTCGAGCGCGCGCACGCTGTGCACCGACCCGTCGACCCCGACGACGACCGGTCGGTCCGAAATCGGCTCGGTCCCACCGGGAACCACCACCACCGGCCCCCGCGCGTGCCGCGCCACGCCGGTGCTCACCGAGCCGAGCAGGCTGCGGTGGTAGGCGCTCATGCCGCGCACGCCGACCACCACGAAGTAGGCGGTCTCGGCCTGCGCCGACAGCACGGTGACCGCGGGCGCGTCGACGAGGAAGGTGCGAATGTCGGGAACCGGCCGGTCCCCCACCGCTTTCCGCGCGATCTCGGCGGCATGGTCGAGCGCGTCCTGGGCGGTGCCGCGCAGCCGGTCGTGCAGCAGCCGGACCGGGCTCTCGTCCAGGGGCGCGTCGGCGACCGGCGGCACCGCGAACACCAGGTGCAGCGGCGCGCCGCGCAGGGCGGCGTCGACCGCGGCCCAGCGCACCGCGTGCAGCGCGGATTCGGAGGCGTCGACGCCCACCACGATCGACCGGTCGAGACTGTTGGCAGGCACCGCGTTCCGCCTCCTCCCAGGCCCCCTCCCTCGGCGATCCTACGGACCGACCACCCGGTCTCGCGGCTGACTCGCCGTGGGCAGTCCGACCACGAAGATCGGCTGCCCCGGGCTCATGGTCGCCGACTGATCCCGCAGGATCTGCCACATCAGGGAATACGGCACCCCGGTCACCGCGTCACGCAGCCGCATGACCGTGGGCGCGCCGGTGAGAATGCCATGATCGCCGGTCCAGATTCGCCGGAACGGCTCGAACCGCCCGAGTTCGGCCAGCACCCGCGCGTCCTCCTCGGTCTCGCCCTCCTCCATGGCCAGCAGCCCGCGCAGGGTCGAGATGGCATGGCGCAGTGAGCCGGTCCAGTCGACGAGGACATGCCGCGCGAGGTCGTCGGTGAGCATCCAGTGCAGGAAATTGCCGTCGTCGCCGAGCCCGGGGAACGTGCGCAGATGGACGGCGTTGGCGGCCAGCACGTTCAGGCGACGGTCGAGATAGGCCGCGGGATGCGGCAGGTGGACGTCGAGGTTCTCCAGCATGGCCGCGGTCAGCGGCGGCTCGTCGCGCGGCGGGGCGTGCTGCCCGAGTGCGGCCAGGTCGTGCAGGTGCCGGTATTCGGCCATGGTCAGGCGGGCGACCTGGTCCAGGTAGCGGACCATGGCGGTGAGCACCTGTTCGGTGGGGCGGCCGCGTTCCCCGCGTTCCATCCGGGTGATGTAGCTGGCGCTCACCCCCGCTCCGAAGGCCAGCCGTTCCCGCGAGACTCCCCGCCGCTCGCGCAGTCGCCGCAGCGTGCCGCCGAAATTCGGCGGCACGGGAGGGCCGGGGTCGTGAACCCCACCGCGATGCTCATGCCCTGCGCTGCCGATGGTCGACTCGGTCATCATCCCGCCCCCGGAATTCGCCCATCCGCCATGGATGGACCCTGAACATGTGGCTACTTCCTAGCAGCCTGCTACCGGGTCGGCAAGTCGGGAATCCAGCAAAAATTGGGGCAGAGCTGCGAATTTACAGTTTCGGACAGAAAATACGGCCGTGACGGGCGGAATTAACGGACCGGGTCGATCCTCACCGGGTGTCCAGCCCCCTATGACAAGCGATCAGTCGAGTAGATACGCCCCAATAGCCATGGATGCCGATCACCGAACCCCTCTCCGCACGGGTGGATTCCGCGGTGGCGGGCAACCACCGCGACGCGGTTTCCCGGCCCGCGCCCGAATCCATTGCCCGCGATGCCGGCGGCAACCCGTGCGAGACTCGCGAAACAGGCTGTGGGAGAGGGTATTCCGCGCGGTCATTAGTGGGCCATTGGTCGGTTGTTGGCGGGCCCGGCGAATCTCGGGTCGTACCGAACGACCACCGGTACCGAACGATCAAGGGACGACATCATGCGATACCGGATTCTGACCCTCGCCCTCGCCGCCGCGGCGCTGGCGGGCTCGACCGCCGCGTTCACGGGCGCGGCCGGCGCGACCGCGCCGTGGTGCAGCACCTCGCGCATCCAGGCCTCGGTGACCGCGGGCGAGCAGCTCGGCTCCAACCTGCGCACCGCGAACATCACGCTGCGCAATGTCTCCGCGCAGACCTGCCGCACGCAGGGTTACCCGGGCGTGGACCTGGCGGTGTGGGGACAGCCCGGGCAGCACGCGGCACGCAACGGCGCGACCGGCTACCCGATCGAGCTCGCGCCGGGACGATCGGCGTCGGCCACGCTCACCTACACCTACGGCGGGACCGACTGGATCGCCAACGAACTGATCGTGACCCCGCCCGACAACACCCGCCCGCTGCGCCTGTACTGGGATTGGCGCAAGCTCGGCGCGGTGACCTTCGGCCAGCCCGGCTCGGTCACCATCGGCCCGCTGCGCGCCTGACTCCCGCTGTCCCCGGCGGCGTGTCGAGAAATGGTGTCGGTTGGACGACGGATCGGTGGAGACACAGCCCGTCGGCGTGGCTGCCGCGTCACGCCGACCGATGCTGATCCACTGATCATGATCATCGGCACCCGGTGAAGGAGGCACGCGATGGCAGTGCGACGCCGTCAACTACTGCTCGGATTCGCCGGAGCGGGCGGGCTCGTACTCGCGGGCTGCGGCCGGGAGCCCTCGACACCGCGCACGCCCGCCAAGATCCACTTCGAGCCCGCACCGGCCCCACAGCCGGTGTCGGCCCGCGCGCCCGGCACGGTCGCCGTCACCGACGGGACCCTGACCTCGGTGGAATGGCTCGACGAGACCGGCCGTCCGCTGCCCGGCGCACCGGCCGCCGATCAGAAGAGCTGGGTCAGCGCCGAACCGCTCGGCTACGGCCACACCTACACGGTGAAGGCCGTGGCCAAGGGCGAGACCGGCGACATCACCGCCACCGCGAATTACACGACGCCCCGGCCCGATCGGCTCGTCGACGTCTCGCTGCGGTCGGCGAATCAGGTCGAGCTCTCCGAAAACGATACGTACGGCGTCGGTTTCGTGCTCGTCGCGCATTTCACCGAGGCCGTGGACCGGAGGGCGGCCGAATCCGCGCTGAAAGTCGTGACCGCGCCCGCTGTCGCGGGGGCCTGGTACTGGCTCGACGATCGCAACGCGCACTGGCGGCCAGAGCTCTATCACGCGCCCGGCACCCGGATCACGGTGACGGCGGACCTGTTCGGCATCCCGCTCGGCGACGGCGCGTTCGGCCTGCGTGATCAGCGGGTGTCGGTGACCATCGGCGCGGCCCACGTGGCGATCGCCGACGACGACACCAAGATGATCGACGTCTTCGACAACGGAAACCTGGTGCGCTCCATGCCGACCTCGATGGGCATGGGCGGCTCCGCGGTGATCGGCGGACGCCAGCTGTCGTTCTGGACCCGGCCGGGCATCTACACGGTGCTCGACAGCTCGGATCCGGTCATCATGGATTCAGCGAGCTACGGCCTGCCCACCAACGCCAGCCTGGGATACCGGACCACCATCCATCACGCGGTGCGGATCAGCCACGACGGCATCTACGTCCACGAACTGGCGCAGAGCATGTGGGCCCAGGGCAATACCAATGTCTCGCACGGCTGCCTCAATATCTCCCCCGCCGACGCCACCTGGTTCTTCGACTTCGTCGTCCCCGGCGACGTGGTGGAGGTCCGCAATACCGGCGGCGAGCCGCTCGACATCTGGCAGAACGGCGACTGGTCGGTCCCGTGGCCGGAGTGGCAGCAGGGCCGGGCCCAGCCCTGACCTAGCGGCGCGCGCCGACGATCCGCAGCGCGAGATCGACGTAGTAGTCGCCGATCTCCTCCGGCGAGAGCGGCCCGTCGTCGCGGTACCAGCGGGCCAGGTCGATGCCCAGCGACAGCAACGCCACCGCGGCCATGCGCGGATTCGGGTTGTCGAACACGCCCGCGGCGACGCCGCGTTCGATGAGCTGCCGCATCTCGGCGTCGATGACGCGGCGGACGTCCTTGATCTCCCGCTGATGTTCGGGACTCAGGGCGGCGAGCTCGTAGTTGACGACCCGCGCGCCGGTGTGGCCGCGCGCGTGGTCGATGGCGAAATCCCGCATCACCGCGACCAATTGCTCCACCGGGTCGTCGGAGGTGGACAGTGCGCCGCGCAACCGGGCCAGGGTGTTCTCGTGCCCGGCGCGCGAAACCTGGTAGAGCAGTTCCTCCTTGGACCGGTGGTGCACGTAGATGGCCGCGGTGCTCAATCCGGCGATCGAGGTGATGTCGCGGGTGGTGGAGCCGTGGAAGCCGCGCTCGGCGAAGGCGACGATCGCAGCGTCCAGCAGCCGTGCCCGCGTCTCGTCCGCGCGCGAGCGATCCTCTGATCCGGTCACCGGTACAGTCTCGCAGCCACCGGAGAACTTCCGGCGCGCGGCTAGCGGGCGCGCTTTCCCCAGTCGGGGTCGCGGCGGCGCAGTTCCCACTGGGCGATGGATCGCTTGTGCACCTCGTCGGGTCCGTCGGCCAGACGCAGGGTGCGCATGTGGGCGTACATATTGGCGAGCGGGAAGTCATCGGAGACGCCGGCGCCGCCGTGCACCTGGATGGCGCGGTCGATCACCTTCAGCGCCACGTTCGGGGCCGCGACCTTGATGGCGGCGATCTCGGTGCGGGCCGCCTTGTTGCCGACGGTGTCCATCAGGTACGCCGCCTGCAGGGTGAGCAGCCGGGCCATATTGATCTCGATGCGCGCTTCGGCGATCCAGTCCTGGATATTGGCCCGGTTGGCCACCGGCTCGCCGAAGGTGACGCGCGATTGCGCCCGGTCGATCATCAGGTCCAGGGCGCGTTCGGCCATGCCGACGGCACGCATGCAGTGGTGGATGCGGCCGGGGCCCAGGCGGGCCTGGCTGATCATGAATCCGTCGCCCTCACCGGCGAGCAGGGCGGTGACGGGGACGCGCACGTTCTCGAAGAGCACTTCGGCGTGGCCCTCGCGGTCCTGATAACCGAAGACCGGCAGTCCGCGCAGCACGGTGACGCCGGGGGTTTCCATGGGCACGACCATCATCGACTGCTGGCGGTGGGTGGGCGCGTCCGGATCGGTCTTGCCCATCACGATCATGACCTTGCAGTTCTTGTGCAGGGCATTGGAGGTCCACCATTTGCGGCCGTTGAGCACGTACTCGTCGCCGTCGCGTTCCATGCGCAGCTGGATATTGGTGGCGTCGGAGCTGGCGACCGCGGGTTCGGTCATGGCGAACGCCGAGCGGATCTCGCCGTCGAGCAGCGGCCGCAGCCACTGTTGCTTGTGTTCGGGGGTGCCGAACAGGGTCAGCACCTCCATATTGCCGGTGTCGGGGGCGTTGCAGTTGGTGGCCTCGGGCGCGAGACCCACGCTGCGGCCCATGATCTCGGCCAGGTGCGCGTATTCCAGGTTGGTCAGGCCCGGACCCCATTCCGGGTGCGGGTGGAAGAGGTTCCACAGCCCGCGGTCGCGGGCCTCGGTCTTGAGCTCCTCGAGCACCGGCGGATGGAAGTGCGGATCCCCGGATTCCGCCATCTGCGCCTCGTACACCGCTTCGGCCGGGTAGACGCGCTCGTCCATGAAGGCGAGCAGCTCGTCCCGGTATCCGCGGGCCCGCTCCGACAGCTCGAACATCGACAACTCCTGATCGTGGGTCGCACACAGTGGTTACTGTCTCGCCAGGTACGCTATCCGAACTTGATTCCGGATTCAAGTATGGTTCTCCTGTGCGCCATCCAGGTTGTGCACCAACAGCTTTCGCAATTTCCTGATGCGACCTGACGGCCGAGCGGAGACGAAAACGGTGCCGTGACACCGGGTGTCACGGCACCGCCTCGAGCGGAGCGGCCGGAGTCGGATGCACCTGATCCCCGGCTCCGTGCCCCGCCATCGGCGGATCGATCGGAGTGGCGAGCGTCGCGCGGTGACGCCCTGCGCTTCCCAGACCGATCCGGTCTACCTCGGCGCGCTCGGGGTACGGAGCCGGGTTTCCACCGCGCGCCGGAGTTCGTCTCGGACCGTGCCGGTCATCGGCCGCTCTCCTTGACGGCGTCGATCCCGGCCCGCAGCAGGGGTTCGACGGCGTCGCCGATGGTGTCGAATCCGGCGCCCACGGTCTGGCCGTGCAGGTAGCGGTAGTGGATGCCTTCGAGGATGGCGGCCAATTTGAAGGCGGCCAGACCCTGATAGAACCCGAGGTTCGCGAGGTCGCGGCCGCTGCGCTCGGCGTAGCGGGCGAGAGTCTCGTCCTCGGTGAGATAGCCGGGGGCGCCGGACATGTCGCCGGGCACGCCCAGATCGCCCAGCCGCTGATACAGCACCAGCAGCGCGACATCGGTGAGTGGGTCGCCGACGGTGGCCATCTCCCAGTCGACGACGGCGGCCACCCGGTCCTGCGCGTCGACGAGGACATTGTCGAGCCGGTAGTCGCCGTGCACGATGCCGTCGGGCGACTGCTGGGGCTGCTCCGCGGCGAGCAGCGCGTACAGCGCCTCGGCGGCGGGCAGGTCGCGGGTGTAGGAGGCGTCGAGCTGTTTCTTCCAGCGGTGCACCTGCCGGGCCAGGAAGCCACTCGCCTTCCCGAAGTCCCCGAGCCCCACCGATTCCGGATCGACCCTGTGCAGTGCGGCCAGCGCGTCGACCATGCCCTCGGAGATCACGCGGGTCCGTTCCGGTCCGAGCGCCTCGAGTTCGGCCGCCTCCCGATAGGGCACGCCCGCAACGTTTTCCATGAGATAGAACGGCGCGCCCAGGATATCGGGATCGGTGCACAGCACATACGTGCGCGGGACCGGGACGGCGGTGTCGGCCAGGGCGCTCATGACCCGGAACTCGCGACCCATATCGTGCGCGGTGGCCAGCACGTGCCCCAGCGGCGGGCGGCGCAGAATCCATTCGGAGACACCGTCTCCCACCACATAGGTGAGATTGGAGCGGCCGCCCGAGATGAACCGTCCGGCCAGCGGACCGGACGCGAAGCCGGGCCGGGAGCGCTCGAGCCACGCGGCCAGCCGGGTCAGGTCCAGCCCGGGCAGCTCGCCACCCGCCGGGGCGCTGTTCGGCGCGCTCATCACGGCACCAGCAGGGCGACGTGCTCGGCGACGCAGGCCGGTTTGGCCGAGCCGTCGATCTCCACGGTGACCCGCGAGACCAGTTGCACGCCCGCGTTCGTCGGAGTCAGCGACACCAGCTCCACTCCGGCCCGGACCCAGGAGCCCACCGGCACCGGAGCGGGGAAGCGAACCTTGTTGGTCCCGTAATTGATTCCCATCGACAGCCCCTCCACGACGTAGACGCCGTGGGCGAGCATCGGCAGCAGCGACAGGGTCAGGAAGCCGTGCGCCACGGTCGCCCCGAACGGTCCCTCGGCGGCGCGCTCGGGGTCGACGTGGATCCACTGGTGGTCGCCGGTGGCGTCGGCGAACATGTCGATCTGAAGCTGAGTCACCGTATGCCAGTCGCTGTAACCCAGATGGGTGCCGACCGCCTTCTCCAGCTCGGGCAAACCCTCGAATACCCGCATCGCTCGCGTTCCTTCCGTTCCGATTGCGCTGCGCCGCTAGTTCTTCGGCCCGCCGGCCACGTAGATGACCTGGCCGGACACGAACCCCGCGCCTTCGCTGACCAGGAACGAGACGGTGTGCGCGATGTCCTCCGGCTTGCCCGACCGCGCCACCGGGATGGTGGCGATCAGAGCCTGGCGGAAGTCCTCGAAGGACATGCCCAGGCGTTCGGCGGTGGCGTGGGTCATCTCGGTCTCGATGAAGCCGGGCGCGATCGCGTTGGCGGTGACGCCGAACTTGCCGAGTTCGAAGGCGAGGGTCTTGGTGAAGCCCTGGATCCCGGCCTTGGCGGCGGCATAATTGGCCTGGCCGCGATTGCCCAGCGCCGAGGTGCTCGACAGGTTCACGATGCGGCCGAAGTTCTGCTCCACCATGTACTTCTGCACGGCCTTGGTGCACAGGAACGCGCCGCGCAGGTGCACGCCCATGACGGCGTCCCAGTCGTCGACGGTCATCTTGTACAGCATGTTGTCGCGGATGATGCCCGCGTTGTTGACCAGCACGGTCGGGGCGCCGAGCTCGGCGGCCACCCGTTCCACCGCGGCGGTCACCGACTGCTCGTCGGACACGTCCGCGCCGACGGCGACGGCCCGGCCACCGGCCGCCTCGACCTCGGCGACCACCGGCTTGCAGGCGGATTCGTCGAGGTCCAGCACGGCGACGGCCATCCCGTCGGCCGCCAGCCTCCGCGCCACGCCCGCGCCGATGCCGCGCGCGGCCCCGGTGACGATCGCTACCCGCTGTGTTTCGTTGCTCATAGGGTTCTCCCGAGGGGACTAGGGGGTGTAGACGACGCGGCCGACGGTCTTGCCGTCGGCCAGGCGCTGGACCCCGTCGGCGAGGTCCGCCAGGGCCAGTCGCTCACTGACGAGGGGTCGGATCGCGCCGTCAGCGGCCAGCCGGGTCAGCTCCCGGTGGCAGTGGGCGACCGCCGCGCGGTCGTGGGTGTTGTAGAGACCCCAGTGCAGTCCGACGATCGAATAATTCTTCACCAGCGCGTGGTTCAGGGCGGCGCTTTGGATCTCTCCGCCCGCGAAACCGACCACCAGGATGCGGCCCTCGAACGCGACGCACTTGGTCGACCGCGCGTAGGTGTCGCCGCCGACCGGGTCGTAGACGACGTCCGCGCCGCGATTGTCGGTGGCGGCCTTCACGATCTCGACGAAATCCTGTGTCCTGCGGTCGATCACGATGTCCGCGCCGAGCTCGCGGGCGTACTCCGCCTTCTCGGGACCGCCGACCACGCCGATGACCCGGGCGCCGGCGGCCTTGCCGAGCTGGATGGCGGCACTGCCGACACCGCCCGCGGCCGCGTGCACGAGCAAGGTCTCCCCCGGGCGCAGGGCTGCGCGCCGATGCAGGCCGAACCATCCGGTCTGGTAGCCGATGTACAGGGCCGCGGCCTCGGCGTCGTCGAGATCCGGTGGCGCGGAGAAGGTCTGGTTCGCGTTCATCACCGCGTATTCGGCGAACGCGCCGTGCGGCAGGGCGGCCCCGCCGAGCACACGCTCGCCGACGGCGAATCCGATCACGTCCTCGCCGAGGGCCACCACCTCCCCGCACAGCTCGATGCCCGGGGTGAACGGCAACTCCGGCCGCACCTGGTACCGGCCGCGGTACATGAGGACATCGGGGAAGTTCGCCGCCGCACCGAGCACCCGCACGACCAGCTGCCCCGGCCCGGCCTCGGGACGGGCGACCGTGTCCAGGCGCATGACCGTCGCGGGTTCACCCAGTTCGTGGACCCGCCACGCCGGCATGTCCGCCACTAGACGCCACCGGTGAGGGTGATGCCGCCGTCGACGACGAGCAATTGCCCGGTGAGCCAGGCGGAGTCGGCCGACAGCAGGAACGCGACCACGCTCGCGATGTCCTCCGGCACACCCAGGCGCTTGAGCGGGTACGTGGCCGCGATGGCTTCCTCGCGTCCCTCGTAGAGCGCGGTCGCGAACTTGGTCTTCACCACCGCCGGAGCGACCGCGTTCACCCGGATGTCCGGGCCGAGTTCGACCGCGAGCTCCTGGGTGATGTGGGTCAGCATCGCCTTGCTCGCGCCGTAGAAGCCGATCCCGGGCGCGGGCTTGAGCCCGGCCACCGAGGAGACGTTCACGACCGCGCCGCCGTGATCCTTCATCCACGCGCCGTACGCCTGCTGCACCCACGACAGCGCGGCCAGGCAGTTGACCTCGACGATCTTGCGGGCGGCCTCGAGGTCGAGCTGCATCATGGTCCCGTAGACCGGGTTGATGCCGGTGTTGTTGACCAGCAGGTCGGCGCTGCCGAAGGTGTCGACGGCCCGCTTCACCACCTCGGCCTGATGAGCCACATCGTCCGCGCGCCCGGCGACGGCCAGGGCCTTGTCCGGTCCGCCCAGCGCGGCCACCGCCTCGTCGAGCGCCTCCTGCTTGCGGGCGGTGATGACGACCCGCGCACCCTCGTCCACCAGGCGCTGCGCGATGCCGAGCCCGATCCCGCGGCTCGCGCCGGTGACGATGGCGGTCTTGCCCTCGAATCTGGTCATGTGAGAGTCCTCCGATAGTCGGTTCGGTCCGGCGAGCAGGCAACTTACTAAGCGCTTAGTTCTTCGGACACCATGCTGGAAAAGCACATCCCGGTCAATACCGGCAGCATCGAACCCTGCGTGTGATCTGTCGCACATACCGAGTGAAAGTGCAGTTCATACACCGGCTGTCAGGCCATTGTTGAAACCTGATTCAGATCTGGGGCAGTCCGCGCGACTTCACGCGGCTAGCGGCGCAGACGCCGGTTCGGCGGCGCGGGCTCCGAGCGCGCGAACTGCCCGGGGGTCTGCCCCTTCCAATCGCGGAACGCCGTCGCGAACGCCGACACGCTGGTGTAGCCGAGGCGCGTGGCCACCGTGTCGACGGTGAATCCGGTGGCCAGCAATTCCTCCGCGAGCAGGCCCGTCGTCTCGCAGGCGAGTTCCCGGAAGGTGGTGCCCTCGTCCGCCAGGCGGCGGCGCAGGGTGCGCACGCTCATGTGCAGGTCGGCGGCGATGGCGGCCTGGTCGATGGCGCGGCCGTGGCGCATGAGCAGGGCGCGCACCTGGCCGGCCAGGCCGACCCGGGCGCGGCGGCGTTCCACGATCTCGGCGCACAGCCGCTCGTACTGGCGGCGCAGCATCGAATTCGCCTGCGGCATAGGGCGTCGCAGGTCGGCGGCGTCGAGGACCAGCATGTCGGCGGGCCGGTCGTAGCCGATATCGCCGATCCCGAGCAGTATGCCGACCGCCTCGTAGACCGGCGCGTAGGGCAGGGTCAGCTCCAGGCGGTGCACCCGGATGTCCCAGTTCAGCAGCTCGCGCTGGATGATGCGCAGGGCCGCCAGGTCGCGTTCGATGACGAAGCGGCGCAGTCGTCGGGACACCGGCCCGGTGTCGAGGGTGACCAGCACTCGGTCCCGCGCGTCCTCGATGCCGAATCGGCAGTAGGCGAACGACAATTCGGCGTGCCGCGCCCACAGCTCGGCCATCTCGCGCACGGTGGAGCAACTGCTCAGGGCGATGCCGAGGCTGCCGAGCATGCTCAGATGCACCGAAAACCCGGCCAGCAGGCCCAAACCCGGCTCGTCGCCGGTGGCGTCCAGAATATTCTCGATGAGCCGGAACTCCTGGGCGATATCTATCTCGATGTCCGGGTCGTCCAGATCGGCCTCGGTGAGCCCCGTCCCAGCCAGGACGGCGGCTCTGGTCATCGCGCGGCTAGTGGCGAACTCGACCAGCACGGCAGCGCTGTGTATCGAACGGACACACCAGGAGTCGTCGAGCATGTCGCAGATGATCGCTTATCCGATCCCCGCGACTGGCCCAATTGAGCAATTATTCAGCTAATTTCGATCGAGCTTGGGCGTGTTGCCCGCGCGCCCCCGGTCCGGGCCCAGCGCGCCGCACGGCACGCGCGTCCGTGGCGTGGCCCAAATCCGCAGAGGCGTGGCCCCGCGGTACACCCCGGACGCGACGACCCTCGCCCTAGCCTTGTCGACGTTGGCCGCTCGCCCTTGACGGCCTCCACGGTTCCGCACAACGGGACCGGACGCTGAACACGGCAGTCCCCCTCGGCGGGCGCGGTACCCAACCAGGCACATCCTGCCGCGCCCGCCGAGGACCCGCAGCCCCTTCGGACCCGGGTGAAGACCCGCCCACCGAGGAACTCCCCCGCATCACCGACCGACCCGCGCTATGTGCACGTCAGCGCGCCCATCGTGAGCGCCACCAGCCGGCCGATGCCCGCGTCGTCGCCCGTCTCGGCGGCCGCGCCGAGGGCGTGCAGGCTGTAGGCGGCGAGTTCGGCGGCGGGCACGTCGTCGCGCAGGTCGCCGGAACGCACTCCCTCCTCGACCAATTGACCGATCAACGAGCGAAGCTGGTTGTGCGCGTGGACGACCTGCTCGTCGGGGTGCAGGAAGGTCACCAATTCCCGGTCGTGACCTCGGCTCCGCCGGACGATGTGCGCGTAACCGGTGAGCACCGCCGCCAGCCGGTCCCCCGGCGTGCCCACACCGTCGCGTACCGCGGCGAGTTCGCGCAGATGCCCGTCGATGCGGCGCACGTGCCAGGTCCGCAGGATGGTCTCGACATCGGAGAAGTATTTGTACAGCGTGGCCCGCCCGATCCCGGCCCGCTGCGCGATCTGCGACATCGTCACCCCGCGCAGCCCGCGATCGGAGACCAGCGCGCCCGCCGCATCCAGGATCGCCTCCCGCACCTGACCCCGGTGCGCCTCGATCGTCTCGTTCCACAACTTCGGCACAGCTCGACTATACGGACTGACCTCCATCCGAACAGAGAGTATCGATCATGGACACTCTGTCTCGATGAGATGGATGTTGCCACGCCGCAACGGATTCAGGGCAGCATCGAGCGCGCGCCCTCGAACAGCTCGGCCGCCGATCCCCCGTCGGACCAGCGGCCGATGACCGATCCTCAGCGCACGTAGGACAGGATGCCCATCATGCCCGCTTCGCCGTGATAGGCGTTGTGGCAGTGCAGCATCCACTGGCCTGGATTGTCGGCCTCGAAGTCGACTTCCACGGTCTGCATGGGCGTGACGATGGAGGTGTCCTTGCGCGGGCCCGTGCCGTCGCGGTTGACGACCTGGTAGGTGTGGCCGTGCAGGTGCATGGGGTGGAACATCATCGACTGGTTGCGGAAGCGCAGGCGGATGCGCTGACCCTGGGAGACGTTCAGCATGGCGTGGTCGGGGTGGGCCTTGCCGTTGATGGTCCAGACGTAGTTCTTCATGTCGGAGCCGAGGGTGACGTCGAGGGTCTGGTCGGGCTGTTTCGCCTGGAGCCGAACGGGTTCGGCGGAGGTCAGGCGGTCCGCGGTGAGCGGGGCGACGGCGAGTTCGGCGGACTGCGCGTCGGCCGGAGGTGGGGTGCCCCCGCCGGTGCGGACCAGCGCGAAGGCGCGGCCGCTCTTGCCTTCGGCGGCGGCGACCAGCGGGAAGACGCCGTCGGTCAGTTCGACGATGGCGTCGTAGCGCTCGCCCATGCCGATGAGCAGGCTCGCGGTGGTGACGGGCCGCACCGGGAAGCCGTCGGTGTGGGTGACGCGCAGTCGATGCCCGCCCAGCGCGACCCGGAACGCGGTATCGGCGGCGGCATTGATGATCCGCAGCCGCATGCGCTGACCGGGCCGGGCGGTGAATACCGTTGGGTCGGTACCGAGTTTGCCGTTGATGAGGAAGTACGGGTAGGTGACGTCCCCGGCGTCGGAGCCGAGCGGCGCGTTGGGGTCGGCCGACATGGACATACCGCCTCCGCCCATGGTCATACCGCCGTGGTTCATGCCGGAACCGCCCATGTTCATCCCGGCCATGCCCTTGTCCCGCAACTGCCGCAACTCCCGGTCGGGGTCGCGGCCGTCGACGCCGTCGAGCCAATCGTCCAGTACCACTACGGCTTCCACGTCGTAGTCCTTGCCGTCGGCCGGGTCCTCCACGATGAGCGGCGCGTACAGGCCGCGGTCGAGTTGGACGCCGACGTGCGGGTGGAAGAAGTAGGTGCCGGGGTCGGGCGCGGTGAACTCGTAGCGGAAGGTCCCGCCGGGCGCGATCGGCGGCTGGGTGACGTCGGGGACGCCGTCCATGTCATTGCGCAGGGCGATGCCGTGCCAGTGCACGGTGGTCGGGGCGGGCAGCGCGTTGGTGAGGTCGGCGCGCACCACTTCGCCCTGGGTGACACGGATTTCGGGTCCGGGCACCCGGCCGCCGAAGGCCCAGGTCGGCACCCGCACGCCACCCAGGTCGACCACGGTCGGTTCGGCGCGCAGGCTCACCTCGCGCACGCCCGCGCCCACCGCGCGGCGAGCGGCCTCGGCGGCGCGGACGGCCTCGGAATCGGGTGTCACGAGACCACGCGTCGGGGCCGGGTTCTTCGAGCAGGCGGCCAGCGTCGCGGCGGCCGCGGCGCCGGCGCCGACGGCGAACAGCCCGCGCCGAGTCAGCGGACGCGCGAGCGGGGAACGGTTGGAGGACATGATTTCTCCCTGAGTCGTCGAGTTCTGGGCGCGCCCACGCAGGGCGTCGGCCGGGATCGGAAGGTCGGCCGCGAACCCGGGTCCGGGCGCGGCGCACGACCTGTCAGATCCGCAGAATCGACAGTTCGGAGAGGGACAGTGAGGTCCAGGGCGGGGGACGTTCCCGGTGAATCCGCCAGGACGCGAACGCGGGCGGACGGATGTCGCGGGACCGATCGGCGATCCAGTGCAGGAGGACCAGGCCGATACCGAGCGCCAGACCCGACAGGATCAGGTAGTCACACCCGTGCGAGCTCGTGTGCCCGCCGGAATGATCACCTGAGGGATCGGGCGCGTGACCCGAGGCCGTCATCGATTCGGCCATCACCACACTCGACCCGGAGGCCGCGGGCATAGCGTGGCCGGCCGAGAACACCCCGGCGTGCATGGCCGCGATCCCGAGCAGCAGCGCCAGCACACCGAGCAGCCGGACGTATCCGGTCGCTCCCGGCGCAACGCGCTGATCAGCCACGTCCGCCATGATAACCGCCGACGGACGGCAACCCCCCAGGGGTATCGAACGCCACAGTGCCCGGATCGACGGCTACAGCAGGCTGTCGGTGGCCAGCCGGGCCAGGCAGGTGTCGAGAACATCGGCGGCGGAACCGGATTCCTCGCCCGCGGCCCACAATTCGGTGGCCAGCCGCACCGCGGTATTGGCCATGGCCGCGGCCAGGGCCACGTCGAGGTCGTCGTCGGTGCGGCCGGTGCGGGCGGCGATGATCGGGATGAGCTGGGTCTCGCAGTCGTACTGCACGCGCAGCCAGGTCGCGCGCAGCGCCGGGAGCTGGGTGGCGGCCCGCACCAGTGGCCGCAGCCGGTTCTCGACGATGCCCTCCGCGGCCAGCGTGCCCAGGGTCGCGACCCGGTAGGACCGGCTCAGCGCCTCACGCAGCGGCAGTTCCGGCGGGCAGGCGGCCAATTCGTCGGCCCAGGCCTGGGTGCCGATGGCCAGCAGCGGCGCCACCACGTCCTCCTTGCCCGCGAAATAGCGGTAGAAGGTGCGCAACCCCATCCCGGCGGCCGCCGCGATCTCCTCGACCGTGGTTGTGGCGTAACCGTTTTCGATGAACAGGTGCGCCGCCACCGTGGCCACTTCGCGGCGGGTGGCCGCGCGACGGGTCTCGCTCAGGGCCGGTCGCCCGGCGCGGTTTCGCTCGCTGCTCACCCGGGAACTGTACCGAGGCCGAAAACGTTTCCTGGCGTCGCGTGCCATTTTCGGCATATCGTGTCAGAAACTAGCTTCACCGACGAAGCTGGTGCCATCGATCAGGAAGTGACCCATGAACCGTCTCGAGCAGCGCCGCATTCTGGTTACCGGTGCCGGATCCGGCATCGGCCAGGCCACCGTCCTCCGCCTGCTGTCCGAAGGCGCGGTCGTCGCCGGGGCCGACGTCAATGTCGAGGGCCTGGAACTGACCCGCAAGCAGGCCGCCGAGGCCGGTACCGACGCCCGGCTGACCACGGTCGAGCTGAACATCGGCCAGGAGGCCGAGGTAGTCGCCGGGGTACGCACCGCCATCGAGGCGCTGGGCGGGCTGGACGCCGTGGTGAACGCGGCGGGCATACTGCGCGCGGCCCACACGCACGAAACGTCGCTGGATCTGTGGAACCAGATCATCGCCGTCAACCTCACCGGCACCTTCCTGGTGATCCGGGAGGCCCTGCCCGCGCTGCTGGCCAACCCGCGCAGCACCATCGTCAACTTCAGCTCCACCTCGGCCAGCTTCGCGCACCCGTACATGGCCGCGTACTCGGCGAGCAAGGGCGGCATCCAGAGCATGACCCACACGCTGGCCCTGGAATACGGCAAGCAGGGTCTGCGCGCGGTGTGCGTGGCGCCCGGCGGCATCAAGTCCGGCATCACCGACGCGACTCCCGGCTACCTGCCGCAGGACTCCGACTGGTCGCTGTTCGGCCGCCTGATCGCCGTGCTGCCGCAGGACAACCCGGAAGAGCTGGCGGGGCCGGAGAACGTGGCGGGCGTCATCGCCATGCTGGTCTCCGACGACGGCCGCTTCATCAGCGGCACCGAGATCCGCATCGACGGCGCGGCGCACACGTAATCATCTGGCGCACAATCGCTTCGAATACAGCTGGGCCCCGATCGGCGATCCGATCGGGGCCTCGTCACCCGGACCGCGCGTTCGCGGCCGGCACGACTAACTCGCTGCGCCGACCAGTCCGCGCACGATGCCGTCCGCGGTGCCCGACGGCCATTCCAGCGCCGCGTCGAGCTTGGCCAGCAGATCCTCGGCGGGCTCCTCGATCAGGCACCGCTCGATCTGGCTGATCGACCCGGCGGACGGGCCGCCCTTCTTCGCCACATCGGCCTGCGTCCAGCCGTTCTCCTTGCGACGGGCCTTGACCCGTTCGGCCAGCGCCTTGATATCGCGCCGCCCGGCGGTGGATTCCGAAGCCACAGCCGCGGGCGCGGCATCCCGCTCCGCGACCGGCTGCGCCGCGACGGCCACCACGGCCACCGGCTCGGCGGCGACGACCGCGTCCCGCTTCACCTGCGCGGCCTCCGGCCGCGTCTTCCCGGAAGCCATCAGTCCCTGCGTAATGAGCCGAGACCGCTTCCGCCTACCCATCTTCCCCATACACCGCTCCTCGATCCGCATCCCAGCCTTCGCTGAAGCACCGGATAGGTTGCCATAAGTTCGCGAGAATCCCTCGCCATCGGCGAATGTCGGCGTGGCAACACGCGAAAACGGCAGATACCGAGGAGTATCTGCCGCTTTCGGGGGGAGTGCCGGATCAGTCGGCGAGGGCGTAACCCGCGTCGGCGACCGCGGTGGCGAGGATGCCGGGCGCGATCGGGGCGTCGCTGTCGACGACGACGCGGCCGCTGTCGACGTCGACATTCACACCGGTGACGCCGGAGATCTTGCCGACCTCCTTGCTCACGGAGTTCGCGCAGCAACCGCAGGTCATTCCGGTGACGGTGACGGTGGTGGTGCTCATGACTTGGCGCTCCTCTTCGCTCGGACAGCCGGTTCCGGCCGCTACTCGTCGTACCATACCCCCCTAAGGTACCTGGTCAATAGGTTCGACTTCCCCGGGGACCGTGGGACGCATCACAGGAACCGGTCTTGAATATACCCCCAGGGGGTATTAACCTCCCTTTTGTCGAACACCACGAAGAGGAGAATTCCGATGCGATCCGCTCCCATGCTCAGCTCCCTCTTCCGCAATCGGGACTATCTGCGGCTGTTCACCGCACAGGTCTCGGGCCTGTTCGGCACCGGATTGACCACTGTCGCACTGGGTTTGCTGGCCTACGATCTGGCGGGCGGCGCGGCCGCGGCGGTGCTGGGGACCGCGCTCACCATCAAGATGCTGATGTACGTGACCGTCGCCCCGGTGGTCGCCGCCTACGCGCATCGCCTGCCCCGCCGCGGTTTCCTGACCGGGCTGCACCTGGTGCGGGCCGCCGTCGTGCTGGCGTTGCCGTTCATCGATCAGATCTGGCAGATCTACGTCCTGATCGCGATCCTGCAAACCGCCTCGGCCGCATACACACCCACCTATCAGGCGGTCATCCCCGACATCCTGCCCGACGAGCGCGAGTACACCCGCGCGCTGTCGGCGGCGCAGCTGGCCGCCACCATGGAGACGCTGCTGAGCCCCATGCTCGCCGCGGCCGCGCTGACGGTCATGAGCTTCCACTGGCTGTTCGTGGGCACCGCGATCGGCTTCGCGGTCTCGGCCGCCCTGGTGCTGGCCACCCGGATCCCGAACTCGACTGCCACCGCCGGTGATTCGTTCCGGGAGCGGATCACGGCCGGGGTGCGGATCTTCGTCGCGACCCCGCGGCTGCGCGGTCTGCTCGGCCTGAACCTGGTGGTCGCGGCGGCCGGTTCGGTGATCATGGTCAATACCGTCAACTACGTCCGCGACACCCTCGGCGGCACCCAGTCCGGGGTGGCGATGTTGCTGGCGGCCAATGGTTTCGGCACCATGCTGGTGGCGCTGTCACTTCCCCGCGTGCTGGATCGGATCGGCGCGCGCCCGGTCATGCTGACCGGCGCGGTCACCCTGCTCACCGGCCTGGCCGCCGCCATCGCGCTGTCGCTGGCGGACGCGGGCGACTGGCGATGGGTCGCGGCCCTGGCGGTGTGGGCCACCGTGGGCGCCGGGACCGCGGCCATCCTGACCCCGACCGGTCAGGTGCTGCGCCGCTCCTCGCAGGCATCGGACCGTCCCGCGCTGTTCGCGGCCCAGTTCTCGCTCTCGCACCTGGCGTGGCTGCTGACCTACCCGGTCACCGGATGGCTCACCACCACAGCGGGATTCACCGTCACCTGGGTGACCCTGGCGGCGCTGGCGACGGCGGGCATCACCGTGGCGGCGCGGCTGTGGCCGCGTGAGGATCCGGAGGTGATCACGCACCTGCACCCTGTCGGCAGCATCGATCCGGAGCGGCTGGGCGACGCGGAACTGCGGGCCGACGGCTTCTACGTCCACACCCACCCGTACGTGATCGACGCCGATCACCTGCGGTGGCCGGTCCGGACGCGGCGCGGACTCGAGGTTCCGACCGCGGCCTGAGGCCGGACGACCGACGGCAGGCGCCCAGCCCCGGGTGCCTGCCGTTTCTGTATTGCCCACCGGACCGACACTGGCGAGCGCCGGTACAGAGCAGCGGTGGGCGTGACGGTGTGGGAGCGGCGCGGCGGGCTCAGCGACGCGGTCACCTGGCTGGTGCTCGACGAGCCGGCGACCTTGCGGCAGTACCGGAGCACATCGGGCACTCCCCCGACGGCCGCCGAGCTGGACGCCGCGGGCCGCCACTGAACCGATCCCACGGCCGGAATCCGCCAACCACGCCGACTCGACGGCGGCGGATGATCGGATTCACCACTCCATCAGGCAGACTCGGAGCCGATAAACCGAACCATGCTTCGAGGAGTATCCATATGCGCAAAATCCTGCCCGCTTCCCTCCTGGCCGCCAGCGCCATCGGCGCCATGCTCGTTCTCCCCGCCGGCACCGCCAGCGCCCTCTCCCCCGCCTGCCAGACCGCCGGCGACATCTACAACAGCTACGGCTCCCTCGGCCCGAGCCCGCAGCAGCGCCGCGAGGTCGCCGACCGCCTGCGCGCCATCGAGGCCTCCGGCGACGAGCGCACCGCCATCGACAACTTCGCCAACGCCCTCGCCAACGGCGACGTCGCCCAGATCAGCAGCATGGGCGTCCTCCTCAACGGCATCTGCGGCCGCGGCTAGTCCTCCGCATTCCGCAGCACGCTGCGGGCCGGGTCACCAGACGGGGACCCGGCCCGCAGCGTCTCCGCCCCGAGAGGGCAGATCGAGCCCGGTCACCTCATGCGAATCCGGATGAACACCAAGCAGTGGGTGTGATGTGCGTCACACTCTCTTCCCCCCGGGTGCGCGATCGCGAATTCTCGAATGATGTCGATTGCTCGGAGTTCGCTGGCATCGGGCCTGATCACCGCAGCTATTGCCGTCGGCACGCTGACCGCCGGCACGGCCTCCGCAGACATGACGGTGCCGCTGGGCGGTGGCTCCGGCATCGTGCTCGGCGACAGGGCGATCTGTTCGCTCACCACCATCGGATACGACGACGCGGGCAGGCTGGTGGGATTGACCGCGGGCCACTGCGCGCCCACGGGCACCAAGGTGGCCGCGGAGGTCAACCGCGGCGCGGGCCCCGTCGGCACGGTCGTCTACTCCGACAACGGCCGGGACCTCGATTACGCCGTCATCGAATTCGACCCCGCCCGTGTCGTTCCCACCCGCACCGTCGGCGGCAGCACCATCGCGGGCACCGCCCCGGCCCCGGGCCCAGGCGCCCAGGTTTGCGTCAACGGCCGCAGCACCGGCTTCAACTGCAGCATCAACTGGGGCCCGTTCGAGGAAGTCACCCTCAGCCAAACCTGTTCCAACCACGGCGATTCCGGCGGCCCCATCACCGCCGGCGACCGCCTGGTCGGCATGCTCCAAGGCGGCATCATCGGCTACGACAACATTTCCTTCGACTTCCCCTGCATCACCCCCGCCAACCCCCTCCACTCCCCCGCCTTCTACCGCCCCATCGACCAGATCCTCGCCGACATCAACATCGCCGGCCGCCCCGGCGCCGGCTACCACCCCATCTGATCGACCCGGACGAGTCGGGCCCGTTCACATGTCGTCGGGCAGGATTCGAAAGGCCGAGTACCGGCTCAGAGGGCGCAGGACGCGAAAGTCCTTGCGGTCCAACGTCAGGATGCGATCGGTAGCGAAATGGTCGGCGAGTACGACGCAGGTCGCATCGACGATATCGAGGTTGAGGTCACTGTAGGTGCACCGTATATCCAGGGCCGAACGCAACTGTGCCGCACCGATTTCCCCGAGAACGACGCGGGTGGCGGCGATTCGATCGGCCAGTTTGCCCAGCACCGCGTCGGCGACCTTACGCCCGGCACGAACACTCGCCACATGATGGACCTCGGTCAACGCCAACGGGCTCACCACCAACGCACTCGCGGCATCCGCCGCCCGCCGCACCGCAAAGTGCTCCGGGTCGGTGCGATTGAACAGCGCCAGCAGGCCCGAGGTATCCGCGACTACGATCACGCGGGCCGATTCATCGCATCGTGGATGTCATCCTTGCCGATCGGACCACCCATATCGAAGGTGTCCTCGTCCTCGACCAACGGTTCATCCCACTGCCGATGCCTCATCAGGTACTCGCGTACAGCATCGCGGGTGATTTCATGCTTCGACCGCCCCTCGGCCTCGGCCTGCGCCTCCAGCGCGGCCTCTTCATCGCTGGGAAAGCGCATCGTCCAGGCCATATGTTCACGATACCACCCGTGATACCACCTACGTGGGACGTGCGTCCGATCACCTTGTGCCACACAACCGCAGGGCGCCTGTAATGGTCACCGACCGGCTATCTATAGATCAGATGTCCAAGTGTTGATGAACCATCGGCCGGGGAGGTCGCCTGTGAAGGGTTTCGCAGCAGTTCTGACGGCAGGGGTCGCGGTAGCCGTACCGTTCTTCGCCTCCACTACCGCCGGTGCGGATGTGTGGCAGCCGGTGCCGGGGATCTCTGTTCCGTTGCCAGACGGCCTGGTCACCGGGAGTGCGGGCGTGACGCCGTCGAAGCCTCCGACGCCCGCGCACGTCGAGGGCGAGCCGTGTGATGGCGGCCGAGGAACCTGGGTGCACCTTGATGGCGGCAATGCCGCCCACTACGGCACCGAATGGTTGTGTAAGGCCAACTGAGCTGTCCAGCAAAGGAATCGAGCCCCGGGTCGATATGACCTGGGGCTCGATTCCTGTGGACCTCGCGGGTCAGTGCTGGTTGCCGTTGTTGTGGTGGTAGCCGCCCTCGCCCTGATTGCCCTGGGTGCCGTGCGCACCCGGGCCGCGGTCGTCGGTGCCCGGCTCGGCGTGGTTGGTGGGGGTGTGGACGATGTCGTAGTAGACGCTCGGGTCGGCGGCGTTGGGGGTGACGCGGTAGGTGAAGGCGTGCTTGTCCAGCTGGATGATCGGGACGACGCGGGTGAAGAGGACATCGCCGGCGTCGTTCTTGGCGGCGATCCAGCGGGAGGAGCCGTCGGGGGCTACGGTCCAGTCGCCGTGCATCTTCGGGGTGTCGTTGAGGTTGTACATGGTGAACGTCCCGTCGGCCTTGAAGTAGGCCCAGCCCACGAAGTTCGACACGGCCGGGTTGTCCAGGGGGACGCGGTTGCCGTTCTGGTCGAGGGCGTCGGTGGTCTTCCACGGGGTGGAGGCCAGCACCGCGGACGGCGAGGCCTCGTCCTGGGCGACCGCGGTGATGCCCGGAGCCTCGGGAGCGGCGAAGGCGGCGGGGAGAACACCCACCGTGGCGGCCACGAGGGCTGAGGCGACGACGACGGTGCGGCGGGAGATCAGCGAGGTGATGTTCACGTGTTCGACGCTACGAATCGGGCCGCGGCTCCCACATCAACCGATCGGCTACAGCTGGACGCGCTGATGGGTTGACGCTCGAACGCCTGGACAACAGCGCGGACGCGCATGCGGAGCGCGGGACATACTGAAATACCTTCTTTTCGATTCGTACGCACGGGGCCTCGCTACGCGGTTACCGTCGGAGCGGCACGCAGGTGCCGGTAACGACAACTTCAACGGGAAAGTACAGATGAGGCAAATGAGTTGGGCCGCAGTCACGGTGGCCACGCTGGCGGCACCGGTCATCGCGGCGGCATCGGCGTCGGCCGCGGTCGACGGTGTGAATCTGACACAGATCTACACCGGCATCGGAGGATGTGAGGGGGCAGGCAATACCTGCACAATCTTCGTGAGCACCAGCGGCGCGGACGCCCTGGCACCGGTCACGGTCACCTTGGACGGGCAGAACGTCGGCACGTTCACCCCACAAGCTGGATCCAAGGCCGGTACCGGGACCATCGAGTACGTCTATCGCTCGAAGCTTCCTGAAGGCGTCTACAGCCTCACCGCCACGCAGGGTTCGTCGACCAAGTCCATGACGGTGCAGAACTGCGGCAGCCAGCCGACCGGCAGCTCCAGCGCCTCGGCCCAATGCACCGCAAACGATATTCTCGGCGTTCTGATGATGCCGCTGATCATCCTCACCGGCTCCGGGCACACGCAACTCTGACCGACCAGCCGGGGCAGTGGGTCGGTGGACGGTCTCCGGACCCATGTCGCATCACGACGGTGGCCGGGAATCGTCATGCCCCACAGCGGCGCTGACTGTAGCCCGATGGCCGGTCGACACCGTGGCCGCTGCCCGCGCATCCCGACCGCGATACTGCACGTATCTTGCACGAAAAACGGCCGGTCATCACAAAACCTGCGATGACCGGCCGTTTCTTTGTGGTTCTAGCTGGGATCGAACCAGCGACCCCTCGCGTGTGAAGCGAGTGCTCTCCCGCTGAGCTATAGAACCGGGTCTCGCGGCCGAAGCGGCTGTCCGGCTCGGGGTTTCCCGTGTCGGAGTGAGACAACATTAGCGCGTTACCCCGCCCGTTTGCCAAATCGACGCCGGGGCGGTGCGGGAGGTCAGCGTTCGGGGAGGGGTGGGGTGGGGGTGAAGGTGACGGGAAGAGAGAGGAGGGCGCGGTGGAAGGGGCCTGGGCGCCAGGACAATTCGGGGGCGGGGATGGCCAGGTGAAGTTCGGGGAGGGCGTCGAGGAGTTGGTCGACGGCTTCCTGGGCGATGAGGTAGGCGAGGGAGCTGGCGGGGCAGGCGTGGGGGCCGACGCCCCACGCGAGGTGGGAGCGGTTGCCGGAGAACCCGGCGCCGCGGATGGTGGGGTCGGTGTTGCAGGCGGCCATGGAGATGACGACCGGCTGATCGGGCGGGAGCCAGGTGTCGTCGATGAGGACCTGCCGGGGCGGAAAGCTGATGCAGAAGTTGGCCATCGGCGGGTCGTTGAAGAGGACTTCGTCGAGGGCGTCGCGGGTAGAGAGGCTGCCGCCGAGAGCGCTGCCACGGAAGCGGTCGTCGAGGAGCAGCAGGAGCAGGGTATTGACGATCAGGTTCTGTTGCGGCTCGATGCCCGCGCCGTAGAGGGTGGCCAGCTGGTGCACCATTTCGGTGTCGGTGAGGCCGGCGGGGTGGCGCAGCATGCGGGTAGTGACATCGTCGGCGGGGTGGGCGCGTTTGTGCTGGGTCAGCCGCAGGAGGGCTCCGATGAGCAGGGTGTTGCCATGTTCGGCGCCGACGCCCTCGAAGATGGCGCGCATTCCCTCGGCCGCCTGAGCCGCGATCTCCACCGGGCACCCGAGCAGAGTATTGAGCACTTGGAAGGCCAGCGGAAAAGCGTAGTCGCGCACCAGATCCGCGGACCCGGCCGTGCAGAACGAGTTGATCAGCGACACCGCGACCCGCTCGACGGTGCCCTGCAACCCGTAATGGTCGATGCCGGCGAGCCCGGCGGTATTGGTCTGCCGATACCGCGCGTGCTCGGATCCCGCGTTGCGCAACGCATTCGGCCGCCACTGCATCATCGGCAGCACCGGACAGTCCGCGGGCACGCCCGCCTGCCAGGCCCGCGGGTCGGCGGGGAACCGTTCGGGATCGTTGAGAATCCTTACCGCCGTGCGGTATCCGACCACTAGCGTGGCCGGCACCCCCGGCGCGAGCTCCACCGGAACCAAAGACCCGTACTGTTCCCGCATCTCGCGATAGACCCGGTGCGGGTCCGCGGCGAACTCGGGGGTGTACATCGGTACGCGCGTACCGACTTGCTCTGACATCGAACCCACTTCACACCGTGCGCAACACTCCACCGCCGCCGGCCAGCGCACATCCCGGACGCGGAAGAGCAACACTACCGACGCGACCGCATCGGCGTACGTCGTTTCGACGACCCCACGGTCAGGGACCGATTTCGGGAAAGTGATTGACAGCGGCGGTCCGCAGGGGCAGGCTCTACGAGGCGCAATTGTTGCTCAACAATTGCTGCGATATCCCGGCTGTCGGCGTTCCCGCCCGGTTGGTGAACGCCGGTCGACAGCGCTCGGAGATTCGGCGGACGCGGATGCGTCCCTTTTCCTTCAGTTCGGACCCGAGACCTACCTATTCGGAGGTTGGAATGTCTAGCAAGCACGGCCGAAAACCCAGCCAGGTCGCCGACAAGGCCAAGAAGGGCATGAAGGGCCAGGCCCAGCGCATGGAATCCGACATGGACCAGATGGCCGACGACGCCCGGCGCGACATGGACCGCATGGGCGCCGGCATCAAACGGGAAGCCCAGCAGGCACGGTCGGACGCACAGGGCCTGGACAAGGAGATGAAGCGCAAGCTCCAGCATCGCTGACCCGGTGACGCGAATGGCCGGTCCGCCTGACGGACCGGCCATTTCGCCTGTCGGGCCGTCCGGCCAACACTGAATCGACCTCCGCCCTTTGCTGTTCCGCGATATCGGGTGCGCGTCGAGCAGGCCCAGCGCCCACGCGAGCGCGGTCGCCGTGGTCTCGGTGCCCGCCACGAAGAAGGTGATGACCTGGTCGCTGATCTCGAGGTCGCTGAGCCCGCCCCCGTCCTCGTCCTGCTCGGCGATCAACGCCGAGAGTCGGTCCCCCTGATCGACACCCGCCCAGCGACGCGTGGTGATGATCTCGGCCGGCGCGGCATGCAGATCGGTGATCGCGCGTTCGTAGGCCCGGTTGCCCGGAGTCGGCAGTTTCAGCAGCGGAGCCGGTAGCAGGGTCCGCGCCATCAGCATCCGCACGACGTAATCGATGTCTCGCAGCATCTGCCGCGGAACCGGCTGCGGGACGGAGTGAGTGAACAGGGTCGCCGCCGTCACCGCCGAGGTCATCGCGTGGAGTTCGGCTTTCATGTCGAGCTGACTGCCAGGATTGGCGGAGGCACTCCCGAAAGGCGATTCTACGCTGAGGATTTGCGCTCTCACGACGAATCCGCCGAACGCCGCGCTCGCGTCAGAGGCGAAGCCGCGCGATCACCGCACGATGATCGGTGTCCGGAATCGTGTGCGAGGACAGCGCGACCGCGTGACCGTCGGCGAGGAGGATGCGATCGATGCCGATCACCGGTCCCCACCAGCGGTCGGTCGGCCAGGTCGGCAGAGCGCCGACGCCGAGGAGTTCGGCGGAGTCGGCGTAGCGGCCGCTCACCAGGTTTCGGTAGGCGACGTGGTCGTAGGTGGAGTTGAAGTCGCCGCCGACCACGACGGGGCCGGTCGTCCGATCGAGGATGTCCCGGATCCGGCCGAGTTCGTTCGCCCACACCCCGGCGTTGAGGAGCGGCGGGATCGGGTGGACAGCGAAGACCGATACCGGGCCGCGACCGGGGTGAATCATGGTGGCGCGCAGATTGTTCAGCCAGAAGCCGTCGAACTTGACGCCGTCCTCCAAGGGGTAGCGGCTGAAGATGCCGGTCCCCTGCCCGCCGCCGGAGGGCGCGGTGAATCGGTGGGGCAGCAGGTCGGCCAGTCCGGCGGCGTCGAGCTTGCCCAGAAGTTCCGGGGTCAGCTCCTCGAGGGTCAGGACTTCGACCGAGCGCTCACGCACCGCCTGCACCACCGCTTCGGCCGACCCGTGGCCGAGAAACAGATTCGACTGCATCATCACCAGATCCGTACCGGGCGGGGCACTCCCGTCCGGCCACAGCATCGGCGCGTGCGACCACAGCGCGGCGGCCGACACCAGCATGGCCACCGCGGCGCTCACCCACCGGCGGGCCAGTCCGAGCACCACGACCGCGACCAGCGCGCCGACCATCAGGTACGACGCGAACGACGCCGCCAGCACGGCCGGTGCCCACACCCGCGAGTTGTAGTGCAGCCCGATCCCGGCCACGCCCGCGGCGAGCAGTAGCCAGCCGAGTACCGGCAGCACCCACCGGAGCAGGCCGCGGCGGCGTGCGATCGGCTCGACGGCAGCCTGCTGCTGCCCCAACGCGTTGACCATTTAGTCCTCCCCTATTCGCCGATCACGCTACGCGATGCCGGTCCGATCCACGAAAACCGCCCCTATTTACGAGAATAAAGATTGTTGCCGGATACTCGCCGAGTTCGGTCGAATGACATCGAAGTCTTGATGAAATTAACTTTCCACCGTAAATATCTAATTGCAGTTAACGATCTGCCAGAACTGCCCCCTGACCGGCCATCGATACCAAACCGTTATTTCGAATACCGGCCGCCACATGATGCGAACAGGTTACATTTCAAACCCCTGAAGTTGCGGCACACCCCACCGGGAACGCGCTGTTGCTTCACTATTTCGGGAGTTAGTTATGAGAACGACCGCCTCCACACTGCTTCGCGCCGGTATTGTTTCTCCGGTGGCTCTGGCCACTGTTTTCTGTTTGGCCGCGCCCGCGAATGCGGCGCCCGTCACCGTGAACTGGAGTTGCCAGGGCACGATCTTCGGTATCGGCCAGACCTCGAGCATGACCACCACGGTCACCGGCACCGCGCCGGGCTCGGCGGCGTCGGGATCGGCCGTGGCCATCACCCTCACCCCGGGCTCCTCCACGGTCCCCAGTTCGGCCTCGGGCTTCTCCGTGACGAACATCAGCAACCTGAAGATGACCTTCCCGACCCCGGCGAACTCGACGCTGGTCTCGGCCACCGCTTCCGGCGGCACCGTGGCCGGCACCGTGTCCACCTCGGGCGGGAATGTCGTTCTGACCGTGCCGGGTCCGATCGCGGGCGGCACCAGCTTCACCCCGCCGGCGGTGACCATCAATGTCACGGCCGGCAGCCCGGGCACCCCGATCACCAGCCAGTACGCGGGGACCAGTTTCGCCAACCCGGGCATGACCATGACGACCAAGGTGGCGTTCATCGGCAATGTCGCGACGTCGTGCTACCCGAACCCGTCCCCGACGCTGACCACCACGACCGTCAGCTGAGTCCGTAAGAATGCCTGGACCGGGCTGTGTCCACCAGCCCGGTTCAGGTTCCGCCCATCGGATGGGGTCCCTGTATTGTCCACCGAACCCGCTCGGATGGCAGTGGAGCTCCGAAAGGCCCTGGAGCTCTACCACGGAACGGTCGAGGATCTGGCGCGTGAACTGCTCCGGCTGCTGGGGGTGAACGAGACCGACCGGCGCGCACTGGAAATCGTCCTCGTCGGCGGACGGTCGACGACACCCGGCATGCTGGCCGAACGGCTCGGCCTGACCGCCGCGGGCGCCACCGTCCTGCTCAACCGGCTGGAGAAGCAGGGCTATGTCACGCGCTCACTGCACCCCACCGATCGCCGTCGCGTGATCGTGGTGGCCACCGATCTGACCGCGCGCCGCGTGCGCGAGCTCATCCGCCCGTTGGCCGAGGAGAGCTTCAAGATGATGCTGAACTGGTACGACCCCGACGAACTCGAACTGATCGCGGGATTCCTCTGCCGGGTCGGCGAACTGCAGCGCGTCCACCGGGAACGGCTGCGCGATATGGATCCCTACCCGCGGTGATGGCGCATGGCCGCGACGACCTCGTCCGGCGAGGCCGGCATCGTCTGCGTGGAGAACACCGCCGGACTGAAGCCGAAGGCCTGATTCAGCCGCCCGAGCACTCGGATCAGCAGTGAGGAGCGGGCCAGGAACGCCGCCGGATCCCGGAGCGCCACATCGACGAACGGCTGCCCGCCGATGCTCGACACCTGCACCCGGTCGACGTCTGCCCAATCGACCGACCCCAGCCGGCGGTGCGTGAAGCCCCGATCGGTGATGACCAGCTCCGGCTTCCGCCGCGGCAGTTGCAACACCAGCAGCACCCAGCACGAGCCGAAGAACGCGAACGCCATCGCGCCCACGACCATCGAGCTCGCCTCGGTGGTCAGCATGAGCACGCACCCCACGAGGACGAAGAATCCCGCCCCCGCCGCCAGCAGCAGCGTGCGCAGTATCGACGACTTGTAAACCGTTGTCGTCTCCAGCTTTCCGCCCCGCCCGTCGGATTCAGTCACCACACTCCACCTGATCAGCCCTCACCACTACGGCGTCAGTATGCGTCACCCGCACCGCCGGGAAAAACCGAGCGCACCCCACGGCTGGTCACGGCTAGAGCTTCGGAATTCCGAGCAGCCCGCCGAGGCAGCCGCTGGGCCCGGTCAACATGCCGATCGAGAGCCGGTAGTCGCCACCGGTCAGCTTGCAGAGCAGCATCGCCGTCGCCAGATCCAGTCCCGCCGAGCCGGTGCCGAACCCGGTCTGCGCGATGGTGGACGATCCCGCGTCGGCGATGGGCGCGCCGACCGGCGCATCCGCGGAAGCCGTTGCCGCCGCTACCAGCCCCGACAGCAGAAGGCCACCGGAGAGGCCCACCGCCACGGCCGATCTCACCAGAGCGTGCGTCATATAGATCCATCTTTCATTGCGAAAACTAGAGAGCCGCAACATTAGTCGTCGAAACAACTGGTGAAACGCCCACACTTCTAAGGGCGACAGGGGGACGGTGCGGACTTCGAACCGTCCTGCTGTCACGTCGTCCCGACCCGCGACGCTTCCGTTCGATCTGACCGGCTCGCCGCAGGTGGTGACGTCGTCACGGTCGTGACGGCGGTCGCCGTGGTGCGCCGCGCCGAACGCTCGGCTCGCACAACCGCGCCCGTCGTGGTGGAGGCGCTGTAATTCTCGGGCTGATGGTCCGGCGCGGCATCCGGCCAGAGAGACGTGTCCGGTGTGGATCGAGGATCGTCGATCCACACCGGACACGCGAGAGACGGGACTACTCAGCCGAGGTCGAGGTCGAGGTAGGACTCGGAGTGCTCGGGTGAGGTGATGGTGGTGGTGCCGGGCGGGCTGTAGGAGTAGAGCTTGTCGTAGCTGTTGACGACCAGTGCGAGGCGGTGCCCGTCCGGGATGTCGTAGCAGGCGCCTTGCAGTCGCCAGCGGACGGCGCGCTGCTCCCCCTGACCCAGCTCGAACATCGTGAAGGGCTCATGGGTGATGATGCGGGCCGTGTCGTCGGGGGCCACATCGAACAGGTAGGCCACCAGTGTGGCCGCCGGGGCCGTGCTGCCCACCGACAGGTGCACGGTGGGGATGCCGCGCAGGCGGCGACCACCGGTCAGCGCTTCGGTCTGCCAGATCAGCAGGCGGTCCCGCTCGAAGTCCCCGACCTGGTAGAGCTGCGGATTGCCGTAGCACTCCCGCTGCCCGCTCTTCAGGAACTCGGCGACCGCGGTGGCCGAGGTGGCCGGAGAGTCCTTGTCGCCGATGGTGAAGCTGCGCGTCCACCCGGTGTCCGGCTTCGGCACGAGGGTGCCGTCCGCGCCGCCATTACCGAGGTACCAGCGTTCGGTTTCGGTGCTGACCTCGCTCCAGTCGAGCTTGGCTTCGCGTGGCGCGGGCTCGGTGATCCGTTGCGCGCCATTGGCGATCGGCTGGGTGCGGTAGGTGAACATGATCTGATCGCTGACCGGTTCGGATGGACCAGGGTCGATGCCCCGCAGGTGAATGTCCAACCAGTCACGCGCTTCTCGCATCGGCGTGAGCAGGCCGGGGAAGGGGAATCCCAATGGGATTCCGACCAGTCCGGCGGCTTCGGGTGCGCCGTGATTGCCGATCCACACGTTGAGTCGCTTCGGCACGGTCAACCGGTTGAACGTGTCGAGCACTTCGTTGACCGGAAAGAGGGTCTCGTGCCAGGTGTTCGACATGAACGTGGCGATGCCGCGCGAGTTGGTCAGCTCGACGAAGGTTTCCGGCGAGCGGTCCAGCCCCCAGGCCACGACCTCGTCCATGTTCTCGCCCCGCTCGAAAAGGTCGAGGATCCGGAGGGTGTCCGGGTCGAACTTCTCCTCGCGCGTGCCACCGGTGAAATCCACCAGCAGTTGCATCGCGGCCAGGTGCCGGGTTCCGTTGTCGTACAGCGACGTGGCCAGGTTGCCCCAGGTGCTCAGCGCGACGACCGCCGACACCCGCTCCCCCGGGTCGGTGGCCGCGATCAACTGGCTCAGCCCCGAGCCGTAGGACTCGCCGAGCATGCCGACGGGACCGGGCCCGAACAGTTCCTGCGCGTAGTCCAGCACGCGGTGGCCGTCGGCCCGGTCCTTCTCGCCGGCGACGTCGATGAACCCCTGCGACGTGGTGATCTCACCCGGCGTGCCGAGACCGCGCGGCGTGTAGGCCAGCACGTGATAACCCGCCACGGCCAATGTCAGATAGGTCCACACGAACGGCAGCCAGCCCAGCGGACTCCAGCCCGCGGGCACCACCACCAACGGACGCGGCTCGTCCCCGTTCAGCTTCACGGTCAACGCCGACAACAGCACCCCGTCGGCCCCGGAAATCCGCGTGATCTCCACCCCGGCGCCACCCCTGACGGTATCCACCACCTCCTGCAACTCCGGCGGCAACACCCCGGTCGGCGCGACCCCGCGCACCGCCGCCAGCAGCGCCCGCGCGACCTGCACCACCTCCGGTGTGAAGGTCAGCCCATCGGCCCACATACCATTGGCCGCAATACTTTCCAGGGTTTCATTGGTTACGTTCTGGACAGGTTCGGTCACTATCGACACACCCCGATTCCACTCATGTCGTGCATGATGAAAAGGTGAAAACCCGTGCCAGGAAAAGCATCTGGCACTGATTCATCGTAGGAGCGGATCACACTACCTCGTGGCGAACCGGCGAAACATACCGCGACTCATGCTCTCGCAGAACGCATTTCGCCGAGCCATGTCGGCGAACAATGCAATGAATTCAACCGACTGGTCGCGACGACGGTCGGTCCATCGAGGGAAAGCGAAACGAGTCCGAGCTAGACCTTCGGAATCCCGAGCAACCCTCCGAGGCAACCGCTGGGCCGGTCGACATGCCGATGGAGAGGCGGTCACAACCGAGGGCTGAACGCCCATACCTCGCAGGGCTACAGCGAGATCCGGGCGAGATTCGCTGTCAAGATTCGCGGGCCGCGATTGCGGCCTGGCAGCAGAGGGCGGGATGAGGGATTCGTCGCCGAGCACACCCAGGGCGATCACCGCTTGCTCGCGGGCCATCTGCTGTCCGCGATCCAGCATTGCGACCAAGCACCGCCCAACGGTACCTGGCGCCGATCTTGCCCCCGGACACAAAGGGCAGGCCACACCTTTGAGGTGTGACCTGCCCTTTTCGGTGGTCCTAACCATGATCAACCCGAACCACCCGACGGCAGCGGGTCCGAAACTTTGGGTCAAACCGGTGGGCACTCGCCGGACATCTCGACCTGGTGGTGGCCGCCAATGAGACCCGGTCAGAGGTCCGCGGTCGAACGGCTGCGACCGCGGTGATGTCCGGTTCGGCGTCTGGCAGCGCCTTTTGCCACGGTTCAGGGTACTTGGGTACCATGATTCCAGGAGGCACCATGACCACGCCAGCTACCGGCGCACCCAAGCGGCCAGCGCCCCTGAAGATCGACGCAGCCACCGACGAACTCATCTCCCAGGCAGCCCACTTCCTCGGCATGACCAAGAAGGACTTCGTCGCCGAGGCTGCCCGCGTGTACCTGGAACAGAAGAGACAGGAGATCCGTCGCGGCATGATCGAGTCGATGAAGGTCCTCGACGGATCCCTCGGCGCCAGCGTCGCCATGCTGACCGGCCTATCCCCCCAGCAGATCGAAGAACTCGGAGGCGTCAGCGACTGGGAGGAATGAGACGATGACCGTGCGGCCGACACTGCGCTGCGTGCGCGAGGACCTGCGTCTTCCCCTTCCTCCCGTCAACATCCCGCTGGACCTGATCGATCACCCGATCCTGGCCAAAGCGGGAGAACAGTTCGCCAACCCTGGCACTCCACACGAGCGCATCCGCGCCATCGACGACACAATCCTGTTCAAGGTCAAGGTGAACCGTTGACGAGGCGCCGTCTACCTCGACGAGCCGGACGCCGAGATTCCGGCATGGCTGGTCTGTGCCGGAACTCGCGAAGACGGCTCCACCAACGACTTCTACACACCCCTGCAGCATCAATGCCAGACCGCTCGACAGCGCCACAACGCCGCGCACGACAAGCCACTCACTACCGATACCCATAGCCGACATTTATTGCCGGACAACGACGATCACGACCGATACCGGCTCGAATCAGCCACTCGATTCGCGCTTCGGTTGAACACGGCGATCGCCGAACTCGTCGTCGGATCACTGCAAGACGGCCACGAACACGCCGTCGATCTGGCCGGATTCCGCCTCGGCGTTCAGGTTCGCGCGGACCATGGCCACGAAACCTATGTGGCCATCCGAATCACAGGCTCGGTCCCGCCCAATCTCACCGCCGTCATCCTGCATCGAGTCCCCGGCTGCGCACCTGATGGTTGGTTTCCCGAATCCTCCCTCCCCGAACGCGAACTCATGCCCGCCGAACAGGTCTGGTCCAACCTCATGGACCCCAAACAAGCCGCTCGGCTGCTGGCACGAGACGACTGACGCCGCGCCGCGGCGTTGCTCCGTCGCCCGAGTCCCTCCGTGGTCGAACTGTACACGTGAACCGCATCCGCTAACTCGACGCGCCAGGCACTCCCGAGGAGATATCGGTGGTGACCGACGGCGTGGCCATCAGCCCCAATGGCGCCCTCCCCGACCCATATTGCCGCCGCAGCACTAACCTCAAGGGCCGGAATTTTCCAGCTCGCGGTCGACAGCACCTCCTCTGCACCACCAGAATGCACTAAGAGCTCCTATCGGGTTCGGTTGCTGGGTCGTCGCCAGCAGATGAGTGCTGCGGCGAGGTCGAGGAATCCGTGGTGGATGTCGGTGCGGCGTTCCCATCGGATGCCCAGTCGCCGGTACTGGTGCAGGAGGGCGAGGGTCTGTTCGACGATCCAGCGGCCTGCGGTGACTTTGTCGCGGGTGCCGCGGCGGGGGAATGTAGCCGGTGATATGTCGTTGCCGCAGTTCGGAATACACGCTGGGGTAGTCGTATCCCTTGTCCGCGATCAGGTTGGCGATCCGGCGGCGGGGTTGGCCCGCACGCCCGCGCAGGGGGCGAACCCGGTCGAGCAGCGTGGGCAACATCAGGTGATCGTTGACGTTGGCCGCCGACAACACGATGGCGAGCGGGAATCCGTTCGCGCAGGTCAGGATGTGGTGCTTGGAACCGGTCTTGGCGCGGTCGACCGGGCTGGGACCTGTTGCGGCGCCCCTTTTTTCGCCCGCACGTGCGAGCCGTCGACCATGACCCGGTCGAAGTCGATCAGTCGGGCGGCATGGGCGCGGGCGAGTACGGCCTGATGGATCTGTTCGAACGTCCCGGCGGCTTGCCAGTCCCGCAACCTGCGCCAACAGGTCATTCCGGACCCGAACCCCAGCTCCTGGGGCAGGTCTTCCCATCCGATACCGGTGATCAGCACGAACAAGATTCCCTGCAGGACCAGTCGGGAGTCCATCTGCGGCGGTCCCGGTGTCCCGGCCGGTTTCACCGGCAGTAGCGGTTCGATTACCGCCCACAACTCGTCATCCACGATCCAAGGTGCTGCCACAACGAAAGGGACTGAGATCCACCACATGGTGAGACCGGAGTACTGCCCGCCAGCCTAGATCGAGTTGCCCTCTTCTCCGAAGCCAAGCATGCAATCGACGAAACAGATTGCACTCGCACGAGTTTGCACAGAGGTAACAGCACCTCCGCCAAGTACACCCGCGCGGCACTGTCAACTCCGGTCGAACCTTGGATCTGGCACGAATTCCGTGATTCCGCCTGGTCGGGTTGTTCAGTCGCTCAAAAGAATCGGCTTCCGGAGAAGATCGGGTTTGGCGCGGCCGAACATCTAGCGCTTGATCATCTTGATCCGGTTGACGTGGCCTTCAACCTGTCCGCTGCTCCAAGGCAGGGTGAGACCGGCGCTGACGGCGTCCTGATCGCGGCGCAGGCCGCGGACGAAGGAGGGCTAGGAGGTCGTCAGCCTCGACGACGTCCATCCATTTCGCCAGGTCACGTCCGCGCAGCTGGGTCATGAGGGCAACAAAGTCTCGGACAGGAACGGCCAGTCTGGTGAGTTCGGGACTTGCGGCGAGGATGGCATCAAGCTGTTGTCGGGCTTGGGGATCCAGGCGGGCTGGGTCGGTCATGACCCAGCCGACCGCGCGACGAACAGAGGACGGTTTGGAGGTCGAGGCGGTTCGGGTTGATCCTGATTCGCAAGGAAGCCGCAGGCCATCTGGCCTGCGGCTTCTCTGCGTTGTGGCCCTAACCATGATCAACCCGAACCATCCCACGGCCCACGGACCGCAGTTACGGATCAAGCCGGTCGGAACACTCAGCACACGGACAAGGGCTTGACCCACGGATTCATCTGTCGAATCCGACGGTGGCACTGTACGTGCGGAGGATTCGGCGCCGCACCCATCACTGCCCGGCCCGTCCACCGGCCGTCGGAACACACGCTGTTCGATCACCGAACCGGGCTCTTGTGCTGGGCAGGACGTGATCGGGAACGACCACGGTGATCATCCGCGGGGCCACCGACGCGACTTGGGTTCTTCGAGTCTGGCCGCCGCCGAAGCGGCTGTCCGGGGCGGGGTTTCCCCGGACCAGCGTGGGATTACATCAGCGTGTCGCCCTCCCGTTGTGCCGAATCGACGCGGCCGGGGCGTGGTCAGGTTTCGGGGAGGGGTGGGGCGGGGGTGAAGGTGACGGGGAGGGAGGCGAGGGCTCGGTGGAATGGGCCTGGGCGCCAGGATAATTGGGGGCCGGGGAGGGCCAGGCGGATTTCGGGGAGGGCGTCGAGGAGTTGGTCTACGGCTTCCTGGGCGATCAGGTAGGCGAGGGAGCTCGCAGGGCAGGCGTGGGGGCCGATGCTCCAGGCCAGGTGGGATCTGTTGCCGGTCGATTGGCCGCTGCGGATCTCGGGGTCGGTGTTGCAGGCCGCCATGCTGATGACGACGGGTTGGTGGGCGGGCAGCCAGCAGTCGTCGATGAGGACGGAGCGGGGCGGGTAGCTGATGCAGAAGTTCGCCATCGGCGGGTCGTCGAAGAGCACTTCGTCGAGGGCGTCGCGGGTGGAGAGGCTGCCGCCCAGGGCACTACCGGCGAACCGGTCGTCCACCAGGAGCAGGAGCAGGGTGTTGACGATCAGATTCTGTTGCGGTTCGATGCCCGCGCCGTAGAGGGTGACCAGTTGGTGCACCATCTCGATATCGGTCAGTTCGGCGGAGTGGTGGAGCATGCGGGTGGTGACGTCGTTGGCGGGATGGGTTCGTTTGCGCAACGTCAGCTGGTGCAGGGCGTCGGCCAACAGCATGTTGCCCTGTTCGGCGCCGATGCCCTCGAAGATCGCGCGAAAGCCCTGCGCCGCCTGCCCGGCGAGGTCGACCGGACAGCCGAGCAGGTGGTTGAGCACTTGGAAGGCGAGCGGAAAAGCGTAGTCGCGCACCAGATCCGCCGAACCCGAGGCGCAGAACGAATTGATCAGCGAGACCGAGACCTGTTCGACGACGCTCTGCAGCCCGTATCGGTCGACCCCGGCCAGGGCGGCGGCATTGGCCTGCCGGTACCGCATATGTTCGATCCCGGTGGTGCGCAGGGAACTCGGCCGCCACTGCATCATGGGCAGTACCGGGCAGTCGGAGGGCACCCCGGCCTGCCACACCCGCGGATCGGCGGGAAATCGCTCGGGATCGTTGAGAATCCTTACCGCCGTGCGATATCCGACCACCAGGGTGGCCGAAACGCCCGGCGCGAGGTCGACCGTAACCAGCGACCCGTACTTCTCCCGCATCTCGCGATACGCGCGATGCGGGTCGGCGGCGAATTCCGGGGTGTACATGGGTACCCGGGTACCGCCCGGATCGGCCGGCCCGGCATCCCCGGTACGCACGAACGGCACAGACTCTGACATCGAACTCACTTCACGCGGTGCACAACACTCCCCCGCCGCCGTAAACCGCACATCCCGGACCGACGCGGAACGGTCACACCCTACCGACGTGTGCCACCCGCGTGCACGGCTATCACCCGGTTCGACGGTCGGTGGGCCAGGTCATCGTTCTCGTTGACGTCCGGGTCAGCGGGCGCGAGCGCGTAGGCCTCTACTCCGATTGACCTTGGCCACCACGGAACACCTATTCAGCCGCAGAACCCTTCGCACACAATCGATCCGAATGTGGGACACCGGCTCGGCAGTGTGATGACTGTGTTCCTTCCCGGCGTTCACGCGGGTACTCGAGCTCGGGGTTTCGACCCTCGAGATGGATATCGCGATCACCAAGGACGGCGAGGTCGTCACCCACGACAGCACGGACCCCGTTTCGAGGGTTGATATCTTGCACGAAAAAAGCAGGTCAGCACCTTTTAGGGTGCTGACCTGCTCTTTTGTTGTGGTTCTAGCTGGGATCGAACCAGCGACCCCTCGCGTGTGAAGCGAGTGCTCTCCCGCTGAGCTATAGAACCGGGGTCTTGTCGCCGAGGCGACTGTCCGGAGCGGCGTTTGCGGTGCCGCTCGAACGAGAATGAAGATTACACACCCGGCTGGCATCACACCAAATCGCGTGCACAACGGCGTAAAACTGAGGTTATCGGGGGCGGTGGGGCGGGTGAGGTTTCACCGGGGTGTTGCCGGGGCGACATGAGGGCGTCGCCGAGACGGGGTGGGATAAGGGTGATCCGTGTCCGTCCGGTCGCCGAGTTCGTGGGCCGACCGGCGAAACCACATGCCTGTAGTTCGTATTTACCCCCATCTACCAGGCGATTTGTTACCTGCGCAGATCGTCGGCTAATGTTCTACCTCGTCAGCGGGACAGCCGAGAGGCGCCCGGGACGAAATGCGGATGTAGCGCAGCTGGTAGCGCATCACCTTGCCAAGGTGAGGGTCGCGGGTTCGAATCCCGTCATCCGCTCGAGGGGCCAACACGGCCTGCTTGGCGGTGTGGCCGAGTGGTGAGGCAACGGCCTGCAAAGCCGTGCACACGGGTTCGATTCCCGTCGCCGCCTCTTCTTTTTGAAGAGCATAAAGACCCGCGCGATTAGCTCAGCGGGAGAGCGCTTCCCTGACACGGAAGAGGTCACTGGTTCAATCCCAGTATCGCGCACCATGTTTCATACAGATCAGGCCCGGCTCACGCCGGGCCTTTCTGCATTTCCGGGTCAGGCCAGCGCCTTGTCCAGACTCCAGTCGAGGTGGTCGGTGCGCTGCACCCGCATGTGGTTGGTGCCCGGTTCGGGGCCCAGATCGCGCTGGTGGAACCGGAACCGGTAGCTGCGGTCGACCGGGTCGGCCACGTAGTTCCACAGCGTGCGCTCGGGCAGCCCACCGGTGACGCCCGCGGCCGCGTTGTCGACGAAGGCGCACAGCACGACATCGAGCAGGGCGTCGACATCGTCGGGGCTCCACGGCCCGTCGTGCGCGGCGATCGCGTCGGACAGCATGCGGTAGCGGACGAAGGAGTCGTGCTCACGTCCCGGATCCACCTGCGGGAAGGTGTCGACGCCCGGATAGGTGTGCAGAGCGTGGTTGGTGATGATGAACGGCGCGTCGCCGGGGGCGTCGGTGAAACGGTATTGGCGTGAGGTGCGGTCGATCTCGAAGACCGCGGCCGCGCCGTGGGCGTCGGCGATGAGCCAGTGCTGGCTTTCGGCGACCGGCACGAAGATGTGCTGGGTCAGCAGTGCGCGCTTGGCCTCCGCGACGGTGGTCGCGGTCTCGAGCACGTAGCCGACCAGCTGCATCGACGACAGGCCGTGGTCGAGGAAGCCCGCGCCGCTGGTGCCCGGATTGCCGGGCGCGGTGTGATCGACCAGCAGCGCCATGATCAGGCCCGCGTCGTTGACGCCGTCGAATCCCGGGCTGATCAGGTCATGACAGCCCAATTGGGCCACCGCGCGGCCGGATTCGCCGACAGTGGTGATCAGCACGGCCCGGGAGCAGGACGGATGCTCGTCCGGACCCGACGCCATGCCGGTGGTGGCGCTCAGCGGCAGGGTGAACCAGTCCATATTGCGGCCGAACAGCGGCCGCCCGGTGGTGGTGACCGACGGCGGGAACCACACAGCCGAGCACGCCGGACCGCCCGGGACGTCGTATCCGACCGCGGTGGTGTCGAATTCGTCGCCGTCGGCCGGCACTCCGAACACCGACGCCACGCCGCGGGCCCGCGCCGCCAGCGCCGGATGATTCCGTTCCAGGTAGACGCGCCGGGCCTGCGCGTAGACCGGATCGGTATACGGCGCGATCCGGGCGGCGAAATCCGAGCGGCCGAGCCGGGCCAGATCGGCGCCGATCTCCTCGTCGCCACCACGAACCGTCACCGCCCGCACCGACATGAAATCGCCCTCGACCGGGGCGAGCAGATACGAATCCTCAGAGATCATCCCGAACCTCCCGGTTGCCGAGTCCAATCCAGCAAACGTATCGCAACCGGTTGCCGCGAAGGTCCCTATCGGAGCGCCGGCCACCTGGTTCGGTTGTTGCGCACCGCGATCGCCGCAGGCCAGACTCTGCCCGGCCTGGCCTGCACGCACGGGGCCTGCGGTGTCAGTTACCGCGTTGGGAGCGGATCAGGGCTCCTGGACGAGCCCCGGTGTCCTCGCCATCGCGCAGCACGACCTCACCGGAGACGATCGTGGCGCGATAGCCCTCGGCCCGCTGCAGCAAGCGGCGCGCCCCGCCGGGCAGATCATGGGCCATGGTGGGCGGCAGCAGGCGCAGGGCCTCGAAGTCGATGACGTTGAAGTCGGCCTTCTTGCCGACCGCCACGACGCCGCGGTCATCGAGCCCGTACATCTGGGCGGTATCGAGGGTCATCTTGCGGATCGCCAGCGGCAGGGGAATCCGCTCGCCCCGGGAACGATCGCGCGCCCAGTGGGTCAGCAGGTAGGTGGTGTTGGAGGCATCGCAGATGGCGCCGACGTGCGCGCCGCCGTCGCCGAGGCCGACCGCGCTGGCCGGGTGCATGAGCATCTCGCGGATCGGGTCGTGGGTGAAGCCCGAATAGTTGAGCAGCGGACGGTAGAACAGCGCCGTGCCGTCGCGGGTCAGCAGCTGGTCGTAGATGTACTCGAACGGTTCGATGCCCGCACGGGCCGCGTCGGTGGCGAGGCCGGCCGCCGGATCCGGCTCGTAGTCCGGGGGATCGCCCAGGGTGAAGGTGCGGTCCAAGCCCATGCTGATGAAGGCCATCGGGTTGTCGGGGAGGTCGGCCTCGGTGAGGATCGTCCGACGCAGGGCCGGATCGCGGAGTTCGGCGACCAGGGCGTCGAGACTGTGCCCCGCGCGTTCGACCGCGGCCTGGTAGCTGGGCCGGAACGAGAACGGGTTGAAGGTCTGCAGGCCGATCAGCAGGCCCAGCGGCCGGGCCGAGACCTGCGGGCGGATCGGGATCCCGGCCTCGAAGGCCGCACCGGCGGTGTCCAGCAGCCGCTTCCAGTCGTCGGGCGCGCCATCGTGTTGCAGCAGGCCGTAACTCACGGTGCGGCCGGTCTGTTCGGCCAGGCGGACCATCCAGGCGAGTTCACGGTCGGGCGCGGCGAGGTCCTCGCCCATGATGCCGGCCGGGGCCAGTTCGAAGACGCCCGCGCCCGCGTCCGCCAGGGCATGGCCGATGGCGAACAGCTCCTCCTCGGCGGCGAAGGTACCCGGAACCGGCTCACCGTCGATGGCCCGGTGCACGATGGTGCGGGAAGTCGAGAAGCCCAGGGCGCCCGCCTCGATGCCCTCGCGCACGAGTTTGGCCATCATGGCGATGTCCTCGGGTGAGGCGTCCTCGTTCTTCGCGCCGCGCTCCCCCATCACGTATGCGCGCACCGCGCCGTGCGGGACCTGGGTGCCGACGTCGACGGCCAGTGGCAGTCGGTCGATCGCGTCCAGATACTGCGGGAAAGATTGCCAGTCCCAGCGGATTCCGGCCGAGAGGGCGGCGCCGGGGATGTCCTCGACGCCTTCCATGAGGCCGATCAGCCACTCCCGCTTCTCGGGCGTGACCGGCGCGAACCCGACCCCGCAGTTGCCCATCACCACGGTGGTCACACCGTGCCAGCAGCTCGGGGTCAGCTGGGGATCCCAGGTGATCTGGCCGTCGTAGTGGGTGTGAATGTCGACGAAGCCGGGGGTGACCAGCAGTCCCTTCGCGTCGATCCGGTTCTCCGCCTCGGTGTCCGCGAGCCGGCCCGGTGGGGTGATGGCGGCGATGCGCCCGTTCTCGACGGCGATATCGCCGGTGTACGGCTCGGCGCCGGTCCCGTCGACGATGGTGCCGTTCTCGATGATGAGTGAGTAGCTCACGCGAGGTCCTAGCCTTCCAGGTTCACTAACGCCGCACAGATTAACTAGACACGGCGTCAGCGACCTCCGATTCGGCGAAATTCGCTACGACCTATGGCGAAATTTGCTCCGCTGCGGGTTCACAAGCCGGAAATTATGGTGGTGCCCATGAGGATTCGGCGGTGGCGGCGGGTTTATCTGGCGGCCGAGTACGCGGCGTTGTTCTTCGGCGGGACGACCGTCTACAACGCGGTGTTGCGCGGGAAGCCACCGATTCCGGCGTTGCTGGTGCTGGGGACCGGGGTGACCGTGTATCTGCGACGGTCGAAGGGGTTCGACCGTCAATCCCTGTGGCGAGCCGAGGCATTCCCGGAGCAGGCACGGTCGATGGCGGTCGGCGCGGGGGCGAACGCGGTCGCGTTGACCGCGGCGACGGTGTTGCTGGGGCGGGAAGATCTGTTCGATCTGCCGCGGCGCAATCCGTTGATCTGGCTGGCGGTCATCGTGTTGTATCCGGCGTTGAGCGTGTACCCACAGGAGCTGATCTTCCGGTCGTTCCTGTTCCACCGGTACGCGCCGGTGTTCGGGGAGGGCCGGGCGATGGTGGCGGCGAGCGCGGCGGCGTTCGGGTACGTGCACATCGTGTTCGGGAGCTGGTTCTCGGTGGCGGCCAGCAGTGTGGGCGGGTGGTTGTTCGCGGCGCGGTATATGCGGACGCGGTCGCTGTTCACGGCGTCGGTGGAGCACGCCGCGTACGGAATTCTGGTGTTCACGGTGGGGCTGGGGCGGCATTTCTACCACGGCGCCGCCCCCGCCGCGCGAATTCAGTTGGGGGCGGGCAGAACTGTCTGATCCCGGTCCGCCGGAGCGGGCCGGGCGAAGACCGCGATGGCGATGATGATGAGGAAGGCCAGCAGCGCCGTGCCGGTGCGAGCGATGTGGAACAGCTCCCAGCGGTGCAGGATCCGGGCGTAGTCGTCGGGGCGGGGGCCGACGGCCCACTGCTTGATCTTGCCGTTGATCGGGACATTGCCGAATCGGGTGATGACGAAGGACGTGAGCACGAGTCCGAAAGCCGTTGCGGCCGAACGGCGCACGACTCCCCCGCTGTAGATCGCCAGCAGCAGTGAGGTGAGGGCGGCCAAGCCCATCGCCGATTGCATGACGGGGCCGTTGACCTTCATCAGCGCGGTGTGGAAGGTGAACCGCACGTCCAGCGGCACCGTCTTGAACGCTTGCGCGACATTGATCAATCCGTATCCGAAGGCACCGCACAGATATCCGGTGGTGAGCAGGGCGGCCGCGGTGAGCAGTCGAGTGCGCATGGGTGAGCCTTTCACGGAGAGCGCCGTCTCCTCTATTAGTTCACTTTTCCGAACAGTTCAGATCTTCGAACCTGTATCCTGGATCTGTCAAGACCGCAGTACGACATCGATCGGAGGGGTTCGTGCCTCGGCCACAGCGAGCGGCGGACGCCGCGGGCGCACCGGTGAGTGCGGAACACCAGCGGCAACTGGAGGCGCTCGCACCCCTGATCGCCACGCATTTCCGGCGCGCCCACGGCGATATGCCCACCGCGTTGCGCGAATCCTTCGACGCGGGCGGGCTCGGCAATCGGCACGGCGCGGTGCTCGCGCAGGTGCTGGCGGCGGGGAGTCTCAGCGTCAGCGATCTGGCCCGCCGGCTCGGCATCAGCCTGACGAATGCGAGTCAACTCGCCGGGGAGCTGAACCGAGCCGGGTGGTTACGCCGGCACAACGACCCCGCCGACAATCGCCGCACCTTGCTGTCGCTGCCCGACGATCGCCGCGACGACGTGGCAACCTTCATCAACCGGCGGTCGGATGCGCTGCTGCGGGCGATGGGGCGGCTGACCGCGACGCAGCGGCGGGGGTTTCTGGCCGGGCTCCAAGCCTGGGCCGACGAGATCGACTGACCAGAGTCCACGGGCGCCGGGCCGCAGCGCCCGGTCGTTCGACCGCCGAATTCGGGCCATGTTCGACGGCCCCGCCAACCGACCGGGACGACCTTGTCGGGCAGACTTGATCAGGTGGGAAACCTACCTGTGGCAGCGGTGGTGTGCGCATTCATCGGCGCGGTGTTGTTCGCCGTGTCCGCGGTGGCGCAGCAACGGGCGGCGGCGGACATCCCCGAGGGAGATGCGTTGCTGGCCAAGCTGATTCGCAATCCGCGGTGGGTGGCCGGGGTAATCGGCGACGCGGGCGGATTCGCGTTCCAGGTGGCGGCGCTGGCCTTGGGTTCGGTGCTGGTGGTGCAGCCGATTCTGGTGACGGCCCTGGTGTTCGCGCTGCCGCTGGCCGCGCACTACAGCGGGCGGCGGGTGACCACAGTGATGTGGTTGCAGGCGGCGGCGTTGTCGATCGCGCTGGCGTGCTTCCTGGTGATCGGCGAACCGACCGAGGGGGTCACCGAGGCGCCGTGGCATCGCTGGGCGCTGCCGCTGGGACTGGCGGCCGGTGTCATCGCGGTCAGCATCGTGGTGGCTACCACCGTGCGCGTGCCAACCCTGCAAGCCCTGCTGCTGGGCACGGCGGCCGGTCTGCTCTTCGGTGTCTCGGCCGCCCTCACCGACAACGTCACCCAGTTGTTCACGATCAGCATCGGGACCGCCCTCACCAGCTGGGAGCTGTACGTCCTGGCCGCCTGCGGCCTGCTGGGCCTGTATCTGCAACAGCGTGGCTATCAGGTGGGTCCGCTGTCGGCCTCGCTGCCCGCGTTCACCGTCGCCGAGCCGCTCGGCGCGGCCTTCCTCGGCATGACCGTCCTCGACGAGCGGCTGCGGTCCGGTCCGGTGGGCACCGCCTTCGTCGCCCTCTCGGTGGTCGTCATGTGTGTTGCGGCGGTGCGCCTTTCCCGCGCCCAGGCCGCACCCCCGGCCGGCCCGTTGCCCGAGACCGGCTGACCGGCACCGCGACATGCCCGAAATCGCCCGTTTTCCTGGCGATTTGCATTACCCACCCACCCATAGGCTAATGTTCTGTCCCGCAAGCCGATCGGCCCACAAGGCCGGGTGAGCACGCGGATGTAGCGCAGCTGGTAGCGCATCACCTTGCCAAGGTGAGGGTCGCGAGTTCGAATCTCGTCATCCGCTCAAAGGGGGATTTACCCGCGCGATTAGCTCAGCGGGAGAGCGCTTCCCTGACACGGAAGAGGTCACTGGTTCAATCCCAGTATCGCGCACCAACGTTTGACCAGATCAGGCCCGGTTTCCGCCGGGCCTTTCTGCTGTCGTGAACTCAACGTGAACTGAGGTCTGTGAACTCAATCTGAACTGAGTTCAGACCCTCAGGTTCGCCCTCAGTCACGAACTCACCCCCACAGGTACCGCAGTAGATCGGTCCAGCAGCGAGAGTCGTTCGGGATACCCGAATCTTGCGGCCACACGTGCACGCTGCGGACAGGCCGTTGTTGCTAGACGTACGGCCGCCGCGCCGATTCGGTTCCCGCCGGCGGTAGGCCACGAGCGCCAAGGCCAGTTCATCCAGCACCTCGCTGTACTGCTGCTGGGTCAAGTCCGGCACGCTCGTGACCGACGATCCGAATTTCGGGTGATGCGCCAGCGCCAGCCCGAGTTCCTCGCCAAGGGCGCGGTACCGCTCGTTGTGCCAACGGCCCTGGCGGCTGGTGTCCTTGATCGCTCGCGTCACCGCGACACCGTGCGTGGCCTCATGCAGCAGCATGCCGAACACATCGACACCGCCACGCTGGAGCCCTTCCCCGCCGACGAACAGTTCATGGAGTTCGTAATCATCGCTGAGGTGCGAAGTGGCCAAGGGTGAGGTTGCTGCCGCCGGTCGAACCTGCTCCCACGGTCAGGACGACCTCGGGCACATCAGGATGGCGGGATCGGATTACCGCCCATACATTTTCCAATGCGGTCACGAGTAGTCCTCCATTCCGATGATGACGGTCATCGCCGTGTCTTCCCGCGTCAACGAACCAAGTGGTGTCCGTGCGGGAGGGCACCGCTAGTTCGAGCTTGGGGCAGGCCCCTCTTCAGCCACTCCCTGCACGGCACCCGGTGGGAAGCAAGCCATTAGGGAGCCACACCAAACCAGACGGTGGGCAGCCGAATATTGGGAGCATCCCACCGGGCACCTGGATCAAATCCTGGCCGGGACCTGATCCTGACAGCAAGTGTCTAACTAGCCGAATGGCGGGCGATTGATGCACTCTTCCGGCTGCTCCCCTCCAGCGTGTAGCCAGAACATCGAACGAGCGTGTACCGCAACAGAAACCGGACAAGTCAGTGGTCTGCGCAAGAATGACCACCATGAACGCAGCACTACTTACCGACGTCTGGCGGCAGCTGCTCGCCGACCCCCGCAAGTCGTGGGTGCTTTTCGAGCACGGCACCTGTGTCGTGCTCACCGCCCCGGATGGGGACCTCGCCGAGCAAGCCACCACGATCCTGGCGGAGTTCGGCCCGGCTCGTGCCGGATCGGCAGCAGGAGATTTCGGCGTGATCAACCCCAAGGATGTGGAGGGATGGGTCGTCACTGGGCACCACAACAATGTCCTCACCTACGTCGGTCCCGATGAGCCCCACGATCCTTCGCAGCTGGCCGTCGGACTGTGCGGTCGTACCAAGCGCCATCGGGACGGCACCGAGCTACACGTCGTACACGTCGAGGACAGGCGGCCGAATACCACTGATGCTGACATGAATGGCCTCAGCTGACAGCCACGACGGCGGACAGGAACGTCCGGTCACGCCGCTGATCGCTCGGTCCAGTGCTCCTGCCTAGTTCTCTCCCAAGTCCTCTGTTTGGTTCGTAGCGTCCCGGCAACTCGAGTGGCGCCTGGCCTGCCTGGTTACCGGCGGTCCGGGTGGTCTAGGCGAAACAGTGTTGGCGAAAGTTCCGGGGACCAGCCAGCGGTCCGCGCTCGCTCGATCGCAGCGCGCACATCGGCAGGGTGGACACCGAGGTGGATGGACCTGTTGCTGGCCGGGAAGGATGGGCCAGAGAACATCTGGCTGGCTCGAAGCCGACAGCGCCAGCATGACGCCAGCGCTGCCCCAGCGCCCAAATCGGCAGCCTCACCAAGGCTCTCCGGTCAGATCAGCCGTTAAACCGGGAACTCCCGCAGATCGATGTGCACGCCATCGCGAGTTCGCATGCGTTGCAATGCGCCTTGGCCTCGTCGGGGTTTAGACGCACCGAAGTCCTCGACTACATCGACAACCCCGAGTAGATGAGCCCGCTGTCGCGGTAGTTCACGGTCAGTCCCCAGCGCGCCGCGGTGGCAGCGGCGGCGGTGCGGTTGGGCACGTGGAGTTTTCGCAGGATGCGCTCGATGTGAGTGGCGATGGTGGAGGGTTTGACCCGCAGGTGGGCGGCGAGGGTGGCGTTGGAACCGCCTTGTGGAAGTAGCGCGAGCACGCCGAGCTCCCGAGGGGTGAGGCCGCGAGGTGGATCGACGCGCCGGTAGGCGACCAGGGTCCCGCCTGATCGCGCCGCCTGCATCCGCGTCCGGTATACGACATCGCCGTCGAGCAGCAGATGGTCGCAGGGTCGACCGGAGGCGGCGACCGCCCACGCGAGTTCGATGCCGGCGCTGCCAGGTACGAACAGGTGCGCTGCGGCAGGCTCCGTCACCGGATGTACGGTTCCGCTCGCGGTGACGATCACTACCGATTCCTCCTGATCAGCCGACGCTGCGATGCCTCGGCAAGGATCTATGGCGGCGCCGACCACATCTGCCATCAACGCGAGTGCTGTCACCGACGTTGTCGGAAAAGGTCCGTGCGTGGTGGTGCTCATGTTCAGCATGCCGAGATAGCGGCCGTCGGCGGCGAACAAGGGCTGGGTCAGGCCCTCCCGGTAGCCGAGGGGGACGATTACCCGGTCGAAGATCGCACCGTGCCGTACCTGCGCCGGCACATCGCACAATCGCATCGGTATCTGGTCGTGCCGGAGCCGGGTGAACAGGGGATGGGTGTGCAGGCAGTTGTTGGTAACCTCGAGCGCCTCCCGGGGGTATCCGACGCTGGCCGCTGTGATGTGCACCCGGGCGCCTGGATCCCACCGCGACAATGCGGCGTGCTGATAGGCGACGACTCGCGAAAGCTCGAATAGCACCCGCCCCAGGCCCGATCGGTCCGGCGTGGCCGCCCTGATAGCGGCTCGCACTCGGACGGCGGCAGCGGGTTCTAGATCTCGACCGGGTGCAACAACCACCGCCACAGTATGGCCCGGTTACAGCACCCCCGATCTGCCGGTCGCTCAATGACGATGCACAGTCGCCGTTTCGCGACGTCCGTCGATCGGCGGACGTCACGCTGCCCGCCTCGGCCTAGGTTCTCCCGCACCACTATGACGAACTTGGAGGTTTCGATGGATGTCGCCGATTACGCCGGCCGGGACGCCACAGAGCTGGCCCAGCTGATCAACCAGGGCGAGGTCAGCGCCGCGGACGTGCAGGCCGCGGCTGCGGCCGCGATCGCGCAGGTCGACCCTGTTCTCGGTGCGGTCGCGGGCGAGGTGTTCGAGCGCCCCCTGGCCTACGATGCGTCCGGCCCGTTCGCGGGGGTGCCCTCCGCGTTCAAGGACCTGATCATTCATGCGGCCGGAGTACCGCAGCGCAACGGCAGCCGGTTGTTCGGCCCTGGCGTGATGTACGCCGACGACACGGCGTTGATGGCCCGCTTGCGCCGAGCTGGGCTGGCGATGATGGCGGTGACCACCTCCCCCGAGCTCGGGTTCAACGCCACGACTGAAGCTCTCGCCTACGGCGCACCGACGCGCAACCCGTGGGACCCCACCCGCACGGCGGGCGGATCCAGCGGCGGCGCCGCGGCGTTGGTCGCAGCCGGAGCGCTACCGCTGGCCCATGCCAACGATGGCGGCGGCTCCATCCGCATCCCGGCCGCGGCGTGTGGGCTGGTCGGACTCAAACCGAGCCGTGGCCGCGTCTCCGCCGCTCCGGACTACGCTGATCCTCTGCTCGGCATGGGCGCGGAGTTCGCAGTCACCCGTACCGTCCGGGACTGCGCCGCGTTGCTCGACGCGATACACGGCAGTGAACCTGGCGACAAATATCTGTTTCCCGCCGAGCCGACGAGCTACAGCGCACTGATCTCCCACCCGACGCGCGCGTTGCGCATCGCCGTCGCAGGCGATCTCTCCCAGGCCGATCCCGCCTGCGCCGACGCCGTCCACAGCGTCGCCGAACAGTTGGCTTCGATAGGCCATCACGTCGAGGAAGCCACTCCGCGCATCGACGCCGAGGCGTTCCATCACGCCAATCTCGATGCCTGGTGCAGCTTTCTCGCACACACCGTCACCACCGCCGCCAAGGCACTGGGCATCGACCCTGGCACCGAACACCTTGAAGCCAGCACCCGCGCCTGCGTCGCCTACGGCGCCACCAGGTCCGCGGCGGACTTGTACGTCGTCGAGGAGACCTTCAACCTCGCGCGCCGTGAGGTCGCCCGACTACTCACCGACTACGACGTCTACCTCACTCCGACTACGGCCAGCCCGAATCTCCCTCTCGGTCACCTCGATGCCGACGACGCGAGCTTGACCGCGCATGACTGGTACCGCAAGATCTTCGACTTCGCGCCCTTCACCGCCCTGTTCAACGCCACCGGTAATCCAGCGATCTCCTTGCCCCTGGCACGATCGGCCGAGGGCTGGCCGATCGGCGTCCAATTCGTCGGCCCCTACGGCGACGAGGCCACCCTGCTGAGCCTGGCCGCCGACCTCGAACGGTGGTTCCCCTGGCATCAGCACCGCCCGGCGATTTACGCGCACTGACAGCGCTGTTCACGCTGCTGGGGCTGGGCAGGGAGGACCGACGAGCGGATTCCACACCGGCAAACAACCAAAATCCAACCGGGAAGAATTCCCGCCGCGATGCCCCTCCTGCGCCAGCTCACATCTCCAGGAAAGACCTCTTGTGACACACAGTGCCGACGCCATCGCCATCCCTCACCTCCCCGATGCTGTCCGCGCCCAACGCCGTGTCCTGACCGTGCTGGTGTCCGCGCAGATCCTCAGCGGCGCCGGACTGGCCGCCGGGATCACCGTCGGCGCACTGCTGGCCCAGGACATGCTCGGCTCCACCAGCCTGGCCGGCCTACCCAGCGCCCTGTTCACCGCCGGCTCCGCGCTCGCCGCCGTCGCCGTGGGCCGGCTGTCCCAGTCCCGCGGCCGCCGCCCTGGCCTGGCCGCGGGCTACTTCACCGGCGCGATCGGCAGCCTCGGTGTCATCGCCGCCGCCGTCGCGGACAACCCGGTGATGCTGTTCGTCGCGTTGTTCGTCTACGGCGCGGGCACCGCCACCAACTTGCAAGCCCGTTACGCCGGAGCCGATCTGGCCACCGTCTCCCACCGCGGCCGTGCCGTATCGACCGTGCTGGTGGCCACCACCCTCGGTGGTGTCGTCGGCCCCAACCTCGCCGCCCCGACAGGCACGCTCGCCCGAGCCGTGGGAATTCCCTATCTGGCAGGGCCTTTCCTGCTAGCCGCGCTGGCCTACGGCTTGGCCGCGCTGGTGCTGGCGATGTGGCTGCGCCCGGACCCGCTGCTGTTGGCGCGGCAGATCAGCGCGGCGGACTCCACCGCCGCGCCGAGCACCACGCAGATCTCGTCCGCTGACGGCTCCAGCAAGGCGATTGCCGCCGGTGGATTCGTGATGGCGCTGACGCAACTGGTGATGGTGGCGATCATGACCATGACACCGGTCCACATGCTCGCGCACGGCCACGACACCGCCGCCGCCGGCGCAGTGATCGCCATCCACGTCGGCGCCATGTACCTCCCCTCCCCATTGACCGGATGGCTCGTCGACCGCTTCGGCCGACTGCCTGTCGCCGCCGCGTCCGGCGTGACGCTGCTCGCCGCGGGAGTACTCGCCCGCCTCGCACCCGGCGACTCGGTCGCCCTGCTCGCGCTGGCGCTGGCCCTGCTCGGGCTGGGCTGGAACCTCGGACTCGTCGCGGGCACCGCGATCATCACCGACACTGTCACGCTGGCCACTCGGGCGAAAACCCAAGGCGCGGTGGACGTATCCATCGCCATCGCCGGAGCCACCGGCGGCATGGGCTCCGGACTCATGGTCACCGCCACCAGCTATCCCACCCTGGCACTCGCCGGTGGCATCCTCGCACTGGCGGTCGTCCCGGCCGCCGCGTACTCGGGCCGTCGAAACAACACTTCGCGGTAGGGCGCGGGGGTGAGCCGCGCATTCCATGACTCGAACAACCGCCTCAATTCCTTTTCATCCTGCCTGGCTGCGGACCGGCCGCAGCGACGGCGCACCTACCGCCGAGTCCGCGCGCCATCCCGCATGCCCTGCGGTCGTGGCTTCCAGCACCAGTCGTCCACGCCGGAAGGGCCGCTCGCGCACCAGAACCCGCACCTCGAAGATCATTCGACGCACCCTTCCGTGGCCCATTTCCAGACCTTCGGCGCAGATAATGTGTCGTTGTCTGCGTTAACTCCTTAGCGTGACTTTTGCGAAGTTGGGCCGCCGATGGCGGCTACCAGCATCGAACATGTTTCCTGGCAATGTATTTCGAGCCCACAGCCTCGTCTGCGGGCGCTAAGCGTGACTTTCTCGTCACTGGCCCTCACGGGCCGATATGCGCCGGTCACGCCCGTGGGAGCGGGGAGCGGTTCAGTGCGTCAACGCGTCGATTGCCCGCGGAGTCCGAGATGTGCTGCCCCACATCAGACCGGCGGTGAGCGCGGCCGTGAGGACGCCGGTGGTGATCACGCTGATCGGCCGGTCCAGCCCTGGGGTGTAGGCAGCGGTGACATTGAACGAGACGTGCATCAGGATCGCCGCACTCACTCCATGCCCTGTGCGATCGTGCAGCCACACGATCAGCACCCGAATGGCGACCGCACCGAGGAACCATCCGGCGATCCAACCCACCGGATGTCCCGCCTCGACCAACGGAATCAGATGCCAGAGCGCCCAATAGACGCCCAGACCGAGCGCGGCCGGCAACATGCCGAAGCGCTGCTGTAACGGCTCGATCGCATATCCGGTCCAACCCAGTTCCTCGCAGGTCGCTGCGATCAGGAAAACCAGCACCAGCCCTGGTGCGGCGGCCGGGGATAGCGGCAGCCGCCATCCGGCCTGCCCCGTCCAGCACACGGCCGCCGCGGATACCACCGCCAGCGCCACCGGCAGCAACACAGCAAGCACGTACCAACGCAGCGCGGCAGCGGGACGGTCCACGGCCCGCCGCAGCAGCCCAGGCACCGCCGCAGCACCGGAATACCGCCAGGTCAGTGCCACGGCGACGGCAACGGGAATCATGAACATGGCTGCGCTCGCGGGTAGCCGCATTGTGCCCAGCTGTATTTCGCCGGTGACTGCGCCCAACACGAAGAACGGGATGGAGGACAGCGCAACCAATGTCAGGAACAGTTGCGGTCTGCGTTCATCGATCACGCTCCGACCATAGTGCGGCAGCGGTCGATATCCATGCGCTGGTACAGGACTCGCACGACGTCGCTGATGTGCTCGAGCGAACTGGCGAGAGCAGCTGCACGACACCACTCCACGCCTGCCCTGGATGGCGGTGTGAGATCGCCAGGCCGACTGCGCGGACCTATCGATTGGTGGGCTGGCTCGCGGTCGAGGGCGTGGTGGACTTGCGGTGGTGTGAGGCGCGAGCTTTGGCACGGTTGCCGCAGATGTCCATGGAACACCAGGTCCGGCGGCGATTGCGCGAGTGGTCGTAATAGGCCCATCGGCAGCTCGGCTCCCGGCAGGCCTTCAGCCGCGTCCACGTGCCTTCGGCCACAGCCTCGGCCACGATGGCGAGGAGCCTGGCCAGCGCCGCCTCGACCGGCGTCCGGGCGCAGGGGACCAGTTGCGGCGGGGAAACGGTCACATCGAGCATCAGCGGGAAGTCGCGGGTGAGTTCGGCGAATTCGGCACGAGCGGCCGGGTTGAGGCCGTCAGGGCGTGGGCTCGAGACCGGCTCGGTGTTGTTCTCCGCGATCAGCGCGCGTAGTCCCTCGCGGATCCGTTCGGCGCGGTCGCGCTGCTCGGCGTTCACCACAGTGTCGACCGGTGCCAGGCCGTGGTCGTGCAACCACTTCGCGAGCTGTGGCGGGGTTGCGATCTCGTCGCTGTCGCGGCGGCGGGTGTTGATGAACTTCTCGATCGTGCGCAGCGGCATCGGCGCCGTCCCGGTTGCGAGGTCCGGCACAAGATCGGCAGTCCGCTCATTCTTCACCTCTCGCACCCTACCCGGCTAGTGGCCATGGTAGGTTACCTAACTGGCGTAACCGATACGTCAGTTAGATGAGAGGGGCTCGTTGGTGAGCGTCAGCATTGGCAACATCTGTATCGACACGAACAATCTGGAAGGCAGCACCGCCTTCTGGCAGGCGGTCACGGGGTACCAGGTCGCATCCTCGGATGGAGGCACCACCTACCTCGAGGACTCGAACAAGACCGGCGCCGGCCTGTCCCTGCAGGCCGTGCCCGAAGGCCGGGAGGGCAAGAATCGCCTGCACCTGGACCTGTTCACCGACGACCTGACGGGCGATGTCGACCGGATTCGGGCCCTCGGCGCGACCGAAGTGGGACGTTTCGACGGGTGGGTCGTGCTGGCCGACCCCGAGGGCAACCAGTTCTGCGTCGTCGCCGCATAGACGCACCCGCCAACTTCGTGATCCCGGTATCCCACCGCTAGAGAAGAGACAGATATGGCCTCCGTGCAGAAAGAGATCATCATCGATGCCGACCCCGCGGCCGTGTGGGCGATCATCGGTGACTTCACCGACGGGCCCCTCCGGATGGCGCCCGGCTTCGTCACCGAGAGCCGGCTCGACGAACCCGACGTCAGGGTCGTCACGCTCGCCGACGGGACCGTGGCGCGCGAGCGGCTCATCGCGCTCGACAACGAGCGGCGCCGGCTCGTCTTCTCGATCATCGGCGACACCATGCAACCGACACACGACAACGCGTCGATGCAAGTCCTCCCGCACGGGGACGGCCGCAGCCGGTTCATATGGATCCACGACACAAAACCCGACGACCTCACCCTCGTGATGGGCGCCGTCATGGACCGCGGCCTGAGCATCTTCAAACAGACCGTGGAATCCGCCAGCGAGCACCTCAGCTAGGTCAGCCGTGTCACCGCTGGCCGCGGTCCTTCCCCGGGGACTGCGGCCAGCGGTATTGCCGGACGAGGGTGCCCTACCGATCGACGGCAGGCCGGCCTTGCCCGGTCCGGCGACCAGCTGTACTCGCTTACTCGCGGCCAGTTTTCACGTTGGCACCGAAGCTGGGCCGGGAAGCCGGCGGCAGCTCCTGGGGCCCGACCCGGAAGCGGGCCTCCGACTCGAAGAGCATCAGCAACAACGCACCGACAGCCCAATACAGGAGCAACTATGACCGCCTCGCGGACAACGCCGATACTGTTCCTCAGCGGCGCAGGACTTCCAGCCTGGATCTGGGACGATGTTCGAAATTCGCTGCACGTCGAATCGGTCGTCGCGACCTACCCGCGGCGCGCGGACGCGACCCTGCGGGACTACGCCGACGCGGTTTTGGAACAGACACCCGGCCGCGTATTCACGATCGTGGCCCACTCGATCGGCGGGGTCGTGGCCAGTGAGATCGCGGCCATCGCGCCAGAGCGGCTCGACGGCATCCTCGGCGTCGCGGCGTCGATGCCCGGCATCGGGAAGTCGTTCCTCGGTGCCATGCCAACGCCGCAGAAGCTCGTCATGGGTCTGATCATGCGGTTCGCGGGAACCAAGCCTCCCGAGAACGCGATCCGCTCCGGGGTGTGCGCGGGCCTCGGCGAGGCTGACACCTCGCGCATCGTCTCGCAGTTCGAGCCGGAATCGCAACACCTCTATCGGGACGGCGTGTCCGCGCGAACGTTTCCGGCGCGCCGCGGGTATGTCGTGACCTCGTCGGACCGGGTTATCCCCGCGGCCGATCAACGCAGGCACGCCACCGAGCTCGGCGCGGAGTTCCGTAGCGAACTGTCGACAGGTCACCTGCCGATGCTGCAGGACCCGGCATCGCTGGCACGTATCGTTGGTGAGTTCAAGACCGAGAGTTGAGCCGCCGAGGTTCAACCGACTCGCCCGACTTCTACTCCCATCAGAAGTGCCGTTTCGGTCGACATGAACCCGCGGCGGTTGAATAGGCGACCTCACCAGTCACTACCCCTATTTCCGGGCAGCCCCGACCGGATAGTTCACTGCGACGATCCGATTCGGGGTGTCGTGGACAAGTGCACTGTTGTCGTCAGCGCCGCTCTTCGGATCGAGCGCAGGTTGCCGCGGCGAATGATCACGTTGCCCAGTCCGGTCGCCAGAAACGCGGCCGTTGTCAGGGGAGGTGAACTGATGGAAAAGAGCGTGCTGTGCCTGCGGATCTGTCAGACCGCCCTCGTCCGGCGCGGCCGCCAAAAGCCCGCCGCCAGGCCGACTTGAGCGCCGCCTACGTCTGCGACTTCGAAACCCAAACCCGTTCCGCCGCATAACCGCCGGAGAATGAGGAGAACCAGACGTGAGCACCCCGCCTGCTCAGCGCGAAATGTTCGCCAACGCCCGCGCTGCCGGGAGCTCGCTCACCGACGCCGGCGCGGACGTGCGCATCGCTGTCCCTCGTATGCCCCGGGAATGGGACAACGGCATCGACGAGTTCGCCGGCCTGCTCGACACGGCCATCGGCAAACAGTCCTGCTGAGCCGAAGGGCGGTTCCGCACGGCCCGGGATAACGGACCGAATCCGTGCAGCGGCGGCGGTTGCGGTCATGGTGGGCTCGGAACATCGACCCGCCATCCCACTTCGGTCATGCGCTCGGCGAGCAGCCGGACCTGCCCAGCCGTACGGAACGCCGACGCGCCGACCCGGCCGGCGAACGCCTGCTTGCCCGCCGATCTCATCGAGCGGATTCGGTTCCGGTGCAAGGTCGGGGTTCGCCTCGATCGGGCCAGGCAGCTCGTCCCCGATCGCGTTATCCTCCGCGTCCGCGACCAGCGGCGACCTTTCACCGAAATGCTGATACATCTTCCCCGCTATCGGGTTCACTCAGGGCAGGCCGGGAGCGTGTCACGACAATGCCAGTGACGACCGCGATGCCGCCGATAACAACATTCCAGCGGACAGCTTCCGACAGCAGCACTGCACCCAGAACGGTGGACCAGATCGGGACGACGTAGGTGATCGTCGAGGCGACCGCCGCCCCGGCGGAGGCGATCACCTGCATGTTGAGCACAAACGCGTAGCCCGTGCCGAACACGCCCAGCACGATCAGACCGACAGCGCCAGGCCACCCCGGCGCGGTCGGGACGTGACCGGCCAGCATGGCAAACAGGGTTAATTCCAGTGTGGCAGCGAGCAACTGGGTCAGCGATAGGACCGCTGGCGAACTCCCCGGCTTGGTAAGGAATCTGTGGGTATAGGCGAATCCAGCGCCGTAGCAGAGGGTGGCGCCCAGACATACGACAATGCCGCCCACTGTGTCAGCGTCCATGCCCCGCCAGACTCCGAGCAGGCAAGCCACGCCTGCAAACCCGATCAGGACACCTTCGACCCGACGTCGGGTCAATGGCTCGCCGGGGACCAGCAGGATGGTGAAGCCCATCGTCATGATCGGGGTCGTCGCGTTGATCAGGCCGGCCAGCACCGAGCTGATGTGTTGCTCGGCCAGCGCGAACAGGGTGAAGGGAATCGCGTTGACCAGCAAGGCGACCACAGCAGCATGGCCCCAAATCGACCGTGTGCGCGGTAGCGCCTCCCGACGCACCGCACACACGACGGTCAGCGCGAGCACGCCGAAGGCACACCGCCACAACGCGACCCACACCGAGGCGACACCCGCATCGACAGCGAGCTTGATGAGAGCGAAGCTGGCACCCCAAATCGCCGACAGCACAACAAACTTCGGCACCCAACTTGCCCTCGTTCTCGCTCTGGCTTCGACCAGGGTCATCGCAGGGGCCCCCTTCACGCGAGTCTTTCGGCCGCGTTTCAGTCTGCCGGTGAGCTATAGATGAGTCCAATGACATGAACTGGTCGAATCATGAGGAAGATTCATGGACATCTCACTCACACACCTCAAAACCTTGGTTGCGGTCGTGGACGCCGGCGGATTCGGCGCGGCCGCAGCCGAACTAGGCGTCAGCCAGTCCGCCGTATCGCACACCATCGCAGCGCTCGAGCGCCTCAGCGGACAGCCTGTGGTGACGCGGGAGTTCCCTATCACCCCCACCGCCCTGGGCCAGGGCATTCTCGAGCACGCCCGGGTCGCGGTGGCGGCCGCCACAGCCGCCCAGGACGTGCTGCGAGGCCGGACTGGCGTCCCTTCCGGTTCGATCACACTCGCGGCGCCGCCGACCGCTTGTCACGCCTTGCTTCCCGATCTCCTCAACGCCTGGGAGGTCGAACTGCCCCGAGTGAGAGTTGTTGTGCTGGAAGGTGAAGACGCCGAAGTGGCTGGGTGGATCGGTGATGCGACCGCGGATGCGGCGGTGCTCGTCGACCCGTCCGAAGCACCGACGCGAGCGGTACTGCTGGCGCGAGAGACATTCTGCGCGGCCATGAGAAGGGATCATCCGCTGGCCGCCGAGGCCGTCGTCGACATCGCCGACCTCACCGACGATCCGCTGCTGCTGTCGACGGGCGGCTGCGAGCCGCACATCCGGGAGTTGCACCGCCGTGCCCGTTCCGAATTCCGACCCACGCATCGGGTGCGCCAGCTGAGCACCTTGTTCTCCATGGTCAGGGTAGGAATCGGCGTGACCGTGGTACCCGAGTCCGCTGCGGGCATGGAAGGCGACGACCTGGTCTTGATTCCGATCAAACACAATCTCGAACGGTCCCTGTACCTTTGCGGCCCCTCCGATCGGCCATGGCATCCGGCTGTCGCCCACATGGTGGACACAGCACGTTCTCGAACCAGGTCGGCGCAGCAACCACCATCGTCTCGACATCAGTCGTCAAGGCAGGTTCGATAGTGACGTTGCGCTCTGGTGATCTGCCGCCTCGACGTCGCGTTACGTGCGCATTTCATCCCCTTGTGCGTTTGCACAACACAGGTTCGCCGATTTGTTGTGGATCGATGCTGGCGGGCGAGGTGTGACCTATGCATCATTGCTCTTGGGCTGACCAGGAGCACAGCCGAGGAACATGAACACACGGCACATCGACTACGACACCGCCGAAGGAGCCGACGTCCTCATCGTGGGCGCCGGAGCATCCGGCGGGGTGGCGGCACTCGAGTTGGCCGGCAGAGGCCTCGAGGTCGTGTGTCTGGAGCAGGGAGAATGGAACCTGCCCGACGACTTCACCGGCGACAAACCGTCGTGGGCGCTCACCCGTCTGAAGCAGTGGAACTCCAGCCCGAATGTGCGTCAGAACCCGGCCGACTATCCGGTCGATGCCACCGAGAGCCCGGTCGAACCGCTGATGTTCAACGGGGTCGGCGGTAGCACGATCCTGTTCTCCGGGCACTGGGTTCGTGCGATGCCGTCGGACTTCCGGGTCAAGACACTCGACGGCGTGGCCGAGGACTGGCCGTTCACCTATGAGGATCTGCGACCGTTCTACGACGAGGTCACCCACCATATCGGCGCGTCCGGGCTGGAAGGCGACCCCGCCTATCCGGATCCGCACACCTTTCCGCTGCCACCGCTGCCGATCGGCAAGTACGGGCTGGTCGCGGCCAAAGGGATGGACAAGCTGGGCTGGCACTGGTGGCCGGCACCGAATGCCATCGCGTCGCGCGACTTCAAGAACCGCCCGGCCTGCCTGCGCTACGGCGCGTGTGAATCCGGATGTCCAACCGGAGCCAAGGCCAGCACCGACCTCACACACTGGCGTGACGCGATCGCGCTGGGTGCGGTGCTGATCACCGGTGCCCGGGTCAGCCGGCTCACCGTGAACGACCGCGGACTTGTCACCGGCGCCGAGTACGTCGACCGCGACGGGAACCTGCGACACCTGGCGGCGCGGGTTACCGTGATGGCCGCGAACGGTGTCGGCACACCGCGCCTGCTGCTGAACTCGACCTCGTCGCTTTTCCCCGACGGCCTCGCCAACTCCTCCGGGCTGGTGGGCAAGCGTCTGATGACGCACCCGTACGCCTCGGTATTCGGTGCCTATGACGAAGACCTCGAAACCTGGCTCGGCCCGGCAGGACAGGCGCTGCAGTCGATGCAGTTCTACGAGACCGACACCGGCCGTGGTTTCGTGCGGGGAGCGAAGTGGAACCTGATGCCGACCGGTGGCCCGCTCGCCCACGTCCTGTGGGAGCGGGGCCAGGACTGGCGTGGGAGTTTCGGGCCCGCCTTCCACAGCCGCCTCGAGCGCACGTTCGGGCGCTACACCGAATGGGGGATCACCACCGAAGACCTGCCCGACGAGCACAACGCGGTCATGCTCGCCGCGGATGTCACGGACTCCGACGGGATCCCGGCCGCGAAAATCCGCTACACCATCGGTGAGAACTGTGAGCGAATGCTCGAATTCAACGTGGAGCGGGCGATCGAGGCGCATCAGGCCGCCGGGGCTGTCGAAGTCCACCCGATCCCAGTGGTGCGCCACAGCGCCTGGCATCTGCTCGGCACGGCCACCATGGGCACCGACCCCGCCGCCTCCGTCGTCGATCAGTGGGGTCGGGCACACGACGTACCCAATTTGTTCGTCATCGACGGCAGCGTCTTCGTCACATCCACGGGCGTGAACCCGACCGCGACCATCATGGCGATTGCGCTGCGCTCGATGCGGCACCTCGCCGACACCCGCCACAGCATCCCGACCGCGTTCTAAGGACAGCATGATGTTCGATTCCGACCAGCGACGCACCTTCGCACTTCTCGCCGACACACTGATTCCCGCGTCCGGCTCCATGCCCTCGGCGAGCGCCGCCGGAGTACCCGGCGCGTTGCTCGACCAGGTTCTCGGCTACCGGCCCGATATCGCAGAGGCGTTCGCCGCCGCCGTCGCATCGGGTACTGACAAGGACCCCGAAGCCGCTCTCGATGAGCTCGCCGTGCACAGGCCCGAGCAGTTCGAGGCGCTGACGGTGCTGACGGCGGGCGCGTACTTCCTCAGTCCCGCCGTAAAGGCCGCCATGCCCTATGCCGCGGCACCGCGTCCGGCCCGTGACGACATGGATTCCTACGCCGATCTTCTCGCCGACGTTGTCGAGCGCGGCTTCGTCATCCGCTGATCGAACCTGTCGCGGCCGAAACCGCACTCCCCGAACCTGCCCCGGGGTCCTGCGAAAGGCAACACCAGTGAGTGAAAATCACAGCGGTCGTGAGGAATCCGTCTCCACCATCGAATCGGCCACCATCCAGCCGATCCCAGCCGATCAGCGCCACGGGCGCAACCGGGACATGTTCACAATCTGGTTCGGAACCAACATCATGATCCTGGCGATCGTCACCGGGGCGTTGTCGACGACCCGCTTCGGGCAGCCCGCCTGGTCGGCCGCGCTGGCGATCATCGCAGGAAACCTCTTCGGTGCGATCTTCATGGCGCTGCACTCTGCTCAGGGGCCCAGGCTGGGTGTTCCACAGATGGTGCAGACCAAGGGCCAATTCGGTTCGCTGGGATCGATTCTCATCGTCGGCGTCGTCGTCTGCATGTACATGGGGTTCTTCATCTCGATTCTTGTCTTCGGCGGGCAGTCTCTCGCGTCGGCGATACCCTTCCTGAGCGGTAGGGCCGGCACCGTGGTGCTCGCGGCGATCAGCGTCTGCGCGGCCATCTGGGGTTACACCCTGATCCACGCCTACGCGCGCATCATGACGTGGGCGTCGGGGCTGGTTCTGCTGATGGCGTTCGTCTGGGCGTTCGTCGTCCACTCGGTGCCCGCTCACTTCTTCAGCACGGGCACTGCGACGCCGGCCGGCTTCATGAGCACCTTCGGGGCGTGTGCGGTGTGGCAGATCGCCTATGCCCCATACGTTTCCGATTATTCGCGCTACCTGCCGGCAAAGACGGGCTCGAGGCCGGCATTCTGGATGAGCTACTGGGGCACCAGTATCGGCTCGATCCTGCCGATGGTCCTCGGGGCAGGCATCGGATTGCTGCTCCCCCACACCGACCCGGTTGTCGCCCTGACCGAGGCTACCGCAGGGATCAGCGTCGTGGTGGTTGTGGTCTTCAGCGTCGGAGTCGCCGCTACGAACGCGATGAACCTGTACTGCGGCACGCTGTGCACGATCACGATTGCGCAGACGATCTTTCCGCGCTTCAATCCACGCGGGCGCGAACGTGCTCTGGTCGCCACCGGACTGTGCGCGCTGGCCGCGAGTGTCGCGCTCACCGGGGGCAGCGACTTCGTCGCAACTTACAAGAACTTCCTGGTTCTGCTGCTGGGTTCGCTGGCGCCGTGGACCGCCGTGAATCTGGTGGACTACTACCTGGTCCGGCATGGGGACTACGTCGTCGAGGATTTCTACAAGCGCGACGGCGGTCGCTACGGCCGGGTCAACTGGCCTGCGGTCGGCTGCTACCTCATCGGTGTCGCTGTACAACTCCCGTTCATGATCATCGGAACCGCCTTCATCGGACCGATCGCCAAAATGCTCGGCAACACGGATATCTCGCTCATCGTCGGATTGGCTGTCGTTTCACCGCTCTACTACTTCACAGCCACAGCTCTTGCCCGCCGCAGGAATCGTTCCGCCGCACTTGACGCCTCGGCGACGCGGCCGAAACGAAGAACCTATCTACAGGCGCCGGGCCGGGCGCAGAAAGTACAGGCGAATAATCATGGCATCAACTGAAATTGGGCGATTCACCGTTCGGCGCCCATCTCCGGATCAGATCCCGGTCGCTGACGTGCCGCCCACAGGCCACTTCATCGGCGGATCGTTTGTCCAGGGCTCGTCCACGGACGTCATCGACGTCCTCGATCCGACCACGGAAGAGATCCTCGGATCCGTCCCGGCAGGAACCATCGAAGATGTCGATTCGGCCGTGGAGGCGGCCGTCGAGGCTCAAAGATCGTGGGGCTGCACCACACCGCGGGAACGATCCGAGGTGCTCTCCCGGATCGCGGACATCGTAGAAGCCAACCGCGAAGCACTCGCAGTGCTCGAGTCCGCGAATACCGGCAAACCCCGCAGCATCGCCGAGGACGATGTCTCCAACACCATGGACACGTTCCGGTTCATGGCGGGGGCGGGGCGGACGATGACTTCCCTGGCCGGTGGAGACTATGCACGGGGACACACCTCGGTCATTCTCCGCGAACCGGTGGGAGTGGTCGGGGTGATCACGCCCTGGAACTATCCGCTGCTGATGGCCGCCTGGAAGATCGGCGCCATTCTTGCCGCCGGAAACAGCGTGGTACTCAAGCCCGCCGAACAGACGCCGCTGTCGGTACTGAAACTGGCCGAGCTCATCGCCGGGCACATCCCCGACGGAACTGTCAATATCGTGACCGGCCTTGGCGGGACAGTAGGACAGCGCCTGGCCGAACACCCCGACATCGCACTTGTCGCGGTGACGGGAAGCGTTCTCAGTGGCCGGGCAGTCGCAGAAACCGCCTCACGTTCGGTCAAACGCGTCCACCTCGAACTCGGCGGCAAGGCACCCGTCGTCGTCTTCGCCGACGCCGACCTCGGTGCGGCCGCGGCCGGAGTGCGCAACGCCGGATTCTTCAATGCGGGCCAGGACTGCGGCGCAGCCTGCCGGGTACTGGTGCACGAATCGGTGGCGGAAGAGTTCACCCAACTCCTGGTTCGGGAAGTCGGCAGCCTTGTAGTCGGCGCGCCGGCTGCCGGGGACGACGTCGAAATCGGCCCTATGGTTTCCCGCCCACACTTCGAGCGCGTACGGAAGTCGTTGGCCGAGGCGACGGCGGCCGGCCTGCACGCGGCGATCGGCGGCGCGGTGCTGGACGGCCCCGGCTACTTCATCGAACCGACTGTGTTCAGCGCGGTGCCGGCCGGGGCGCCGATCACCCAGCAGGAAATCTTCGGCCCCGTCGTCACAGTCGAATCGTTCAGCACGACCGACGAGGCGGTTGCGAGGGCCAACGAGACACCGTATGGCCTCTCGGCGTCGGTATGGACGCGGGATGCGGGCCTCTCTCTGAGCGTGCCCAAGCGGCTCGACTTCGGCACTGTCTGGGTCAACTCTCACCTCGTGTTCGCATGCGAGGTGCCATGGGGCGGGTTCAAGGGATCAGGCTACGGCCGCGACCTCTCGCTCTACGCGCTCGACGACTTCTCCCGGACCAAACACGTCATGATCAACCACAGCGCATGAGCCCTGGATACGAGGTGGGAAGTCACTGCATCGCCGGCCGGCGCGACGCAGCGCCGCCCAAACATGGATCATGTGAACTCAGGATGGTCCTGCACCTGCTCCGACCCACCTCGCGATCTGAGCCCGCGAGGTGAAACCCAGCTTCGTCAGGATGTGCTCGACGTGCCCCTGGGCAGTGCGCTGTGAGATCATCAATCGACCAGCGATTGCGCTGTTGGTGAGGCCTTCGGCTACCAGTTCGGCGACCTGCTGCTCACGTTTGGTGAGGACCGACGCCGCTCGGTCGGCGAGCGATGGGGGGTCTTCTTCGAGGCCGAAGGCAGCGGCCGCGGCGAAACTCATCGCACCGCCCTTCGCCCGGGTTTTTTCGAATTCTCGCGTTCCGAGAATCTCCTGTGCGCGGCGCTCGCAGGCCTCGTGATAGGTGGCCAGGTTGGGGAACAGGATGGAGGAGCTACCGGCGGCCCGGCCCCGTGCTTCGGCAGCACCCATCAACACGCAGGCGCGGCGGACATCGTCGCGATCCGACGCGATCCATGCGAGAGCTTCCAAACTGGTCGCGGCGATGAGCGGATCATCTACCGAGCGTGCATGACGAAGGCTCTCCTGCAACAGGTCGGTGGCCCGGTCGAGCGCACCCTGCCTCCAGACGGCCGTACCCATCGCCCACAACAGCCAGGAGCGAAACGACGTCTCTCCTCCGCGAGAGTCGGCGAATGCCAGCGTCTGCTCGTGACAGGCGACCGCGCGCCGGAGATCCCCACTGAGTTGGTATGCCCACCCCAGCAACAGGGAAGAGTCCATTCGCAATACGGGATCGCTACAGCCTGCGGCCAGTTCTCCGGCCTGCTCCAGGCGGGCGACTGCATGGCCGAGATCGTCGCCGACAAGCGCGGTGTAACCGTCCGCAACCGCCTCCCACATGGCGATCTCCGGGCCGGCCATCTGCCTGGCCAGCCCCCTGAGTTCCGCCACCCGTGCCTTCGCCGCGGCCAGGTCCGCCTGAGCCGCGGCAAGCATCCCGGCCGAGTAGAGCGCCTTGGCGCGATCTCGACCGTGTCCACCGGCCGAGTGGGCCAAAGTACGGTCGAGCCAGCTGCGGCCCTCGGTGATTCGGCCACCCATGTACCAGAACGAGAACAGAGCTGCTGCAATCCTCATGCCGCCGGTACCGGCCTCGTCGAACTCCATTGCCTTGCGCAGATTCGGCAGTTCCCGCTTCAGGCGAGAATCCCACTCGAGTTGGCGGGGACTGATCCACTCGGCCTCCGCGTCGAACGCCAACCGCTCGTACCAATCCCGATGCCGGCGACCGATCTCCCGGTCCTCACCTGCCTCCTCGAGCTTTCTCCTGCCGTAGTTCTGCACCGTGTCGAGCATCCGAAACCTGACCACGCCACCGGATTCCTCCCGGATCAGGATCGACTTCTCCACCAACGCGAACAATGCATCGAGCAGGTCGGGGTCGGGTGTGGCGGTGCCGCACACCTGTTCGGCTGCGTCGAGGTCGAAGCTGTGAGCGAAGATCGACAGTTGCCACCACAGCTGCTGCTCGCGTGGCGTGCACAGGTCGTAACTCCAGCCGATGCACCACCACAGCGTCTGCTGGCGCGTCGGGACATCCCGATTGCCCGCTGTGAGCAGGGTGTACCGGTCATCGAGCCGTCGGAGGATCTGATCGGCGGACAGCACGCGCAGCCGGGCCGTGGCCAGCTCGATCGCCAATGGCAACCCGTCCAGCCGGGCACAGATCCGGGCTACGGCAAGCCGGTTGTTTCGGGTCAGCTCGAACCCGGGCACTACCGCCGCCGCTCGTTCGACGAACAATTCCACCGCATCGTATCGGGACGCTTCTCCCAGCGTGGGCATGCTGGACGGATCCGGGAAACCCAGTGGCGTCACCGGCAACACGGATTCGCCGCCGATTCCGAGGACCTCGCGGCTGGTGGCCAAGATCGACAGGTCCACGCAGGCACGCAGTAGCGACTCCGCGAGGTCCGCGACCGCCCCCACCAGGTGCTCGCAGTTGTCGAGCACCAGCAAAATTTTGCGTGTCGACAGAAACTCGACCAGTACCTCCCTCGTCAGCCTGCCGGCCAGGTTCTGCACGCCTACGGACGTAGCCACAATGTCGTCCACTAACTCGGGGTCGTCGATGTCGCCGAACTCGACCAGTCGCACCCCGTCTGCGTAACCGCGGCGCAACTTGCTCGCCGCCCGCGACGCGAGCCGCGTCTTGCCGACCCCACCGATGCCCGTCAGCGTAACCAGACGCGATTCCGACAGCGCCTTCTTCACCTCGGACAGTTGTGCCTTCCGACCGACAAAGCTTGTCAGTTCCAACGGAAGGGCACCCGTATCCCCGCTGCGACGGCACGGTCCCCGCGCCGGTACGTGGGTTTCCTGCACGTTGTCGGGTTCACCGCGGATAGTCATCTCATCGACGGCGTAACCATGGTCGCGCTGGATCCGTTGGAGCTGCTTACCGAGGGCGAGGGCGGAGGGGCGCTGCGACGGATCGCGGTCCATCGCGGTCTCGATTGCCGCGCACACATCGGCGGGGATCCCGCCCGTGCGCAGATCCGGCACCGGATCGGTGGTGATCCGAAGAAACTGCGCAACGACCTGTTCCCCACTCCGGCGTTCGAAAGCGGCATGTCCGGTGAGCGCACAGAACAACGTGCTTCCCAGCCCGTACACATCCGACGCCGGACCGGGCGGATGGCCGTCGAGAACCTCGGGAGCAGCGAAAGCCGGCGACGCCATGACCGTTCTAGCTGCGGTCTCGAATCCACCGGCGATACGGGCGACTCCGAAATCGCACAACGCCGGCTCCCCGTATTCGGTGAACAGGATATTCGCCGGTTTGACGTCACGATGCACGATACCGAGCCGGTGCGCCGTCTCGAGCGCCCCGGCCACCTTGATCCCGAGCCGCAGCGCCTCGTCCACAGAAAGTGGACCGTCCCTGCGGATCCGGTCCTCGAGAGATCCGCGCTCGTGGCACTGCATCACCAAATACGGTCTCCCAGAAGAGATCTCGCCGATCTGCAAAACCCCGACGATGTTCGGGTGGCCGGTCAGCCGCCCCATCGCGCGCTGCTCCCGCAGAAATCGCGCTCTGCTTTCCTCGTCCGGTTCAGCGGTGGTGAGCACCTTCACCGCGACGACGCGATCCAGGTCGCGCTGGGTGCAGCGGCAGACCACGCCGAACCCGCCCCGCCCGATCTCCTCGGCGTCCTCGAACCCCACCGAACTCAGCTCCGCGACTGGCGGAGCCGCCATATCCATATCCCGGTGTTTTCTGAGGGGGTCATCCTCGACCATGTGGGTCACCTGCGATTCACGCCCCCGGAACTCCGATAGTAGTCCGCTGTGCTGCCGAAGTTCCCGATCCGGTGGATCCGGTGGCACCGACCGGCCGCGGGCGACGGCGACGTTGGCGATCACGGGGCGTTTGTGGTGGGCAGTGAACTGTTCCCACTGGTGGTGCAGGCGATGGTTGCCGGCGTGCCCGCAGGCGCGGGCCGCGGCGAGCACCAGCGCCCAGCGCGCACCCATGGTGGCGGTGGGACTGCGGTAGGTCCTGCGGTGGTGCCAGGCGGCCTTGAAAGCAGGCGGCGGGCATGGCTGTTGCCGGTCTTGGTGATCGATCCCTGCGATCAGGTGGTGCCGGAGGAGTATTCGGTGGGCACCAAACCCAGGTAAGCACCGATGGTCTTGCCGGTGAAGCGATCTCGTAACCGACGGTCAGCGAGGGCTGCGTGGCGTGGGCGCCGCCGACGGGCTGCATAGGGGGCGATCTTGAGCGCGAAATCGCCCAGCGCGAACTGGGACCGTGACTGCTGCCCCACCAGGACCCTGCCCCGGGCGACCATCTGCCGGTACTGGCGCTGTGTGACTTTCCCGATCTTGGCCGGCATCGTGATCATCTCCGACATCACCGACCCTGTCCCCACCTCCAGCTGGCGAACCCCGCAATCGGCGCAGGTCGTGATGTGAGATGCGAACGTATAACTTCTGACTCACCCATGGTGACCCTCCGAGACAACCAGACGCCATGCCGCATCAAAGACGATTTGACCATTTCAGGGGCTATTTTCTCGATATCGGCAAACCGTTCGGAACTGGTGTCACCGTGACGTGTTCGACGAACGGTTACGCCACGCGCGGGTTCGACACCGCGGCGAGCAGTACACCGTCGACGTGCGCCGGTCCAGGCCCGCGATCCACTGCTGGCCGCATTCAGGACACCGAGCCCGGACGTGGCACCGATGGTCGGTACCCGTGAGCGTGTCCGCTTCACCCACCGCCAGTGCCGGGCACGGCACGACGCCGAACAGTAGACCGCGTCACCACGCACGGACTCCGCCAACGCTGCCCGCACCCGTGACAGTAGCGACCGGCCTCCGCGGGGCTGGACGCGCCAAACCTGCCGACGAGCTGATCGGCCTGGTCTACTCCGTGACCCCCAAGTACCAATTCGTGGACCCTGATGCGGCCGGTCTGCCGTGGTACCAGCGCCCCGCCCTGCTGGCGGGCATCGCGCTGACGGGCGTCGTTGTGTTGAACATCGTCGTGGGATGAGGAACTGACACAATGCTTTTCGATATCCGAACCATCGTCGCGGGACTGCTCGGCTGCTACGGAGTGATCCTCATCGTGACCGCCGCCCTGCACGACACCGACGCCGACCACCTGCGCTCCGGCGGGTGGAACATCAACCAGTGGACCGGACTGGGCATGCTGGCCGCCGCGGTCGTCTTCATGACATGGACTCTCGCACGCCCGATCCGTACTCCGGAGCAAGCCCCAGCCGCCCCAAGACACGATCGAAGCCATCGACGCCAACGCAGGCGAGACCAGCGGTAGGGGCGGGCATCCCGCGCGGGCAGAAATGCCGCGCTCGAATCCCGCTGCGTGGCTTCCATGGCGGGATGCATCGCTCACGACGTCGTGCTTGCCGATTGGGTTTTCGAGTGTGTCACGACCGGCGGCGTACGGGTGGGGTTTCGGGTGTGGAGGCGAAGGGGAGCCGGGATGCCGGCCGCATCCTCACAGTTTTCTCATAGGTGGAACAGCAGAATTCGTTTCGTGAGGTCGAAATCAGTGTCAGGGCAATGGCGCACTCTGCTTGCGCTTGCGCTGACGGTGGCCGCCGCGTGCCCGCTCGCCGGGTGCGCGGCGGAACCGGACCTCGATACACCCGCCATCCAGGGTCTTCCCGTGGCCTTGGTGTATCGGGGCCCGGCGTCCTGCGACGGATGTTCGGAGGCTGCGGCGGACCTGCTGGCTCGCTCGGGTCGGTTCACCGTGAAATTCACCGGTCCTGATTCGGAGCTGCCCCTCGACGGCCGAACGCTGGCAGCCGCTTCGGTGTACCTGCAACCCGGCGGAGGTGACGATGTCGCCCACGCCCGCCGCCAGATGGACCCCTACGCTGCCGCGATCACCGACTATGTCCGATCCGGTGGCCGCTACCTCGGCATCTGCATGGGTGGCTACCTCGCCGGCACCGTCAACGGTTTCGGTCTGTGGCCAGGCGAGGTCGAACAGTACTCGGACTCACCCGGCGCCGAGATCCACAGCACCGCCGTCACCGTGGCCACCGTGGTCTGGCGAAACCACAACCAGCAGACGTACTTCCAGGACGGCCCGTTCTTCGCCGTCCCGGATTCGGCTGATCCGCCCCAGATCCTGGCACGCTACCGCAACGGCGCCGCCGCAGCAGTGGTCGCGCCGTCGGGCAAGGGGCGGATCGCGCTGGTCGGGCCGCACCCGGAGGCATCCGAATCCTGGTATGCCGAACATCATCTCGACAGCACCGCTGCCGATGACCGCCCGGGCCTGGACCTGATCACCGCGCTGATGAGCCGGTGAACCCGATCTCCGGCACGCTGGTGGGAAACCTGCGGACGCAAGAGCCAGCGACTGCAGACCGCCGCCGGACTCTCTCGATCTGAACTCCGGCTGAATGTGCCTGTCGCGCAGGCAGGTATGGGTGGGGAATCGCAAGTGGTCGCCTCGCTGCTGCCGTGTTGTCCAGCATGCCGGGCTTGCGCGTCGGCACCGGGCCGAACAAGGAGCCCGCGAAGTCGCGGTCTGTGCAGTGCCTGGGGCCTTTCGTCGGGATCGGTCTTCCGGGTGTCGAGCGGTCCCCTGCGGGGTTGGACCTGGGGCAAGGGACCGTCTCTGCCTCACCCCTCGTACGTATGCCATCGGCAGTCAACTTGCGAACCCGTCTGCTCGGCCGGTTTTGCCTTATCATCGACACTTTCCGAATCAGTACTCAGCCCCAATCGATAGCCGAAAGTCCCTCGTGACAGGACGGGAATCGAGGCGACCAATCCAGCTCGCGTTTGGCCTTTTCATTGGATAGGCGAATGCGGGTGCTCACCATCAGCGCATGCATATACGGGGCGGCTCGCAACAGCCACGACGGTATTCGACGCGGTTCCTGGGCGGCGGCCGCTCGGGCGATGGCTCGGATGTATTCGTCGAAGCCGAGCGGGTGGTCGTCGGAAATGTTGTACGACTCTCCGCCGCGCCCCCTCTCGAGGGCCGCGACGGTCGCCGCCGCGGCATCGGCGATATGGATGGGCGATGTCACACCCGCTGGTCGCGGGACCGGCAGTAGACGCTTACGTGTCATGTCCGCGAGGGTGTAGGTGCTGACCTCCGGACCGTAGAACAGACCATAGCGTAGGGCTATGCCGTCCATCCCTGGTGCGGAGAGCACTTGGTTCTCGTTGGAGAGCATCGAACGCAGGTGCCGGTCGAAAGCGTCGTTTGCGGGTACACCGAAGGGGGCGTCTTCGGTGATTGGATCATCACCGTGGTCGCGGTAACCATAACCGAGAAAGAATGATTGGGTGACGAACCGGTGCGCACCGACCACTTCGGCCGCCCGCAGTAGATGCGTGGTGCCCACATCGCGCAGGGCGTTGGTCGTATAGAGATGGCGATGCGCAGTCGGGGTCCGTGTGAGCGCGGTGGCTTCGTGAATCACCGCGTCGGCCGCACGGCCTTCGAGAGCCGTCAGCAATCCACGTTGGTCCATGATGTCAGCGAGTACCGGTTCGGCTCCGGCCGCGGCCAGCCGTCCGGCTCCGATCTCGCTCCGGCACAATCCGATGACCGTGTGCCCGGCGGCAATCAGTTGCGACACCAGTTCACTGCCCAGTGTTCCGGTAGCGCCCGCTAGCAAGACCTTCATCGGGTGGCCTCCATTCGCCGTGCCCGCAGGGCCTGCAGACGAATGACCAGTGCGCCGGCGGCGAGTGCCGACACCAGTCCGAGCATCCAGAAGTCGGAGTCGTTGCCACCGAGATCGCGGTCCAGCGCATGGTTGATCGCGTGGAAGGAATTGGCGAACACGAACCCCGTCAGCGTGACCGCGAGTGCGTCGCGCCACCACAGTGCGCATAGCAGCATCAGCCCGATGCCGATTTGGAAAACACCGGCGTCGTGCAGAAAGTGCACATGGTTGGGCCAGTTCGCCCAGTCGGCGAATCCAGCCGGATCAACCCGCATCCAGACGCCGAATCCCACCATCGTCGTCGCGGCCGACACGGTCGCGGTCACAACGAGACCGTTCGCGCGAACGTACCGAGCACTTTTCATCGCGTCACCTCCGGTGACCTCGGACCTTCTGGGACGTGCCTGACGGATACCGGCATCGTCGCTACCCTCCTCTTTTGTCATCGCTCTCCAAAACAGATTTGAGCACTTACTCCAGTGCAGTGAAGGACGCCGAAATATGATGCGCGCCACCATGTTCGATGCTTGAAGACCAGCTCTGTGCGGCAGTGGTTGGTCGAATCGCGGTGATCGGCAGGGTCTTTCTGATGCGCTGGTGCCGGCTCGATCAGTGTCGTGCCGTGGTCATCGAACCCCTTGGGGCAGGGCAACCGAACGACGCGGGTGATCTTGATAGCTCGGTGTTCGGTGGCGCTGCACCATACCGGTCGGTGACCGCGTGGAACTTGCTGGCGCACATGAGTTGACTGTGGGGCCGTGCTGGGTCGGGCTGGACTCGGCTCATCAAGCTGGGACTGCGGCGTTGCGGCGATGGCGGATCCATCCACGGACGCCGACGGCCAGAGGTGCCAGGACCGCGAGAAACCCCGAGACGGGCTCGCATGCGAGGCCGAACAGGGTGAGCACCGCGATTGCGGCGAGGATCGGGGCCGGCACGTAGCCTCTGGTTCGCTCAATCTCGATCACGGAAATACCGAAGCAGACAGCGGCGACACCGAACGCGGTGAACCAGAAGGAGAACTCGGCCGTTTCGTCGCCAACCACCCACATGACACCTCCGAGCGCAGTGTGAACCGATCCGATGAAGCTGAGCAGGCCGCCTGTCAGCGAGAATCCAGTTTTTGAATCCACATTCCTGAACCTTTCCTTAGCTGTATTGGAGACCCCGACGATCGTGGTGAGCTAGAGCAGTCAGCGAGATCCTGGCCCTCCGCCTTGCTATCGGGCTGTGGCTGCGCGCCCTGACCCGTTCCGGAAAGCGCCCTGACCCGTTCCGGAAATCGGTGGTACACAGATCCGTTGGACGCGCCAGCCGCCCGCGCTACCGCAGACATGGTGACCGCTGCCGGACCCGACTCGGCCAGTGGAGTCGCTCGCGGCAGCACCGCGCAGGCGATCCGAGCTATTTTTGGCCGGCCTACCCATATTGTGGAAACCATGCTCCAATTCGCTTGGAGACACACACGGAAGCAGAGGTGCGTCAGCCCATGGTGTCCGCGGTTGTCAGCTCGTGGATCCAGTCACTGCAGCTCGGTGTGGGCGATGTCGGGGAACCTCATCGCGTCAACTGGAACTGGGGCAGCAGCGTGTGGATTTCGCGGGGGCGCTGCTCACGCTCATCGAAGGCGACGACCGGGCCCAGACCGCGCGCCGCGGCCATGGCCGCTTGCAACGCTTCCTGGGACTCGAAATGGCAGGCGGTGACGACCGAGTCACCATCGGGCGTTGCGGTGGTCCAGCATCCTCCTGACAAGAATCCCGGCGTCGACCGCATGACATCGCCCATCTGGCGTGTCCTGTCGATGAATTCCTCGAAATGCTCAGCCCTGGGGTAGTGGAAGGCGATGAATCCGATGGACATCGTGGACTTTTCCTCTCGTTCGAGGGAACTCACTTGTTATACGGTTGCGTATAAGAGAAATTAGCCCTGATATACGGCGGCGTATAGTGTGGAGGTGGGTGAGAGGAGTCACAGCATGGGCGTGGCCCGTACCCCACGCGAGGCGTGGATCGAGCAGGGGTTGCAGACGTTGGCGACCAGCGGTGTCGAAGCGGTACGTGTCGAGGTTCTGGCCAAGTCACTGGGAGTGACCAAGGGCGGGTTCTACGGCTATTTCGGCGATCGTGACGCTCTGCTGGAAGCGATGTTGGACGCCTGGGAGGGCGAATGCGTCGACGATGTGCTCGACCGCGTCCAACGAGAATCCGACCCACGCGACAGGATCGTTCTAGCCGGACGGCTAACTCTGTCCAGCGAGCGTCTGCTGGCGCTCGACCTCGCGATTCGTGATTGGGCGCGACGAGACAAGTCGGTGTTCGCGCGCCTGCAGCGCGTCGACAACCGGCGCATGGAACTGTTGCGGAAGATGATCGGCACCTTCTGCTCCGATCCGGACGAGGTCGAGGCCCGAAGCCTGCTCGCCTTCTGCCTGGCTATCGGCAACCAGTTCCTGGCCGCCGACCACGAGGGCCGCACTCGCGACGAGGTCCGCGCCCGTGCGTCGGCCATCGTGCTCGACCGGTGAAGCGGTCGGCGGCGGCTTAGTGAACGGTAGCGGGATCGCACCAGCTCGCCGCTGAGCGCGACTTTTCACGGATTTGGGCAGAGCGTCGGGTCCAGCCGGGCGAAACACGTTGCCACACAACCTTCTACCGAATCTCAGGGTGTGAGCTCTCGCCTAGTACGACTTTTCACGTCACTGGACCCCACATGCCAACTCGCTCATCACCCAAAACCATACGGGTGCAAGCCGAGCCGTTTCACACGACAAGCCGCCATCGTTCGCGCCGTGCGAGCACATCACCCGCCCGCACAGCGCAGGCGGGGGGTACGGCGCGGGTGTCGGGCCTTATCGCGGTCCGGCTCAGGCGGGTTGCCCCACTCGACGACGAATCGGCGCGGGTGGGCGGCGTGGAGCTCGGTCACCGCGGCGGCGGCGTAGGTATCGGCGATCCCAGCGCACTGGTAGCGCACGTAGGCGGCGGTGAGTTGGTGATCGGCGCTGGTGGGCCAGTGCTGGTGGATCCGGTCGGGGATTACCGCGTAATCGGTGGTGCGGGCGAAGATTTCAGGCCCGGCCGGTACGCGGCGAATCTCGATGTCAGCGCGGATAACATCGGCGGCCCCGCCCATCGCGGCCAACATCGGGGCGAGTTCGGGATAGCGGGTACACAGCTCGGCATCAATCGCGAGCAGACTGCGTAGGCGGTTGACCTGGGTGCACAGCACGCGCAGTTCGGCCAACCGGCTTGCGGGCGCGTTAGCCGGCATCAGATTCTCCGAGCCGCCAATCCTGGTCCGGCTCACTCAATCTGATGTCTCCTGCTAACGGCCCGGTACGTTGTGTTGATGACCGTTGCTCTGTATTCGGCCGAACAGGTGGCTGCCATTCTCGGATTGCATGTGCGTACCGTGCGCGGATACGTTCGAGACGGCCGTCTGCCAGCCATGCGGATGGGCAAGCAGTACCGAATCAGCGAACGGGACTTGCGTGCCTTCACCGGCGTGGTCTCCGACGAACCGGTCAGTACCCCGCACGTGCACGTTTCGTCTGTCGTGCACATCGACGACGTCGACCGTCTCGCGATGGACCAGATCACCGCACAACTCGCCGCGACCGCGGTCGACGATTCGAGTGTCCCAGCGCAGCTCAATGTCCACTGGACCTACGACGAATCTGCTTGCCGCCTTACCATCTTCGTCGTTGGCGACCCAGAATCCGCGGCAGCCGCGATCAGACTGATCGGCACCTCGACGCGCACGGGTCGGGAAGCGAGCACCGAGGTTTGCCGCTGCAAATCTGGTCGGCATACCGTCGAGCAGAGGTGATCGTGAGCACCTTCGGCGCTGGACAGCGCTCGTGAGAGTTGCCGGGCGGCAACCGGTTTCCGCGTAGCCTGGCAGGTTTCCGCACCGGCACATCGCATCCCATTCGACACCGTGTTCGCCCTCGATGACATCGTCGCAGCCACCGCTATCCACATTGGCAAGATCGTCGCCACCGTCTGACGCCGACCTGGTAAGCCCTCCCTCCGAGAAAGCGGGGAGACCTCAGGTGGGCTGTGCCCGTCTTCCGCATGCCCTGCCCAGCCCAGGATGGACGCGATGTGATCGTGGAGTACAGCGATGCCCACGACATCGGCCGTGAGTGCTTGACCTTGTCACTGTGTAAAGGCATTGAATGGCTGTCGGAGGTGGTCCCCATCAATTCGACACACAGGAACCCACACACCATGCGACTGTTCGAGGCATTGGCCGCTGCGAACTCATCGACCCGGCTCGAGGCGGCTCTGGCAGCCGGCACGTATCCCGAGCCCTTCTTCGTCGATGCACTCGTAGGGCGGTGCGCGATCGAGCCGGACTTCTTCGTGCGCGACATGCTCACCTGGGCGCTGACCCGGCTCCCGCACGAGATCACCGTTCCCGCACTACGGGCGGAGCTCTATTCCGAACACACGCAAGCCCGCAGCCAAGCGTTGCATACGCTGTCCAAGATCGGTGCCCCGAATACCTGGTCAGCGATTACGCATTCGATGCTGCACGATGCCGACGACGAGGTCGCGCGGAGTGCATGGCGCGCTGCGGTCGTTCTCGTGCCCGACGAGCAGGAAGTGAAGGAGGGGCTGGCCGCGGAACTGGCCACGCAATTCGGCCGAGGTGACCGCGAGGTACGGCTGAGTCTGAGCCGTGCTCTCGTTGCACTCGGCGAGGTGGTCGAGCCGGTCCTGCAGACGGCGATGACAAGTCACGACCCGACGGTGCGGGCGCACGCGAGCGCCACGCAGCGGCTCCTGAGTGACCCGGATGCCGGATTCGACCTCGCCATCGGTGAGGCGAGCCGGGTCGTCGCACTCGGTCCGGATCGGGAGGAGACAACGGCGTGCTGATCGGCGACGTGGCGCGCTTCTCGGGAGTGAGCGCCCGGATGCTCAGGCACTACGACTCCCTCGGGCTGGTACGACCGACAGGCCGCACCGTGAGTGGCTACAGGGAATACTCACCCGACGATATCCGGCGGATCTTCCATGTGGAGGGGTTGCGGTCGCTGGGACTGTCCCTGCGCCAAATCGGACAGGCTCTCGACGATCCTGGATTCAGCCCGTCCATACTGGTCGGTGACCTTATTCGAAGGACCGAAGCACGACTGAACCGGGAGCAAGAACTCCTCGAGCGGCTCCGTACCGTAGATGCCGCCGATCCAGGAGGCTGGCAAGACGTCCTGCGCATAGTCGAGCTCTTGCACGGACTCCGTTCGCACAGTGCCGCCCGGCGACAGCAGGCCGTCCTCGCCCCCGCCGAGGACGTGCCGGTGCCTGCCGAACTGCTGGCCGAGGCGATCCTGACCGAATCCGATCCGAACGTTGCCGGGGCCCTGCGGTGGGCACTCGCCCGGGCCAACGGCGACGGCGTGGCGAGCGTGGCGTTCGGCCTGGGCTCGGAAGACATCGAAGTCCGGCGGCGCGCGGTCCTGGCGCTCGCCGAGCTACCGGGCGACGAAGCGACCACGATACTCACGGACGCGCTCGGGGACGCCGACGCCACGGTCCGCAGACATGCTGCTCTCTCACTCGGTGCGCGGGGCGTGGCCCGGGCTGTGCCGGCACTGGTCGATACGGTGGTCAAGGGGCCGAACGATGTCGAGGCGGCCGAGCTCTTGGGAGCATTGGCGCAGGACGCGAAGTGGGCGGACCTGATCATGAGTGCGCTGGCAGACGAACTCACCGCGCACACAGCGGACTCGGCGGTACGGGTGCGACTGACCCAGGCTCTCGCCGAGATGCCGGGGACCATCGCGCTGGACATCTTGCGACAACTGGCCCATGACGAAGACCGGGTCGTGGGCCTCGTCGCCTCGGCCCTCATCGGAAGGCTCGAAGAAGAGCCGGATCAGGAAAACTGAGACACGCCGATCGGAGTATTGAACATCGCGTCGGGCTAACAGCATCGCCATTTCCGGTAGCAGCTTGCCGATCTGGATCCGACAACAGGGCACTCGCACACGCCCACGGCCAACTCCGTACCGCCCGCCTCAGCACCGACGTAGTCGGCAGTCGAGGACACCCGTCCACGACACGAAAGCACTGCTCAAGCACGGATATTCGGCCACCGGCGCCGAGATGACGGCGGCGATCGTCGACCGCCTGACCTTCGGCGGACCATCGAAACCAGATGGTCACCCGCGCAGCCACTTTAGACTGGCGACGTGTTTTGGCTGATCTCGTTGGGGCTCCGGTAGACGGTTCGGCGACGAAGAACCTGAATACCGGAGAACTCGTGACCAGCGTAGCGGTGGCGGGGCGTGCAGACCTGACCGACGCCAATGGGCGCGGCTGGGACTGTTGCTGCTCGAGGCGCTCCTTGACACATCAGTAGCCCCAACTATCGGGTCTACAGGCACACGCTCCGAGACTGTGATACTGACTCCCGTTCCGATCCAAACAGAGGGAGTCTCAAATGAATTCGAAGAAGTTCCTCGGCGCTTTGGCCGTCACTTCCGGCCTCCTCACCCCGATGGCCCTCCTCGCCGCCGCCGCCCAAGCCGAGCCACTGCCCGTCACCGCCGCACAGCCCGTGGACACCACCGGCTCTTCGAATGGCTCGTATTCTGCCGCGAACCACCTGGTCTGCCTCCTCTTTCACACCAGCCTCAACGGCTCCGTAGGGATCCCGGTCTGCTGATCCGCTAGCTCGAGCTTTAAGCTTTGGGGCCGTGCTGTGCACTGGCCGCGTACTCCTGGTTGATCATGGGCGAATCCCTTGGCTGACGATTTGCCTTGCGAGAGAACAAATCTCAGGAACCAAAGGCTTCAGTGAATAGTGACCGACCGATCTTGGCACTCCCAACAGGGTGGCGATCAGCAGGCCCAGCGCCGACGTGAACAAGACCCTCAGGCGGGCGGCAGCCTCCTCGGCGACCGACACACTCACCCGATTCGGCCGCGGGAGCGGCCCGATCACCGTCGCCCGGCGCACCGCCGTCTGCCAGCGTGCCTCCTCCGCGCTCAGCACACCACGATCCGACAGCGACGAATCCCCGGCCATCCCGGACACCCTCGTGCTGAAGACGAGTACGAGTCAAAAGCACCGTAGTGAACCGGAGTTCGAGACACGCCGATGTTCGAACTCCCCTTCTTAGAACCAAAACCGCCCGACAGTGAACACAACTTCGAACATTCACACCTGGCCCTTGGGGGTGCCGGTAAGAATCGTGTCACCTGGTACATGAAGCGTTGCCGCCCCATTTGATCCCGCACGTTGGAGAGCCGGACGGTGAGGGCGACCGTAGCCGGAGTGGGCGGAAACGATCGTTTCTGTCCCACAAGGGAGCCCGGCGAGGAACGCGCATCCGCCCAGCTCGACGCCGACCTGATTCGGGTCAGAACTCGTGTGCGGTATCTACGGGACGAAACCGCAAGTGTCAGCCCTCTATGGGACAGTTCCGGGCATGGCTCGGTTCGGGTACGCGCGGGTGTCGACTCGCGGGCAGAAAGACGATTCCCAGATCGACGCACTCAACGGATCGGGGTGGACAAGGCATCCGGGAAGCTGGCGCGGCGCCCGGAGTGAGACAAATGCTTCGAACACCTGCGTCGCGGTGGCCTGCGGAAACGCGCTCGGATCCAGCGAGGTGTTCGTGCTCGGCAGACGATCGTTTTCCGAACGACCAGGGAGCGCCGGAAACCTGCGAATTGTCGGCGGTCGCACCGAAACCCACTGAATCTTCGTGCCGACAGAAACGAGAGCTGCCCCGGACCTGAGGTCCGGGGCAGCTCTCGTGATCGGTTGCGGGTCACACAGGCCGGTGGTCCCGGTGCACGCCGTGGGGATCAGCCCCAGGGCGCCTCGGACTCGGTCACGGCCTTGATCCGCCGGTCCTTCGCGGGCCGCGCAGGGGCTATTCGTAGCCGTCGTCGACGACTACTCCCTTGTAGCGCAGGAACTCGTCGAAGGAGACCTTCCCGTTCCCTGAGCGGTCTTGCTAAATATGGCGGTCAAGGGTGGCCCGCGTTCCCTCGCTCTGGGTCATACCCCACGCCATGGCTTCCTCGAAAGTGATGGAGCCGTCGCGGTCTGTATCGATCTGGTCGAACTCCCGCCGGGTGGCGTCGATCAGTTCCTGCAGGTCCATGCCGGTCTCCTTTGCCAGTTGGTTGCCAGACTGAACAGTCACACCTTTCGTCCGTCATCGAGCAGCACTGAGCGTACGCGGAAAGTTTGCTGGGTCGCCCGGATTGCGCCAAGTCGTGGGCTCACGTGCGGACAGCAGGGAGCCCACATCATGGCCGAATCTGTGAGGGAGCTGCCGCCGCCGCGATCGGTGCGGGGGGGTTCGGTCTTCCTGATCGGAGGGGAGGTGAGGGACCATGTAGTGGGTCCTTTCGGATCGGGCTGTTGCCCGGCGCGGATCTGCGACCCGAACTTCCACAGATCCGCTGCACTACTTCGCATATCTGCATGATTATCGCGATGCTGCTTCCTCGAGTTCTCGGGTGTGGTTCTGCTGGCGGACCTGGTCGCGTTGGCGCTGATCCTGTCCGCGGTCGTCGCGATCGTGGTGTTCGGTAGCGCCAGCACCGCGGTCATCTCCTCCGCCGGCGGCGCGTTCACACTCGCCTTCCGCGCATGGCGCGCGGAGGATGCGGCCTAACCCCGGCCCTCGGGGTTGACGTGGCGCGGGAGGGGTCGGATTGGAGGTCGATCTAGTATTTCCGGATGGCTCGACACGCAATCGTCAGCACCGGTGATCGACCCGATCTGAACAACAGTCGCGCCCTGGCGCCGCTTCGAGACGGGTGGCCACGATTCGTTCTGCACGATCGGGTATCGAACGATTACCGGGCCGCCGTGAGCGAGTTTTTCCCCGATTTCGATGTGCTGCTTGTCGAGGATTCCGAAGTGCTGGGGCGGGCGGTAGCAGTCACCCTTGCTTGGGACGGTCACACCGCAACACTTCCCGATGGCTACGACGGTGCCATCGTCACTGCTGTGAACGGACACCAGGCTGCAGTGAATCCGGATACGCTGTGCGTCGTGTCGGCCACAGTCCGAACCGACCGCACCGGCGGCGGGCTGGCGGCGGCGCTGCTCACCGCGCTACGTCAGCGTGCCCAGCGTGCTGGTTTACTCCGGATGATCGTGCCGGTACGACCGATACTCAAAGCGAACCATCCGCTGACCTCGATGGCCGAATTCATGCAGTGGACCCGCACGGACGGCTTGCATCCGGACCCCTGGATTCGTACCCACCAACGTCTGGGTGCCGCCATCGTGGCTCCTGCCCCACGATCGATGTCGGTGTCGGGCACCGTGGCCCAGTGGGAGGACTGGACGAACATGAGATTCGAGCACAGCGGACGATACACAGTTCCCGGCGGACTCGATCCGGTCGAGATCAATCGGGAGCGTGACCACGGGACCTACACCGAAACCAACCTATGGATGCGCCACCAGTAGCACGCCGCCAACCACGACCCAGATCATAGGCTTCCCGAGTCCATGAGCGGCGATTGGAATTCACACGCAGTCGGCGTTCCCAAACACCCTCATATGACAAACACCCTCATATGACCTCGCCGCCCATGGCATCAACATATGACCGGTCGGATCCTGCCAAGACCTTGACTCAGAACACGAGCGTGTCCAATGGATCAGCAAGCCGACGCGACACGCAACGCAGAGTCGGCGCGGCACCGTAGGATCTGATCGGCTGAACCCGTGAACTCCCTGGGATCGAAAACAGCCACTCAGCGATGGACGGACCCTCAATTTCGGACTGCGTGCGCCGCTGGCAGCATGCTTACTGCTGCCCTGCCGTCCGAGGCATTGACGAAGATGTTCAGTGCGAGCACCGCTCCGGCCGGACTTGACCGGTTCACCTCAGGATTGGAACTGGGCAAGGGGATCACCGACGCCTACCAGATCGGGCAGGCGCGGCCGGCCCGGCTGGTGGTCTCACCGGCCGAGACCACCAGCGACGACGACACCCGCTCTTAACCGCCCACCCCTCACGGCGTCGGGTCACCGATAGCGTCGTTGATGAGGGCGTCGGTGCGGGCCAGCCACTCGTCCATCTGGGCCAGGACCGCGTCGAGGCGGACGTCGACGTCGGCGAGCAGCTCGGCGGCGCGGCGCCGGGCGGCCGTGCCGCGCTCGTGGTAGTCGCTGCTGAGCGGGGTTCCAGTGGTAATCGCCGAAAATCCAACGAAGTTCGAGATGTGCCCTGGTAGAGGGTGATTCACCGGTTCCGGGTGCGGTCTGGGGTGGTGGTGCTTTGACGTGGAAACCGTCCTCTACCAGCCCGCTACTACGGCGACCCCGTCTAGTACTCCAGCATCACTTCGTGATGTTGTTGGGTAGCACAGGGTTTCGTGCTGGTTGATGAGGATCTGGCGGCGTGGACAGCTGGGCTTGAGGAGTTGTTCGCGCGGGTCGCGGGGCGGTTCCATCGGGCGGAGCCGCGGTTGCGGGCACGCGCGTATGTGCGGGGCCTGCTCGCGCCGCTGGCGGGGAAAAACGGCTGGACCCTGGCTGAAGCCGCTGGTGATTCGACCCCGAACGGGATGCAGCGGCTGTTGAACAAGGCGGCCTGGGACGTCGACGGAGTCCGCGACGAGGCACGTGCCTATGCGGTCGAGCATCTGGGCGATGCGGACGGTGTGC
>NZ_JBEXYE010000018.1:0-143069 GCF_040630785.1 Nocardia sp. NPDC005746
TGGGGGGTATTGGTTACTTTTCGGGCTGCCTGGGTCGGGTTATTTCGTCGTGGGGGGGTCTTAAAGCCGTGGACTTTCACGTGTTTGGAGGGGGGCGGCGCTACCGATCGGTAGCGCCGCCCACGTCGTTTTCGTCGCCAGGATCAGGGGAATCGCTTCGCGATCGCGGTTGCGATCTCGTCCGGTGCGTGTTCCTGGATGAACTGCTGGGCGCGGGGCAGTTCGACCACCTCCAGGTCGGTGAATATCGCTCGCATGCGGGGGATGTGGCCCTTCGGGCGATAGACCATGTCTCGCATGCCCCACACCAGCAGGGTCGGCTTGTCCGCGAGGATGGCGGGGACGTCGCGGGAAAGCTGCTCCAGGAGCGGGCGGGCGTCGCGAATCTGTTTGGCTATCACGCCGAGTCCGCGTCGGGCTTCGGTCCCGGGCTGCACCGAGCGGTAGTGATCGATCTCCGCGGGGGTGAGCTTCCGGCCCAGCTCTCCGAGGAGGACACGCTCGACCAGGAAGTTCTTTTCGAGGACTTGGCGCTGCATCATCGGGGTGCGGATGAGCCTGCTGAAAATCTGGTTCGCCGTGGCTTCGGGTGGCCAGAAGGTGGTGTTGCCCAGCACGATGCCGCGCAGTCGATCCGCGCGGGTGGTGACGGCGCCCAGCCCGATGGGTCCGCCCCAGTCGTGTCCCATCACGATGAAGTCGTCGAGCTCGAGGTGATCGATCAGCTCGCCGAGGATCGCGGTGTGTTCGGCGACCGTGTAGCCGAAATCGTCCGGGCGCTCGGACAATCCGAAGCCCAGGTAGTCGATGACGACGCAGCGGTACCGGCTCCGCAGTTCCTTCACGACGTGGCGGTAGAGGAAGCTCCACGTCGGAACGCCATGGCAGAACAGGATTGTCGGTCCGGAGCCCTCGTCGATGTAGTGCACCCGGCCGGCGGACGAGTCGAACCAGCGGGACTCGAAGGGGTACAGATTCTTGTCGGGAACGAAGTCGATCAGCATTGCAACCTCTCTGCGTGACGAGACACTGTCTGATATACCCCGCCCGCGGGTAATCACGTGAATGCCCACGGTTTTGGTTGTACAAAAGCCTGTGCAACTGACGAAGGCAGCGGTTGAACACCCTTGGGCTACACCGGATTTCGTTGTAGGCTCGCAGCACTGGAATCGCGATACGCCGTATAAGATCGATGGGGTGTGCTATTTCGATACCGACACTTGACGAATTTCTGGGCAAGCCGGCAGAAGAGAGACTCGATTGGGTAAATGAGTCCGAGGGGCTGACGGCAGGAATTCGAGCACGGCTCGAACTGTTTCTTTCATTCGCCCGCCCGCGCACCTGCTTGCCGGGAATGCTGGCGTTCTGCCTTTCTTGCAAAATGCTGGGCTTGTCGATCGACGTGGACGTTCTGATCGGCTTCGTAATCACCTTCCTGTACAGCGCGGTCGCCAATCTGTTCAACGGCTACTCGGACGTCGCGGAAGACAACGAGAACCTTCCGGCCCGCCTGTACCTGCTCGGTCTCTACGGCCGTCGGCGGCTGCTGCGCAGCGCCTATGCCGTATGCCTGATCATGCTGGCCCTGGCGGCGCTGGTGAGCCCGATTTTCGTTGTGCTGACCGCGATGTGCGTGGTCATCGCACACCAGTACTCCTTGCGGCCGTTCCGGGTGAAGGCGCGGCCGGTGTCGTCGATCGCTCTGTTCGCGCTGGATGTCGCCTTGCCGTTCTTGATGGCTCCCGCGGTGGCGAAGCATGGCCCGGCGGTGCTCGGGAATTGGCCGTTCATCCTCATGGCCGCGTATCTGTTCCTCTGGTTCGCGGCCAAGGGATTGGTGAAGAACCTGCCCGACTACTACGGCGACAAGAGCGCCGGACTGAAGACCTCGGCGACACTCAGTCCAACGCGGAAGCAGGCGGCGATCGTGGCCGCGGCAGGCACGATCGCCGTCTACGTGGGCCCGGTATTCCTGGTGGCCGGTGGACAATTCGCGGCGAAATACCTGCTGACCCTGGTGTGGCTCCCGATTGTCTGCGTTCAATGCGCGCGGATGATCCTGCGCGATGACGCCCACTCGGCGAACAACATGCTGCGTGCCGACATGGTGGTATCAACGGGATATCTGTCGACCTGGATTCTGCTGGTGGACCCGTCCATTTCCTCGATCAGCATCGTGCTGGGCTCGCTGATCATCATTTTCCTGATGGATGCGCTGAAGCTCGATACCCGCAGAAAGAAGGATGTTGTCTGATGTGGAGCGAGTATCGCTCGAACGAAGAGACCGAGTATTCTGCTGTCGCCCTGGACCTTTCGAACAATGCACTGCCTTTCGCTCCATTGCCGAGCGTCCGCAAGGCAATTGAGGCCGAAGTGGATCGCGCGGCCGACTACCCTGCGGCCGCCTACGGATCGCTGCGGAATGCCATCGCCGACTTCGCGGGCTTCGGCCCCGACCAGGTCATCGTCGGCCCGGGCAGTGTGGGCGTGCTCGGATACATCCTGCGACGGGTCGCCGGTGCTGGCGGCCGGGTTGTCTTCGCGGTTCCGGCCTTCGATGCCTACGAGCGCGTTGTGGTGGACGCCGGTGGAACGGCAGTTCCGGTGCGGGGCACCGAGAGCCGGTGGCAGCCGGTCGAAGCGATGGTGGCGGCGGCCGGGGACGATGCGGCCGCGATCCTGATCTGCTCGCCCCACAACCCGACGGGTGAGCGAGTGTCGCTCGACGAGATCGGGATGGTCCTGAGCGCGGTTCCGCGGCACACGGTCGTCGTGGTGGATGAGGCCTATATCGACTTCGATCGCACCGTCGATGCCTCGGCGACCTTCCGGCTGACTTCCGCACACCCGAATCTTGTTGTTCTGCGTACCTTCTCGAAGGCGTACGGTCTGGCGGGTCTGCGCGTGGGATACGCGGTCGGAGACGCGGGATTGATCGGCGCCTGCCGAACCGTCGCCATGCCTTTCGGGGTGAATCGACTGGCGGTGGCGGCGGCCATCGCCTCCCTGGATGTCGGTGATGAGCTGGCCGATCAGGTCGATCGGGTCGTTCATTGCCGATCACAATTCAGCGAATCGGTTCGCGCGCACGGACTTTCCGTCCCCGAATCGCACGGCAATTTCCTGTGGGTGCCGATGCGGCATCCGGCCCCGCTCGTCGACTGCTTCTCCCGCTCAGGGATCGCGGTACGTGAATATCCGGACCTCGGCGTCCGAATCACCGTGCCCGCACCGGAACACATGGATCACGTTGTCGAAGTCCTCGCGGATGGATACAGCCGAATGGAGGCAAGCGCATGCCACAGATGAATCCGCACCTCGGGGCCGACCTCATGGGCCGGCCACGGTTCGCCGACGCACTGGTGGATCGATTGGTCCGAAACGATGTGCGCTACATCTTCGGAATGCCCGCGGAATCGGTGAATTGCCTTGTCGACGCGGTTGGTCGGCGAGAGGAGATCGGGCTGATCGCGGTTCGTCATGAGAGCGCGGCCTCGTGGATGGCCGTCGGCTACGCCCGCCGGTCGGGCACCGTCGGGGTGTGCTTCGGCACGGCCGGTCCCGGTGCGACGCATCTGCTGCCCGGCGTCTATGACGGGCGCTACGACCGCGTGCCGGTGCTGGCGATCTCCGGACAGGTGCACCTGGGTGATATCGGGACGCAGTCGTTCCAGGAGATCGATTCCTCGCGACTGTTCGCGGACGGGACGTGGCGATCGGCGGACATCATGTCGGCCGACCAGATCGGCGTCTTCGACCAGATCATGCTCGGTATCCGGCTCGAGCAGACCTCCGCGCACGTCGCCATCCCCTCGGACCTGCTGATCGCACCGGTCGGCGAGCGGGAACAGCCGAGCCCGTATCGGCTGGACCGGCGCAGCCCGACGAGGGTCGACAAGAAGCGCATCGACGACCTCGCCGACCACCTCTGCGCGAACCCGACGCCGATCGTCTTGGGTTCCGGCAGCGGGAAATCCGTCGAGCAGGCCCGGTTGCTCGCACAGGCACTGGATGTTCCGCTGCGGGCGCTGCCCGAATCCGGAATCCCGGAGGCGCTGGTATCTCCCGTCGACGATGAGCGAACCGGGGCAGCAGACGACAGCGTTGTGCTGATCGGCCGGCCGACCGTCGGTGTGGAGCGCTACTACCCCTCGGCGCAGATCCTGATCGAAATCACCGATCTCGCGACGTCCGGGTTCGACACCGGATGCCGGAGGATCGGCATCGCCGGCGATATTCCGGCGATTCTGGAGTCCCTGACCGAGGCGGTATCGAGCCGCAGGGGAGCACCGGCAGCATCGGAGCGGCCGTCGGGAATCCCGCAGAACGCGGATGCGCCCGCGGGATGGGCAGTGCTCGCGCGACTGCTGGCGGGAGCGGCTGTCGCCGTCGATCCCGGTCCGATACAACGACTTTCGCGCCGATACCTGAGTGAGCACGCGGACATCCACAGTGCGTGGAATCTGGCAGCCGAGGGTTCGGCGCTGCCGATGTCGATGGGCCTGGCGCTGGCGGTCGGCGATCGCGCCTACGCGCTGACCGAACTCGCGTCGCTGGACCAGTACATCGCGGAGCTGTCCACCGCCGCGCGATACACGGTTCCCGTCACGGTGATCTGCGCCGCGGAATCCGGCGCGACGATCAGCGATCTGGCGCGAGCCTTCGGAATCCCGGTGTCCTGGGCGGGCAACCCGAGCGAGCTGGCGTCGCGATTGGCAGCGGCCGGGCAGGCCGAGGGACCCGCGGTGATCCTCACCTCGGCGCTGGACATGGAAGCGGCGCTCACCGATACGACGCCCCGCACCGACGCCGTCGAGTTCGCGAGCGATCTGCTCGGCGCGATAGCCGACCGCGGCATCGACTCGGTGTATCTGACGCGAACCAGCTGCGCGCGACTCGGTCTGACGAGTGCCGCGCGTCCGGACCTGGACCTGCGGACCGTCGCCGACACGCAGGCGGCGGCCATGCGGGCGACCGCCGCGTTCAAGGCCGCCGGCACGACAGCCTGCGCCCTGGTGACCTCTCCCGCGGAACTGCTCGCGCAACTGAACGGGCTCTACGACGCCTCGTTCGACAGCGCCTCGGTGCTGCTGATCTCCTTCGAGATCGACCGCTGGTTCCTGGATCCGGTCGACGTGCTGGGGGAGATCTCGGCGATATCGGTGGTGCTGGACGGCACCGAGCAGGATTCGACGCGCCTTCGAGACGCGTTGCTGACCGTCGCCGGTGGCGGCAAGGGCGTGACGCATATTCACGTTTCCCATGCGGCGCTGTCGGCAGGCAACAGTGCGGCGCTCGTGAACAGCGCCGGCGCACTGAGCATTCCGACGTCATTGATCGGACTTCCCGGCAGCACGATGGCCGCACCCGAAGAGATCGCCCGAGCGGCGGAACTTCTCGCGGCGGCCGAGAACGTCTCGATCATCGTCGGCCGCGGTGCGGCGGGCGCACGACGTGAACTCCTCGAATTGGCCGCCCGCACCCGAGCCCCGCTCTACTGCACGATGGGCGCGCTGGCCGCGGATGTCGTCGGGGATCATTGCGACGGACTGGTCGGCACGTCCGGCCACGACGTGGCAATGCAGAACATTCGTCAGAGCCAGGTCGTGATTCTGGTGGGTGTGTCCTGGCGAGGCTCCGCCTTCGAGCTCGCCGGAGACGGCCCGGTGATCTCCATCAATGCCGACGCGCTGACCTTCCTCCGCCTCCCGCCGGAATCGATCGGCTTGCTCGGCGACGCGCGCGAGGTGCTGGAGGCGTTGATCGGGACCGCGAATGATCCTGTCGACGTGGACACTGTCGTCCGTATCGGCAAGCCCCCATCGAAGGGGCCGCGGGAGAGTTCGCGTCAGCTGCTCGCGGTGACAGCGTCCCAGATCATCGATCATGAGCTCGCGCAAGCGGATCGGGCTTCCACCCTGAGCGTCGATGTCGGCATCAACACCCTGTGGGCGTACCGCCACATCCGGTCGGCGACCAGATATCTGTGGACCGCGTCGTTCGCCACCATGGGCTTCGCGGTGCCGGCGGCGGTGGATGTCGCGGTGCGCAATCCGAAGGACATCTCGGTGGCGATCGTCGGCGACGGCGGGATCGGCATCACGCTGGCCGAGCTCCGCAATGTCGCGAAGGCCGAATCGACCACGGTCATCGTCGTTTTCAATAACGGCGCGCTCGCGGCCATCAAGTTCGAGAGCTGGATCATGGGCTGGCCGGACACCTCCTCGGAGTTCGCGCCCTTCGATTTCGCGAGCTTCGCGCGGCATTGTGGGCTCACCGGGGTGACGGCGCGGACGTCCGAGGAATTCGGGGCCTCGTTCCGAGCCGCGCTGCGCGCCGACGGCCCGACGCTCATCGACGCGCGCATCCCCGCGGTGGAGGCCCCCGCGCTGGCCGGGCGCATCCATGTTCGTCAGGTCGTGGGTCTGCTGTCGGGCTGGATCCGGGACGGCAAATCCGCGAGATCCGGGGCCTGGTCGATGGTGAAGGCCGTCGGCGCCGACGCGGCTGTTCAAGCCATGCGCCGGGTCGGGCGAAGCGAATGAAGTGCCCAGTCGATCGGAGAGGAGGGACTTGAATGGTTGGGACACGTCCTGCCACGCCTCAGGCAATGTTCACGAAAATAGCCCCGCGCTATGACCTGGTCAACTCATTGATGACATTGGGTGGCGACAAGAGGCTGCGCCGCGCGGCGGTCCGCATGCTCGGGCTCGAGGCTGGTGCGAGGGTGCTCGATGTCGCCGCGGGGACGGCCGAGATCGCGTCCGCGCTGGTCGCGGAGTATCGATTCCCGATCTCCTACAGCGCTGTCGATCTCAATGAGCAGATGCTGGAGGTCGCCGAACGCAAGCTGGCGCGGCTGCGGCGGGAGCACCCCCGCAGCGAGTTCGACCAGATGTGCGGCAGCGCGGAGGCTTTGAGCTTCGAGTCGTCGACCTTCGACGCCGTCGTCATGTGCTTCGCACTCGACGATATGGATGACCCGGCGGCCGCGCTCGCGGAGACGACCCGGGTGCTCCGCGCCGGCGGACGCTTTCTCCTGATCGAGCTCGCACTGCCGGACAACAAGCTGCTGCTCGAGCTCATGAAGCTGCGCTTGCTCGTGATCCGCAGGGTCGCAGGACTATTCGGTCTGGATCCCGTCGCCCACATGACCGAGGAAGTGGAATCGGATCGCGGCGCGGAGTACACGATCTCCCGCTGCGAGAGCGCCGGGCTGACGTTGGACAACCGAGCGCGGTACCACGGCGGCCTGGTCCGTGCGTACGTCTTCCGCAAGTAGAAGGATTCTCCATGGCCAATCAATGCCCGCATGTCGAGGCACCGAAGGTGCACTCCGTCACCAGCATCACCAGCCGTCGTCTCTCGAATGGGCATCTGCCTGGCCCGCCGGGCCACCGCATCATGGGCTCGTACCCGGAGTTCTCGAAGGATCGCAACAAGTTCCTGCGCGAGGCGGTCCGGCAGTACGGCGACGTCGTCCGGATCAAGCTCCCACTGCGCGACCTCGTCGTACTTGGCAATCCGGAAGACGTGCACAAGGCGATGGACGACACGTCCGGCGACTACAGCAAGTTCGGAAATTATCATCCGGCGCTGGCGAAGCGGCAGAACGGGCTGTCGTTCATCGAGGGCGAGATCTTCCGAGAGCGTCGCCGCATCGTCAGTCCGCTGGTCACGCGGGACGGCCTGAAGAATACGTTTCAGGCCAACGTCGATGCCTATCTGCAGACCCTGGATGCGAATATCGCCGCGGCGACCGACGCCCAAGGCGTCACCGATCTGCAAGAAGTGATCTTTCAGACGCTGCTGCGAGGTGTGCTCGCGCAGACGTATACCGAGCCCTTCACCCCCAAGGAGATGAAGGAGCTGCACGAGGGCATGGCGACCTTCACCAAGTTCCTCGGATCGACGCTGAAGATCGCCGATCCGCCGAATCTGGTGCGGCCGTGGGGCCCGTACAAGATCCGGCCGTGGACGGTGTACTCCGCGGCGATGATCGTCAAGAATCGCGTTGTCGAGCGCCAGAATTCACCGGCCCTGGGTACCTATGGCGATGTCCTGGACGGCATGATCCTCGGGTACAAGAAGCTGAAGACCCCCATGACGTTCTGGGACCTCTGCTTCGACGTGGCGACCATGACCAGCGCCTCGTATGGCACCACCGCCGGTGCGATCACCCAAACGGTTGTGCGCACCCTCCTCGACCCCGAGGCGACCGATCGCCTGGTAGAGGAGTGCGGCACGGTCGATCTGTCACAAGCGACCATCGAGTCGGTGCGCAGCCTGCGTTGGGCGAAAGCCTGTTTCGAGGAATCGATCCGGATGCAGGGGTTTCCGCTCCTGCTGCGCTTCACCGCCACCGGGGCGAATTTCCAAGGGCTCGATATCGCGCCGAACACGATGCTGGGAGCCCCCATCTCGACGATCCACCGGGATCCGCGCTGGTGGACCGATCCCGACACTTTCGATCCCAATCGGTTCTACGACCACAGCAAACGGGTCGATCAACCACGTCTGCTGCACTTCCTCGCGTGGGGCGCGGGCCCGCACCGATGCACCGGCGCCCAACTCGGATACCTGATCGCGCCCTACCTCGTCGCCCTGATCCTGAGCCAATACAAGGTCGATATCCCGCCGAACTTCGTGATGCGCGAGGACACCGGTCTGGCACCGACATTCAAGGGCGGCTTCCGCGTTCGATTGACGCGACGTTAAAAGCCTTCAGCTGGAAAGAATCTGAGAGAGGACTAGATCAAAGTGGCAGAGCGGTACGATATTGCGGCGCCCATCTACGACCGGACCGCGTGGGTCCTGTCGCTCGGCGGCATCGACAAGCTGCACCCGGCCCTGGTCGCCGGACTGGACCTGTCCGGTAAGACGGTGGCCGATCTCGGATGCGGTACCGGACTTGCCTTCCCGGCGCTGATCGAGGCGATCGGCCCGTCGGGCCGGGTCGTCGGGCTGGACAACAACGCGGCCATTCTCGCCAAGGCGGAGAAGCGAGTCGTGGCGAACGGGTGGAACAACGTCAAGCTCGTGGTCGACGACATCGCGACCACGCCGCTGCTGCGTGACGTCGATGTGGTCTTCAGCTGCATCGCGATGAGCTGTGTGCCGGACCCGTCGCAGAAGCTGGCGGAACTGCTCGCGAACCTGAAGCCGGGCACCACTGTTCGCATCATCGACGCGCTGCCGCGGACCGGTGGATTCGGGTACCCCGCCATCAATGGCTACAACTTCCTGAAGTCCTTCATCGTGGGCTCGCACTACAAGAAGCTCGAGCCGTTCGAGCGAGTCTTCCGTGACGGGCTCAGCGACGTCGTCGTCGACAGCGTGCACGGCGGCATGTATACGCGGCTCACCGGCGTGAAACGTGCCTGAAGTCCGGGAACTGACCGTCGAACACGGAACGAAGAAGTTCGGCGACCATCTCGTGCTGGACAGCGTGGACATCGAGGTCGAGCGCGGTGAGTTTCTCGCCGTGCTCGGCCCGAGCGGCAGCGGAAAGTCCACGCTCCTGCGGGTTGTGGCAGGGCTGGAGAGTTTGACCTCGGGGTCTGTGAGCTGGAGCGCGGACGGCGGTCGTCCGCGCACCGGGGTGGTGTTTCAGCAATCCCTGTTGCTGCCGTGGCTCACCGTCATCGAGAACATCTCGCTGGCAAAAAGATTCACCGCTCATCGCGACGAGTTCGACGATGCGTATCCGATGACGCTGCTGCGGCGATTCGGGTTGGACGGCCTGGCCGGCCGCCATCCGGACGAGTTGTCGGGCGGCCAGGCGCAGCGCGTGGCGGTGCTGCGGGCGGCCGCGACCCGGCCGCGGCTGCTCCTGCTCGACGAGCCGTTCAGCGCCCTGGACCCGGCGACTCGAATCGATCTGCAGCAGTGGCTTTCCGAGCTCGTCGCCGAACTCGCGGCCACGGTCGTGCTCATCACGCACGACGTGGAGGAGGCGATCGCGCTGTCGGATCGGATCGTGCTGCTCGATCACGGCCGGATCCGCCGGGAATGGCGGGACGTGCGGACCGGCGGCGATACTCCGGCGCTGCGTGACGACATCCTCCAGCAGTACCACCCGGACGAGGTTGCGGTTCCTTGACAGATATTTCGAGACGGTACCTGCTGGCCGGGGCGACGGGACTCACCGTCGCCGCCGGGCTGTTCGGTACGGCGGACCTCGCCCGCAGCGCGGCGACCGCGGGGCGGCGGCACGAGGATGCGCTGCGCATCGGTTATCTGCCGATCACCGATGCGGCACCCCTACTGATCGCGCACTCGGCGGGCCTCTACTCCTCCGGGGTGAGCGGTGGTAAGCCCGTGTTGTTCCGAAGCTGGGCCGGGCTGGCGGAGGCGTTCGTCTCCCGACAGATCGACGTCGCCCATCTGCTGATGCCGATGGCCCTGCAACTCCAGCGCGTGCTGGGGGCCGGGGTGCGAGTGCTGGGCTGGAATCACACCAACGGCTCGGCACTCACTGTCGCACCGGACATCACGGATCTCGAACAGCTGGTGGGAAGCCAGGTCGCGATCCCGTTCTGGTGGTCGATTCACAATATCGTCCTCCAGCAACTGCTGCGGGCGCACGACATCACGCCGGTGGTCCGGCGCAGTGCCTCGCGAGCCGAACGCACCGTCGAACTCATCGTCATGAGTCCGTCGGACATGGTTCCCGCCCTGGCGAACCGGTCGATCGCGGGATACGCGGTGGCCGACCCGTTCAACGCTATCGCGCAGATCAAGAAGATCGGGCGAATCCACACCTTCCTGGGCGACGTGTGGCGTGACCACGCCTGCTGTGTCCTGGTCACCAGGGACGACGTGATCGCCGAGCGGCGGGCCGCGGTGCAGGCGGTGACGGATGCGGTGGTTTCCGCGCAAGCGCAGATCAGTGCGGACCGGAATCGGGCTGCCGGAGCGTTGACCTCCGGCGGCTACCTTCCCCAGCCCCTACCGGCGGTGCGCACCGCGCTCACCTACCCCGCGCCGCCCTACCCATTGCGGCATCCCGACTGGTCACCGCACCTGGTGGGATTCCAGCCGTACCCCTATCCCAGCTTCACCCGGAAGCTCGTCGAGGCCATGCACGACACGGTGGTCGACGGGGACCGCCGCTTTCTGGACGATCTGGATCCGAACACGGTGCACCGGGCGCTGGTGGACGACACCTTCGTGCTGAATTCGATTGCCGCGCACGGAGGAACACAGGCCTTGGGGCTGCCCGCCGACCTCGTGAGAGCTGAACAGGTGCAACTGCTGTGACTTCGACCCTCGTTCCCTCGACTACCACCGTCCGCGTGGCATCCCGATCGGCCCTCGCCAAGGCGTGGCCCGCGGTGGCGGCGATCATCGTCACGGTCTTGCTCTGGTGGCTGGCGACATCGGTGCTGTCGGCGGAGCATTCGCTGCTGCGTCAGACGGCCCCGCAACGGGTGTTGCCTGCGATCGTCGATCTGTATCGGCGCGGCGTGCTGGTATCGGATGCGGCAATCAGCCTGTGGCGCTTGATCATCGGGTTGGCCATCGCCACGGTGATCGGCGTGCCGATGGGTCTGCTGATCGGACTGAACACCCGGATCGAACAGGCGTCCACGCCGGTGGTGCAGTTCTTGCGCATGATCTCTCCGCTGTCGTGGACGCCGATCGCGGTGGCGCTGTTCGGGATCGGCAATCAGCCGGTCTACTTCCTGGTCGCGGCCGCGGCCGTGTGGCCCATCCTGCTGAACACCGTGTCCGGGGTGCACGCGATCGATCGCGGCTTCCTGGACGTGGCTCGGTCCTTTCACGCGACGCGCGTGGAGCAACTGCGCGTCGTGATCATTCCGGCCGTGCGCGATCACGTCCGCACCGGCCTGCGCCTGGGGCTCGGCACCGCCTGGATCGTGCTGGTTCCCGCGGAGATGCTGGGTGTGCGGTCGGGGCTGGGCTACCAGATCCTCAATGCCCGAGATCAGCTGGCCTACAACCAGGTTGTGGCCATCATTCTCGTGATCGGCGTGCTCGGGTCCGCGGTGGATCTCGTGGCGAGCCGCCTGCCCGGGCGGACCTTCAACAATCGCGCAGTCGCATGAAACCGATGAGTAAAGGGTGATGATGTCCGAAGTACGTGCGGCGTCCGATCGTCGCTGGTGGGCGTTGCTGGTGTTGTCCATCGCGCAATTGCTCGTCGTCCTGGACGCGACGATCGTGACGATCTCGCTGCCCTACGCGCAGGCCGACCTCGGCATCCGGGACGCCGACAAGCAGTGGGTGTTCACTGCCTACACGCTGATGTTCGGTGGCCTGCTGCTGCTGGGCGGTCGCCTGGCGGACTATGTCGGACGCCGGCGAATCTTCCTGATCGGCCTGGTCGGATTCGCGGCGGCCTCGGTGCTGGCCGGTGCGGCGATGAGTCCCGGCATGCTGTTCGCCGGACGGGCGCTGCAGGGTCTGTTCGCGGCCTTGCTGGCGCCCTCGGCGCTGTCGCTGGTGTCGGTGACATTCACCGCGGCACAGGAGCGGGCCAAGGCTTTCGCGGTGTTCGGCGGCGTATCCGGAGCGGGATTCGCGGTCGGGCTCATCGGTGGTGGAGCGTTGACGCAGTACGCGTCCTGGCGCTGGTGCCTGCTGGTGAACATTCCCATCGCACTGGCCACCGCGGCGGCGGCCGCGCTGGTCGTCGTCCGGGACGTGCCCGTGCGGCGGGCGGGCGGTTACGACCTGCCCGGCGTGGTCGTCGTGACCGCGGGACTGGCGAGCGTCGTGTACGGGTTCAACCGTGCGGCGCAAGCCGGTTGGGGCGCGGCCGGCACCGTCGCACTGCTGGTGGTCGGTGTGCTCCTGCTCCTGGCCTTCGTCGCCATCGAGGCCAGGGTCACCAATCCACTACTGCCCCTCCGTATTCCGGGTGAAGCCAACCGGGGCGGGTCATTTCTGGTCGCGCTCCTGGTTCCGGTCGCCATGTACGCGGTCTTCCTGTTCCTGAGCTACTACTTCCAACAGACGCTGGGCTATTCGCCGCTGAAGGCGGGAATCGCGTTCCTGCCCTTCCCGTTCGGCATCGTCCTCTCCGCCGGAGTCGCCAGCAAGCTGCTACCCAAGGTCGGACCCCGGGTCCTGATGCTCGCCGGCGCCCAACTCGGCGCGGGCGGCCTGATCTACCTGGCCCAGCTGCGCGCCGGCCAACCCTACTGGGCGGCGGTGCTTCCCGCCGAGATCATCATCGCGCTCGGCATGGCCCAGATCTTCGTGGCCATGCAGGCCACCGCGCTCTACGCGATCGACGACAGCGACGCCGGCGTGGCCAGCGGCCTGTTGAACGCGGTCCAGCAAATCGGCGCCTCGATCGGAACCGCCCTGCTCACCACGATCGCGGTACAGGTCTCGACCCGCTACGCCCAGAGCCACCCCTTCACCCCGGACCTGCCGGCCCGCGCGGCGATCCACAGCTACGACGTCGGATTCTATTGGGGCGCAGGCTTCTTCGTGATCGCGGCCATCGTGGTTGCGCTGACGATCCGAGTCCGAAAGCTGGACCCGGTCACCGACCCGGACCGGGCGGCGACCATGCCGGCGTAGCTGGTCCACCACCGATGAACCCGGGCGACTTCCCCGACGATGAATTCGGGGGAGTCGCCCGGTCCTGACGCCATCCCCTCGAAGCCCCCGAATCCGCCACCCGCTGACTCCGATTCCGGCAATATTCGCTGGATCTCGCGCGTTGTACCCCCTACCGTGTTCGAGTCCACGGATCAGCACCATTGGGGGGAACCCATGAAGACCGCACCGCCGGGTAAGCCCGCACCGGCCGATGCCGCCGAGCGGGCCGAGCGCCCGGATCTCACTGCCTGGCGGCAGCGCCACGAGCTTCGCAGATCCAATGCGTCCCAGCCGATTCCGAGCGGCCGCCGGTACCGGCGCACCACCAAGCATCGCGATCGTTCCCGTGACGATTAGCTGATCATTTGACGCCGCCGCTCGAGCATGCCGAGAGCGTGCTGCTGCCCGACTGACAGGCGAAGCGCCGCACGGCGTCCTGGTTGCGCCGGATGAACGCCTCGGGCGAGTTGTTGTCGATGATGGGGATGGTGACGGTGTGGGTTCGGCTGCCCTGCGTGACGGTGACCGTGTTCGAGCCCGCCGTATCGGGAATCCACTGGTAGACCAGAAAGCCGAGCCCCGGGGTCCCCCCGCTCGGCGCGGGTAGGGCGGTCACCATGGTCTTGCCGTTGATGACGATCGAGACGGGCGTCGTCACGTCGTTCACCTCGACGTCGATTTCGCATTTCAGTGTGGTCGCCTGGCAGGCGAGCGGGTCGGCGCCGGCGCCGAACCAGATCGGGATGGTGTCCGCGGCCGCCGTGGCCGACCCGGCGGAAAGCTGCACCGCCGCGGCCGCGAGCGCGGCCCCCAGTGCGGCGCGGTGACCGATCTTCGTGATGTTCATGGGCGAGAAGTATTTTTGAATAACCCTTGTTTCACAAGGATTTTCAGGGACCCAGGTTTTCGGGGGATCGCTCATCCGCCCGCGGTGTGATGCCGGGTGTAGTGTCCGCTGCAGCCCGGATGACACACCAGGGGGAGCCATGCGGATACAGACCGATCATCCGATCGTCGATGCCGTGCTCGACCGGCACCGCGACCAGCTCGGCGCGTCGTTCCCCGCCTACCGCAATCACGTGCTGCGCAGCCTGAACTATCAGCGGCTGCTGCTGGGGGAGCCGGTCCCCGATGTCGCCGCCCTGGCGTGGGCCGTGCACGATCTCGGCGTCTGGACCGCGGGGACCTGGGACTATCTCGCGCCGTCGGCCGACCTGGCCGAGGCGCACGCCGCCGAATTCGGCGTCACCGATATCGCCGCGGCGCGCCGGCTGGTGCTCGACCATCACCGGCTCCGCGCTGTCGACGACCGTCTGGTCGAGACCTTCCGCGTCGCCGACCGCATCGACGCCAGCCGGGGTCTGGTCCGTCGTCCGCTGACCCGCGCCGACATCGAATCCGTTGTGGCCCAGCTCCCTTACGAGGGCTTCCACGCCTACCTGGCCCGCCGAGGGGTCGCGTACGCCATCGCCCATCCGCTGCGCCCGTTGCCCATGGTGCGCTGGTAGCCCGCTCAGCAGATGGTGCCGCGGCTGGCGGCCGTCGCCTCCAGGATGGTTCGCAGCAGGTCGAAGTCGACGGCCTCGGGTTTGCGGAAACGCAGGCAGCCTTTGCCCATGTCCTTGGTGTCGAGATGCTCGGCGAACGTCTCGCGCAGATCGCTGCGCATCAGATAGAAGGAGATGTACTGCTTCTGGCTGGCGAAGGCGATCTCCGCGGTGCCGTCGCGCTCGTAGACGGGCATGCCGTAAGCCATGGCCTCCCGGAATCCGGTGAGGGTGTCCCGGCACAGCTCGCGTAGCTGGGTCACGACAGGTCGTCGGTCCTCCGGTAGCTCACCGAGATAGTCGTCGACGGTGCTCGCAGTACTCCGTGGCATGCGCCCAGCGTATGCCGACGGATAGCTGAAGCCGGTTACCGGTACGCGTCCGGCACCGGGAAATCGAACTTCGCGGCCAGGGCCCGGACGTCGTGGAGGTCCTTGGCGGCCGGGGGATAGGCGGTCTTGAACGTGAACATCCACCGTGGGGCGATGCAGTCGACCCGCTCGCCGTCGATAGTGCCGGTGCCGGTGAGGGATTCGGCGGGATAGGCGATGCCGTAGATCACCGCGCCGTCGGCGTCGTGTTCGAAGACGTGTACGTCGACCGAGGTGTCCGGGCCCTTCGTCATGACATGGTTCCACGGGGTGTCGTCGGGTCCGGGGGATGCGAGATAGCCCAGATCCGTGAGGATTTCGTGGACTCGCTCGGCATCGCGGCGGTGGACCGCGATGTCGAGATCATGGTGCGGGCGGGTCTGCTCGCCCAGGAGGGCGTCCACGCACCAGCCGCCGTCGATCCAGACGGTGAGCCCGGATCGAGAGCAGGCGCGGTGCAGGGCCAGGACATCGGCGGCGCGCATGGGATGCAGCGTAAGGGGCGGCGGCTCAGTTGTAGTCGGTGACGAAGCCGAAGGTGAAGTGGTGTCCCTTCGAGGTGCAGGAGATCGCGGCGCGGAAGCCGCTGCCGCTGCAGGTCGCGCCACCGTAGGAGAGGGTGGCGTCGGGGCCGTAGGGGGAATTCGAGCCGGGGGTGGGGCCGCCGCCGGAGAGGGCGGGGCTGCCGGAACGGCCGTGCACGCCGATGGGGCCGATCGCGGGGTGGGCGGGCAGGAAGGCGGCGTCGATGGAGAGGTTGGTGACCGGCAGGCCGTACCAGCGCAGATCGTAACCGGTGGCGTCGCAGCCGACGTCCCCGTTGGGCTTGATGGCGCAACTGGCGAGGTTGCCGTAGCTGAAGTACACCGTGTCGCCCACGAGGTAGGCGTTCGGATCGGCCACCACGGCCTCGGCGGACGCGACCGCGGATCCCGAGATCGACACGGCGGCCGCGGTCAGGGCGGCCCCGGCGAGGGCGGTTCCGATGCGCACGGATGCGGACATGGCACTCCTTCGATAGTGATCTTGGTTGTTCATTCCACTATCGCGCGCAGCGCTTTTCGGGTTACCCCCGCCGCCGCCACCAGAAATGGGGGCCTCAGGCCGGCGGGCGGAAGGCCGCGAACTCGTCGGTCACCCGGATCTCGGAGTCGGTGAAGCGGTAGACCGCGGCCGGACGGCCGCCGGTCCGGCCGGGGGAGGCGGTCTCGCCGGTGGGCGTGATCACCTTGCGGCGGGTCAGAACGCGCTGCAGATTAGTGGTGTCCACATCATATCCCAATGCCGCGCAATAGATTTCGCGCAGCGTGGACATGGTGAAGGTGGCGGGCGCCAGCGCGAAGGCGATATTGGTGTAGGAGAGCTTGGCGGCCAGCCGGTTTCGCGCGTGCCGCACGACCGTGCCGTGGTCGAAGGACATGGTCGGCAGGTTCGAGACCGGATGCCAGCGGGTGTCGGGCGGCAGCACCGGTTCGGCGGTCAGCGGCACCAGCCCCAGGTATGCCGAGGCGATGCGCCGGTCGCCGGGCACCCGGTCGGGATCGCTGAACACCCACACCTGTTCCAGATGGGTCAGCTCGCGCACGTCGACCTTCTCGGCGAGCTGGCGCGCGGCCGAGGCGTCGAGGTCCTCGCCGTCGCGCAAACGGCCGCCGGGAAGTGACCAGGTGTCCTTGGCGGGGTCGAGGGCGCGCTCCCACAACAGCACCGCGAGTTCGGTGCGCTGGCCGGGCGGGCACCGATCCGTGACCGCGCTGCGCCGGTCCCTAGCGCTCTCACCTGCACTGATGGTTTCCGGGAAGCGACGAACCTGGAACACGGCGGTGAGCGTTTCGTGGATGGTGCTACGATGGGCCACGTTTTCGATTCTAAGTCGAAAACCGTGTGGATGCGAATCGGCGAAGTTGCCGGGCGCATGAGAGAAGGAGCCATGCCATGGCTGCAGCAGTGGGCACGCTGACCGAGCGCATCGCCGACGGGCCGTCGGGGTACACCGGTGTGGACGCCACCCCCGACTGGGCGGCGGAGATCAAGCGGCTGGCGCGCGAGCGCAATGCCACCATCCTGGCGCACAACTACCAGCTGCCGGAGATCCAGGACATCGCCGACCATGTGGGCGACTCCCTGGCCCTGTCCCGCATCGCCGCGGAGGCGCCCGAGGACACCATCGTCTTCTGCGGTGTGCACTTCATGGCCGAGACCGCCAAGATCCTCAGCCCGGAGAAGACGGTCCTCATCCCGGACGAGCGGGCTGGCTGCTCGCTGGCCGACTCCATCACCGCCGACGAACTGCGCGCCTGGAAGGCCGAGTACCCGGACGCACTGGTGGTCTCCTACGTGAACACCACCGCCGCGGTGAAGGCCCTGACCGACATCTGCTGCACCTCCTCCAACGCCGTCGACGTGGTCGCCTCCATCGACCCCGACCGCGAGGTGCTGTTCCTGCCGGACCAGTTCCTGGGCGCGCACGTCAAGCGCGTGACCGGCCGCGAGAACATGCACATCTGGATGGGCGAGTGCCACGTGCACGCGGGCATCAACGGCGACGAGCTCAACGAGCAGGCGCGCACCCACCCCGACGCCGAGCTGTTCGTGCACCCCGAATGCGGTTGCGCCACTTCGGCTCTCTATCTGGCGGGCGCGGGTGAGTTCCCGGCCGACCGCGTGCACATCCTGTCCACCGGCGGCATGATCGACGCCGCCAAGGCCGCCAAGTCCAGCCAGGTGCTGGTCGCCACCGAGGTCGGCATGCTGCACCAGCTGCGCAAGGCCGCCCCCGGCATCGACTTCCAGGCCGTCAACGACCGCGCGTCCTGCAAGTACATGAAGATGATCACCCCCGCCGCCCTGCTCCGCTGCCTGGTGGAGAACCGCGACGAGGTCCACGTCGATCCCGAAACCGCCGCCCTGGCCCGCAATTCGGTGCAGCGCATGATCGAGATCGGCAACCCGGGCGGCGGCGAGTAGCCACGCCCGCCCCGTCGGGGGAGGGATGAGCAATGGTGAACACATCGATTTCGGTCACCTGGGAAGCCGAGGCCGACCTCGTGGTGGTGGGTGGTGGCGTGGCCGGGCTGACCGCCGCGCGCACCGCCTCCCGGCACGGGCTGCGGGTACTGACCCTGAGCAAGGGCGGACCCACCGACACCTCGACCCAGTACGCGCAGGGCGGGATCGCGGTGGTCGCGCCGCACGGGGATTCGGTGGAATCCCATGTGCACGACACCGTGGTCGCCGGGGCCGGACTGTGTGACGTCGAGGCGGTGCGGTCCATCGTCGAGGGCGGTCAGCAGGCGGTCGACGCGCTGACCGACCTGGGCGCGGTCTTCGACCTGGGCCGCGACGGCGAGGTGTCGCGCACCCGCGAGGGCGGGCACAGCACACGCCGCATCATCCACGCCGGCGGCGACGCCACCGGCGCGGAGGTGCAGCGGGCCCTGAACGCCGCCGGACTGCCGGTGATCTTCGGGGCCGCCGTCCTCGACATCGTCACCGGACCCGCGGGCGTGCGCGGCGTGATCGCGCTGTCGGACGAGGGCTTCGGCATCGTGCACACACCCGCGGTCCTGCTCGCCACCGGCGGCCTCGGCCAGCTCTACGCGTGCAGCACCAACCCCGCGGGCGCGACCGCCGACGGCATCGCGCTGGCGCTGCGGGCCGGAGCGCTGGTCTCGGATCTGGAGTTCCTGCAGTTCCATCCGACCGTGCTGTTCACCCCCGGCGGTCTCGGCCGCCGCCCGCTGATCAGCGAGGCGGTGCGCGGCGAGGGCGCGATCCTGGTCGATTCCCGGGGCGATTCGGTGACCGCGGGCGTGCACCCGCTCGGCGACCTGGCCCCGCGCGATGTGGTGGCCAAGGCCATCGCGGCCCGCATGCACGAGCTCGGCGACGACCACGTCTACCTCGACGCCCGCGCGCTCGAGGGCTTCCCGCAACGCTTTCCGACCATCACGGCCTCGTGCCGGGCGGCGGGCATCGACCCGACCACCGACCTGATCCCGGTCGCGCCGGCCGCCCACTACCAGTGCGGCGGCATCCTCACCGACACCTCCGGCCGCACCACGGTGCCCGGCCTGTACGCCGCCGGTGAGGTGGCCCGCACCGGGCTGCACGGCGCGAATCGCCTGGCCTCCAATAGCCTGCTCGAGGGCCTGGTGGTCGGCGAGCGCGCGGGTACGGCCGCCGCGGAACGGCAGGGCATGTCGGCCCCGATCTCCGAGGTCGGCCCGCTGCGGTTCCCGCGCGCGGACCGGAAACTGTTGCAGGAGCTGATGACCGAACGCGCCGGGGTGGTTCGCGACGGCGACGGGCTGCGCGCCGCCATCCTCCGTCTGGTCGGCCTCATCGCCGACAATGACGCCCCCGAGTTCACCGTCGGGTGGGCACTGAACCGCCCCACGCCCGCCTCCGCCGACGCAACGGCCGAGTTCATTAGCGAACTCGAGGATTCGGCGCTCACCTTGACGGCGCGGGCCCTGCTCGTCGCGGCGGCGGCACGCACCGAGAGCCGCGGCTGCCACACCCGCTCGGACCATCCTGAACCGCGGGAGGAGTTGCGGCGCAGCACCTCCGTGCGGCTCGGCTCGGACGGGCGGCCGAAGCTGTTCACCGACGGCGCGCCGACCCCGTCGTGGGGTGAGGTCGCCGTCCCGGCCGCGTCATGAACGACACCGCCTGGCCTGCCGTCCCGGGTGACCCTGCCGCCGTGACCACCACTACCACCGCCCCGGGCGACATCGCCCGGGGCGCAGGACAACTCATCGACAAGGAGTGCAGTAATGGCTCTCGACGCCGGACTCGACCGCCACGAAGTGGTCGCGCTCATCCGCACCGCCCTCGATGAGGATCTGCGGTACGGGCCAGACATCACCACGCTCGCCACGGTGCCAGCGGACGCGGTCGCCAAGGCGGGCATGGCTTCCCGGCAGCCGGGGACGGTGGCCGGGCTGGACGTCGGACTGCTGGTGCTCGACGAGGTGCTCGGCGCGGGCAACTACGAGGTGACCGGGCGGGTGCCGGACGGTACCCAGGTGCAGCCCGGCGATACCGTGCTCAGCTTGGTCGCGCCCACCCGCGGACTGCTCACCGCGGAGCGCACGCTGCTGAATCTGGTCTGCCACCTGTCCGGCATCGCCACCGCGACCGCCCAGTGGGTCGACGCCGTCGAGGGCACCGGATGCCGGATTCGCGACAGCCGCAAGACGCTTCCGGGCCTGCGCGCGCTGCAGAAGTACGCGGTGCGGGTCGGCGGCGGCGTGAACCACCGCATGGGTCTCGGCGATGCCGCGCTGATCAAGGACAACCACGTGGTGGCCGCGGGCTCGGTCGTCACCGCGCTGCGCGCCGTGCGGGAGCTGAATCCGGACATTGAGTGCGAGGTCGAGGTGGACAGCCTCGAACAGCTCGACGAGGTGCTCGACGAGGACGTGGAACTGGTGTTGCTGGACAACTTCCCGCTGTGGGCCACGCAGGCGGCGGTGCAGCGCCGCAATACCCGTTCGCCGCGGACCAAACTTGAGTCCTCAGGCGGGCTTTCGCTGGACATGGCCGCCGACTACGCGCGCACCGGTGTCGACTACCTGGCCGTGGGCGCGCTCACCCACTCGGTCCGGGTGCTCGATCTCGGACTGGACATTTGACGTCCACTTCGACCTGAATGAAGGCCGAAGATTCCTGCCAGCGCCCGGGCAGGCGCTCTGGGTGGGTTCCTGTTTCGCCGGGACTTGCTTTCCGTCAGGCGGAAAGACTGACGGTCCCTCCGCAAGCGTTTAGCCTCTCCGCCCGTCCGGCGGCGAGGATGTTACGGGCTGCGTTCAGATCGCGGTCGTGGACGGTGCCGCAGGTACATGTCCAGGCGCGGACGTGCAGGGGCTTGGGGTCCCCGACCACCCCGCACACCGAACACATACGGGTCGACGGAAACCAGCGGTCCACCTTCGAGAAGTGCCGCCCGCACCGGGCGGCTTTCTCCTCCAACATGCGGGTGAACATGCCCCACCCCGCATCGTGCACACTCTTCGCCAGCCGGGTACAGGCGAGACCCTTCACACACAAGTCCTCCACGAACACCGCTTGATTGTCGCGGATGATCATCGTGGACTGCTTGTGCGCCCAATCCCGGCGCGTATCCGACACTTTCGCGTGGGCACGAGCGACCTTGACACGGGCTTTGGCCCGATTCTTCGAGCCTTTCTCCTTGCGGGACAACGCTTTGTGCGCCTTCCGCAACCGGCGCTCGGCCTGTCGCAGAAAACGCGGGGACTCGATTCGTGTCCCGTCCGACAGGACAGCGAAAGTCGACAAGCCCAGGTCGATACCCACCTCGGCGTCCAGGTCCGGGAGCGGCCGGTCGTCGGTCTGCACGACGAACGACGCGAAGTACCGTCCTGCCGCGTCCTTGATGATCGTCACCGATGACGGCTGCGACGGCAGCTTCCGCGACCACGCCACTTTCACGGCGCCGATCTTCGGCAACCGCAGCTTGCCGCCCGGTGTCACGGCGAATCGGGAGTTCTTGGTGAACCGGATGGATTGCCGGTTGTCCTTGCGGGACCGGAACTGGGGCGGACCTACCCGTGTGCCGCGCCGTTTGCCGGTGATCGAGGCGAAGAAGTTGTGGTAGGCGGTGTTCAGATCGGCCAACCCCTGCTGCAACACCACCGACGACACCTCGCGCAGCCATGCCCGTTGCGGGGATTTCTTGGCTTCGGTCAACGCTTTCGACAGTTCCGCATCCGTGATGTACGGCTGCCCGGCGCGGCGTGCGGTCTCCCGTGCCGCCAACGCGTCGTTGTACACCACTCGTGCGCACCCGAACGCCCGCGCCAGCGAAATCCGCTGGCCCGGTGTCGGATAGACGCGGAAGTTGTACCGAAGCTGCACAAGACCGAGGGTAGGTTATGGCGGAGATGAGCGAGGTTAGAAAACGCACTCTCCACACTGGTCAACAGCCTCAACGGCGTGTCGCCTTACCGGATGCGCCAACAGCTCCCCGAGCCGGTGCGGCACCGCCAGCGGGCGCAAAGCTTGTCATTGGGCTCCTACTCTGCTGGATCGGTCGGTGGCGCACCGATCTCGGTACTCCCCATTACATCGAACAGCAAAATCGCCCGGTTCAAGGCATGCTCGGGCCTTGACGGCCCTCCCGCTATCTGCTTTCACCACCGCCCTGAAGGGCGGTGCACCAGCGGACATTCTGGTAGCCCGGGAACCGTTGTGCCGGCGTGGCCCGGGCGCGTCATCCGCCCGGGGCCACGCCGCTGTCCGGAGCCGGTTCAGGCCCGGGGAAGGGGCGGGTCGACGAGCCAGCCGATGCCCCCGCAACCGGTGCACAGGATGGCCGAGCCCGCTTCGGAACAGCCTGCGGCCCCGGTGCCTTCGCACCACGCGCAGTACCGCCAGCCTCGATTCGGGTGGACGGTGTCGAGCAGGATATTGAGAAACCCTTGGATCGCCATGCAGAGTGGATCCCCTCGCTGGGCAGCAAACGCCCCAAGAATGCGGGACGGCTCCGGGCAATGTCCAGCAAAAGCCAGGGGGGCTTTACAGACCGAATTCGCGGGGGTCCATCCGCAGCACCTGACATGCCTCGCGAATCACCGTGGCGGCGTGTGCTCCGAGTTCGCCGTCGGTTCGCCCCACCGTCAATCCGATGCGCAGCACGGCGGCGGCCTGGTCGGGATACTCGGTGGCCTTGGCGATCTGGGCCATCACGTAGGCGTGGCCGAACGCCGGATCCATGATGAGCCGGGCGCAGTTGTCCTCGAAACGGTTTCGCAGGTCCTCGGCGGGCCGGCGGCCGAGAACCTCGTGCTCCCCGGTCATCTGCGCGACGCGCATCCGGGCCGCCGGATCGATGCGGCCGTCGGTCGCGGACAACACCGCGCACATGCCCAGCGCCGCATCGCGGAAGGCATCGCCCCACTCCTCGTCGCGCCCTCCCGGCAGCCCGGTGAGATGCGGTGCGAGCCGTGCGTCCGGGGATCCGGCGGGCGCGGCGGCGGCCGGATCGGTGCGCGGGGCAGCCGGGGAGACCAGCCGATTCGAGAACGCCATGACACACACTCCGAAGAAATGGCCGAACCCGTGGACCTCCCGCGTTCGCGGAGTGAACCGAAGGTTCAGCCGGGCCCGGATCGTGCGAACAACACCGTCGACAGTAACAGTCCACCGCGGCAGCGCCCGCAGAAATTCTCCGAATACTCGCGCACAGCAACCGCGTTCGGCGCGCCTGTGATCATCGGGCGCGCCGCGCGCGGGGGCCGGACGGTCAGGCGGACAGTTCGCGTTCGAGCGGAGTGCGGAAGCGGGGGATCGGGCGGACCTCGCCGTACCAGCCGCGCAGCCGGTCCGCCTCGGCGGCGATGGCGCGCTCAGTGTCGGCGCCGACATCCTCGAGCAGCCGCCAGGCGATGTCGCCGTCCGGTCGCTGCGCCCAGCCGCCGACGATGCGGCCGTCCCACCACACCGACGGGCCGATATTGCCGTTGCGGTCGAACAGGGCGGGCTGATGCGGTCCCAGATACCAGTCGCGCGATTGCCAGCCCATCGGCGTGGGATCCAGCGCGGGCAGCAGGGCCGCCCACGGTTCCGGGGCGGGCGTGGGCTCCAGATCGTCGGCCAGTACCAGGCCGGTCTCACCGCCCAGGTCCACCTCGACGGTGTCCACCGGCGCCAGTGCCTTGCGCACCTCGCCCAGCGTCCAGCCGGTCCACCATTTGAGATCGCTCACCGGCGCGGGACCGAAGGCGCGCAACCACTTCCGGACCAGCTCGGCGCGAGCCTCCTCGACCGGCATGGCCGTGATCCCGTCGGGCAGCCAGGATTCGATGGGCGCCCAGGTGTACTGGCTGCTGGACCAGCTTCCATTGGGCCGCCCGCGCACGATCCGGCCCTCACAGCCGAGTGTGACCAGCACCCAGGTGGTGATATTGGTGGGCTTGGAATACGGCTTGCCCGGCGCGGTGTCCACCTGGGTCCGCAGCTCGGGCACCTCCTTGCTCAACTGCGCCCCGGTCGCCGCGCCGCGGCTCAGCAAGGCGTCGTGCGTCTTCGACTCGACCGCGTTCCACCACTTCACGACATTGCCGGGCACCGCGCCGGACTGTTCGACATAGCGCCCGTAGGTCTTGCGCTGCTTGTGCGCCAGCGCGTCGGCGACCGCGGCCTGCAGCACCGGCACCAGCTCGATGGGCGCGACGAACATGGTGCGCCGCATGGCCAGCATGCGCAGCAGGGTCCGGTCGTCGTAGAGCGCCTTCTCCACGTGGCCGGTCTCCAGGTCCGCCGAGCGCGCCGCGACGGACAGGTACACGGTGGCCGGGTCGGTCGCGTGCAAGACGACCAGGGACCGCACGATCGACTCGACCGTGTCGCCGCGCTCCGCCGACGCCAGCCGGTGCCGCACCCCGAGTCGAGCCCGCCGCTCCGCGGCATCCATCGAACGCATGGTCGAATCCTAGCCGCCGGCAGTCTGATTCGGGCACACCCCGCGACATCCGTGCCGGCGCGCCGACCGGCCCGGCGTGGGTTCCCGACCGGACCGACCGGACGTGCGACGATGCCGGACGTGCGTGCTCATCGGCGAGGGTTGCGGGTAATCGGTGCGGTCGTGGGCGTGGTGGCGGCGGTGATGGTCGGGCTACCGGGAATCGCGGGCGCGGCCGACGGCGGCGTGTCCATGCGGCCGATCAGCCTCACCGTCGACGGCGAGACCGCCACCGGCCGCGTCTACGAACCCGAGGGCGGGGCCCGGGCGCTCATCGTGGCGGTGCACGGCCACGACGGCAGCGCGAGCGACTTCCCCGACTACATGGCCTCGATCGTCGAGAACACCGGCGCCGCCCTGGTCACCATGGACCAGCGCTCCGGCAACAGCACGTGGCGCACGGGCGAGTGGAACGTGTGGGCGGGCTGGCATGACACCGTCGCCGCCACCCAGTGGTATCGCGGCGAACACCCCGGCCTCGGCCCCACCGTGCTGTGGGGCTGGAGTCAGGGCGGCATCACCAGCGGGCTGGCCGCCGCCTACGCCCCGCCCGGCACCTACGACTACTGGGTCGACACCTTCGGCCACGCCGGGGATCTCACCGCCTGGCTGGAAGCCGGCCTGGCCGGCAAGCGACTGCGGCCGGAGATCGAACGCGATGCGGGCGGCTGTATTCCGCTGACCTGCCCGCAGGCCTACATCGATCGCTCCCCGGTACTCATGCCCGGCCGCATCGACGTCCAGCGGGCGGTCCTGGTGCACGGCACCGCGGATACGGTGGTGCCCTACACCAGTTCGGTGGAGATGCGCGCCGCGCTGATGCTCGCGGGCAAGCGGGTGTCCATGTACACCGTCGTCAGCGGCCGCGATCTCGACGGCCGCGTCGTGCCCGGCGAACACGGCATCAATCCGGTGTTCTTCGAATCCGGTTGCGCCGTCATGCGACTGCTGCAGGGCACCGAACCTCTCGGCGGCGATCACGACTACACGATCGACGTCGGCGCGGGAGTCAACACCGCTCCGCCGGCCCCGGCGAACGCCAAATGCGCCGCCTGACAGCCAGTCCCGCGCGCGACCGGTCGCCGTACCCGCCGCCGCGCCCCGCGCGGGCCGACCGCCGTGCCACACGATCGCGCGCCGAACACTAGGCTCGGGCCCGGCATCGGCAGGGCGAGACGGGATGAAGCGCAATGAAAGTCGTGGTGGCGGGAGCGACAGGGGCGATCGGGCGGCCATTGGTGACGGCGCTGCGCGCCCGCGGACACCAGGTGTACGCGCTCACCCGCGACGGCCGCGGCGCGGAGGTCGCGCGGGCCCTGGGGGCCACCCCGCTGGTCGCCAATGTGATGGATCGCTCGGAGCTGTTGCGCGCCACCGAGCGGCTCACCGCCGACGCGGTCATCCACGAGCTCACCGCCTACCGGAACTCGCCGCCCACCCACTACCACTCGCCGGGCCTGCTGCGCACCAACGCCTTACGCGAGACCGGCGGCAAACACCTGGTGGAACTGGCCCAGCGCGCGGGCGCGCGCCGGTACCTGACGCAATCGGTGATCTTCGGCTACGGCATGCGCGACCACGGCCCGCGGCCGGTGACCGAGCAGGACCCCTTCGGCCGCATCCCCGGCGACGTCAACGACGGGCTCATCGGCGCGCTGCACGAGGCCGAATGCCACGCCTGGCGGGCGCCCGGCATCGACGGAATCGCGCTGCGCTACGGCGTCTTCTACGGACCCGGCGCGTCCGCGTCCTTCACCCGCGCCCTGCGGCGGCGATTGTTCCCGCTGCCCAGCACGACCACCGGGCACACCGGCTTCGTGCACGTCGAGGACGCCGCCGCCGCGACCGTGGCCGCCCTCGAACGCGGCGTTCCCGGCCAGGCGTACAACATCGTGGACGACGAGCCCGCCACCTGGGAGGCCATGTTCGCCGCCGCCGCCGAGGCCGTCGGCGCGCGCCCGCCACTGCGGGTGCCCCCGCGCCTGATGCGCATCACCTCCCCGCTGACGGCGGCCCAGATGCTGGACTTCTCCCTCCGCCCGTCCAATGCCAAGGCCCGGGCGGAACTGCGCTGGGCGCCGCGCTATCCGAGTTACCGCGAGGGTCTGCGCACCCTCGCGCGCGTCCACGCCTGACCCGGCGGTCCGATCGCGTCGGAACACAGCCGCGCCCACTACCGTTGATCACCTCGGAAGACGGATGATCCACGCGAATCGGGCGCGAAGGAAGGCAGTGATGAACACACCGGCGGACCCCACCTACACCTGGCTGGGCGCGGAGCTCGACCTCGACGCCTACCTGGACCGGATCGGGTTCACCGGTGCGCGCACGCCCACCCTGGAGACCCTGCGCGCCCTGGTGCGCGCCCACACCACCACGATCCCGTTCGAGAACCTCGAGATCATTCTCGGCCGCGGCATCCCCCTGGACTCGGAAGCGCTGCAGGACAAGCTGATCCGGCGGCGGCGCGGCGGCTACTGCTACGAGAACGTCGGTCTGTTCGCGGCCGCGCTGGAACGGCTCGGCTTCGAATTCACCGCCATGTCCGGCCGGGTCACCCTGGGCGCGACCGGCCTGCGCCCGGCCACCCACGCGCTGCTGCGGGTCGAGGCCGCCGACGACGACCGGCTGTGGCTGTGTGACGTCGGTTTCGGCTGGGGTCCCCTGGAACCGATCGAACTGGCCCCCGGCCGCGGTGAATTCGGTGCGGGCGCATGGCGTTTCCGGCTGGAGCGGAGCACCGACGCCGTCGGCGGCGAGCTGTGGACGCTGTACCAGTTCGGGAAGGACGGCTGGGTGGACCGGCACACCTTCGCCATCACCCCCCAGTACCGCGTCGATTTCGCGGTCGGGAACCACTACGTGTCCACCGCGGCGCGTTCACCGTTCACCATGCGGCCCTTCGTGCAGCGCTTCCTGCCCGATGTGCACCACCAGCTCGACGGCACCACCTGGACCACGCACCATCCCGATGGTTCGGAGGAGGTGCGCGAGCTCGAGGTCGCCGAGCTGCCCAAGGTGCTCGCGGAGGTCTTCGATATCGAGCTCGATGCCGCCGACACCGCCCGGTTGGTTCGCGCGCAGTGGCCCGCGGCGGTGAAAAGTAGCTGAACTCGGTCGGTGTGCGGGAGCAAACACACACCAAACCGATCGGTATATGTCTGGTCATGCATGGGCTGCGACCAGCGCATACGTCAGCGCGGTCACGGGCCGGTCGCTGACGGGCGGCGCAGATCTCATCGAGATCTCCGCCATATCTCACGCTGACGTCGGCGATCCGCGCGTCGCCCGCTACACTCGTGCGGGGAAACGCGCGGGCAACCGCATTGTCACAGTCATCTCGAAGAACCTCGGAGTAGTGCCATCGAAACCGGCCAAGTGATCGCAGGGCATTACCGCCTGGTCGAACGGATTGGTAGCGGCGGCACAGGTGTCGTCTGGCGAGCCGTCGACCAGCGGCTGGAACGATCCGTCGCGATCAAGCAGATCCTGACCCAGCCGAGCCTGTCGGATGCCGACAAGGACATCGTCCGGCAGCGTGCGGCGCGCGAGGCGCGCAACGCGGCCCGCTTCCAGCATCCGAACGCCATCGTCGTCTTCGACATCACCGAGCACGAGGGCGACCCGTGCTTGATCATGGAGTACCTGCCCTCGCAGAGCCTCGCCGTGGTGCTGTCCGCGCAGGGCACGCTGCCGCTGCCGCAGTGCGCGCGCATCGGCGAACAGGTGGCTTCCGCGCTGATCGCCGCGCACCGCGCCGGCATCGTGCACCGTGACGTCAAGCCCGGCAACATCCTGCTCGGCGACAACGGCGCGGTGAAGATCACCGACTTCGGCATCGCCAAGTCCAAGGGCGACGTCACCCTCACCGCCACCGGGCTCATCTCCGGCACCGCCGCCTACCTCGCCCCCGAGGTCGCCCGCGGCGCGGAACCGACCCCGGCCGCCGACGTCTTCGCCTTGGGCGCCACGCTCTTCCACGCGCTGGAAGGTGAACCGCCCTACGGCACCAACCCGAATCCGCTGGCACTGCTCTACGCCGCGGCCAACGGCCAGATCAGCGAGCCGCGCAATGCCGGGCCGCTGTCGGACCTGCTGCTCAGCCTGCTCAGCTTCGAGCCGGAGGACCGGCCGAGCATGCTCGACGTGCGCGACATCATGGCGGAATTCGCCGAGGTCGGCCCGGACGCCGAGGCCGCCCGGGTGTTCGCCGGCCGCCGCTCCGGCCCGGTCACCCCGCAGGGCGGCACCGCGCCGCGCCAGCAGACCCGGCAGATGGAACGCCGTTCGTCGGCCAACGCCGACATCCCGACCGGCGCCATGAGCCAGGCCCAGCTGCTCGAGACCCCGCCGCCGCGGCCGGTGCCCCACGGCGGCCCGCCGACCCGCAATCACCCCGCGCCGGAACCGGATTCGGAGCCGGGCGGCAAGAAGAAGCTGGTGTGGATCCTGCTGGCCGCGGTCGTCGTGGTGGCCGGCGGCATCGTCTACGGCATGATGGGCGACTCCGGCTCGGGCGACTCGCCCGGCGCGGGCGGGACCACCACCTCGGTGAAGGCCTCGACCTCGGCCAGCTCCACCAAGGGCACGCCCTCGGGCCTGGGCCAGACCAAGAGCGCCTCGACCGTGAGCGTGGGCAACGGCGCGGACGCCGTGGACAAGTTCTACGACGCCCTCACCTCCCAGCGGTACCAGGAGGCGTGGACCCGGCTCACCCCGGCCGCGCAGCAGGTGTACGGCAGTGCGTCGGCGTTCCAGACCTACTGGACGAACAACCCGGTCAGCCGCTACTCGACCATCGAGGGCGCGCGCGGGACCGACAGCAACAATCCCGATGGCTCCGTGGACATCTCGCTGGCCAGCCTGAGCACCAAGAACAGCGGCAGCAAGTCGGTGACGCTGCGGGTCGTCGACAGCGGCGGCTCCCTGCTGATCGACAGCGACACCAAGTAGGCCGATCGCTCGAACCACCTGCGCCGCACCGGATCACCGGTGCGGCGCAGTGCTTTTCCGGCTCGTGCCCGGGTCGGCTAGTGACGGGTGGCCGGATCCGCGGCGAGCGAAGCCAGCAGGCGCAGGGCGTCGGCGCTGGGGGAACCCGGCTCGACGTGATGGGCGACCAGGGCCTGATCGGGATCGTCGGGCAGGCGCAGGGTTTCGTAGCCCAGATCGAGGCGGCCCACGATCGGATGCCGATAGATGTGGCGGCCGTGCGTCTTGTCCTTGAGCTCGTGGCGCTCCCACAGGGCGGCGAATTCCGGGCTCGCGGAGTTCATTTCGTCGATCAGCGCGGTGATGCGGGGGTCGCCGGGATTGCGGGCGGCGTCCACCCGCAGATACGCCACCGTATCGGCGGCCTTGTCGTCCCAGTCCTCGTAGAGCTCCTTCGCGCCCTCGTCCAGGAACACCAGGTGCAGGAAATCGCGCTGCTCGGGGGCGATCGCGCCGAAATCGCCGATCAGGGCCGCCGCCAGGCGATTCCACGCCAGCACGCTCACCCCGCGGCCCACGATGTAGGCGGGCACGTCGTGCGCGGCGTCCAGCAGCCGCCGCAGACCCGGGCGCACCCGCTGCGCGGCGGGCGGGTCCTCACCCGACCACGGGCGGGCCAGCAGGTAGAGGTGATCACGCTCGACCTGATTCAAGCGCAGCGCCCGCGCCACCGCGTCCAGCACCGACTCCGAGAACTGCAGACTGCGTCCCTGTTCCAGGCGCACATAATGATCCACGCTGACCCCGGCCAGCAGCGCCAGCTCCTCGCGCCGCAGTCCCGGCACCCGGCGGCGGGCCCCGTGCGAGACCAGGCCCACCTCCTCCGGGCTCAGCCGGGCGCGGCGGGAGCGCAGGAATTCACCGAGTTCGGCGCGACGGTCCAGGGTCATGGAACCAGGTAACCACGCGGACCCCGGGTTTCATCCTGGTCATGCGATGCCCAGGCAGACGCCGCACTGTCTACCCCTCGCGGATCGGACGACTGTAGTGCTCAGCGCCGCACACCACGGCGGACACCGACTCCCGAGGAGCACAGCATGACCTCCCTTCCCACCCGTCAGCTCGGGACCACCGACATGCGCATCAGCCGGATCGGCTTCGGCGCGTGGGCACTCGGCGGCGCGGGCTGGCGCTACACCTGGGGCGCACAGGACGACGCCGGATCGATCGCCACCCTGCACCGCGCCCTCGACGCGGGCGTGAACTGGATCGACACCGCCGCCGTCTACGGGCTCGGCCACTCCGAGGAAGTGGTCGGCAAGGCGATCGGTCAACTGCCCGAAGCCGACCGGCCCTTCGTCTTCACCAAGGCGGGACTGGTCTGGGACGACGACGACCGCGCCGCCGCGCCCCGGCGGATCATGGCCGCGGCCAGCGTGCGTCGCGAGATCGAGGACTCGCTGCGGCGACTGGACGTCGAACGCATCGACCTCTACCAGGTGCACTGGCCCGACACCGGTGCCTCCCTGGACTTCTCGGACCCGGACGGCGTGGCCGACGCCGTGGTCACCCCGCTGCACGAGTACTGGCAGACCATGGCCGACCTGGTCACCGAGGGCAAGGTCCGCGCCATCGGCCTGTCCAACCACGACGTCGGACAGCTCGAAGTCGCCGAATCCATCGCCCACGTCGACGCCATCCAGCCCCAGTTCTCCCTGATCAAACGCGCCGCCGCGGGCGAATTGGCCTGGGCCGCAGCCCATCACACCGGCGGCATCGTCTACCAGCCGCAGCACTCCGGCCTGCTGACCGGCGCCTTCTCCGCCGAACGCGTCGCCGCCCTGCCCGACGACGACTGGCGCAAGGGCTTCCCCGAATTCACCACCGACCTCGACCGCAACCTCGCCCTGGTCGAGGCGCTGCGCCCGATCGCCGCCGCCCACCACACCACCGTCGGCGCCCTCGCCATCGCCTGGACCCTCACCTGGTCCGGCGTCACCGGCGCGATCGTCGGCGCCCGCACCCCCGACCAGGTCGACGGCTGGATCGACGCCGCCACACTGGAACTGACCCCCGCGGACCTGGACGCCATCGCCGCCGCCCTGCGCGCCACCGGCGCGGGCGAAGGCCCGATCACCCACTGACACACCCCACACCGAACCCGAGGAGCACACCATGACCCTGCACGTCGTCGCCGAACTGCGCGTCACCGCCGGAAACGAGGACCGCCTGCGCACCGCCCTGGAAGCCATGATCGAACCGTCCCTGGCCGAACCCGGCTGCCTGTCCTACCAGCCCTTCACCAACCCCAACGACCCCGCCCACATGGTCGTGGTCGAGGAATGGCAGGACGCCGACGCCCTCGAGAAGCACTTCACCACCGAACACTTCCAGCATGTGGCCGGAGTCCTCGAGGGCATCCTCGCCGAGCCCATGATCATCCGCCGCCTCATCGCCGAATAGCGGTTGCCACTGCCGTGTCCCTGTGCTCCCCATCGTCCCGATGTGGTCATCCCCTGCGAAACCGCTGCGGGCCCGGAACACGCGTACACCCTCAGAGGTTGACGTGAACTTCCAGAAGACGATCACGCCCTGAAGTACCGATGCCGGATGGGCACCTCATACCGGACTCGGAGCACCCGAGGCCGAGGTTCTGCCATGTGCCAACCGACAGCCACCCGCCACTTCAGCTTCCCATCCAACAAAGGCACCGCACCACCGCCACGCCACCTGGATTCCGGGCAGTGGGATCCGGATTCACAGTCGAGCACGGCCCACATGGCTGCGGTGCCAGCGGTCGATGGCCTCGGCCACGAGCTGCGGGTTGTCGGCCATCGGAAAGTGCAGCCCCCAGGGGACAGTGACCCTGGTCAGGTACGGGAACAGACGCCGCCAATGGCGGACGAAGAAGAAGTAGTCGCCGAGTCGGCCGAATACCGTCATCATCGGTCGGCCGGCCAGCGCGGTGACCGTGCTTGCTGCGCGTGTGGCGGTGGCGCGGTCGCGGGTCGCGTCGCGAAACATTCGGTGCAAGAACCGGCGACGGTCGCGGTCGCGCAGACCACGTCGCCACGCGGTCTTACGGGTGCGGTTCCATCGTCTGCCGACACCGAACCTTGTCGCACTCACCCAGGCGAGCAACCCGAGCCATGCGTCGACCTCCCGCATCAGCTCCGAGCCGAAGAATCGCAGTGCGAGCCACAGCATGCCGCGGGGCTGCCAGCCGAAGGTGTTCATGGCCACCAGTGCGGCCACGCGGTCGACTCGATCGTGGAGAGCGGCGAGTGCGGCCAGGCCCCCGAGGTCGTGTACGACCAGTGTCACGGCGTCGAGGTCGAGATGGTCGATGAATGATGTGATCGTGTGGGCGGCCGATGCCACCGTGGCCTCGCCGGGATCGGAGAGGCCCGTTCCAGGCAGATCGAGGGTCACGCACCGGTACCGGTCCTCGAGGTGGCTGATCAGATCAGCCCACAGCAGCGACCAGAGTCCGGCGTGGACCATGAGCAGGACCGGACGGTCACCGCCGGTATCGGTGTAGACGACGCGGCGCCCGTCGAAGTCGAACGCGTACAGCGGGTGGGGCCAATCCTGCGTAGTAAGCCAGTCAGGCCGAGCGGGTTTGGTAGTAAGGGTCATATCTCTAAGGACGTGTCGGCGGGGTCGTGTGTGACGGTCACACTTCACCGGGCTCATTCGTCGGAGGTATGTATGAGCGACATCATCGAGCAGGCTTGGCACCTGCACCGGCGGCGGGTGCTCGACGTCTCCTACCGCATGCTCGGTACCCTCGTCGACGCCGAAGACGCCGTGCAAGAGACTTTCGCCAGACTCACCCGGCACGGCTGCGAGGGCATCGACGATGTCGAGGGCTGGCTGGTCACTGTTGCGGGCCGAGTCTGCCTCGACCGGCTGCGCGCCGACCGCACCCGGGCCCGCTACGTCGGGCCGTGGCTGCCCGAACCGCTCGTCGAGCCGGCCGGCGCCGATCTCGACCCGGCAGATCAGGTCACCCTCGACGACAGCGTGCGGCTGGCGCTTTTGGCGGCGCTGCACGCGCTCAGCCCCGCCGAACGCGTCGCGTTCGTGCTCCACGATGTCTTCGGAGTGAGCTTCGAGGAGATCGCCGCGGTGGTCGGCCGGTCACCGGCCGCGGCCCGGAAGCTGGCCAGTCGTGCTCGAGCCGCGCTGCGCGACAACCCTGAGCCTCGGTTCGAGGTCTCACCAGTACAGGCGCGCGCGGTCGCCGAGAGATTTGCGCACGCCTGCACCACCGGCGACCTGGCGGCACTGATGGAGGTACTCGCTCACGACGTGGTCGGCGAATTCGACTCCGGCGGGCGAGTCGCCGGCGCCCCCCTCGGACCACTGGTCGGCGCCGAGCTGGTCGGCGTCACGCTAGCCAGAACACTGTTCGGAGCGGGCGCCGACTTCCGGGTCGTGGCGGTGAACGGCGAGCCAGGGGTGGTCGTGTCACTCGTGGGCCAGGTCATGGTCGTGATCGCGTTGGAGTCCCATGACAACCACGTGGTCGCGATCCGCGCCATCGGCAATCCCGACAAGCTCGCACGTCTCAACGCTCGCTGAAACCAGACATGAGCGTCTCGAATGCTGCTGACCCTTTCCCGCCCGCCCGGTCCCTCCGATGCGGCAGACAACATCTGCACATGCCGCATACCGCGCTGACCGAACCGGCCGGCGCGGGGCGATCGACGGAGGGGCCGGCTACGGGGCAGGCGCATTCGCTCGTGTCGAGTTCCGCGCATTGGGCGATTCATCGTTCCGGAGACGGCCAGGTCGGGAATGGGGCGCCCGCGGTGCGAAACACAGGGTGCCGCGGGGGAGGAACGCGGGTACTGTCGGGCGCATGATCACGCGGATTCGGACGGCGGCGTTGCTGGTGTGCGCGCTCGTGGTCTCCGCGTGGGCGGTGCTGTATCTGGGTGCCGCACATCCTGATTCGCTGATCGTGCTCGGCGCGGTCGCGCTGGTCGCGGTGACCGCGGCGGTGTTGTCCGCGCGCGGGCCGCTGCGGGCGGCCGGGGTGAGTGCCGGACCGGCGGAATCGGCGGGGAAGCGGCGGCGGGGAGCGTTTCTGCGGCAGAGCAATCCGGATGCGCCGGGTCGGCCGCGGCCGCGGGCGCCGGGGGTTCTCGCGGCCTGACCCGCGTACGGCCGTGCGGTCGTAGCCGGGGGTCGGGTGCTTCGCGATCCCGAATTCCCTTCGCCCGCACGTGTGTGCGGGTGCCGCGCAGCGAGGTTCTCCCGTGCTCGATTTCATCTATTACCCCGTGTCCGCCGTCCTGTGGCTGTGGCACACCGCCTTCGCGTCCGTGCTGGGCGCGACCAGTGGGCTGGCCTGGGTGCTGGCCATCGTGTTCCTGGTGCTCACCCTGCGAGCACTGCTCATCAAGCCGTTCGTGGCGCAACTGCGGTTCTCGCGGAAGCTGGCCGAGATGCAGCCCCAGATCCAGGAGATCAAGCGCAAGCACGCGGGCGACCGCGAGCAGCAGGCGCTGGCCATGCAGGAGTTGCAGAAGGAGTCCGGGGTCAATGTGCTGACCGGGTTCCTGCCGATCATCGGCCAGGCGCTGGTGTTCATCGGGCTCTACCACGTGCTGCGGTCCTTCCAGCCCGGTCACACCCAGAATTACGTGTTCGGCGCCGGGCAGGTCCAGTCGTTCCTGGACGCGAAACTGTTCGGCGCGCCGCTGGCGGCCACGCTGTCCGGGGCGGGTTCGGACTTCGGAACCATTGCCGCGGTCGCCATTCCGCTCATGGTGATCGCCGCCATCGCCACCCACTTCACCGCCCGCGCCGCCATCGCCCGCCAGCCCGCCCCGGCCGACGGCCCCGCGGCCTCGACCGCGCGCATCATGAACACCCTGTCGCAGTGGGTGTTCCCGGCGGGCGCGCTGGTGGTCGGACCGGTCATGCCGATCGCGATCCTGCTGTACTTCGTCACCCAGAATGCCTGGACATTCGCCCAGCAACACGTGGTGGCGACCCGCTTCGGCGACGACCGCGCCGAGCGGGGCGGACGCGGCGAAAGCACCGGGTCGGCGGCGGTCGCCCACGAATAGCGGGCGCTCGGGTGATGCGCGGATAAAGCGGTGGCGGTGACCGGATAGGCTGGTAGCTGGTCGCAAGCGGTTTCGGCTGCGTCGCGAACCCCCTCGAATCAGCACAGACAAGGACTGCACAGCGCTATGACCAGCCGCATCGAGCTCGCCCGCGTCGACCTGCGCGGACGTACTCCCACTGCTGCCGAACTGCGCGCGGCTCTGCCGCGCGGGGGCGTCGACGTGGACTCGGTGCTGCATCATGTGCGGCCCGTCGTGGAGGCGATCCGCGATCGGGGCGTCGAGGCCGCGCAGGAATTCAGCGAGAAGTTCGACGGCGTGCGCCCCGCCTCGGTGCGGGTGCCGGCCGCCGAACTCGAGCGTGCTCTCGCCGAGCTGGATACCGCCGTGCGCGCGGCCCTCGAGGTCGCCATCGAACGCACCCGCAAGGTCCACGACGACCAGCGCCGTACCGACAAGACCACCCAGGTGGTGCCCGGCGGCACCGTCACCGAGCGGTGGGTGCCGGTCGAACGGGTCGGCCTGTACGTGCCCGGCGGCAATGCCGTCTACCCGTCCTCGGTCGTCATGAACGTCGTCCCCGCGCAGGCCGCGGGCGTGGAGTCGCTGGTCGTGGCCTCCCCGCCGCAGGCCCGGTTCGGCGGTCTGCCGCACCCGACCATCCTGGCCGCCGCGCAGCTGCTGGGCGTCACCGAGGTGTGGGCGGTCGGCGGCGCGCAGGCCGTGGCGCTGCTGTCCTACGGCGGCATCGACACCGACAGCGCGCAGCTGGAACCGGTCGACCTGATCACCGGCCCCGGCAATATCTACGTGACCGCCGCCAAGCGGCTGTGCCGCGGCCTGGTCGGCATCGACGCCGAGGCCGGGCCCACCGAGATCGCCATCCTCGCCGACGCCACCGCCGACCCGGCGCACGTGGCCGCCGACCTCATCTCCCAGGCCGAGCACGACGTGCTCGCCGCCAGCGTCCTGGTCACCGACAGCGTCGAACTCGCCGACGCCGTGGACGCGGCGCTCACCGCGCAGATGGCCGTCGTCAAACACCACGACCGGGTCGCGGAAGCGCTGTCGGGCAAGCAGTCCGGCACCGTGCTCGTCGACGACATCGAGCAGGGCCTGCGCGTGGTCAACGCCTACGCCGCCGAGCACCTCGAGATCCAGACCGTCGACGCCGCGGGCGTGGCCGCCCGGGTGCGTTCGGCCGGAGCGGTTTTCGTCGGCGCCTGGTCCCCGGTGTCGCTGGGCGACTACTGCGCCGGCTCCAACCACGTGCTGCCCACCGCCGGATGCGCCCGGCACTCTTCGGGATTGAGCGTGCAGACCTTCCTGCGCGGCATCCACGTCGTCGAGTACACCGAGGCCGCGTTGAAGGACGTCTCCGGACACGTGGTCGCACTGGCCGATGCCGAGGACCTGCCCGCGCACGGCCAGGCCGTGCAGGCGCGATTCGGAGAGCTGCGGTGAGCGCCCAGGCCGGCCTGGAGGAAGGCGCCGTGACCGTTCCCGGCTCGACCATCTCGCTCGACGACCTGCCGCTGCGCGACAACCTGCGCGGCAAGAGCCCGTACGGCGCACCGCAATTGACGGTGCCCGTCCAGCTCAACACCAACGAGAACCCGCACCCGCCGAGCCAGGACCTGGTCGACGACGTCGCCGAGTCCGTGCGCGCGGCCGCCGCCGACCTGCACCGGTACCCGGACCGCGACGCGGTCGGCCTGCGCACCGACCTGGCCGCCTACCTGACCCGGCAGACCGGCGTCGCGGTGGACGTGGCCAATGTGTGGGCGGCCAACGGCTCCAACGAGATCCTGCAGCAGCTGCTGCAGGCGTTCGGTGGACCCGGCCGCAGCGCACTGGGTTTCGTGCCCTCGTACTCGATGCACCCGATCATCTCCGAGGGCATCGACACCGAGTGGATCGAGGCCAAGCGCAACGGCGACTTCTCCCTCGACATCGACTACGCGGTGCTCACGGTGGGGGAGAAGAACCCCGACGTGGTCTTCGTGACCAGCCCCAACAATCCGACCGGGCACAGCATCCCGATCCCGGACCTGGAGCGCATCCTCGACGCCGCCCCCGGCATCGTGGTGGTCGACGAGGCGTACGGCGAGTTTTCCTCCGCGCCCAGCGCCATCAGCCTGATCGACAAGTACCCGACCAAGCTGGTGGTCAGCCGCACCATGTCCAAGGCGTTCGCCTTCGCGGGCGGCCGGCTGGGCTACCTGGTGGCCGCGCCCGCGGTCATCGACGCCATGCTGCTGGTGCGCCTGCCCTACCACCTGTCCGTGGTCACCCAGGCCGCGGCGCGGGCGGCGCTGCGGCACGCGGACGAAACCCTCGGCAGCGTCCACGAATTGGCCGCGCAGCGCGACCGCGTGATGGCGGCGCTGACCGGGCTGGGCTACGACGTGATCCCGTCCGACGCCAATTTCGTGCTGTTCGGCCGCTTCGCCGACGCGGCGCGCGCCTGGCAGCACTACCTCGACGAGGGCGTGCTCATCCGCGATGTCGGCATCCCCGGCTACCTGCGCACCACCATCGGCCTGGCCGCCGAGAACGACGAATTCCTGCGCGTCAGCGCGAAACTGGCGTCCGAGGAGCTGATCGCCCGATGACCATCGAACGTCCCGCCGACCGCATCGCCCGGGTCGAGCGCACCACCCGCGAGTCCAGCATCGTGGTGGAGCTCAACCTGGACGGCTCCGGCAAGACCGACATCTCCACCGGCGTCCCGTTCTACGACCACATGCTGACCGCCTTCGGCCAGCACGGCAGCTTCGACCTCACCGTCCAGGCCAAGGGCGACATCGAGATCGAGGCCCACCACACGGTCGAGGACACCGCCATCGTCATCGGCCAGGCCCTGGGCCAGGCGCTCGGCGACAAGAAGGGCATCCGCCGCTTCGGCGACTGCTTCATCCCGATGGACGAGACCCTCGCCCACGCCGTCGTCGACGTGTCCGGCCGGCCGTACTGCGTGCACACCGGCGAGCCGGATCACATGCTGCACACCATCATTCCGAGCGTCGCCCCGACCGCGTCGTACTCGACGGTGATCAACCGTCACGTGTTCGAGTCGATCGCCCTCAACGCTCGCATCGCCCTGCACGTGCGCGTCCTCTACGGCCGCGACCAGCACCACATCACCGAAGCCGAGTACAAGGCCGTCGCCCGTGCCCTGCGCGCCGCGGTCGAATACGACCCGCGCGTGTCCGGGGTCCCGTCCACCAAGGGTTCGCTGTGACCAAGAAGATCGCCCTGCTCGACTACGGCTCCGGCAATCTGCACTCCGCCGGCCGCGCCCTCGCCCGCACCGGCGCCGAGGTCATCATCACCGCCGACCCCGAAACCGCCTTGAACGCAGACGGTCTCGTGGTCCCCGGCGTCGGCGCCTACGCCGCCTGCATGTCCGGCCTGCTCGCCGTCCGCGGCGACCGCATCATCGGCAAACGCCTCTCCGGCGGCCGCCCCGTCCTGGGCATCTGCGTCGGCATGCAGATCCTGTTCGAGCGCGGTGTCGAGTTCGGCGTCGAGACCGACGGCTGCGCCGAATGGCCCGGAACTGTCGAGCGTTTGAACGCGCCGATCCTGCCGCACATGGGCTGGAACACGGTCAAGGCTCCTGCGGACAGCGTCCTGTTCGCGGGCATGGACGCCGACACCCGCTTCTACTTCGTCCACTCCTACGCGGCTCAACACTGGGGCTGGACCGACGACGGCGGCGGCCAGATCGCCCCGGCCAAACTCACCTGGGCCGAACACGGCGTCCCCTTCCTCGCCGCCGTCGAGAACGGCCCCCTCTCCGCGACGCAGTTCCACCCCGAGAAATCCGGCGACGCCGGAGCCCATCTCCTCCGCAACTGGGTCGACTCGATCTGATCGACCGCGCTCGCCCAACCCCCGGGTTCCGCGGCGAATCGGTCAGAGCGCCCGCTTCAGCCCGACGTGACTGTTGTCGTACCCGAGCCGCGCGTAAAAGGCGTGAGCCCGGGTGCGGACCCGGTCCGTGGTGACCTGCGCGAGCGTCGCACCTCGGTGCCTGCCGTGGTCGTGCGCCCACTCGAGCATCGCGGTCCCGATGCCGCGAGAGCGTTCCGAGGCGGCGACCCGAACTCCCTCGATCTGGAGGCGGGTGGCGCCGCCGCGGGACAGGCCCGGAATGATGGTGAGCTGCATGGTGCCGACGATCCTGTCGCCCTCGTCCCGGACCACGGCCAGATAGTGCGAGGGATCCCTGGTGATGGCGTCGTACGCCTCCTCGTAGCGGGCAATGTCGGAACCTTCGCGGGCACGGCCGATCTCGTCATCGGAGAGCAGCGCGACCAGCGCCGGAACGTCGGCACGCGCCGCCCGCTGCACACGATAGATCCGGTCGCCGAGTCGGAGCCGGCCGCCGACCGAAGCCCGTGCCCGTGCCTGCAGCCGGGCGATCAGCGTGTCCAGCCAGGCGCCGACGTGTTGCCGGGCCTCATGAGTGTCCGGGTACCGGCAGCGCAGGTGCAGCCCGGTCTCGTCGAGGACGAACCAGAGCATCACGCCGTCGGTCCGAATCGTCGCGCCGACGTATTGCGCCTCCAATCCGGTCGCGTCGACTCGCACCGGCAGCCGGCGCAGGTCCAGCCACGAAATCGCGAACATCCCCGGCGCCTCGGGCATCCCGCCCCACGGACGCAGGATGTCCTCCAGTGGCCAGGACCCCATCCGGACGGCCTCCTTCACCGCCTCGGCACTGGCGCGGGGATCGGAGTCGGCCGACTCGAGCACCGAGTTGGTGATGAACCACCCCACCGAGTCGTGCCAGGTGGTGTCGTACCGACTGTGCACCGGAAACACCGCTCGCAGTGCGGTGCCGGCCAGCTCGCGAGTCACCTCGGTCATCGCCCCCACCACCAGCGCCAGCGTCGAGACGCCGTCGTCGCGGGCCTGCGCCGAGAAGGCGGCGCTGTCGTCGACGTCGAGGACATCGCGCACCTCCACGCGCTCCTGCTGCAATGTCGCCTCACCCAGCGACAGCGGGAACCGTGGCATCACATCGCCACTGCCCGCCAGCACCTCTGCCCAGCGGCGGTGCACCTCGGCGGGCGCCGGCGGGCGGTCCCGCAGCGCGCGGGTGTGCTCCGCGAAGGCGGGTACGGGCGGCAACGACGGTGAACGACCCTGCTGCACCGCGGCCAGCGCGGCGAGCAGGTCACGCGCGATCACCAGCATCGACCACATGTCGACGTGCGAGTGGTCGGCGGCGACCACCACGGTCGGCCCGACCGCGGTCTCGAGCACACAGAGCCGATGCGACGGACGACTGTACGGTGAGCAAGCACGGTCGAGCACGGCGCGGAGCGCATCGTTGACCGCCTGCCCCGGAGCGATCACATGCTCGACCCAGCCGCCGGGGAGGATATCGACCTCGTACAGCTGAGGCTCGCCGTCCGGGCCCGGCACGAAGACCGACCGCAGCGTGCCGTGCCGCTCGATCACCGCCAGCCAGGCGGCCGCGAGCTCGTCGGGCGGTACCGGCGCGGAGAGCTTGAAGGACAACGCCATCCAGGATCCCGCTCGGTCGCCGGCACCGACATGGCGTCGCTGGTCGAAGGACACGGGAAGGGATCGGCCCACCCGCCCCACGGTGACGTCGAAGCCCAGTAGGCGGCCGAACGGCAGGCGCAGGTGCGCGACGTTGGTCAGCCGCATGACGGTATCCTAGGCTCCTTCTCGAGCGATCGCCGTCTCACCAGCACACTGGAGCCACCGTGCCGACCTTCCGCGTTTCCGGCGCCGACATCGACGTGGAATTGAGCGACGAGGGTGGCCACCCGGTCGTCCAACTCCACGGCCTCACCTCCAGCCGTCACCGCGACCGTCTGATGGACCTCGATCTCGGCCGCGGACTCAGCGGAACCCGATTGCTGCGGTACGACGCGCGCGGCCACGGCCACTCGACGGGTCGTGCCGTCCCCGAGGACTATCGGTGGCCGGTTCTGGCCGATGACCTGCTGAACCTGCTCGACCACTGGTTCCCCGGTGAACAGGTGCACGGTGTCGGTCCGTCGATGGGTACCGGGACACTGCTGCATGCCGCTGTCCGCGATCCCGGCCGATTCGCCGGCCTCACCCTGCTCGTGCCCGCGACCGCTTGGCGCACCCGAGCCGCGAAGGCCGACATCTACCGCAAGAATGCCCGCTTGATCGAAGAGCAGGGACTCGCCGCCTTCCTCGGCGCCGATCTCACCGCGCCTCGCCCGCCGGCCACCGTCGGAACGCCGGAAACCGTGCCGGATGTCGCCGAGCACCTACTGCCCGCACTGTTCCGCGGGGCAGCGATGAGCGACCTGCCCGCCCCCGAGGCGATCGCCGCGATCGACGTGCCGACCACCGTGTTGGCCTGGACAGACGACCCCGCCCATCCGGTGTCGACCGCCGAGGCGCTGGTGGACCTGCTGCCGAAGGCCACTCTGGAGGTGGCGCACACACCGGCCGATCTCGCTCGCTGGCCGAGCATCCTGTGCGACGACGTGGCACGACACGGGTAGGCACGACGGCAGCGCTACTCGGGAGTCCGGCTCCACAGCTCGACGAGTGGTGCGTCGTGGTCGCGGCGTCCCCATTGCTCGGTGAGGCGGTGGAGGCGACCGGGGGCGCCGATGCCGTGCAGGGCGGCGATCTTGTCGTCGCGCAGTTCCAGGATCGTGACGCTGAGGATTCGGTCGGCGAGGGTGATGAGCATGGCTGGGCAGCCGTTGAGGATGGCGGCGTGAATTGTGGGGGAGCCGTTGAACTGGCGGAGTTTGGCGGGTGTGGGGGTGAAGCCGGCTCGGACCGCGATGGCTACGCGTTCGGGGGTGAGGAAGTGGATCAGCTTGGGCGCCGAGCCGCCCGCGCCGTCGGACGTGGCGGTCGCGTCGGCGGTGAGCAGGGATACGAGGTGGTCGGTGCGGCCCGAGGTGGCGGCCTCGACGAAAGCCTGGACGATGCTGCGGGCGGCGGCGGGGTCGCTGCCGGTGTTGTCGGCGGAGACGGTGATTCGGCGGCGGGCTCGGTGGGCGTGCTGCTGACTGGCGGATTCGGTGATGGCGAGGATGTCGGCGATTTCGGCGTGGGTGTAGGAAAAGGCCTCGCGCAGAACGTAAACGGCTCGTTCGAGCGGGCTCAGGCGCTCCATCAGCAGCAGGACCGCCACGGTCACCGATTCGCGTTGTTCGGCGGTTTCGGCGGGGCCCAGCATCGGGTCGCCGTCGAGCAAGGGTTCGGGCATCCAGGCGCCGACCGCGCGTTCGCGGCGGACCCGCGCCGAGCGGAGACGGTCGAGCGCCAGATTGGTGACGATTTTCGTCAGCCACGCCTCGGGGACCTCGATGTAGTCCCGGTCGGCCGCCTGCCACCGCAGGAACGCGTCCTGCACCGTGTCCTCGGCGTCGGCGGCCGAGCCGAGCAGACGGTAGGCGAGGGAGGCCAGCCGGTTGCGACTGGCCTCGAAACACGCCACGGTGGCGGCATCCATGAGCTTCACCCTATGTGGTGACCACATCGACCGGGTGCGGGCGGGCCGGCGCCAAGCGGCGTGTGCGGCTTGGCATTCCGAAGGTCGGGTGGCTGATGCTCCAGCCGCTGCCTGCCACGATCGCCGCCTTGACCAGCGCCGCCGGTCGGCCGCACAGTGCCCCGGGCTTGGCCTGCCCGGCACCGTCGACCAGCTGGAAGATCGCATCCTCACGGCCGAGACTGATGTGGTTGCCGACGTAACTCAGGGTGGTCGCCTTGACGGTGCGCCCGGTCCGGTCGCCGAGGATCGCGGCCGCCGCCTGCATGCCGGTGAATCCCGCCGACGCGCACGACATCGGCAGTGGACGACCGTTCTCGCCGATGACGAAGACGCAGTCACCCGCGGCGTACACCTCCGGGTGCGAGACCGACCGCATCTGCCGGTCGACCGTGATCTGCCCGTTGGCTTCCACCGCCAGGCCACTGTCGGCGGGGATCGGATGGACGGCGAAGCCCGCGGTCCACACGATCGCATCCGAGGCGAAGACGGTCCCATCGTCGGCGACGGCCCGCCGCGCCTCGACCCGCGCGATGGCGGTGTGCTCGTGGATCCCGATACCGAATCGATCGAACGCGCGCAGCAGATGACGGCGGGCCTTCGGGCCCAGCCAGCCGCCCAGTTCACCGCTGGTGGCCAGCTGGACCCGCAGTCCTGGTCGGGCTTCGGCGATCTCGGTGGCGGTCTCGATCGCGGTCAGATTGCCACCGACCACGAGCACCGTGCCGTGCTCGCCGAGCTCGTCCAGACGGGCGCGCAGAGCCAGCGCGGACGGCCGTCCGGCGACGTCGAACGCGTGCTCCGCGGCACCCGGAACGTCGTGCACGGCGGCGGTACTGCCGAGCGCGTAGAGCAGAGTGTCGTATTCGATGCGGTGTGTGCCGTCGGCGTCGGCGATGGTGACGCTGCGGTGGTCGGCGTCGACACCGATCACCCGCGCCACCCGTAGCCGGATGCCGGTGCCCGCGAACACCTCCGCCAGCGGCCGGTGCGGCAGCGCATGTCCGGCCGCGAGCTGATGCAGCCGCAGTCGTTCGACGAAATCGGGTTCGGCGTTGACCACGGTGATCTCGAAGTCGCGGGAATGGAGGGTGCGGGCCAGGTATCCGGCGGTGAAGGCGCCGGCGTAGCCGGCCCCCAGGACGACGATGCGGTGCTGCATGATTTCGCTCCTGTCTGGTTCGCGTGCCCTCTGAACGAGACAGCGCGCGGATTCCTGACAGCACCGCCGGTGAGGTGGGTCACTCCCGCGTCGGGCGGGCGCCGACGGACCAGACGGGGGAGGAGGCGACGCCGGCGAACTGCCAGCCGTCGGGGGTGCGGGCGGCCTCGAAGCGGTAGACCTCGCCGAGGGTGAGGCGGGGTTGGGAGCCGAGGGTGGGGTCGTGGGCGGGGCCCCAGGCGAAGACGGCGAGGAGGTTGGCACGCACGCGGGCGGTGTCACCGTCCAGGTCGACGATGATTCCGGTGATGATGTGCTGAATGTGCTTGTCGGGGGAGTGGTTTCGGCTGGCCTGGGTGACCAGGGCGGTGCGGCCGACGGCCCGGCCGCCCGGGGTCTGGGCGGTGGCGTCGGGGGTGTAGAGCGTGGCGAGTTCGGCCCAGTCGCCCTCGTCGAGGGCGCGGCCGAGGCGGTGGACGAGCTCGGTGATCTCGAATTTGTCGGCCAGGTCCTGGATTCGGCTGGTGCTGATGTCGATCGCGTTCATGGTGAGAGTCTTTCGACGAGATTGTTGGTCAATCCAACGTTGGTGAAACCAATGTAACTGATCGTGGGTGCTCCCAACAAGTGTTGGTAGATTCGCTGTCATGGACACCGCGCCCGAAGGAGCCTCCGGCCGGTTGCGCGCCCTGCCCACCCGCCTCCTGGGCCAGGCCGCGATCATCGCCAACCGCTGCACCGAGAAGGCCCTGGAACCCACCGGTTCCCGTCGCTACCACTACGCCCTGCTCGCCACCCTCGACGAGCACGGCCCGCTCAGTCAGGCCGAAGCCGGACGCCGTACCGGCATCGACCGCAGTGACGTCGTCGCCGCGGTCAACGACCTCGCCGACCGCGGGCTGGTCACCCGCACCCCCGACCCCGCCGATCGCCGCCGCAACACCCTCACGCTCACCCGCGCCGGCCGAGCCCACCTCACCGAGCTCGACGAACGTTTGGAAGCGGCACAGCAGGAACTCCTGCCCGGGTTCACCGCCGCCGAACGCGCGAACTTCGTCCTGACCCTCAATCGCATCCTCGAATCGCACGCCGGAGGCAGCTGAACAACCGCTCGGTGGGATGGTGGAAGCCGAGGCAAGCGCGACAACGGAAGGAGCGGACATGAAGATTGTCGTCATCGGCGGCACCGGCCTGATCGGGTCGAATGTCGTCAACCGTTTGGGCGAGAGTGGACACCAGGCAGTTCCGGCCTCGCCGAGCAAGGGCGTCGACACGGTGACCGGTGTCGGCGTGAAAGAGGCGCTGCGGGGCGCGGACGTCGTCGTCGACGTCTCCAATTCGCCGTCGTTCGCCGACGACGATGTCATGGCGTTCTTCCGCATCTCGACCGCCAACCTGCTCGGCGCCGCGCAGAGCGCGGGCGTCGGCCACTACGTCGCGTTGTCGGTGGTCGGCTCGGGCGACCTGCCGGAATCCGGGTACCTGAAAGCGAAGGCGGCGCAGGAGGAACTGATCCGGAGTTCCGGCCTCCCGTACACGATCGTGCGCGCCACGCAATTCTTCGAATTCGCCGGTGGCATAGCCGATTCCGCCACCGTTGACGGCGTGGTGCGGCTGTCCGACGGCGGCGTCCAGCCGATGGCCGCCGACGATGTCGCCGCCGCGACCGCGCGGGCCGCGCTGGACTCGCCTCGCAATGGCGCGCTCGAGGTCGGCGGACCCGAGAAATTCGGCCTCGACCAGTGGATTCGCACCGTGCTGACCGCCCGATCCGACCCCCGCGAGGTGGTCACCGACCCGCAGGCCCGATACTTCGGCACCCTCCTGGGTCCCGACAGCCTGGTTCCGGGCCCCGGCGCGGAGCTCGCCCCGACCCGGCTCGCGGACTGGCTCGCCCGGCGGTGAAATCGCGACGGAGGGCGGCCGAGCGCGGTGGCCGCCCCGCCGCGACTCGGTTCACCCTGCGAACGGTGTGACACCGGGCAACCACTAGGCTTACCCCGTGAGTCTTGTGCTGCTACCTGCCGTCGATGTCGCCAATGGTGAAGCTGTACGCCTGGTTCAGGGAGAGGCGGGCAGCGAAACCAGTTACGGTTCGCCGCGCGACGCCGCTCTGGCCTGGCAGCAGGCGGGGGCGGAGTGGGTGCATCTGGTCGACCTGGACGCCGCGTTCGGCAAGGGGTCCAATCGCGACATCATCGCCGGGGTCATCGGCGAACTCGACGTGAAGGTCGAGCTGTCCGGCGGCATCCGTGACGACGAGTCGCTGAAGGCGGCGCTGGCCACCGGCTGCGCGCGCGTCAATATCGGCACCGCGGCCATCGAGAACCCGGAGTGGTGCGCCCGCGCCATCGGCGAGTACGGCGACAAGGTCGCCGTCGGCCTGGACGTGAAGCTCATCGACGGCGAGTGGCGGCTGCGCGGCCGCGGCTGGGTCACCGACGGCGGCGACCTGTGGGAGGTGCTCGAGCGGCTCGAGCGCGACGGCTGCTCGCGCTACGTGGTCACCGACGTGTCCAAGGACGGCACCCTGACCGGGCCGAACCTGGATCTGCTCAGCCAGGTCGCGAACGCGGCCGAGGCGCCGGTCATCGCCTCGGGCGGCATCTCGGTGCTCGAGGACCTGACCGCCATCGCCACCCTGGTGGACGAGGGCGTCGAGGGCGCGATCATCGGTAAGGCCCTGTACGCGGGCCGGTTCACCTTGCCCGAAGCCCTGGCCGCGGTTCGATAACCGCCGATGCCCGCCGAACTCGCCGAACTGCTCGGCATCGCCAGCGCGGTGCTCGACTCCGCCGCACCGCGTTTCGTCGAGGGCATCGGGGCGCCGAGCGCGGTCGAGAAGGGGCGCAACGACTTCGCCACCGAACTCGACCTGGAACTCGAGCGCACCATCTCGCAGCGACTGGCCGAGCGCACCGGAATCCCGGTGCACGGCGAGGAATTCGGCGGCCCGCAGTTGACCTCCGGCACCGCGTGGGTGCTCGACCCGATCGACGGCACCTTCAACTACTCGGCGGGCAGCCCCATGTGCGGGATGCTGCTGTCGCTGGTGCGTGACGGCGTCCCCGTCATCGGCCTGACCTGGCTGCCGATCCTGGGCCAGCGCTACGCGGCCGTCGACGGCGGGCCGCTGCTGCTCAACGGCACCCCGCTGCCGAGCCTGGCCCCGGCCAAACTGGCCACCGCCATGATCGGGTTCGGCAGTTTCAATATCGATGGGGCGGGCCGGATTCCGGGCATCTTCCGCTTCAATCTGCTGGGCGCGCTGAGCCGGCTCTCGGGCCGGCAGCGCATGTACGGCTCGACCGGCATCGACCTGGCCTACACCGCGTCCGGAATTCTGGGCGGGGCCGTGGTGTTCGGACATCACCCGTGGGACAACGCGGCCGGCGTGGCGCTGGTCCGCGCCGCGGGCGGCGTGGTCACCGACCTGCTGGGGCAGCCGTGGACCATCGAATCCGGTTCGGTGCTGGCCGCCGCGCCCGGCGTGCACGAGGAACTACTGGAACTGATCGCCGACACCGCCGATCGGGTCCGAGGAGAGGCAGAACAATGACATTCGAGGCGGAGAAATGACACTCGCGGTACGCGTGATCCCGTGCCTGGACGTCGACGCCGGGCGCGTGGTCAAGGGCGTCAACTTCGAGAACCTCAGGGACGCGGGCGATCCCGTGGAACTCGCCGCCACCTACGACGCCCAGGGCGCGGACGAGCTGACCTTCCTCGACGTCACCGCCTCCACCGGCGACCGCGGCACCATGATCGATGTGGTCACCCGCACCGCCGAGCAGATCTTCATCCCGCTCACCGTCGGCGGCGGCGTGCGCACCGTCGAGGACGTGGACCGGCTGCTGCGCGCGGGCGCGGACAAGGTGTCGGTGAACACCGCCGCCATCGCCCGCCCCGAGGTGCTGCGCGAGATGTCGGAGCGGTTCGGCTCGCAGTGCATCGTGCTGTCGGTCGACGCCCGCACCGTGCCCGCTGGCCAGGACCCCACCCCGTCCGGCTGGGAGGTCACCACCCACGGCGGCAAGCGCGGCACCGGCATCGACGCCGTGGAATGGGCCGTGCGCGGCGCCGAACTGGGCGTCGGGGAGATCCTGCTGAACTCGATGGACGCCGACGGCACCAAGGCCGGTTTCGACCTGACCATGATCCGCGCGGTGCGCGCCGCGGTGTCGGTGCCGGTCATCGCCTCCGGCGGCGCGGGCAAGGTCGCCGACTTCGCCCCGGCCGTGCAGGCGGGCGCGGACGCGGTGCTGGCCGCCAGCGTCTTCCACTTCGGCGATCTCACCATCGGCGAGGTCAAGGACGCCATGCGCACGGAAGGAATCACGGTTCGATGAGCGGCCTGGATCCGGCGATCGCCGCGCGCCTCAAGCGCAATGCCGACGGCCTGTTCGCCGCCATCGCCCAGGAGAAGAGCACGGGCGACGTGCTCATGATGGCGTGGATGGACGACGAGGCGCTGGCCCGCACCCTCGACACCCGCAAGGGCACCTACTACTCGCGCTCGCGGCAGCAGTACTGGGTCAAGGGCGAGACCTCCGGCCACACCCAGTACGTGCACGAGGTGCGGCTGGACTGCGACGGCGACACCGTGCTGCTCATCGTCGACCAGGAGGGCGCGGCCTGTCACACGGGCACCCACACCTGCTTCGACACCGATGTGTTGCTGTCGCAGGGCGATCGGCTGCTGTCCGACGAGGGCTGAGCCTCAGTCGGATTCGGTCGGATCCAACGCCAGATGCGAGCTGGGCCGCCCCGAGCGGCCTAGCCCGCGGGTCATGCCCTTGTCGAGCTGCGCCACCAGGGTTTCACCGAGTGTCAGCAGCTGTTCGGTCTGATCGGCGTCGAGGCCGTCGAACACCAGGCCGCGCACGCACTCCAGATAGCCGGGACCGGCTGCGCTGACCTTGCGATATCCCGCGTCGGTGAGCACGGCCTGGGCTCCGCGACGGCCGGTCAGCGGCATGCGTTGCGCCCAGCCGAGTCGTTCGAGTTTGGAGACCACGTGCGAGAGCCGTGATAGCGACGCGTTTGCCTTTTGCGCGAGGTCGCTCAGCTGCAAGCGGTGATCGGGTTCTTCGGAGAGCAGCGCCATAACGAAGTATTCGAAATGGGTAATCCCGGACTCGCGTTGCAGCTGGGTATCCAAAGCGGCGGGGAGCCGGGTGGTGAGCGCGATCAAGGTTCGCCAAGCTCGCTGTTCTTGGGGATTCATCGACTTGGTCACCGTGCGCGCCGCCCTCTCGTACCGGCCGAGTGACGGTTGGTCCCCGACCGTTCGAGAGCCCGTGTCGCGGCATCGAACAAGTCACTCGCACGTCAAAGTTTGCCACGACTTCGCTCGTCAGTCACGGTGTTGCTGATTGACGTGACATCGATCACCCGTGTTGGCGCGGAATTAGTTCGTGCCGACTTCGGGAGGATTTGCCGGAGTTTCCGGCGACACGCTCGGCTTTTCCGGTTCGTTTCGCTGCTTGTCGGCGCGGTGCCGGCGGAATCGCCTGCGCACCAACAGAAATGCGACCAGCAGGAACAGCAGGGCGGCGATGATCGCGCCCGCCAAACAGGCGCCGCGGAATCCCGGGGCGTCGACGTCGAGAATGCGTTCCCCGGCGTGCGCGGCATTGGAGTTGCCCCACACGATGGTCAGCGTCATCAAATTCGGGATGGCGAGGACCAGCGCCAGCACGGCGGCCCCGCCCGCAACGAACTTTCCGGCCCGTTTACGCCAGGACAGGCCCGCCGCCAGGAACAGGAACAGTGGCGCCGCCGTGCATATCAGGCCCATCAACAGGCCATACCAGATGCCCTTGGCGAAACTCGAACCGACCATTTCCCCCAGGCGCTGCGCCCACCACCGCGGAATGAACGCGGCCAGGATCAGATAGGACAGCCACAGCACCGCCAGGGTCACGACCGCGGCGATGATGCGATTGCGCCACGTGACGAAGGTTGAAGACTTTCGCTCCTGCTCGGTGCCGGCCGTAGTCATGCGCTCAGCGTATGTCCGAATTGTCGACGGGCGAAGCACCGACGCGACGGGGTCGCGCCGCCGGGACCGAGCGGGAGCGGTCCGTCAGCGTTCGCGCAGGAACTTCAGGGCCTCGTCGGCGTGCACGTTGGCGCGCATCTCGCTGTTGATCACCTTGGCCACGGTCCGATCCGGGTCGATCACGAAGGTGGTCCGCTTGACCGGCACGATCGCGCCCAGTAGGCCGCGCTTCACGCCGAACTCCGCGGCGATCTTCGCGCCCGGGTCCGAGAGCACCGGGTATCCCAGTCCCTGCTTCTCGGCGAATCCCGACTGCACCTCGACCGAATCCGCGCTGATGCCCACGCAGCTGGCCCCGGCGGCCTTGAATTCCGTTGCCAGATCCCGGAAGTGGCACGCCTCGGCGGTGCACACCGGCGTGTTCGCCGCGGGATAGAAGAACAGCACCACCGGGCCGTCCGCGAGCAGTGACTCGAGCGAACGCGGGGTGCCGGACTGATCCGATAGTTCGAAATTGGGTGCGAGCTGACCGACCTTCATGCCCGTACCCTACCCCCAATTCATCGTGCACGAGCTATCCGGGGACACGGTCACCGTCCGGCCGGAATCCCTTGCCGGGCACGGGGCTTGGCGGGTGACTGGCGCCGGCCGGTCGGAGCCTTCCCCGCCCGGGGGTCTGGGAGTCGGCCCCCCGGAGCCCCAACCACCCCCGACACGCGGTGTCGGTGCGGCGTCACGCCCCGATCAGGGCGGCGACCTCCGGGTTCTTGATGTGCATGACGTCGAGGATGCCGTGGGCGCGCAGGAACGGCTTCAGCTCCTTGATGCGGTCGGTGTGCTCGGCGTACTCATCGGGGAAGTTGCCCGGATCCAGCGATTCCAGCGCCTTCACGTATGTGACGAACGAGGAGATGGCGGAGTACTTGCCGCCGGGGTTCATATGCATCATCCGAGGCGGCTGGCCGGGCATGAGGCCCGGGGCCATCTGCGGAGCTGCGTGCCGTGGACCCTCCGGAGCCACCGGTTGCGAGGGGTACATCTGTGTTGATCTCCTCTCGAAAATGGGGGATACCGCGTGCTACCGCCGCGAGCGCGGTGAGACCGCTTCAGGTATTCGCCGCAGCGGCCCGGTCGGCTGGGCGGGGAGAGCGATTTAGATCCCGCCCGGTGGGCCTGGAATGATGGGGCAATGCACGGCGCCCACGGTTTGCCAATCGACACCACCACCTCCCGGGAGCAGTTCCGGTCGCTCGCGGCCGATCACCGCGTGGTCCCGGTGATCCGAAAGGTGCTGGCGGACTCCGAGACTCCGCTGTCCGCCTACCGCAAACTGGCCGCTGACCGGCCCGGCACCTTCCTGCTGGAGTCGGCGGAGAACGGCCGCTCGTGGTCGCGATGGTCGTTCATCGGCGCGGGCAGTCCCAGCGCGCTCACCGTGGTCGACGACCAGGCGGCATGGCTGGGGCAGACCCCGGCCGACGCACCGGTCGGCGGCGACCCGCTGGAAGCGCTGCGCGAGTCGCTGCGGGTGCTGCGCACCGAGCGCCTGCCCGGCCTGCCGCCGCTGACCGGCGGCCTGGTCGGCTACCTCGGCTACGACACCGTGCGCCGGCTCGAGCGCCTGCCCAGCCTGGCCACCGACGACCTCCAGGTCCCCGAGATGGTCCTGATGCTGGCCACCGACCTGGCCGCCTTCGATCACCACGAGGGCGCGATCACCCTGATCGCCAACGCGGTGAACTGGAACGGCACCGACGAGCGCGTCGACGAGGCCTACGACGACGCGGTCGCCCGCCTGGACCGCATGACCGAGGCCCTGGCCGCGCCCGCCGAGTCGACGGTCTCGGTCTTCGACAGGCCCGAGCCCGACTACCGCCGCCAGCGCACCTCCGAGGAGTTCGGCGCGGGCGTGCGCCGCCTGGTCAAGGAGATCGAGGCGGGCGAGGCGTTCCAGGTGGTTCTCTCGCAGCGCTTCGAGATGGACTACCACGGCACCCCGCTGGACCTCTACCGCATGCTGCGCGCCTCCAACCCGAGCCCGTACATGTACCTCATGCACATCCCGGACGGCTCCGGCGGCACCGCGTTCTCCATCGTCGGCTCCAGCCCCGAATCGCTGGTCACGGTGAAGGACGGCGTCGCCACCACGCACCCGATCGCGGGCACCCGCTGGCGCGGGTCCACCGAGGAGGACGACCTCCTGCTGGAGAAGGGCCTGCTCGAGGACGCGAAGGAGAACGCCGAGCACCTCATGCTCGTCGACCTGGGCCGCAACGACCTGGGCCGGGTCTGCGAGCCGGGCACCGTGCGGGTCACCGAGTACCGGCACGTCGAGCGGTACTCGCACGTCATGCACCTGGTGTCCACGGTGTCGGGCCGGTTGCGGGCGGGCAAGGTCGCGCTCGACGCGGTCCAGGCCTGCTTCCCGGCCGGGACGCTCTCCGGCGCGCCCAAGGTCCGGGCCATGGAGTTGATCGAGGAACTCGAGCCCACCCGCCGCGGCGTGTACGCGGGCGTGGTCGGCTACCTCGACTTCGCCGGTGACGCCGACACCGCGATCGCCATCCGCACCGCGCTGCTCAAGGGCGGCACCGCCTACGTGCAGGCCGGCGCGGGCATCGTCGCCGACTCCGACGCCGAGTACGAGGACGTCGAATCGCGCAACAAGGCCATGGCGGTGCTCAAGGCCGTCGCCGCCGCGGAGACGGTCCGCGCCTACCGGCCGAACGGCGCCGGGCAATGACCGACCCGGACCCCGATCGGCCGTCGAAAACCCCCGCCGTGCCGCCGGGAGGCGACGCGATCGCCGGGAAACCGGTTGCGCCACAAGCTGATCAACGGTCCGGCGGAGCGGGCGCGGCAGACCGGGCAGAGGCCGCCGCGGACGCCGCGCAGGCGGTGGCCGATGCGCGAGCGGCCGAAGCGGACGCGCGGGCAGCCGAGGCCGATGCCCACGTCGCGGTCGCCGAGGGCGCGCGTAAGCGGCCCCGGCCGTTCGCGGCTGTCGCCCTGCTGGCGGTGGCCGCCGCCCTGCTGTGGGCGGCATCGCGGATGACGTGGGTGACCCTCGAGGTGACCAGCGAGCTCGGCCCGCCGCGCACCGCCCACCTCAACGGCAGCACCTGGTTCGGAGCGCTGACCCCGCTGGCCCTGGTCCTGCTGGCCACCATCGCGGCCGTGTTCGCCACCCACGGCTGGTGGCGGCGCGGCGTGGGCGTGGTGGTGGCGGTGCTCGCCGCGGTGGCCGCGGTGCCCGCCTACGCCCTGCTGATCCATCAGGGCAGGACCGGTGACCGGGCCGCCCGGCTGGCCGAGCTGCGGGCCTGGGAGCACCCCGGAACCGTCACCACCGCGTCGCTGCCCGCCGTGCTGACGCTGGTCGGGGCGGTGGCCGCGTTCGTGGCCGGCCTGCTGCTGGTGCGCATGCCCCGCGAGACGGCCCGCATGTCGGGCAAGTACGACAGCCCGGCCGTGCGGAAGTCCGCGGCGGCCGAACAGGTTGCCCAGCGTCACGCCGACCGGGGACCCGCGGAATCCGGGTCACAGCCGACGTCCCAGGAGCAATTGTCGGGCCGCGTGCTGTGGGACGCGCTCGACGAGGGCCTGGATCCGACCGACGACGACGCCGATCACTCTGCCGCGCAGGACGATCCGGGTTCCGGGGGTACCCGCGGGGAACGCCACTGAGCTGGGCCGGACAGCGGCAGCGTCGCCGCTTCCAGCCCCGCCGTCAAGACCGGGAACATAGCCATTTACTCTTTATCAGCAGCGGTGAGACAGCGCCTGGGGGGATTCTCAGGCAGCAAGTCCGTCTCCCCAGAAAGGATTCGAGCCAGATGACGGTACTCGACTCGATTCTCGACGGGGTCCGTGCGGACGTGGCCGCGCGGGAAGCCCTTCTGGATTTCCAGGCCGTGAAAGCGGCCGCCGCGGCGGCGCGCTCCCCGCGTGACGCCAAGGCCGCCCTGCACGCCGAGGGCATCGGCGTCATCGCCGAGGTGAAGCGGGCCAGCCCCTCCAAGGGTGCGCTCGCCGACATCCCCAACCCCGCCGACCTGGCCCGCGCCTACGAGGACGGCGGCGCCCGCATCATCAGCGTGCTCACCGAGCAGCGTCGCTTCGGCGGTTCGCTGGCCGACCTGGACGCGGTCCGCGCCGCGGTCGACATCCCGGTCCTGCGCAAGGACTTCATCGTCGGCCCGTACCAGATCCACGAGGCCCGCGCGCACGGCGCGGACGTGATCCTGCTGATCGTGGCCGCGCTGGAGCAGGACGTGCTGTCCGCGCTCATCGACCGCACCGAATCGCTGGGCATGACCGCGCTGGTCGAGGTGCACACCGAGGAAGAGGCCGACCGGGCGCTCGAGGCCGGGGCCAGCGTGATCGGCGTGAACGCCCGCAATCTGAAGACCCTCGAGGTGGACCGGGATGTGTTCGCGCGCATCGCCCCCGGCCTGCCCAGTGAAGTGATCCGCGTGGCCGAGTCCGGCATTCGCGGCACCGCCGACCTGCTGGCCTACGCCGGGGCGGGCGCGGACGCCGTGCTCGTCGGCGAGGGCCTGGTGACCAGCGGCGACCCGCGCGCCGCGGTGGCCGAGCTGGTGACCGCCGGAACCCACCCGTCCTGCCCGAAACCGGTTCGCCGGGGACGGTGAAAGAAGCGATGACTCAGACCGAAAAGCTGTCCGGCAAGAACACTCTCGGCCTGCCCCAGGCCAGCGACGGTGTCGCGCACAAGAGTCACGAACCCGACGTGGGCGGCCACTTCGGCGTGTACGGCGGCCGCCACGTGCCCGAGGCGCTGATGGCCGTGATCGAAGAGGTCACCGCCGAATACGACAAGTGCCGGGTGGACCCGAACTTCCTCGACGAGCTGGACCGGCTGCAGCGCGACTACACCGGGCGCCCCTCGCCGGTGTTCGAATGCAAGAACCTGGCCCGGCACGCGGGCGGCGCGCGCATCTTCCTGAAGCGGGAAGACCTGAACCACACCGGTTCTCACAAAATCAACAATGTGCTCGGCCAGGTGCTGCTGGCCAAGCGCATGAACAAGACCCGCGTCATCGCCGAGACCGGCGCGGGCCAGCACGGTGTCGCCACGGCCACCGCGTGCGCGCTGCTGGGCATCGAGTGCGTCATCTACATGGGTGCGGTCGACACCGTGCGCCAGCAGCTGAACGTGGCCCGCATGCGCCTGCTCGGCGCCGAAGTCATCAGTGTGACAACGGGTTCGCAGACGCTGAAGGACGCCATCAACGAGGCGCTGCGTGACTGGGTCACCAATGCCGAGCAGACCTACTACTGCTTCGGCACCGCCGCGGGCCCGCACCCGTTCCCGCTCATGGTGCGCGACTTCCAGCGCATCATCGGCATCGAGGCGCGCCAGCAGATCCAGGCCCACATCGGCCGGCTGCCCGACGCCGTAACCGCCTGCGTCGGTGGCGGTTCCAACGCGATCGGCATCTTCCACGCCTTCATCGACGATCCGGGCGTACGCCTGATCGGCTACGAGGCCGCCGGCGACGGCGTCGAAACCGGCCGCCACGCAGCCACTTTCACCGGTGGCACCCCCGGCGCGTTCCAGGGCGCGTACTCGTACCTGCTTCAGGACGAGGACGGGCAGACCATCGACTCGCACTCCATCTCCGCGGGTCTGGACTACCCGGGCGTCGGCCCGGAGCACGCCTACCTCAAGGACACCGGGCGCGCCGAGTACTACCCGATCACCGATACCGAGGCCATGGACGCGCTCATGCTGCTGTCCCGCGCCGAGGGCATCATCCCGGCCATCGAGTCCGCGCACGCGGTCGCGGGTGCGATCAAGCTGGGGCAGGAGCTGGGGCCGGAGAAGGTCATCGTCGTGAACCTGTCCGGCCGCGGCGACAAGGACATGGACACCGCCGCCCAGTGGTTCGGGCTGTTCGACAAGCCCGAGGGGGACGACAAGTGAGCCAGCAGTCCCGTCTCGCGAACACCTTCGCGGCCTGCCGCGAGGAGAACCGCGCCGCGCTCATCGGCTACCTGCCCGCGGGTTACCCCGACGTGCAGGGCTCGATCGACGTGTGCAAGGCGATGGTCGAATCCGGTTGCGACATCATCGAAGTCGGCGTCGCCTACTCCGATCCGGTGATGGACGGCCCCACCATCCAGCGCGCCGCCGAGCAGGCGCTGGCCGGTGGCGTGCGGGTGCGCGACGTGTTCAAGGTCGTGGAGGCCATCTCCCAGGCGGGCGGCAAGGCCGTCGTCATGACCTACTGGAATCCGGTGCTGAAGTACGGCGTGGACAGCTTCTCCCGCGATCTCGCGGCGGCGGGCGGTCTGGGCCTGATCACCCCCAACCTGATTCCGGAGGAGGCCGACGACTGGTTCGTGGCGTCCTCCACCCACAACCTGGACCGCATCTTCCTGGTCGCGCCGTCCTCCACCGAGGAGCGGCTCGTCAAGACCCTCGAGGCCTCGAAGGGCTTCGTGTACGCGGCCTCCACGATGGGTGTCACCGGCGCGCGTGACGCGGTGTCGTCCATGGCTCCGGCGCTGTGCGCCCGCATCCGCGCCCACTCCGACATCCCGATCGGCGTCGGCCTGGGTGTGCGCAGCGGCGCGCAGGCCGCCGAGATCGCCTCCTACGCCGACGGCGTCATCGTGGGCTCGGCCCTGGTGACGGCGGCGGCGCAGGGCCTGGACGCGATCCGGGCGCTGACCGAGGAGCTGGCGCAGGGCGTTCGCTCGGCGGCGGTCGCTTCCTGACCGAGGGACCTTCTCGAAAGGTGTGTACCGAATTCGGTATACACCTTTCTTTTCGGCCGCGGATCACTCGGTGGTTCGCGGCCAGTCTCGCTCTGGACTGAGCGGAGGGCAGATCAAACACTGCTACGGTGGGGACTCGTGACCTTACGAGCCCTTGCCGAGAGCACCGGCGCCGATGTCCTGGCCTACATTCCCAGCCCGCCTCGCGGCGTGTGGTACCTCGGGCCGTTCCCGCTGCGCGCCTACGCGATCTGCATCATCATCGGCATCGTCGCGGCGATCTGGCTAGGTGACAAGCGGTGGGTGGCCCGCGGCGGCGAGTCCGGCGCGGTGCTCGACATCGCCATGTTCGCGGTGCCGCTGGGCCTGATCGGCGGGCGGCTCTACCACGTGGCCACCGACTGGGAGAAGTACTTCGGGCCGCATCGCAAGCCCGACGCCCATTGGTGGGCGATCTGGCAGGGCGGGCTCGGCATCTGGGGCGCGGTGCTGCTGGGCGCGTTCGGCGCCTGGATCGGCTGCCGCCACTATCGAATCCCCTTGCCCGCCTTCGGTGACGCCATCGCGCCGGGCGTGCTGCTGGCCCAGGCCATCGGACGCCTGGGCAACTACTTCAACCAGGAGCTCTTCGGCCGCGAGACGACCCTCCCGTGGGGCCTGGAGATCTTCGACCGCTTCGACGCCAACGGCGGCTCCGACCCGATGAACGGCGTCTCCAACGGTGTGGTGGTGCACGTCGTGCAGCCGACCTTCCTCTATGAGCTGCTGTGGAATCTGCTCGGCGTCGCGATCCTGCTGTACGTGGACCGCAAGTTCCGCATCGGCCACGGCCGCCTGTTCGCCCTGTACGTGGCCATCTACTGCTTCGGCCGGTTCTTCGTGGAACTGCTGCGCGACGACGAGGCCACCCACATCGCGGGCCTGCGCGTGAACACGTTCACCTCGGCGATCGTCTTCGTCTGCGCCGTGGCCTATTTCCTGCTCGCCACCAAGGGCCGGGAGACCCCCGCGCAGGTGCGGGCGGGCGTGGAACGCCCCTGGCCGTGGCAGTTCGGCGCCCTGCGCGCCTATGGAGCGGCCGGGGCCGCCGCGGCCGAACCCGCGATTCCGGGCACGGATGCCGCGGCGAAGGAGCCCGCTGCCGAGAAGTGCGGCGTCGACGACTCCACCGACAAGACCGACTCCGCCGCCGAATCCGAATCCGAATCCGCCGACAAGGCAGAGCCTGCCGACGAAGCGGAGCCCGCCGGCAAGGCGGAGGCCGCCGAGGAGCCGGAGAAGGTCGAGGTCGGCAAGAAGTCCGACACCGCGGACAAGGCGGACAGCAAGGGCGATTCCTGATCATGGAATCGTTCGAATCCCGTAGCGCGGCGCGGTGATTCGGGAGACAATCGGGCATCGACGGCCGCCGGTGCGGCCGTAGGGGGAACGGGTCGGCGGGAGCACCCGTACGCATGCCAGGAGGGGCGAGTGACCGGTCCGTATCAGCAGCAACCCGTTCCCGGTGGGCCACAGTACGGTCCACCGGGAACGGGACCGTCGGGGCAGCAGTACGGACTCCCGGCTCCGATGCCCGCGATCGTGCCGCAGCAACCCGGGTTCCTGATCGCGATCGGCGATATCGCGGTCTCGGAGGGCCTGATCACCACCCCGTCCGGCAGTTTCCCGCTGCGCGGGGCGATCTGGACCGCGACCGATATGTCGCAATCCTCGGAGCGGACCCCGCCCTACGCCATCGTGCTGGCGATCCTGTTCCTGCCCTTCTGTTTTCTCGGGTTGCTGTTCCTGCTCATCAAGCAGAAGGTGGTCGCCGGATACGTGCAGGTCACCGTGAACAGCGCGGGCCGGTTCCACTCGGCGATGATCGCGGTGCAGAACGAATCCACCTTCCCGATGGTCATGCACCAGGTGAATTACGCGCGCACACTCAGCGCCATGTAGCGGTCGATTCGCTTCGCCCGGCAACGAATCCGCGACAACACGCGATAATTCCTGCGTGACCGATCCCTTCCAGAAACAGCCGCCGCAGGACGGCCCCCAGTACGGCGCGCCCGGCACGGGCCCGCAGTACGGACAGCCCTACGGCCAGCAGCCCTATCCGGATCCTCAGCAGTTCGCCGCGCCCGGCCAGCAGTTCGGCCAGCCGGGTGACCAGTTCGGCCAGCCCCAGCAGTTCGCGCAGCCGGGTCAGCCCTACGGCCAGCCCCAGCAATTCGCCGCGCCCGGCCCGTACGGTCCCTACGGCGGGGACCCGGAGGCCCCGTTCGGCCGGGATCCGTTCGGAGTTCCGTTGTCGGACAAGAGCAAGCTGACCGCGGGCCTGCTGCAGCTGCTCGCCGGCGGTTTCGGGATCGGCCGTTTCTACCTGGGCTACACCACGATCGGCGTGCTGCAGCTGGTCACCTGTGGCGGTTGCGGTATCTGGGCGCTGATCGACGGCATCCTGATCCTCACCGGCAAGGTGCCCGATCTCCAGGGGCGCCCGCTGCGCGACTGAGCGCGACGCGCGCATATCGGCGGCCGTCACTCGACCGGGTGACGGCCGTGCGCGCATATCATCGGGCCGGAGCCGGATCCAGGTTTTCGCGCATCGTGATGGTTGCCGTGCCGCCCGGTCGGTCCGCGGCGTACCCTTTGTCGGTTGTTTGTCGCGTGTTGTTCACCCACACGCCCGAGGAGAGGTCCCCGTCGTGCGCCACAAGCTAGCCGCCGCCCTGCTCGCCGTCGTCGCCGCAGCGGGGCTCGTCGCCTGCAGCTCGAGCAAGGACGACGCGAACACCCTGAAGGTGGGCACCGAGGGCAACTACTCTCCGTTCACCTACCAGGACAACGGCAGCCTCACTGGCTACGACGTCGACGTGATCAAGGCCGTCGGCGACAAGCTCGGCAAGAAGGTCGAGTTCACCACCGCGCCCTGGGACTCGCTGTTCGCGGCCCTGGAATCCAAGCGCGTGGACCTCATCGCCAACCAGGTGACCGTCAAACCCGAACGCGAGCAGAAGTATTCGCTCTCGCAGCCCTACACGGTCTCCGAGGGCGTCATCGTCACCAAGACCGGCAACGGCGGCGTCCACGCCCTCACCGACCTGTCCGGCAAGACCTGCGCCCAGTCCGAGACCAGCAACTGGGCCGAGGTCGCGCGCGGCGCGGGTTGCAAGGTCGAGGCCATCCCCGGCTTCGTCGAGGCCGTGCAGCTGCTCAAGACCGGCCGCGCCGACGCCACCGTCAACGACACCCTCGCGGTGAACGCCTACGCCAAGCAGCAGGGCGCGGGCATCGTGCAGGTCGCCGGGAAGACCGGTGAGACCTCCAAACAGGCCTTCGCCGCCCGCAAGGACTCCCAGGCCCTCACCGATCAGGTGAACAAGGCCCTCGACGAGCTGCGCGCCGACGGCACCCTGGCCAAGATCTCCGAGAAGTACTTCGGCACCGACGTCAGCAAGTAAGCGGCGCGGGGCATTTCGACATGGACGACGCCACCTGGGCGCTGATCCGGCACAACCTGTGGCCCATGCTCGAGGCCACGGTGAGCAAGACGCTGCCGCTGACCGCGATCAGTTTCGCGATCGGGCTGGTGATCGCGCTGTTCGTGGCGCTGGCGCGGATGTCGAGCGTGTGGCCGCTGTCGGCGGCCGCACGCGTGTACATCTCGATCATTCGCGGCACGCCGCTGCTGGTGCAGCTGTTCATCATCTTCTTCGGCCTGCCCGCGTTCGACATCGTGCTGGAGCCGTTCCCGGCGGCGATCATCGCGTTCAGCCTCAATGTGGGCGGGTACGCGGCGGAAATCATTCGAGCCGCGATCCTTTCGGTCGCCCACGGACAGTGGGAGGCGTCGTACTCGGTCGGCATGAGCTATGCCCAGGCGCTGCGGCTGGTGATCCTGCCCCAGGCCTCCCGCATCGCGGTGCCGCCGCTGTCCAACACCTTGATCTCGCTGGTGAAGGACACCTCACTGGCGTCGACCATCCTGGTCACCGAATTGCTGCGCACCGCCCAGATGGCCGCCGCGCCCACCTTCGATTTTTTCGCCCTCTACGGCGTGGCCGCCATCTATTACTGGGTTGTCTGCCTCATCCTGGGATTCTTCCAAACCCACCTGGAGACTCGTCTGGCCAGGCACGTCGCTCGCTGACCAGCTGATAGCTGAACGGGTGCTTACGAGAACCGTATATGTGTGTGCCGGGGTCGGCATGAGCCTTACCACAGGTCTAGGGTTGAACGCGTGATGCGACGAACGAAGATTGTGTGCACCCTCGGACCCGCAGTGTCATCCGAGGACCGGATTCGTGAGCTCGTCGAAAGTGGCATGGACGTTGCGCGCCTGAACTTCAGCCACGGCGAGCACTCCGATCATGCCGAGAACTACAAGAAGGTGCGTGCGGCCAGCGATACCGCCGGTCGCGCGGTCGGCATCCTCGCCGACCTGCAGGGCCCCAAGATCCGGCTGGGCCGGTTCGAGGGCGACGGCAAAACGGTGTGGAACACCGGCGAGGAAGTCCGGATCACCGTCGACGACATGATCGGCAACCACGACCGGGTCTCCACCACCTACAAGCACCTGGCCAAGGACGCCAAGCCCGGCGACCGACTGCTCGTGGACGACGGCAAGGTCGGGCTGACCGTGCTGCGCGTCGAGGACAACGACGTGGTCTGCGAGGTCACCGAGGGCGGCCCCGTCTCCAACAACAAGGGCGTCTCGCTGCCCGGCATGGACGTGTCCGTGCCCGCGCTGTCCGAGAAGGACATCGACGACCTGGAATTCGCCCTGAAGCTGGGCGTGGACTTCATCGCGCTGTCCTTCGTGCGCTCGCCCTCCGATGTGGAGCTGGTGCACGACATCATGGACCGCGTGGGCCGCCGCGTGCCGGTCATCGGCAAGCTCGAAAAGCCCGAAGCCATTGACAATCTGGAGGCCATCGTGCTGGCCTTCGACGCCATCATGGTCGCCCGCGGCGACCTCGGCGTCGAGCTGCCGCTCGAGCAGGTGCCGCTGGTGCAGAAGCGTGCCGTGCAGATGGCGCGTGAGAACGCCAAGCCGGTCATCGTGGCCACCCAGATGCTGGAATCCATGATCACCAACTCGCGCCCGACCCGCGCCGAGGCCTCCGATGTGGCCAATGCGGTGCTCGACGGCGCGGACGCGGTCATGCTCTCGGGCGAGACCTCGGTCGGCGACTACCCGATCGAGGCCGTGCGCACGATGGCCCGCATCGTGCACGCGGTGGAGTCCGAGTCCTCGACCCGGGTTCCGCCGCTGACCCACGTGCCGCGGACCAAGCGCGGTGTCATCTCCTACGCCGCCCGCGACATCGGCGAGCGCCTCAATGCCAAAGCGCTGGTGGCGTTCACGCAGTCCGGTGACACGGTGCGCCGCCTGGCTCGCCTGCACACCCCGCTGCCGCTGCTGGCCTTCACGCCGCAGTCCGCGATTCGCAGTCAGCTGGCCTTGACGTGGGGCGTGGAAACGTTCATCGTTCCTCCGGTGGGCACGACCGACGAGATGATCCACCAGGTCGACAACGCGCTGTTGTCGATCGGGCGGTACAGCAAGGGTGATCTCGTGGTCATCGTGGCCGGCTCCCCGCCGGGTACGGTCGGGTCCACCAACCTGATCCACGTGCATCGCATCGGCGAGGAGGACCACTAATTTGAGTGCGTCGCTGGACGAGACGTCCGCGGACGTCGTCGCGGACCCCGAGGGGACCGGGCTATCGGATGATCTGCGGGTGTTGCTGCGTCTGCTCGATCTCGAGGAGAACGGCCCCGACATCTTCCTCGGACATCACCCAGAGAAGGTGTGGAGCCGCACGTTCGGCGGCCAGCTGGTCGCCCAGGCGATCATCGCCGCGGGCCGGACCGTGGGACCGGAACGGCCGATCCACGCGGTGAACGCGCACTTCGTGCGCGGTGGCGACCCGAAGCAGCCGATCGAGTACCACGTCGATCGGCATCGCGACGGCCGCTCCATCGCCAACCGCACGGTGACCGCGTACCAGGACGGGCAGGAGCTGTTCGTCATGCTCGCGGCCTTCCAGGACTGGGGCAAGGGGCTCGAGCACGGCACGCCCCTGCCCGACGTGCCGGGGCCGGAAGGCCTTCCGCGCGTGGAGGAGTCGTTCGCGGGCATGGAGGACAAGCTCCAGATGTTCGTGGACGCACCGCATCCCATCGAGATGCGCTACACCAACGACCCGGCTTGGATCCTCAAGGGCAAGGGCGAGAGCCTCGGCCACAATCGGGTCTGGATGCGCACCGACGGCGCGATGCCCGATGATCCGCTGATTCACGTTGCGGCGCTGGCGTATTCGTCCGACACCACGGTGCTGGACTCGATCATCACCACGCACGGGCTGTCGTGGGGCTGGGACCGCATCATCGCGGCGACGGTGAACCACTCCATCTGGTTCCACCGGCCGTTCCGCTTCGACGACTGGTCGCTCTACGCGACCGAGTCGCCGGTGGCGGCGGGCTCGCGCGGCCTGGCCCGCGGGCACTTCTACGCCCGCAACGGCGACCTGCTGGCGACGACCGTCCAGGAAGGCGTGATCCGCCACTTCCCGGCACGTCGCTGAGATACGGACACCGGAGATCGGGCCGCGCCCTTCGGGGTGCGGCCCGATGTGCGTCCCGAGGTCCGAGTCCCGAAATCCCCGAGGGTCTCAGGGGAACCCCTGAGAGTTTTGTGAGTCAGATCAACTCGCGGTTCTCCTCGAGGTCGAAGTTCTCGCGTTGCAGGGCGTGCACGATGTAGGGGATCGGCTCGCCCGCGGAGAGCTCCAGCAGCAGCCGCTGCTCCAGTTTGGCGATGCCCGCCTTGGTGAGCTGGCGGGCTTCCCCGACGAGGCTGAGCGCGATCTCGTAGGTGCGGCGCTCGCCCGGCTCGGCGGCGGGATGATCCAGCCGCCACTGGGTTTCGAGCACCGTGTGGGCGGGATCGTCGCACTCCACCGGGAGGGTGAAGCGCCACGCGAAGATATCTCGATCGGCGACGTATTCGTCGACCACCCGGCACACGGTCTCGGTGACGCGGCGCAGGGTGTGGGGTGTCACGTAAACATGGAGCGAAACATCCGAAATGCGCTTCGGCATGTCCTTGGTCCTGTTCTTGTGTCGAACCACCGGCAGTGGCGTTCGGCGGAACGGATAAGTGTTCCGCGCGAGAGTGTAATCCCTTACCGGACCATCGCGTCAGCAAGGTGTATTGACACGCGGACTCCGACCGGCCGGTTTGCCGGGATCGCCTGCTATCCGGCGGATTCCGCCGCGCGGCGGGCCGGCGGTGCCGAATGGGGCGACTGCGTGGCCGGTCGCGGAGAGTGCACAGCCGTTCGGGGAGATTCGCCGCGTCCGCCGTCTATCACCAGCAGCGGCGGCTGTCCGTCGGCGGCGCTGCGCGGACGCAGCGTGGCCTGCGGATGCTGATGCGCGTGCAGCGCGAGCAGCAGCGGCACCAGCGCCTCGGCGATCTTGTCGCCGACATCGCAATACTGTTGCGGGGACAGGCCGACCGGGTCGGAGATGTTCTCGCGGCCGACATAGGCGAGGTCGTCGCGCGCGGCGTGCAGGCCGACCACGGTGCGCGCACCGCTGACCTTCGCGATCCGGTACGCCTCGAGCAGGGTGAAGGTGCGGGGGAGCGCGGCGGGCACGAGTTCGCGGACCTGGTCGCGGATCTTCTCGGTCATGGTGAGCACCAGGTCGGCGCGGTGCACCATCTCGGCCTTGAGCCGCCGGGCCTTGAAGTTGGAGGCGTCACCGCCGAGGCCGGTAATCGTCTGTGCGGCCAGGGGTTCCACGGGGAAGCCCACCAAGGCGCGCACGCCCGCGCTCTCGGCGGTGAGTTCTTGTAGTCCGTGGTCGGCGGCCACCGCCACGGTGAGGCGTTCGGCGATGACGGATCGGCAAACATTTCCGCTGCAGACGAACAGGACGTGCATGCGGACAACCTATGCCCGCCGTTGTCGATTCGAAACAGTTCCGTGACCGAATCACACGTTTCAACCGCATTGTTCACGCGGTGGCCGGATGTCGCTCACTCACTGTCGACTCTCGTTTACCGGAGTGTCCGGTGGGCGACTCGTCGTGGAAGATCAGCATGCCTTTTCGCGCACGCCGAATCAATACCTGAACCGCTATTTGTCGGTCGTTCCGTATAGCGCGGATTCCGTTACCGCGGGCGCGATTTCGGATGCGGTGCCCCGGGTGCGGCCGCGAGTGGAGAACAGCCGTCCGCGGGCGGGAACGGTGGGCGCGAATCGGCCCAGTCCGGTAGCCGCGGCCATATCGTCGTAGACGGAATCGATTCCGCCCCTGGCGAAATAGGCTTCGTGCCAGAATCCGGTGCCGCCGGAATCGCGCAGGAACCGTTGCCACCATTCGCGATGCGGTTCCGAGCGGGTCCAGCGTTCCAGGCTGTCGAGATCGCGCCAATACTGCCGGGCGCCCCAATGCGGCGGCCACATCGACCACACCACGTCCTCGTGCGACAACAGCCCGTCGGGCCGGTCGTGATGGGATTGGTACAGCTTGGGTCCGATTCCCAGCAATCGCAGCATTCCCCGCGGCTTGTGCACGCGCATACCGAGCAAGATCACGACCAGGTCCGGATAGTCGGACAGGTCCGCGGTCATTCTCTTCACCGGCATTCGTGGCCTCCGCACTTCTCGGTGATCTGTGCGGGTCTACGTCACTCCCGTGCTCGCGGTTCGAAACGCGGCCCTTCACTTCCCGAGTCTACGGCTCGGGCCGTCGGCTAGGACGTACTCAGCCGCAGCACCGCCGAGCTGCCCTGGACGGCAACTATCTTCACGGTCAGGCCATTGAGGAAAATGGTGCCGCCGACGCCGGTGGATCCCGATACCGGCAACCCGAAGACGGTCGTGGACGCCGTGGTCGACAACGCGCTGATCTCCCCGATCCGCACACTGCCCCCGATCCGCGAGAACCCCGGGACCGGAATCGTGGTCGGCCCGTCCACCCGGATTTCGCAGTTGCCCTTCGCGCAGGCCCCGAGATCGGCCCCGTTCGCCGCCGCGGGCAGCCCGTCGGCCGCCTTCGCTGTCGTCTTCGCCGAATTCGTCGTGCTCGATGTATCCCGCATCGTGGTGGCCACTCCCGTCTGTGTCGTCTCCGGCACCGCGTGCCCATCGGTCTGCGCCCCGCATCCCCCCACCAGTGCGGCCATCACCACCCCCGCGCCGATCCTGGCCCATCCGGCTCTCGCCGTCGAGGTCATCGGGATTCGCATGCGCCCTCCATACTGCTGTGTCGACTACGGCTCACCGATCATGCGCGACGCGCCACCCCCGCGGCACCGCTTCCCCGAGATCAATCCCGACCGGTCTCCCTTGCCCTGTCAGAATGGCCCGGTGCGCGTACTCGTCACCGGAGCCGCCGGCTACCTCGGCCGCGCCGTCGTCGCGGCACTGCACGCCGCCGGCCACGAACCCGTCGCCATGGCGCGCCCCCCCGGGGCCGTCATCCCGGGCGCGGCCGAGGTCCGTCCGGCCGACCTGCTCGACCCCGCGGCCCTCGCGCGAGCCGTCGACTCCGTGGACGCGGTCTGCCACCTGGCCGGGCTGGCCCGCGCCCGCGAATCGATCGCCGAGCCCCTGCGCTATTTCCGCGCCAACACCACCGCGACCCTCGCCCTGCTCGAAGCCATGTCCGCCGCCGCCGTCGGCACCATCGTGTTCGCCTCGACCGCCGCGATCTACGGGGCCCCCGATCGCCAGCCCATGACCGAAGACCTCCCCGACGCCCCGCCCCATCCCTACGCCCACAGCAAGCTGGCGGCCGAGCTGGCGATCCAAGCCGCAACCCGGACCGGCGAATTCTCGGCCGTGATTCTGCGCCTGTCGAACATCGCGGGCGGACCCGACCGCGACCTCTCCCGCCTGATCCCGCGCGCGGTGGCTGCGGCGGCAGCCGATTCGCCATTGCCCGTGAACGGCGACGGCACCGCCACCCGCGACTACCTCCATGTCGAGGACGCGGCCCGCGCATTCATCGCGTGCCTGCACACCCCACCGCGTCCCGGCACGGCCACCCGCTACAACGTCGGCAGCGGCCGCGGCACGACAATCCTCGAGGTGGCCGCGGCGGTCCGGCGGGTGACCGGTGTGTCCCTCGCCCTCGATCATCGCCCTCCGGCCCCGGAACCGCCCACCCTGATCGTCGACCCGTCCACGGTCACCGCCGAAACCGGTTGGAAGCCAATCCATTCCACGATCGATCAGATCGTCGGCGACACCTGGCGCGCCGTCACAGAATCTCCACTCGGTGTCCGCCCGGTCCGCACATCCGGTTTCTAGAGTCGGTTCGGGAACGGCCCAGTAGTCGAGATCGGAAGGCTCGTATGCGCGACTCTGATGAATTCACCCGGTGGACAACGGAATTCGAGGCGAAGGCGCGAGCCCGGGCTCGCGCGGGCGATCCCGACAGCGCCGGTGGGGTGACTCTGCATCCCGACCTCGCGCGCAGCATTCAACGCTTTCAGGTGGGGGAGTCGGGCGATGGGGCGCATCTCATCGCCAAGGCCGACGGGGCGGGTGATCCGGTCTACGCGGCGGCGGTCCGGCTGTTCGTCGCCGAGGAACGCAACCACGCGCGCCTGCTGCTGAACCTCCTGCGGGCGGCGGGGGAGAAACCGATATCCGGTCATTGGACCGACGCGATCTTCGTGCGGCTGCGCCGGGGCCTGGGCCTGCGCCTGGAGCTCATGGTGCTGTCGGTCGCCGAGGTCATCGCCGTCCCCTATTACCGGACCCTGCGCGACGGCGCCCGCGACCCGCTCACCACCCGTACGGCCGCCCTCATCCTGGCCGACGAGCAACGCCACATCCCGTTCCACACCCACCGTCTGCGCCTGGGCTTCGCCTCGACCCCGGCGGTGTTCCGCCGCCTCATCCGCGCAGCGTGGTGGACCATTCTGCACGCCGCCATCCTGGTCGTCCTGCTCGACCACGGCCCCGCCCTGCGCCACTTGGGCAGCACCCGAACCGAATTCGCCCGCGCCGCCCGCGCCCTCTTCGCCCCGATCTGCGCCGCCGCCCTCCCGCCGCTCCGCGCCGAGAGCGTCCCGGCCCCTGAAGCGGGACCATCGGGCCGATGAGTAAGCGGGAACTTCTTGGCTCGGAGAATGATTCGGGCTGCCGCGGACCGCAGGGAAAAGCAGAGAAAAAGGGCCGTCCCGATGATCATCGGAACGGCCCTCGACCTTGGTGCCGAGTGTGGGAATCGAACCCACACGCCCTTCCGGGCAACGGTTTTTGAGACCGTCGCGTCTGCCAATTCCGCCAACTCGGCGCACCGGAGGGAAATGATAGCGGGTCGTGGTGCAAACCAACTAATCGAGGGGGTCGGCGCGCGACAAGGTTGTGATACTGGTCGGTTTGCGCTGGGTACGTGGGTTGTAGGGCCGGGTGAACGGTACTCTTTGGGAGACTCGGGTGCGTGCTGGTCCTGTGTGGGTGGCGCAAGACGAGGTGGCATCGGGTATCGGATTTCGGAAGCGACAGGGGTTCATCTATGGGAACGACAGCAGGGGGCGGTTCGAAGAAGGACGCTGCGGCGTCCGCCCCCAAGCGGGTGGTGGTTGCCGAGGACGAGGCGCTGATCCGGATGGACCTGGTGGAGATGCTCTCCGAGGAGGGCTATCACGTGGTGGGTGAGGCGGGTGACGGTCAGCAGGCCGTGGACCTCGCCGTGGAGCTGCGTCCGGATCTGGTGATCATGGATGTGAAGATGCCGCGCCGCGACGGCATCGACGCGGCGGCCGAGATCGCGTCGAAACGCGTTGCGCCGGTGGTCATCCTGACCGCCTTCAGCCAGCGCGACCTGGTCGAACGGGCGCGCGACGCGGGGGCGATGGCGTACCTGGTGAAGCCGTTCACCAAGTCGGATCTGGTGCCGGCCATCGAATTGGCCGCATCGCGATTCCATGAGATCGCCGCGCTCGAGAGCGAGGTCGCGAACCTCACCGACCGGCTCGAGACGCGCAAGCTGGTGGAGCGTGCCAAGGGTGTGCTCATGCAGACCCAGGGGCTGTCCGAGCCGCAGGCGTTCAAGTGGATTCAGCGCACCGCCATGGATCGACGCACCACTATGAAGGCGGTCGCGGAAGTGGTGCTGGAGAACCTCGCACCGAAGTAAGTCGCATTTGCCGGGTCGTCGCCCTGTTGTTGCCACTAATGCACTGAAGAAATTTACAGTGCGGTAACAACAGGGCGTTCCACTTTAGTTGCGATGTCACATGAATGATTCGAATGTGATGCGGACCTAACGTGGCCCGACTATGTTTCTGTGCGGGCCGATCGATGGGGCGGCCCTCCTCGGTCACCCCGGGGGCGCACAGAACATGAGGTGAATCGTGCTTGGTTCAATGACGCGCACGTCGACCATGCGGCACAGTCGCGCGGTCAGGATGCTTGTCGTCGGGGCCGCGGCCGTACTCGCATTGGGCAGTGCCGGCTGCAGTAGCAAATCGACGGACAATTCGGGCGGAGGCGGGTCGAATCTGACCATTTCGCCCCTGGTGCAGGTGGACTCGCAGGGCAAGGAGGTCCCGGTCACGGACTCCAGCGCGGCCGCCGACCCCGCCGGTGACGGCAAGGGCAAGTGCGCCCCCCAGACCATCGCGATGGCTGGCCCGCTGACCGGCGACAACGCCAACCTCGGCCTCAACATCATCCGCGGTGTGAAGCTGGCGCTGGACCAGCACAACAAGGCCAACCCCGGCTGCCAGGTCTCGGTCAAGGAATTCGACACCGAGGGCGACCCGCAGAAGGCCACCCAGGTCATTCCGACCATCGTCAGCGACCCGTCGATCGTGGCGCTGATCGGCCCCACCTTCTCCGGTGAGACCAAGGCGACCGGCGCGATCCTCAACCAGGCCAACCTGCTGTCGCTGACGCCGTCGGCCACCAACGTCACCCTCACCACCAACGGCTGGACCAACTTCTTCCGCGGTCTGGGCAATGACGGCATCCAGGGCCCGGCCGTGGCCGGATACCTGAAGGGCACCGGCAAGTTCAAGAAGATCTGCGTCATCGCCGACGACTCCGACTACGGCACCGGCCTGGCCAAGACGGTCACCGAGGGCCTGGGCCCGATCGCCGACCCGAGCTGCGCGGCCAATGTGAAGGCCAAGCAGAAGGACTTCTCCGCGACCGTGTCGAAGATGGCCTCCGCCAAGCCGGACGGCATCTTCTACTCCGGCTACTACGCCGAGGCCGCGCCGCTGGTCAGCCAGCTGCGCGACGGTGGCGTGACCGCGACCTTCATCTCCGACGACGGCACCAAGGACGTCGAGTTCACCAAGCAGGCCGGCAGCAAGTCCAAGGACGCGCTGCTCTCCTGCCCGTGTGGTCCGGCCGGTGACAAGTTCGCCTCCGCCTACAAGGCGTTCAACAACTACGAGCCCGGCACCTACTCGACCGAGGGCTACGACCTGACCACGATCGTGCTCAAGGGCATCGAGGCCGGTAAGGTCACCCGCCCCGACCTGGTCGAATACGTGCGCGGCTACGACGGCCAGGGTCTGGCCCGTCAGTACAAGTGGAGTCCCACCGGTGAATTGGCCAACGCGTTGATCTGGATGTATCAGGTCAAGTAGCGATCACCGTTAATCGGAACAGCGTGTGCCGAATTCGTTTTCGGCACACGCTGTTTTCCACGACAGCGGAAAGTAACGAATGTCTGCACCCGCTTTGGCCGATGTGACCCTCCTCGCGAGCGGATCCATCAAGTTCGATCTGTCCGGCGTCGCCGATCAATTCTGGCGGCTCACCGTCGAAGGACTGACCTACGGCTCGATCTATGCCCTGGTCGCGGTCGGCTACACACTCGTCTACGGTGTGTTGCGGCTGATCAATTTCGCCCATTCAGAAGTATTCATGCTCGGCACCTTCGGCCAGTTGGTCGGATTGATGGTGTTCGGATTCGCGGCGAGCGGTGATACGTACTCCCAGGGTGTCGGACTGACCGTGGTCTACCTCGCAGCGGCCATGGTCTTCGGCATGCTGGTCTCCGGCGCGGCCGCGGTGGCGCTGGAGCGAGTCGCGTACCGGCCACTGCGCAAACGCGGCGCGAAACCGCTGATCTTCCTGATCACCGCGATCGGAATGTCGTTCGTCCTGCAGGAATTCGTGCACTACATCCTGCCCAAGCTCACCGGCAACAAGCTCGGCGGCACCAACGCGCAGCAGCCGATCCAGCTGGTGACGCCCACCGAGCAGTTCAAGTTCTTCGGCGCGTCGGTCACCAATGTCGCGCTGGTGATCGTGCTGGCCGCGGTCGCGCTGGCGCTCACCACCGAATTGCTGATCAACCGCACCAAATTCGGCCGCAGCATTCGCGCGGTGGCCCAGGACCCCGACACGGCGACGCTGATGGGCGTCTCCCGGGAGCGGGTCATCATGCTGACCTTCCTCATCGGCGGTGTGCTGGCGGGCGCCGCCGCGCTGCTGTACACGCTCAAGATCCCCAACGGCATCATCTACAACGGCGGATTCATCCTGGGCATCAAGGCTTTCAGCGCCGCGGTGCTGGGCGGTATCGGCAACCTGCGCGGCGCGCTGCTGGGCGGGCTGCTGCTCGGCCTGGCCGAGGACTACGGCCAGGTGCTCTTCGGCGATCAGTGGCGTGACGTGGTCGCGTTCGTGGTGCTGGTCGCGGTGCTCATGGTCCGGCCGACCGGCATTCTCGGGGAGAGCCTGGGGAGGGCGCGCGCATGACGGACACGAAAACGGCTCCCGCGCCGCAGGGCTCGCCCGCGGGACGGGGCGTCGGCGACGCCATCCGCGCCTGGTGGGCCGGGCTCTCGCGACCGGCGCAGTGGGCGTTCGGCATTCCGGCGGTCATCGTGCTGGCCGCGCTGCCGCTGTTCAAGCTGCCGCTGCTGGACACGCCCGGCACCAGTTTCGGCGGGGTGATGGCGCAGTTCGCCATGTACGCGCTCATCGCCATCGGCCTGAATGTGGTTGTCGGACAGGCGGGCCTGCTCGACCTGGGCTATGTCGGCTTCTACGCGGTCGGGGCGTACTCGGTCGGTCTGCTGACCAGTCCGAACAGTCCCTGGAATCAGACCAATGGCGGCTGGCTCGATCCGCAGTGGGCGTGGCTGGCGTGTGTGCCGATCGCGATCCTGGCGACCGCGATCTCGGGTCTCATCCTGGGCACGCCGACGCTGCGCCTGCGCGGCGACTACCTGGCCATCGTGACCCTCGGCTTCGGTGAGATCGTCCGGCTGCTGGCCGACAATCTGCCCGAGATCACCAACGGCAGCCTCGGCCTGTCCCGCATCCAGTACCCGCACGTCGGCGAGTCCGACACCCATCCGGGCGGCTACTTCTCCTCCGGCAATCTCGGTGACGTGCACACCTGGAATGTGCTGGACCGGGCCAACTCCGGCACCTGGTGGTACTGGCTGGGCATCGTCCTGGTGGTCGCCGTGCTCATGCTGGTCGGCAATCTCGAGCGCAGCCGGGTGGGCCGCGCGTGGGTCGCCATCCGGGAGGACGAGGACGCCGCCGAGATCATGGGCGTGCCCACCTTCAAGTTCAAGCTGTGGGCGTTCATGATCGGCGCGGCCATCGGCGGCCTGTCGGGCGCGCTGTACGCGGGTCAGGTGCAGTACGTGAATCCGCAGGGGTTCAACGTCATCAACTCGATGCTGTTCCTGTGCGCGGTGGTGCTGGGCGGGCAGGGCAACAAGCTCGGCGTGATCGTCGGCGCGTTCCTGATCGTGTACCTGCCCAACCGGTTCATGGGCGTGAACGTGGGCGGGCAGTCGCTCGGTGACTACAAGTACCTCTTCTTCGGTCTCACGCTGGTGGTCGTGATGATCTTCCGGCCGCAGGGGCTGTTCCCGGCGCGGCAGAAACTGCTGACCTACGGGCGGCAGGTGTATCGGGCGGTGCGACGGCCCGCGGTGGCCGCGCAGACGACGGGAGCTGGACAGTGACGGGGCCGGGCGACGCGCTGTTCGACAACGAGGACATGGCGGCCGGGTACGCGCGGCCCGAGGTCGAGCCCAGCGCGGGCATGCTCGACGTGACCGAGGTGCTGCCCGTCTACAAGGACCCCGAGGTGGTCGCGGAAGTCGTTGCGCCGCACCGTGACATCGAGACCGAGGTCGGCGCGCCGCTCTTGCGCACCGACGGACTCACCATGCGGTTCGGCGGCCTCACCGCGCTCGACAATGTGAGCTTCGAGATCCGCCGCGGCGAGATCCTCGGACTCATCGGGCCCAACGGGGCGGGCAAGACGACCTGCTTCAACGCCATCTCCGGGGTGTACCGCCCGTCGGACGGCACGGTCTATTTCGACGGCAAGCCCCTGACCAAGACCAAGCGCAACGAGATCACCCGGCTGGGCATCGCGCGCACCTTCCAGAACATCCGGCTCTTCGGGGAGATGACCGCGCTGGAGAACGTGGTCGTCGGCGCGGACGCCCGGCACAAGACCTCGGTCCCGGGTGCGCTGTTCCGCACCCCGCGGCACCGCGCGGAGGAGAAGGACGCGCTCGAGCGGGGCATGGCGCTGCTGGAGTACGTCGGCATCGCGGCGCACGCGGTCGAGAAGGCGCGCAACCTCTCCTACGGCGATCAGCGCCGCCTGGAGATCGCCCGCGCGCTGGCGACCGAGCCGAAACTGCTGTGCCTGGACGAGCCCGCCGCCGGGTTCAATCCGAGCGAGAAGTCCGCGCTCATGGATCTGATCCGCAAGATCCGCGACGACGGCTACACGGTGCTGCTCATCGAGCACGACATGCGACTGGTCATGGGCGTGACCGACCGCATCGTGGTGCTGGAATTCGGCCGCAAGATCGCCGACGGGTTGCCGGAGCAGATCCGCCAGGATCCCGCGGTGATCAACGCCTACCTGGGCGTGCCCGACGAGGCCGACGCCGAGTCGGCCGAGGACGCGGCCGAGGCGCGAAGCATTGCCGCCGAACCGGTTCCGGACCTCGCCACGCAGGCGCCCGGTTCCGTCGCGCCCACCACCTCGACCGGCGGCCCGCTGCTGACGGTCGAGGACATGGTCGTGAACTACGGCAGAATCCAAGCGCTGCACGGCATCTCGCTCGAGGTCGGTCAGGGTGAGCTGGTCACCCTGCTGGGCGCGAACGGCGCGGGCAAGACCACCACCATGCGCGCCCTGTCGGGCCTGCTGCCGCTGACCCGCGGCCGCATCATGTTCCAGGGCCGCGACATCACCCGCATGAAGGCCCACGAACGTGTGGTGGCGGGCCTGATCCAGGCTCCCGAGGGCCGCGGCGTCTTCCCGGGCATGACGGTCCAGGAGAACCTCGACATGGGTTGCCACGCACGGCCGTTCGCGTCCAAGGCGGACTACACGACAACACTGGACTGGGTCTTCGAGCTGTTCCCGCGCCTGCTGGAGCGCCGCCGTCAGGTGGGCGGCACCCTCTCCGGCGGCGAGCAGCAGATGCTGGCCATCGGCCGCGCCCTCATGGCCCGCCCGCAGCTGCTGCTGCTCGACGAGCCGTCGATGGGCCTGGCCCCCATGGTGATCCAGCAGATCTTCCGGATCATCGCCGACATCAACGCCCAGGGCACCACGGTCCTGCTGGTCGAACAGAACGCCCAGCAAGCCCTGACCCGCAGCGACCGCGCCTACATCCTGGAAACCGGCGAGGTGACCAAGACCGGCGAGGGCCGGGCCCTGCTCACCGACCCCGCCGTCAAGTCCGCCTACCTCGGCGTCGGCTGACCGGCGTCGGCCGGCCCGTCCACCCCGAAAAGCATTCGGGCCGGTCACCTTCCGGTGACCGGCCCGAACCTTCAAGCAGGGGCGACAGGAATCGAACCTGCAACCTGCCGCTTTGGAGACGGCTGCTCTGCCAATTGAGCTACACCCCTTGGCGGGGGCAACGCTACCAGGTAGCGGGTCCTGGATGAAATCGGTTTCGCTGACCTGGGGCGACGGGCCGAGTATGCCCGCTGCCCACGGATGTCGGGGGCGGTACCTAGACTCTTGCGGGTGACCCCTGCCTCTACTGATCAGCGCCCTGTTGCCGTGTCCGCATCGCCGTCCGGGGAGCAGCCGACCCTGCTGCTGCTGGATGGGCATTCGCTGGCCTATCGGGCGTTCTACGCGCTGCCGGCGGAGAACTTCAAGACGCAGAGTGGGCAGACCACGAACGCGGTGTACGGGTTCACGGCGATGTTGATCAATCTGCTGCGGGACGAGAAGCCCACGCATGTGGCGGCGGCGTTCGACGTGAGCCGCAAGACGTTCCGGACCGAGGCGTACCCGGAGTACAAGGCCAATCGGGCCACCACGCCGGACGAGTTCAAGGGGCAGGTGGAGACCACCCAGGAAGTGCTGGGTGCACTGGGGATTCCGGTGATGGCCATCGAGGGGTACGAGGCGGACGATGTCATCGCCACCCTCGTCACGCAGGCCGTGCCGGAGGGGTTCAAGGTGCTCGTCGTGACCGGCGACCGGGATTCGCTGCAGCTGGTCAACGACGACGTGACCGTGCTCTACCCGAAGAAGGGCGTCTCCGAGCTGACCCGGTTCACCCCGACCGCGGTGGAGGAGAAGTACGGGCTCACCCCGGCGCAGTATCCGGACTTCGCGGCGCTGCGCGGCGACCCGAGTGACAATCTGCCGGGTATTCCGGGCGTGGGGGAGAAGACCGCGACCAAGTGGATCCGCGAATACGGGGATCTGGCGACGCTGGTCGACCAGGTGGACAAGGTGAAGGGCAAGGTCGGAGACGCGTTGCGCGCCAACCTGTCCAGTGTCGTGCTGAACCGACAGCTCACCGAGATGGTGAAGTCGGTGCCGCTGCCGTACACGCCCGAGCAGCTGGCCATGCAGCCGTGGGATCGGGACAAGATCCACCGCCTGTTCGACGAGCTCGAGTTCCGCGTCCTGCGCGACCGTCTGTTCGACACCCTGGCCCCGGTGGAGCCCGAGGCCGAGTCCGGGTTCGAGATCAGCGGCAGCGCGCTGGCGGCGGGCACCGTCGCCGCCTGGCTGGCCGAGCACGCCGGACCCGGTGTGCGGCACGGGGTTTCCGTGGTCGGCAACGGCTCGCCGGTCGCCGGTGACACCCAGGCCGTCGCGCTGGCCGCCGCCGACGGCGAGGGCGCCTACATCGACGTCCACACCCTGACCCCCGAGGACGAGAAGGCGCTCGGCGCATGGCTCGCCGACCCGGAGATCCCGAAGGCGCTGCACGAGGCCAAGAACGCCATGCACGCCCTGCGCGGTCGCGGCTGGCGGCTGGCCGGGCTCACCAGCGACACCGCGCTGGCCGCCTACCTGATCCTGCCGGGCCAGCGCACCTTCAATCTGGAGGATCTGTCGCTGCGCTACCTGAGCCGGGAACTGCGCGTCGACAATGCCGGGGAGACCCAGCTGTCGCTGCTCGACGACGAGGACGAGGTCGACGCCGAGGTCGCCAACGCCCAGATGCTGCGCGCCCGAGCGGTTTACGACCTCGCCGACGCCTTCGACGCCGAACTCGAGCGCATCGAATCCACCGCGCTGCTGCGCGATATGGAACTGCCCCTGCTGAGCGTGCTGGCCGACCTGGAGGCCGCGGGCGTCGCGGTCGACTCCGCTCAGCTCGAGCAGTTGCAGCGCGAGTTCGCCGACCGCGTCGCCGAGGCCGCCGAGGCCGCCTACGGCGTCATCGGCAAGCAGATCAACCTGGGCTCGCCCAAGCAGCTGCAGGTGGTCCTGTTCGACGAGCTCGACATGCCCAAGACCAAGCGCACCAAGACCGGCTACACCACCGACGCGGACGCGCTCGAGGGCCTCTACGAGAAGACCCAGCACCCGTTCCTGCAGCACCTGCTCGAGCACCGCGACGCCACCCGCCTCAAGGTGACCGTCGACGGCCTGCTCAAGTCGGTCGCCGACGACAGCCGCATCCACACCACCTTCAACCAGACGGTCGCCGCCACCGGCCGCCTGTCCTCGACCGAGCCGAACCTGCAGAACATCCCGATCCGCACCGACATGGGCCGCCGTATCCGCGACACCTTCGTCGTCGGCCCCGGCTACGAGTCGCTGATGACCGCGGACTACAGCCAGATCGAGATGCGGATCATGGCCCACCTGTCGAAGGACGAAGGGCTGATCGAGGCCTTCAACTCGGGTGAGGACCTGCACAACTTCGTCGCCTCCAAGGCCTTCGACATCCCGATCGCCGAGGTCGACCCGGAGCTGCGCCGCCGGATCAAGGCCATGTCCTACGGCCTGGCCTACGGTCTGTCCGCGTACGGCCTGTCGCAGCAGTTGAAGATCAGCGCCGACGAGGCCAAGGTCCAGATGGACATCTACTTCAACCGTTTCGGCGCCATCCGCGACTACCTGCACGACGCCGTCGATCAGGCCCGCAAGGTCGGCTATACCGAGACCCTGTTCGGCCGCCGCCGCTACCTGCCGGACCTGGATTCCAGCAACCGGCAGCGCCGTGAGGCCGCCGAGCGCATGGCTCTCAACGCCCCCATCCAGGGCACCGCGGCCGACATCATCAAGGTCGCCATGATCGACACCCAGCGGGCGATCCGGGCGGCGGGCCTGAAATCCCGCATGCTGCTCCAGATCCACGACGAACTCGTCTTCGAGGTCGCCGCGGGGGAGCGTGAGCAACTGGAATCGCTTGCGCGCGAGCACATGTCCAATGCCATCGAGCTGTCGGTGCCGCTGGAGGTGTCGGTGGGCGTGGGCCGCAGCTGGGATTCGGCCGCGCACTAGGGAACTCGACACGCACTCGCGAGTCGCGCGACACGCGGACCGCCCGCACCGGGTTTCGGTGCGGGCGGTCCGCGTCTCGGACGCCGTCCGCGCGTGCTGGGGCACCCGCTCGCTACCCGCTGTACGGGTTGCCGGAATTGCGTCGACCTGGGGATGTTCACGAAACGGATGTTTGCCGGGCCCACAATGTTTGCTCGCGGCCGCGCCGGAGGCCGTGTGGCGCCCGTCGCATTGGCGGTGACCTGCGACGAAGTTACTCGTGGGTCCCTCACGAATGTGGTTGCCATTGCGTGAGCGTCCCCCTATGCTCGACCCCGTGCCGAATCCCGCCTCCAGCCGCAGCGCAGCGCTCGATGTCGCAGACCGCGACCGCGCAGCGCTTATTTCGCTTACCGCGAATGTGGCCGGCGATCGCGTACTCGTAGTTCTCCGCCGTAGCGGGGTCTGATTCGGACCGGCCCCTCGCTGCGGCCGATAGAACTTTCTTTTGCTGGTCCCCTCTGTCAATTCTTCGGAAGAAGTCGGGAAGACCTAGTTCAATGACCATCACCCTGGATACCGCCATGTTCATCGCCGCCGCCCCCGCGAGCCTGCGGGCCGAATGCGCAGGACTGACCCCCGCCGAGTTCCACGACCGCTACTGCGACCCGATGGGCCCGGTGAAGCTCAGCGACTGGACCCCGATCGGCGACCGCGCCGGTACGGCCACCCTGGAAATCGCCTCCCACCTGCGCACCGTCGTGGCGACCGGCAGCCCGGTGGCCGCGCTCACCTCGGCGCTCTACGACGAGGGCTACCCGGTGGAGATCCTCGCCTTCCACCAGCGCCGCACTCAGGACGGCACCGCCACCTTCGTGCAGTGCGAGTTCAACGGCCGCCGTGGCTGGGGCGCCGCCCTCGCCGACGACGCCGCCGAGTCGACCATCCGCGCCATGATCGCGGGCATCAACCACCTCGGCTCGCGCTTCTGATCCCTCCGTGAAAAGCGAAGCGCCGCAACTCCTTCGGGAGTCGCGGCGCTGACGCTGCGGCGGGAGGCGGCTACTTGGCGGATTCCTGCTCGGCGAGCTGCTTGCGCACCTCGTCCATGTCGAGGGCCTTCACCTGGGTGACCAGATCCTCGAGCGCGGCCGGGGGCAGCGCGCCGGGCTGCGCGAAGACGAGCACGCCCTCGCGGAACGCCATGATGGTCGGGATGGAGCGGATGTTGGCCGCGGCGGCCAGTCCCTGCTGATCCTCGGTGTCGACCTTGCCGTGCACCACGTCGGGGTGGGCTTCGGACGACTTCTCGAAGGTGGGGGCGAAGCTGCGGCACGGACCGCACCACGAGGCCCAGAAGTCGACGAGAACCACGTCGTTACCGGTGACTACCTCGTCGAAGTTCTGTTCGGTCAGGGTCTGGGTGGCCATGGCTTCCTCTCGTATCGATGTCCCCGGTCCAACACCGGGCCCTGCGGTTATCTTCCCCGCGCTACCGGGCGGGCCGGTCACCGGCGGTCACCGACCATTCGGCGCGCCGGTCACCGTCCCATCGGCGGATGCCCTCCACGGTAGCCCGCACGTCCTTGTCCCAGCCCACCGCGCCCAGTGCGGCGTCGAATTGGCCCGGTTTCAGCCGGCGGGCGAGGGTGACGTGCGGGGTCCAGCTGTCGGGCCGGACATTGCCGGGGATGCCGGGGCAGTCGGCGATGACCCGGAACAGCCTGTGCTGCAAGGAGATCAGCGGTTCGGACGGCACCACCGCCCGAACCAGCACGGCGGCACGGGATCCGAAGACCAGCAGTCCGCCCAGGCGCACCGGGAACGGCCGGAAGTCCTGCTGCGCCAAGACCTTGTCCAGCCGGGGCCAGATCTCGGCAGCCACCGCGATGGTGATGTGCGGCCGGTACCCGGGCCCGGGCGTGTGCAGGCCGAGTTCGCTCAGCGCCGCCCACTGCCGCCGCACCGCGGCCTCGGACGCCTCGTCGAGCACCAGTTCCACCGATTGCACCATGGTGTCCTGAACTTACGCGCGATCCCCGTCCAGGTCTCGAAACAGGCGTGGCAGCGTGTGCCGGAGCGCGACGGCGGCGGGCGTTGCGCGAGGATGACTGCCATGACCGACAGCGACACTCGAATCCGGCTGGGCTTGCTGGAGGGCGACGGCATCGGCCCCGAAATCGTCCGTGCCACCCGGCATGTGGTCGACGACGCCTTCGAGACCACCGGCCTGCCGCCGGTGGAGTGGGTCCCGCTGCCACTGGGGCACGAGGCGATCGAGCAGTACGGCGACCCGGTGCCCGAGCAGACGCTCGCCGCGCTGGCCGAACTCGACGCCTGGATCATGGGCCCGCACGACAGCGCCTCCTACGCTCCCGAACACCGCACCGGCCTGCCGCCCGCGGGCGCGGTCCGCAAGCGCTTCGGTCTCTACGCGAACATCCGCCCGGCCCGCAGCCTCGAAGGGGTGCGCGCGCTGGCCCAGGGCATGGATCTGCTGATCCTGCGGGAGAACACCGAAGGCCTCTACGCCGACCGCAATATGGCCGCCGGTTCCGGCGAGTTCCAGCCGTCGCGGGATGTCGCGCTGTCGGTCGGCGTGTTCACCCGGGCCGCGATCGAACGCATCGCGCGACTGGGGTTCGAGATCGCGTCGGAGCGTTCGAAGAAGCTGACCGTCGTGCACAAGGCCAATGTGTTGCCCATGACCATGGGCATGTTCCGTGACATCTGTTATGAGGTGGCCGCGGACTACCCGGACGTGGAGATCGACGACGAGCACGTGGACGCGGCGGCCGCGCATCTGGTCCGCGCGGCCCGCGACTACGACGTGATCGTCACCGAGAATCTGTTCGGCGACATCCTGTCCGATCTGGCGGGCGAATTGAGCGGTTCGCTCGGTATGGCCGCCTCGGTGAACTGCTCCGATACCCAGATCATGGCGCAGGCGGTGCACGGCGCGGCCCCGACCCTGGCGGGGCGCAATCGCGCGAATCCGGTGGCGCTGTTCGGCTCCGCGGCGGCGATGTTGCACTGGATGGGTCGCACCCAGCGCTACAGCGCGTTGCGCCGGGTCGGCGACCGCATCGAGCGCTCGGTTGCTGATACGTTGCGAGCTGGTGTTGCAACGTCCGATTTGGGTGGGCTAGCCTCTACCTCCGAATTCACCGAGCAGGTGCGCGCACGGCTGCACCGCTGGTGAGCGCGCATTCCGGGCCGGGCGTGTTCGGCCCCGCTCTGGCGTGTCGCCGATTAATCTTCGGTTACCGGCCGACGCGGACGGTGTCACTCGCTTACATTTCAAACGGCGGGCGACCCACGGATGTCGCGCACCCGAACTGTGGAGGACTGCTGTGTCTGTTCGTAACTCTTTTCGCGGGCGTGCCCTGCGAGCCGCTGTCGTCGTCGCCGGTGGCGCTCTCGCGCTGACCGCGTGTACCAGTAATTCGGAGTCCAGCGGTCCCGAGGTGGCCAAGGTCGACGTGGCCAAGGTCGACACCATCGCGGCCAAGGTGCCCTCCGACATCAAGTCCTCCGGCAAGCTGACCGTCGGCGTCAACGTTCCGTATCAGCCCAACGAGTACCGGGATCCGTCCAGCGGCAAGATTGTCGGCTTCGACGTCGACCTGATGGACGCGGTCGCCAAGGTGCTGGGCCTGAACGCGGACTACAAGGAAGCCGACTTCGAGAAGATCATCCCCTCCATCGAGGCCGGCACCTACAACCTCGGCATGTCCTCCTTCACCGACAACAAGGAGCGCGAGGCCACCGCCGACTTCGTCACCTACTTCTCCGCGGGCAGCCAGTGGGCCCAGCAGAAGGGCAAGACCGTCGACCCGGACAACGCCTGCGGCAAGCGAGTCGCGGTGCAGCGCACCACCGTTCAGGACACCGACGAGATCCCGGCCAAGTCCAAGGCGTGTGTCGCCGCGGGTAAGCCGGAGATCCAGAAGGTCGCCTACGACGAGCAGTCCGCCGCCGCCAACGCGCTGGTCCAGGGCCAGGTCGACGCCATGTCCGCCGACTCCCCGGTGACCGCGTACGCGATCAAGCAGGCGGGCGACAAGATCGAGCCCGCGGGCAAGATCTTCGATTCCGCGCCGTACGGCTGGCCGGTCAAGAAGGGCTCCACGCTGGCGCCGGTGCTGCAGGAAGCCGTGCAGTACCTGATGGACAACGGCCAGTACAAGAAGATCGCCGAGAACTGGGGTGTCCAGGAGGGCGCGATCACCAAGTCCGTCATCAACGGAGCCAGCTGACCTCTTATGTCGCAGGACAAGAACCACCTCTCGATGCCGGTCGAGAGCGCCGAGCCCGAGCCGATCAAGGCGATTCCGCTGCGACGGCCGGGCCGGTGGATCGCCGCCGCGATCATCCTGATCGCCCTGGCCCTGTTCCTCTGGGGCGCCAAGACCAACGATGCCTACCACTGGAACACCTACTTCAAGTATTTGGGTGACAAGCGAATCGCCCAGGGCGCGTTGGTGACTCTGGAACTGACCGTGCTGGCCATGTTGATCGGCGTGGTGCTCGGCGTGCTGCTGGCGGTCATGCGCCTGTCGCCGAATCCGGTGCTGCGCTCGGTGGCGTGGGCGTATCTGTGGATCTTCCGCGGGACGCCGGTCTATGTGCAGCTGGTGTTCTGGGGCCTGTTCCCGTCGCTGTACAAGACGGTCACCGTGGGTGTGCCGTTCGGGCCGTCGCTGGCGCATTTCGATGTGCAGCACTGGTCGGCGCCGTTCTTCTTCGCCATGATCGGCCTGGGTCTCAACGAGGCCGCCTACATGGCCGAAATCGTGCGCGCCGGAATCAATTCCGTGGGCGAGGGGCAGCGCGAGGCGTCGGTGGCGCTGGGCATGTCGTGGTCGCAGACCATGACCCGCACGGTGCTGCCGCAGGCCATGCGGGTGATCATCCCGCCGACCGGCAACGAGCTCATCTCCATGCTGAAGACCACCTCGCTGGTGACGGCCATCCCGCTCACCACCGACCTCTACGGCCGGGCCCGCGACATCTACAGCGTCAACTTCCAGCCGATCCCGCTGCTGCTGGTCGCCGCCACCTGGTATCTGGCCGTCACCAGTGTGCTCATGATCGGCCAGTACTACCTGGAGCGGTACTACTCGCGCGGTTCCTCCCGGCAGCTGACCGCGAAACAGTTGCGCGCCTTGGCCCAGGCGCAGGTCGCCGGCGGAACGGGATAGGTGCACATGTCCGAGGATTCGATGTCGTTCTCCCAGGAATCCACGCCGCTGATCGACGGCTCGCTGCCGCCCTCGGCGGTGCCGATGGTGCGCGCCGACCGGGTGTGCAAGAGCTTCGGCGCGCTGAACGTGCTCAAGGGCATCACCCTCGAGGTGAAGCGCGGCGAGGTGCTGTGCCTGATCGGCCCGTCCGGTTCCGGCAAGTCCACCTTCCTGCGGTGCATCAACCACCTCGAGCGGGTCAATGCCGGACGCCTGTACGTGGACGGCGATCTGGTCGGGTACCGCGAGAAGAACGGCAAACTCTACGAGCTGCATCCGCGCGACGCCGCCAAGCAGCGCCGTGATATCGGCATGGTGTTCCAGCACTTCAACCTGTTCCCGCACCGCACGGCGCTGGAGAACATCATCGAGGCGCCGACCCAGGTCAAGAAGCTCAAGCGGGCCGACGCGGTGGCCCGCGCCCGCGACCTGCTGGCCCGAGTCGGCCTGGCGGACAAGGCCGATGCCTACCCCGCCCAGCTGTCGGGCGGTCAGCAGCAGCGTGTCGCCATCGCCCGCGCCCTGGCCATGGACCCCAAGCTGATGCTCTTCGACGAGCCCACCTCGGCGCTGGACCCGGAGCTGGTGGGTGAGGTGCTCGGCGTCATGCGGGAACTCGCGGCCTCGGGCATGACCATGGTGGTGGTCACCCACGAGATGGGTTTCGCCCGCGAGGTCGCCGACCAGCTGGCCTTCATGGACGGCGGTGTCGTGGTGGAGGCGGGCGATCCGCGCGAGCTGCTCGCCAACCCCCAGCACGACCGGACCAAGGCGTTCCTGTCGCGAATCCTCTAGGTCCGCAACGAGATCAGGGAGCCCCCAGTACGGGGGCTCCCTGATCCGTTATGTGCGGAGGAACTCCAGCACGGGCGCGGTCTGACCGAGGACGGCGTGACCGACGCCCGGGAGCACCCGGATGGTCGCGTTCGGGATGGATCGCTGGGCGCGGCGGGCGGTGTCGGCGGACTTGAACATGACGTCGTCCGCGCCCACGATCACCAGGACCGGCATGGTGAGGGCGCTCAGCTGCGCGTCGGTGAAGATGGGCAGTTTGCCGGTGCGCGGGTTGAAGTGGGTGAAGGTCAGCGTCACGTCGTCGAGGATCTCGGCGTGGTCGGTGAGGTTCAGGCCGGTGACGATGGCGGCCGAGCGGCGCAGGTCGTGGTTGCTGAACAGGTGGTCGAGCAGGTTCTTGAAGATCCAGCCGAAGCGCTGCTTGCCGATCCCGCCGGGGCACAGCAGCGCCAGTTTGGTGACGGCGCCGGGCCGGCGGACCGCGTAGTCCAGGGCGGTCCAGCCGCCCAGCGACATGCCGACGAAGGCCGCCGCGGAAATGCCCAGTCCGGCAAGGACATCGTCGAGCCACGACGCGACCGCGTCCGAGCCGAGCACCGGGCGCGACTCGGCGCTGCCGCCGGGCTCGCCCACCATGTCGACGGCGTAGACGCGGAAATCGGTTGCCCAGGAGGCGATGTCGCCGAGCCAGGTGGCGGAGTTGGCTCCGGACCCGTGCAGCAGGATCACCGGCGGCGCGTCCTTCGGGCCGGAGGCCAGCACGAAGGTGTCGCCCTCCCGGGTCGGAATGTGCAACTGCTCCACCGCGACCGGCCAGCGGCGCACCAGTTCCTGATAGCGGGCCTGGATGGCGGCCCGTCCGGCCTCGGACTTGTAGATCGCGTTCACGACGCGAGAACTCCTTCCATGTATTCGAGCAGCCGAGCGGTATCGCCCAGGCCGCCGACGAGAATGACCTTCAGCCGGGCGCGTTCGCGGTCGTAGAAGGTCTGCACCCGCAGTGGTTGCCCGTCTCCGGTGTGGGTGCCCGCCGCCGCGGTCAGCAGCGTGCTCACCCGGTCGGCGATCGAGGGATCCGCGGCGTCGACCTCGACGATGCTGGACACCTCCGAATACCGTTGCGGGGCAGTCGATCCGCCCTCGGGTGCGGGCAGGCCGGTGAAGGCTTCCAGATCGGCCCGGGTGATGCGGTACTGCTTGCCGATGCGGGTGGCGGGCAGCTTTCCTTCGCGCACGTACCCGCGCACAGTGCGCACGTGCAGGCCGAGGCGTTCGGCGACTTCCTCGACGGAGTAGAGACGATCGGTCACGAAAACTACCCTAATGTTCCCTATATGGAGTAGCAATAGGGAAGTTTAGGTAATTATGTGATGGCACTTACGCGCCTGGCACTGCGTGATCGCCGCTGTCGGAGGCGGATTCGTGGTCGGGATCCGGGCGCTGTTCGCGCACAACGTCGTGATGTTCAGCCTCCCGAATCACCGCAGCGACGCCATCGAGCACATCGTGACCGGCGTCGTGCTGCTGGCGCTGGTCGGGATTCAGGCCGTCCGCGACCGCGGCCTGCGGGCCGTGTTCGCCTGACCAGGCGTCTTCCAGCTCGCCAGCGCGATGCGGAGTTGGCCGAGCAGGACTTTCGTGGCCGGGCTCAGGGGACGCTCGGTGCTCCACGCCAGCACCAGGCGGCCGCACATCGCCGGATCGATCTCCAGGGTGCGGATCCCGAGGCGAGCGGCCTCCTCCGCCGGGATTCTCGGAATGACGGCGATGCCGAGGTCGTGGGCGGCCAGCCGGATGAGCAGCGGGGGCGCGGCGGCCTCGAATGCCACATCGGGTATCAGAGAGGCCGCGGCGCAGGCGTTCTCGAGTAGTGCGCGCAGCCCCGTGCCGGTGGGCAGGCAGATGAGTGGGTGCTCGCACAGTTCGGCCAGGGTGATCCGGGCTCCGAAGCCCTCGGCCGCCACCGGCACGGCCGCCACGATGGTGCTCTCGTAGATGAGCTCTGTGCCGATGCTCGGGTCCAGATCCTCCGAGATGGAGAGCAGGCCGATGTCCAGCTCGCCGCGACGCAGAGCGCCGTACATGGCGTCGGAGGTGTCCTCGGTGAGGGAGATGCCGATCTGCGGATGATCGCGGTGGAAGTCGGACAAGACCTGCGCGATGTCGATCTCCTCGCCCGCCGCGCCGGAGATCAAGCCGACCCGCACGTGCCCACGCAGCAGACCGGTGAATTCGTCCACGGTGTGGGTGATGCGCTCGACCTGTTCGAGGGCCGCGCGGGCGATCGGCAGCACCGCCTCGCCGACCGGGGTGAGCGTGACCGAGCGGCTGGTCCGATCCAGCAAGGGTTGTCCCAGTTCGCGTTCCAGCTGCCGGATCTGCGCGCTCAGTCCGGGCTGGGCGAGGTGCAGACGGGCCGCTGCCCGGGTGAAGTTCGCCTCCTCGGCGACCGTCACGAAGTAGCGCAGCTGACGCAGTTCCATAAGTGATGATTCTAGCTACGAGAAAAACTATCTGTTGGAGTTCTTGTTCCGGGGCGAGCAGGGTAGGAGACATGACGAAGACAGCGATCACCGAACTGCCCACCACCGGCCCCGTCTTCCAGCCCGGCGACACCGGCTACGACGCCGAAATCGCCGGATTCCAAACCGCTTACACCCACCGGCCCGCCGTTATCGTCGCCGCCGCCCACGCCCAGGACGTGCGGGCCGCCGTGGAATACGCCGCGCGCCACGGTCTTCCGATCGCCGTGCAGGCCACCGGCCACGGCCTCTCGGTAGCCGGCGACGGCGGTGTGCTCATCACCACCCGCCGCCTGACCGACATCCGCGTCGACCCGGCCGCCCGCACCGCCCGCATCGGGGCGGGCGTGCGGGCCGGGGCCTTGATCGAGGCGGCCGCCGCGCACGGCCTCGCGCCGCTGAACGGCTCGTCGCTGTCGGTCGGCGTGGTCGGTTACCTCCTGGGCGGCGGGGTCGGCATCCTGGCCCGCGAATACGGTTACGCCGCAGAGCATGTGCGGGCCATCGAGATCGTCACCGCCGACGGGCGGCTGCGCACGCTGGCGCCGGGCGACGAATTGTTCGGCGCGGTGCTGGGCACCGGCGGCAACTTCGGCGTCGTCACCGCGCTGGAACTGGACCTGCTGCCCGTCACCCGGGTGTACGGCGGCCAGCTGCAGTTCGACACCGCGCTGGTGGCTCCCGCACTCGAGGCGTGGCGGCTGTGGACCCAGGACGTGCCCGAGACCGTCACCTCGGCCATCACCATGCTGACCTTCCCCGACATCCCGCAGCTGCCCCCGCACCTGCGCGGGCGGTACGTGGCGACCATCAATATCGCGTTCACCGGCACCGAGGAGGACGGCGAGCGCCTCGTCGCTCCGCTGCGCGCGGCCGGCGAGCGGATGACCGACGACCTGCGGATGATGCCGTACACCGAAAGCCATGCCATCTACCGGGATCCGGATCACCCGCACGCCTACACCGCCACCAACGCGCTGCTCTCGGAGCTGCCCGCCGACGCCGCCGACGCCTTCCTGGAGGCGACCGGACCCGGGGCCGCGCTGCCGACGGTGGCCGGATTCCGGCACCTGGGCGGGGCGTTGAGCCGCCCGGGGCCGCACGGAATCTCGATGGACCACCGCGACGCGCAGTACATCGCGCGGGCGCTGGCCATGCCGCGGCCGGACAACGCCGAGCAGGTGCGCGATCAGCTGGATCTGGTGCGAAAGACGTTGGAGCCGTGGACCGTCGGCCACAACCTCAACTTCCTGTACGGCGGCGGCGATGAGGCCGACGAGGCGCAGACGCGCGCCGGATACTCCGATGCCACCTACGACCGGCTCGCGGCGCTCAAAGCGCGGTTCGACCCCGCCAACCTGTTCCGCAACAACCGCAATATCCGGCCGAATTGATCGGCCGGGACCCGTAGTCCCTTGCCCCGCCGCACCGTTGCGCGGCGGGGCGATCTGCTGTTTCAACCTTGCCGCACCGCTGTGCTCGCGCTATCGTCGTGATATCACTTCGATACTAGGAGAGTGTCATGGAGTTGCGTCGAGCCTTCCGGTTGAACGGCTTCCTCGTGCTGGGGGTCTTCATCCTGTTGGTGATCGGAATGGTGCTGGAGTCGCACGCGCTGAGCACCGGAGCCGAAGGGGGTGCGCGGACCGTCATCGGCATCGCGCTGGCGGTCACCATCCTGGCCGCGGTGCTCGCCGCCAGCGGCTTCATCACGGTGAATCCCAACCAGGCCAAGGTGATCCAGTTCTTCGGCCGCTACATCGGCTCGGTCGGCGAGTCCGGCTTCCATTGGGTGACCCCGCTGTCCAGCCGCCGCGGCATCTCGCTGCGCATCCGCAACTTCGAGACCCAGAAGCTGAAGGTCAACGACCTGGACGGCAATCCGGTCGAGATCGCCGCGGTCGTCGTCTACCAGGTGGTGGACAGCTACAAGGCCGCCTTCGCCGTCGACGACTACGAGGACTTCGTACGCACCCAGTCCGAGACCGCGGTCCGGCACCTGGCCACCACCCACCCGTACCAGACCGACGACGCGAGCACCTCGAGCCTGCGCGACGGCGCGGAGGTCGCGGGTGAGCTGACCGCGGAGCTGCGCGCCCGCACCGAGCTGGCCGGCATCGAGATCATCGAGGCCCGTATCACCCACCTCGCCTACGCGCCGGAGATCGCCCAGGCCATGCTGGTTCGCCAGCAGGCCGCCCAGGTGGTCGCCGCCCGCAGCCGCATCGTCGAAGGCGCGGTCGGTATGGTCGGCATGGCGCTGGACCGGCTCGCGGAACAGGGCGTGGTCGATCTGGATGAGGAGCGCAAGGCGGCGATGGTGTCCAACCTGCTGGTCGTGCTGTGCGGGGACCGCTCCGCCGCACCCGTGGTCAACGCCGGCACCCTCTACGCCTGATGTCCGCCGCCAAACGCGAGCCGAAACGCGTGCTGCTGCGCCTGGACCCGGCCGTCCACGACGCCATCGCCAAATGGGCGGCCGACGACCTGCGCAGCATCAACGCCCAGATCGAGTACGCGCTCCGGATGGCTCTCAGGCAAGCGGGCCGCGAACCCAAATAGTCACGACACCGGTTCGGCACTGTCGATCAGGTAGCTTCCCCCGGACGGGACCAGTCGCGCACGCCGCGGCTCGGTCCCGTTCCGGCCGTCGGCGTAGCGCGGGGTCGGCCGATAGGTCACCGTCGACCGCCCGGTGTCGGCCGACAGTTCCGCCACCGCGACGGAATCGACTTCGCCCCCTGGGCGTGTCGCTGGAAGCGATCGGGTCGATCGGTCTCAGTTCGCTTTTTCGGTGACGAAAATAGCTGTGCCGGGGAAGATCTCGCCCCGGAGGGGGCTCCACTGGCCCCATTCGCGGTCGAGCCATTCGGGCCAGTCGGGCTCGATGATGTCCTTCACGATCAGCCCCGCGGCGACGATCTCGCGGACGCGGTCGCCGATGGTGCGGTGGTGCTCGACGTAGGTGGGCTCGCCGTCGGGTCCGACCTCCACATAAGGAGTGCGGTCGAAATAGGGGATGGTGGCGCGCAGGCCGCCGGGGCCCGGATCATCGGGGAAGATCCAGCGCATGGGGTGATTGACGGAGAAGACCCAGCGGCCGCCGGGACGCAGGACGCGGTGAACCTCACGCATCACCCGGGCCGAGTCGGCGACGAAGGGGACCGCACCGAAGGCCGAGCAGGCCAGGTCGAACGATTCGTCGGCGAACGGCAAATCCTCGGCGCCCGCCTGAATCAAAGGGACGCGGGGTCCGCCCGCCGCCATCGCGGCCAGACCGCGGTCCAGCATGGAACGGGAGATATCGAGGCCGACGGGGTGCGCGCCGTGCGAGGCGAGCCAGCGCGAGCAGGGGGCCGAGCCGCAGCCGATCTCCAGGATCCGCTTGTCCTCTATATCGCCGAGCAGATGCCAGTCACCCTCGTGCAACCCCTCCGGGCACCACACGAACTCGCCGGCGGGGGAGTCCACGCCGAGGAAGTCGGCGTGCGTCTCGTGGTAGGCCGCCGCGTCGGCGTCCCACCACTTGCGGCTGGCGCGCTGACTCGACTCCGAATCGACCTTGGCGCGGGTCACTCCCACCGTGCCGAGCAGGGCATTGGCCTGGGCGTGCCGGGCGTCGTCGGGGGTGGCAGAGTGATCTTCGGACATGGACACACCCTAGCGAGGCTTGCGATGAGACCCATGTTTGCTTGGTACAACACCCGTCGCGTACGCTGTTTTCCGCGAGTGTCTTCTGTACCCGGTTTCTCGAGACCGCGTAGAGCAGATAATCGTGCTGTGAGTCCGCAAGCTGTCTTTGGAAGTTACAGCCACGGCAGCGTTGTGCAACGTTAGATCCATTGCCCGCTGTTCGCAGCAAAACCGAAAGTCCACATGTCCACTACCGACCACAATCCGTCCGGAGCCTCCCAACACATGCCCACCACTGTCACCTCGCCGCAGGTTGCCGTCAACGACATCGGCACTGCCGAGGACTTCCTCGCCGCCATCGACAAGACCATCAAGTACTTCAACGACGGCGATATCGTCGAAGGCACGATCGTCAAGGTCGATCGCGATGAGGTCCTTCTCGACATCGGTTACAAGACCGAAGGCGTGATCCCGTCTCGCGAACTGTCCATCAAGCACGATGTCGACCCCAATGAGGTCGTTTCCGTGGGCGATGAGGTCGAGGCCCTCGTTCTCACCAAGGAGGACAAGGAAGGCCGCCTGATCCTGTCGAAGAAGCGCGCTCAGTACGAGCGGGCTTGGGGCACGATCGAGGAGCTCAAGGAGAAGGACGAGGCCGTCAAGGGCACCGTCATCGAGGTCGTCAAGGGCGGCCTGATCCTGGACATCGGTCTGCGCGGCTTCCTCCCGGCGTCGCTGGTCGAGATGCGCCGTGTCCGCGACCTCCAGCCGTACGTCGGCAAGGAGATCGAGGCCAAGATCATCGAGCTCGACAAGAACCGCAACAACGTGGTCCTGTCGCGTCGCGCCTGGCTCGAGCAGACCCAGTCCGAGGTCCGCAGCGAGTTCCTGCACCAGCTGCAGAAGGGCCAGGTCCGCAAGGGTGTGGTCTCCTCCATCGTCAACTTCGGTGCCTTCGTGGACCTGGGTGGCGTGGACGGTCTGGTGCACGTCTCCGAGCTGTCCTGGAAGCACATCGACCACCCGTCCGAGGTCGTCGAGGTCGGCAACGAGGTCACCGTCGAGGTTCTCGACGTCGACCTGGACCGCGAGCGTGTCTCCCTGTCGCTCAAGGCGACCCAGGAAGACCCGTGGCGTCAGTTCGCCCGCACCCACGCGATCGGTCAGATCGTGCCGGGCAAGGTCACCAAGCTGGTTCCGTTCGGTGCGTTCGTGCGCGTCGAAGAGGGCATCGAGGGCCTGGTGCACATCTCCGAGCTGGCCGAGCGCCACGTCGAGGTCCCGGACCAGGTTGTCGCCGTCGGCGACGACGCCATGGTCAAGGTCATCGACATCGACCTCGAGCGTCGCCGGATCTCGCTGTCGCTGAAGCAGGCCAACGAGGACTACACCGCCGAGTTCGACCCGTCGAAGTACGGCATGGCCGACAGCTACGACGACCAGGGCAACTACATCTTCCCCGAGGGCTTCGACTCCGAGACCAACGAATGGCTCGAGGGCTTCGAGAAGCAGCGTGAGGAGTGGGAGACCCGGTACGCCGAGGCCGAGCGTCGCCACAAGATGCACACCGCTCAGATGGAGAAGATGGCCGCCGACGCCGCCGCCGAGGCTGCCAACGGTGGACCGCAGAACTACTCCTCGGAGTCCGGTTCGCAGGCTGCCGCTTCGTCCTCGGACGCGCCGGCCGGTGGCTCGCTCGCGAGCGATGCGCAGCTGGCCGCGCTGCGTGAGAAGCTGTCGGGCAACGCCTGATCCGCTGATCCGCGTTAAGCGATAACGAAAGTCCCCTGGTCCTCGACCAGGGGACTTTCGTTTACCAGCGGTTCGCTGGGCTGTCATGATGCGCAGGTTGGATACGAACTGGACGTGCGACCGATCCGTGTCGGCACCGTCCCTTCACTGTCACTTCTAGTGGGAAGGCACCACCGGAGCATGGGCGTGTTCGCCGGAGTCAACAGGCGGGAATTTCTGGCGAAAGCCATGGCAGCGGGCGGTGCGGGCGCGCTCGCGTCGGTCGCCGGACCGATCATCGAAAAGGCTTACGCCGCAGACCCGGCGGGCATGGGCGGCCTCGGCGACATCGAGCACTTCGTATTGCTCATGCAGGAGAACCGCTCCTTCGACCACTACTTCGGCACCATGTCCGGGGTGCGCGGGTTCGACGACCCGTCCCCGGCCTGGAACCAGTACGGCTACACCCCCGGCGTCGGCCCCACCGCGGACGGCTTCCTGAACCCGTTCCGCCTCGACACCACCCGCGGCGCCAGCCTCGACGGTGAGTGCATCAACGACCCGGACCACAGCTGGGCGGCCATGCACAAGGCGTGGAACAACGGCCGCAACGACGGCTGGATGCCCATGTCGATCGCCTCGGTCGGCCCCGGAAACGCGCCCGCCGCAATGGGTTACTACACCCAGGCCGACATTCCGGTGCACTGGGACCTGGCCAATGCCTTCACCCTGCTCGACAACTACCACTGCTCGGTGCTCGGCCCGACCGACCCCAACCGGCTGTACTGGATGTCGGCGACCATCGACCCCGAGGGTCACCATGGCGGACCGCTGCTCGAGACGCCGACCCTGATCCCGCAGAACGCCTACAGCTGGCGGACCATGCCGGAGAACCTCTCCGATGCCGGCGTCAGCTGGAAGATCTACAACAACCGGGACGTCGGTCCGCTGTCGTCGGTGATCCTGGACGGCATGATGGGCTGCTTCAAGCAGGCCGCCGACCCGAATTCCGAACTGGCCCGGCGCGGTAAGGCCCCGGCGTATCCGCAGGACTTCGCCGCCGACGTCGCCGCCAACCAGCTGCCCGCCGTGTCGTGGGTGATCCCGTCGCTGCTGAACTGCGAACACCCCGCGCTGCCACCGGCTTTCGGCGCGGTCGGCATCATGCAGGTGCTCGACATCCTCACCTCCAACCCGGCGGTGTGGGAGAAGACCGCGCTGATCATCAGCTACGACGAGAACGGCGGCTTCTTCGACCACGTCACCCCGCCGACGGCGCCCGCGGGCACGCCGGGGGAGTACGTCACGGTGCCGATCGACAAGAAGCACGAGGGCATCACCGGGCCGATCGGTCTCGGCTACCGCGTACCGGGCCTGGTCATCTCGCCCTACAGTCGTGGCGGCCTGGTCGCCTCGGAGACCTTCGACCACACCTCGCAGCTTCGACTCCTGGAGCGTCGCTTCGGAGTCGACGTGCCGAACCTGACGGCGTGGCGGCGCAGCGTCACCGGTGACATGACCTCGGTCTTCGACTTCGGTTCCGGCCCCGATGCGTCCAAGCCCGTGTTCGCCCCGGCGGACCGGAAGGTCAACGACGCCATCGCGCAGTGCGGTCCGAACATCGCCCTCGGGACCGCGACCGTCGGCACCCCGTACCCGGTGCCGCCGAACTCCATGCCGCGTCAGGATCCCGGCACTCGGCGCAAGCCCAGTGGCATCGTGTAATTCCGCTGCCGCGTAAGGAGACACGCGCACAACACAGTGGCTCGGTCCGGTTCGGACCGAGCCACTGCGTGTGTATGTGGCGAATCAGGGAGCGGTGCTGGAGATTCCAGCGGGATCAGCCGACGGTGGCAGGCACCCAGCGGCGGACGACGCCGGACTCGGGTGACGGTTTTCGCCTGGCGGTCGCGCTGTGCCGGGCCGGCCTGAACAGTGCGGTCAGCCAGGACCGTCCGTGCTCGGCGAGAGCGGCTGCGACGGCGGGGATCTCGATGCAATGCACGGTGCCCGCCAGGCCCAGACGGTGGCGACCCGTCTGGAGGTTCTTGGTGCTCACTGATGTTCCTTCTCTTGCGTGTTAACCGGCCTGAAGATCGCCTGCGGCGAACGATAGCCGAACAAAAGTGTGAGTCACCGAATTTTGCGGGGCGTGTGCCCCGGCGTGTCGGAATGTTGCCGACAAACGGTCGGGATTGGCCGGAAAAGTTGCGAAATGATCTCGCCGGCATCACGGAACGGGCAAGGACTGTGCTTGCAGGTGAAAAGACCGGGTCGAGTGGGTAATCCTGACAGGCCGAGTAACCCTGGCACGCGCCGGAACCGGCGGCGGTGCGAGACTGGTCGAATGTTGCGAATCGGTCTCACCGGAGGCATGGGCGCGGGCAAGTCCACCGTGGCCCGCATTCTCACCGAGCGCGGAGCCGTGCTCGTGGACAGCGATGTCATCGCGCGCGAGGTGGTCGCCCCCGGCACCGAGGGCCTGGCTGCCCTGGCCGCCGCGTTCGGCGACGACATCCTCGCCGCCGACGGCAGCCTCGACCGGCCCGCCCTGGCGGCCAAGGCCTTCGCCACCGACGAGGCCCGCGCCACCCTCAACGGCATCACCCACCCGCTGGTCGGCAAGCGCACCGCCGCACTCATCGCCGCCGCGCCCGCCGACGGCATTGTGGTGCAGGACATTCCGCTGCTGGTCGAGAACGGCCTGGCGCCGTTCATGAACCTGGTGGTCATCGTGGACGCGGCCGAGGAGACCCGGGTGCGCCGCCTGGTGGAGTTCCGCGGCATCGATGAGGCCGACGCCCGCGCCCGCATCGCCGCCCAGGCCACCGACGCGCAGCGCCGCGCCACCGCCGACGTTCTGCTCGACAACAATGGCGCGACCGGCCTGATCGACGCCGAGGTGCACCGGCTGTGGGACGAGCGCCTCGTGCCCTTCGAACGCAATCTGCGCACCCGCACGCCCGCCGCGCGGCCGGAACTGCCCGTGGTGGAACCGAATCCGGAATGGCCCGCGCAGGCGCGGCGGGTGATCGCCCGCCTCGCGCTGGCGTGCGCGGCCGACGCGGCGAGCATCGAACACGTCGGGGCGACCGCCGTGGCCGGCAAGCCCGCGGCCGACGTCCTCGACATCCGGATCACGGTCGCGGCCGGGGTGGACCCGGACTCGCTTCGGGATCGCTTGGCGGACATCGGTTTTCCGCCGGTCGCCGCGGACGCTCCGCCGGCCGCGGGTGTCGAGCTCGCGGCGGGGGAGCGGCTGCACGCCAATGCCGACCCGGGCCGTCCGGTCAACCTGATCATCGGCGCCTAGCCGACGAAAAGGGCCGTCGGCACCCCTCGGTGCGGACGGCCCCTGGTTTCTCGGTCTACATCCAGGTGAGCGTGATGCCCTGGGAGGCCAGCCAGTCCTCGAAACTGTGTCCGTGCGCGGCGATTCCGTCGATGGTCGCGGTGGCGGACTCGATGGCCTGCTGGGCCTCGGCCAGGGTCAGGTAGTCGGCGGCGTGGGCGGCCAGCAGCTCGTCCACGTCGAGGAGCTCCACCTCTCTGCCCTGCCGCACCACCAGATCCAGGTAGTGGTCCACCGACTTCCACTGCTTCGGCCCGACCTGTGCGAACTCGCCGATGTCGATGTAGTAGTCCTGGTCGCGCAGATGCGCGGGGGTGAAGTGGAAGACGGTGGCGCGCAACGACACCGTGGGCAGCAGCCAGGATTCGATGTAGTGGAACTCGGGATGGTCCGAGGTGCGGGCCATGTACAGCCCCCACGGCTCCACCTGGTAGCGCTCCACCTGCCGCACGAAACCCTTGGGATCGATATTGGTGAGCTCGTCGATATTGAAGTACTCCACCTTGGGTCGGTGCAGATCCACCGCGGGCGCCCGAGTCATGTCATTCAGCATCGCGTGTCGAGCGGCGGCCGTCCAGGGGAGCGGGGGTGGCGTCGCTCGCGGATTGCTGGAATCCGGCGCGGAGCGGGGCGAATATTTTGAAAACTCTATTTGAAGCGAGCGTGTTTCGCTATGGTTCGGTTGCGCTGTATCGTCGCGCACGACGACCCGCCGTTTCGTGGGCGGGGCCTCAACCGTAAGGGAATACCTGCATGAGCGAACAGAAAACCCGTGCCCGCCGGGTCGGCATGGGCCTCACGACCTTCGGCGCGGTGGCTGGAACCATCGTCCTGGCCGCGCCCCAGGCCGGTGCGTGGCCGACCGGCCTCGAGGTTTCCGGCACCAGCCACAATGTCGGCTGCTCCTACACGCTGACCGCGTCCATCGATGTGGACCGGCTGCTGTCGGTGGCCTTCCGTGACAACGGCACCGAGCTGCCGGGCAGCCCGGTCACCCCGTCGCTGCTGAGCGGCAAGGTCACCATCAACTGGACTCCGAGCACCGCGGGCAAGCACACGCTGACCGTGACTCAGACCCTGATCTCGAAGTCGATCGACGTCGACGTCGCCGAGGCCAACCCGCTGACCAGCACCGGCAGCGTCGGCTGCGGCCTGAGCAGCGGCTCGAGCAGCCTGTTCCCGAGTCTGTCGGGCGGTCTGAACGGCCTGCTGCCGAGCATCTCCGGCTAGTCGGAGGGCGGAGATACCCGCAAGACCTCGCCCGGTCCGGATCCATCCGGACCGGGCGTTCGCGTTCTCGGAGTCAGAGCCAGGTGAGGGTGACGCCCTTGGTGGCGAGCCACCGGTCGACATCGTGCCCGCAGGCGCCGAGGCCGTCGACCACGGCGGCCGCCCGCTCGATGGCCCGGTGGGTCTGCGCGGTGTCGAACTGCCCGGCCGCGTGCGCGGTCAGCAGGTCGTCGATGCCGAGCAGTTCGGGCGCCCGGCCGGGCCGGGCCACCACGTGGAGATAGTGGCTCTCGGCGCGCCACTTCTTGTCCTCGCACGGCCCGTACTCGCCGATGTCGAGGTAGTGGGTCTGGGTCCGATCGTGGCCCGGGCGCAGGTGATAGACCGTGGCGCGCAGCGACAGCTCCGGCAGCAGCCAGGACTCGACGTAGTGGTACCGCGGATTGTCCACTGTCCGTTCGATATACAGACCGAACGGTTCGGCGTGTAAACGCTCCACGGGGTGCAGAAACCCGCGATAATCGGTCCACGACAGATCCGCGAGATTGAAATACTCGAGTCTGGGGCGATGCGGGGACACCGCGGGGGTGCCGTCGGCCGTCCGGTGCGGGCGCGCGCCATTGGTGGAATTCCGCTGTGGCGTAAACAAACCGGTCATCGCCATGCCTTCTCTCGAATCGTGCGACCAGCGAGCTCAGAGTACACCCGGAACGTGGGATTCAAACCGTCGTGAACGGACTGAGATCTACGCGACACCGATCGGTATGGACGGCCTGAAATCCGTTGCGGTAACGGTCAATTCAGACATTGGAAGTCCTTTACCGAAATGAGTACCGGACTAGAGAATTCGGAGCCGGCGCGCGATTGGACGGGTGTGCTCCGCGCGGGCAGCCATCGCGCGGCGACGAGTCCGATCGTGACCGGGGTCACCGCCGATCGTGGCCGGGGCCACGGCCGGGTCCGCCGTCGGTGAACAGGCGAGCGGCTCCGTGTTCTTGTCGGTGGTCCGTCCTAGGCTGGTGCCATGGCTTTCGCAACCGAGATCCCGGACGACCTGCCGCTGGCCCATTCGGAGCATCGGCCCATCGGTGAGGTCGAGCGGACCGACAGCCAGTTCCAGGTGGTCAGCGAGCACGTTCCGGCCGGTGACCAGCCGGCCGCCATCGCCGAACTCGAGCGGCGCATCCGCTCGGGGGAGAAGGACGTGGTGCTGCTCGGCGCCACCGGTACCGGTAAGTCGGCGACCACGGCCTGGCTGATCGAGCGGTTGCAGCGGCCCACCCTGGTCATGGCCCCCAACAAGACCCTCGCCGCGCAGCTGGCCAACGAGCTGCGCGAGATGCTGCCCAACAACGCGGTCGAGTACTTCGTCTCGTACTACGACTACTACCAGCCCGAGGCCTACATCGCGCAGACCGATACCTATATCGAGAAGGACAGCTCGATCAACGACGACGTCGAGCGGCTGCGCCACTCGGCGACCTCGAGCCTGCTCTCGCGCCGCGACGTCGTGGTGGTCGCGTCGGTGTCGTGCATCTACGGCCTCGGCACGCCGCAGTCCTACCTGGACCGGTCGGTGCAGCTGGAGGTGGGCACCGAGATCGATCGGGACCGGCTGCTGCGCCTGCTGGTGGACGTGCAATACACCCGCAACGACATGTCGTTCACCCGCGGTAGTTTCCGGGTGCGCGGCGATACCGTCGAAATCATTCCCTCGTACGAGGAATTGGCGGTGCGCATCGAATTCTTCGGCGACGAGATCGAGGCGCTCTACTATCTGCACCCGCTGACCGGTGATGTGGTGCGCCAGGTGGATATGGTCCGGATTTTCCCGGCCACCCATTATGTGGCGGGTCCCGACCGTATGGAACGCGCGGTGCGCGACATCGAGGCCGAACTCGAGACGCGGCTGGCGGATTTGGAGAAGCAGGGCAAACTGCTGGAGGCGCAACGGCTTCGGATGCGCACCCAATACGACCTGGAGATGATCAAGCAGGTCGGTTTCTGCTCGGGTATCGAGAATTACTCGCGGCATATCGACGGGCGGCCCGCGGGTTCCGCGCCCGCCACCCTGCTGGATTACTTCCCCGACGATTTCCTGCTCGTCATCGACGAATCCCACGTGACCGTGCCGCAGATCGGCGGCATGTACGAGGGCGACATGTCCCGCAAGCGCAACCTGGTCGAGTACGGCTTCCGGTTGCCGTCGGCGGTGGACAACCGGCCGCTCACCTGGGAGGAGTTCGCCGAGCGGATCGGGCAGGCGGTGTACCTGTCGGCCACTCCCGGCCCGTACGAATTGGGCCAGACCGGCGGTGAGTTCGTCGAACAGGTGATCCGCCCGACCGGCTTGGTGGACCCGCACGTGGTGGTCAAGCCGACCAAGGGGCAGATCGACGATCTGGTGCACGAGATCCGGCTGCGGACCGAACGCGACGAACGCGTCCTGGTCACCACGCTGACCAAGAAGATGGCCGAGGACCTCACCGACTATCTGCTGGGACTCGGTGTGCGGGTGCGGTATCTGCACTCGGAGATCGACACCCTGCGCCGCGTCGAATTGCTGCGCCAGTTGCGCCTGGGCGAATACGACGTGCTGGTCGGCATCAACCTGCTGCGCGAGGGCCTGGACCTGCCCGAGGTGTCGCTGGTCGCCATTCTGGACGCCGACAAGGAAGGCTTCCTGCGCTCCTCCACCAGTCTCATCCAGACCATCGGCCGCGCGGCGCGCAATGTGTCCGGTGAGGTCCACATGTACGCGGACAAGATCACCGACTCCATGCGCCACGCCATCGACGAGACCGAGCGCCGCCGGGCCAAGCAGGTCGCCTACAACGAAGAGCGCGGCATCGATCCGAAACCGTTGCGCAAGAAGATCGCCGACATTCTGGACCAGGTGTACCGCGAGGCCGAGGAGACCGAGGTCGAGGTGGGCGGCTCCGGCCGCAATGCCAGCCGCGGCCGCCGCGCCCAGGGCGAGCCCGGACGCGCGGTGAGCGCCGGCGTCTACGAGGGCCGCGACGTGCGGAACATGCCGCGCGCCGAACTCGCCGACCTCATCAAGGACATGACCGCGCAGATGATGAACGCGGCCCGCGAGCTGCAGTTCGAGCTGGCCGGTCGCCTCCGCGACGAGATCGCCGACCTGAAGAAGGAACTACGCGGCATGGACGCCGCCGGTCTCTCGTGAGAGAGGGCCTGCGGCGCAAGGGCATTCGGCGGCCGGGGCGGGGAGGTGACGCGCGTCGGGCGGATTGCGGCCGGGCGTGCGCCGGAACGGTGGCCGGATTGTCCGAACTCGGCGGTCCCCGCTCGGCGAACCGGTCGCCGGGCGGGGAAGCGGCGTGCTCAGGCCTGCTGGGCCATCCACTCGTTCACGCGGCGTTCGGCCTCTTCACGGGAGACGTCCTCGACCCGGGTCATGACGATCCAGCGGTGGCCGAACGGATCCATGACCCGGCCGTAGCGGTCACCGGTGACGAAGGTCTGCGGCTCGGAGACGAAGCGGGCCCCGTTCTCGGTGGCCAACTTCGAGACCGCGTCCACATCGGGGCAGTAGTGCACCACGCTGGTGTGGACCCAGTCGTCGGCGGGGGCGCGCAGGCCCTCGTCGGGGATCGGCATGCCGACCTGGATGGTGGAGTCGCCGATCAGCAGTTCGGCGTGCGCGGCCTGGCCGTCGGGAAGATCGTTGCGGCTCAGTACCTTCGCGCCGAACACGGCGCTGTAGAAGTCGATGGCCGCATTGGCGTCGGGGACGGCCAGGAAGCAGGTGATGGAGTGGTAGTCCTGCGGGATCGGATTCACTGTGTCGCTCATGGCTACTACCTTCCTCGGCGCGGCCGCGATGGTCTTGTAAGAAAGCGACAGGGACTATGACCAGCGCTGACAATCCCGAGAACCGGTTCGCGCCACGGCCGGTGCCGCCGCCGGAGACCGCCAAGGGCATCCTGCGGCCGCGCCAGCAGAACGCCACCAACAATCACGCCCGTCTGCCCGCGGGCGAACGGGTGTCGCGCTATGTCGAGTGGTACTGGGCGGTCCGCTGGGACCGCCGCGGTGAGCCGCCGTTCCATGCCGAGGTGCTGCCCTACCCGTGCGTGAACCTGACCTTCGAGCGCACCCACGAACGCACCGGCGCCTTCGTCACCGGCGTGTGGACCACCAAGTACGTGCGCGAATTGGCCGGGGCGGGTGAGACGTTCGGGGTGAAGTTCCGGGCGGGTGGCTTCGGCGCGTTCACTGGGCTGGATGTGGGCGCGCTCAGCGACACCTCGGTCCCGGCGGCCGAGATCTTCCCCGCCGCCGACACCCTGGCCGAGGCGGTGCTGGCCACCGGCGACCCGCTGCTCCGCCGCGAGCTGATCGAGGACTTCCTGGTGGCGGCCCAGGGCGTCGAGGGCGACCAGAGCGCCTACCGTCAGGTGCTGACGATCATCGAGGCGATGGAGCACGATCGCGACCTGACCCGCGTGGACCAGGTCACCGAGCGTTTCGGCATCCCGGTCCGCACCCTGCAGCGCCTGTTCCGCCGCTATGTCGGGGCGGGCCCGAAGTGGGTCCTGCGCCGCTATCGGCTGCAGGACGGCGCGCACCTGCTGGCCGAGGGCCGCACCTCGGACCTGGCCGCGCTGGCCCTCGAGCTCGGCTATTTCGATCAGGCGCACTTCTCCAACGAGTTCGCCAAGGAGATTGGAATGCCTCCGCTCGAATACGCCCGCATCTCGCTACCGTCCTGACAAACTGGCTGGTACGGGAATAGCGGTGGACCTGATGATGTTGGTTGCCATGTCACCCAATGGCATATCGATCATCGAAGGAGCGGGCCATGGACGTGCTGGTGTTGATCGGACGGATCCTGTTCGCATTGCTGTTCCTCGGCTCGGGCTTCGGGCATCTGGCCCAGAGTGCGTCGATGGCGCAGTACGCGCAGTTCAAAGGCATACCGATGCCCACGCTCGCGGTGCCCGCCTCGGGCGTGCTGCTGCTGGCCGGCGGGTTGAGCGTGCTGCTGGGCGTCTGGGCCGACCTCGGCGCACTGTTGCTGATCCTGTTCCTGGTGCCGACCGCCTTCCTCATGCACGCGTTCTGGAAGGAGACCGATCCCGAGGCGAAGCAGGGCGAGATGGTGCACTTCAACAAGGACATCGCGCTGGCGGGCGCGTCGCTCATGCTGTTCGCCTTCTTCGCCTACGTCGGCCACGATCTCGGATTGACGCTCACCGGACCGCTTTTCGACCTCTCCTAGGAAATCCGCGGCGACCGGCAAAACGAAGTCACTGATTCCCGGGCCGTTCGTTGTGACGTGACACAACGAACGGCCCGCGGACATTTCGGGCTTGTGACGAATCTCCCAGGCGTGCAAGGCTGTTGGCATTGTGTGTTCCGCGTCGCGATCGCCGGGAAATTCGCTGGTAGCCGGGGCTGCGTTCGGAGCGTGCCGGGAATGTCACAGTCGCCGATCCCGCCACGCGGTGTGATGTGTTGCGATATCGAATATTTCCGCCGGTTATGCCGCTATTGTCAGGCGAAGTTGCCGCGGTGAAAACCCCACTGTCGAGGAATCCGCGGCCCCGACCCTTGTACTTGGAGGAGAAATGACCGCCTACCGGACGATCGTCGTCGGTACCGATGGCTCGGACTCGTCGTACGTCGCCGTCGAGCGGGCCGCGGCTCTGGCCGGCGACGAGGGCGCCACGCTGTACATCGCCTGCGCCTACTTCCCGACCGACGACCGCGATGTCGCCGCGGCCGCGGATGTGCTGAAGGACGAGGCCTACCAGGTGCGCGGCTCCGCGCCCACCAGTGAGATCCTGCGCGTCGCCCGCGACAAGGCCGTCGCCCTCGGCGCAGTGAACGTCGTGGAGAAGCCCGTCGTCGGCGAGCCGGTCGAGTCGCTGCTGGACCTGGTGAAGGACGTGGAGGCCGACCTGCTGGTCGTCGGTAACCGCGGCCTCAACACCCTGGCCGGTCGCCTGCTCGGCTCGGTGCCCTCGGACGTGGCCCGCAAGTCGCGTTGCGACGTGCTGATCGTGCACACCGTGCGCTGAGTGGGGCTGCCGCCCCACACTCCAGGACGAAATCGGGGGCCTGGCCCCCGAACCCCCGTTCCTACGAAGCGGACGAGCCCACCGGGCTCGGCCGCTTCGCTGTTCACCGGCGGGTCAGGCCAGCCGGTGCAGTACCGCCGGCAGGTCCTCGGTGTGCACCACGGCCAGCCGCTGGGTGGCGCGGGTCAGCGCCACGTACAGGTCGTTGAGTCCGCGCGGCGATTCGCTCAGGATCCGGTGCGGTTCGGCCAGGATCACCGCGTCGAATTCCAGGCCCTTCACCTCGTGGACGGTGAGCACCCGCGTCGAATCATCGGACAGGTGACCGAGTTCGGCGGCCAGATCGTGCGGCACGATGACCGCCGTGGTGCCGGGATGCTCGGCTTCGGCCGCGATCAGCCGTTTCACCTCGTCGGCCAGCTCACCCGCCGTCACCTGGGTCGCGGCCGGTTCGAAACCGGAGTCGCGGACCGAGCGCGGCGCGGGCGCGGCCGGATCGATGGCGGCCAGCACGTCCCCGGCCACCGCCATGATCTCCGAGGGCGTGCGGTAGTTGACGGTCAGCTCGGTGAGCTTCCAGCGTTTGGCCACATACGGTTCCAGCACCTGCTGCCACGACGAGGCGCCCGCCGGATCGCCGGTCTGGGCGACGTCGCCGACCGCGGTGATCCACCGATTCGGGATGCGGCGCATGACCATCCGCCACGCCATGGCCGAAAGCTCCTGCGCCTCATCCACGATGACGTGCCCGTAGGTCCAGGTGCGATCCCCGGCGGCGCGTTCGGCGGTGGTCTGGCGGGTGCGGACCTGCTGACGCTCGGCGAGCTGGGAGGCGTCGATGAGGTCGTAGGCCATGAGCAGTTCGGGGTCGAGGTCGTCCTCGAGATCCTGTGGCGCGGAACCGGTCAGGATGTCGAGGGCGTCCTGCGCCTCGGCGAGCTGGGCGCGCCAGCGGCGGCGGGAGCGCTCGCGCTCCTCGCTGTCGTCGATGCCGAGCAGTTCGGCCAGTTCGTCGAGCAGCGGCGCGTCGGCGTCGCTGAACTCGCCGCTGTCGGAGCGCCGCAGTTCGGCCCGATCGGCCGCGCTGAGCTGTCCGCCCGCGTTGGCCAGGCGTTTCGGGTCGGCCCACAGCCCGCCCAGCACCTCCTGCGGGGTGAGGATCGGCCACAGTCCGGCGATGGCGCGCTGGATCTCGGCGTCGGCGCGCATCTCGTCGCGGATCTCGGTGAGATCGGTCTGGCTCAACAGGTTTCGCCCGCCCAGCGGGTTGGAGCCGATGGCGGCGGCGAGCTGATCGGTGAGCGCGTCCACCACCGCGGCCGCGAAGATGGGCCGGGCCAGGTTGTGCGGGCGGCGCGAGGAGCGGGCGCGGCCGCGGGCCTTGGTGACGATCTTGCGGTCGAGTTCGAGCTGGTGGCCGTCGAAGTAGAGCGGGATGGTCTCGCGCGGCACGTCCTGCCAGTCACGCACCGCCTTCTTGAGCACCTCGAGCATGTCGAGGGAACCCTTGAGTTCCCCGGCGCGCAGCGAATCCTCCAGTGTCGCTTGCACTCCCGGGTACAGGTTGCCGACGGTGGACAGCAGCACGCCGGTCTCACCGAGCGAGGGCAGCACCTGGCCGATGTAGTCGAGGAAGGTGGAGTTCGGCCCGATGATCAGCACACCGGCCTTGTCCAGCTGCTGGCGGTAGGTGTAGAGCAGGTAGGCCGCACGGTGCAGCGCCACCGCGGTCTTGCCGGTGCCGGGCCCGCCCTGCACCACGAGCACGCTCTTGTGCTCGGAGCGGATGATCGCGTCCTGCTCGCTCTGGATGGTCTCGACGATGTCGTTCATGTGCCCGGTGCGGGCGGCGTTGAGGGCGGCCAGCAGCGCGCTCTCGCTGCCGACGCCGCCGTCGGCGCCGATCACCCCCGCCGCCTGGGCGGCCTCGAGGCTCAGGTACTCGTCATTGACCCCGGTGACCTTGCGGTTGCGGGAGCGGATGTGGCGCCGCCGGGTCACCCCGTCGGGGGCGGCGGTGGTGGCCAGGTAGAACGGCCGGGCCAGGGGAGCGCGCCAGTCCAGCAGCAGTGTCTCGTAGTCGGCGCTCTCGTCGAGGATGCCGATGCGGCCGATGTAGCGGTTCTCGCCGTCGCCGTCGTTCTCGCCCGGGGCGATGTCGATGCGGCCGAAGCACAGGCCGTGCTCGGCGGCGTCGTACTTGGACAGATCCTCGGAGTAGAGCTGGGTGAACGACTCGCGCTCACTGCGCGCCTGCGGGGTGCCACCGGTTTCCAGGAGCACGGTGCGCAGCCGCCGCTGGGCGTAGGCGCGCATGCCGTCGAGCTGTTCGTAGAGCTTCGTGAGGTACTGCTGCTCGCGTTCCAGGTCCGGGGATACCGCGTCAGCGGAATCGGGCACAGAACGCTCCTCGGTGAGGTCGGGCAAGACGGAACTCCTTGTTCACCACGTCCGCCGTGCGGGGACGGCGCGTGAAGCATCGAGAACAGAGTTGTCGAGTCTAGTGCGCCTTGCTTGCCCGCGCCGTATCGCCAGGTGACGAGGCGTGGGTGCCCGGGTTACGAGGCGTGGGTGCTGTCGGTGCGTCGCGCCAGCGGACTGTTGTGGTGGTTGGGCGGCTTGGCCCGGTACATGGCCAGGTCGGCGTCGTGCAGTACGGCTTCCGGTGTGCGGGTGTCGCCGGCGTGCAGATGGGTGACGCCGATGGAGGCGTCGACCTGGATGCGGTGTCCGCGCGCGACGATCGGCTCGGAGGTGGCCTGCCGCAGCCGGGCGATGAGGGCGTCCAGATCGTCGCCCAGGGTGCGCCCGGACAGCAGTACCAGGAATTCGTCGCCGCCGATGCGGCCCACCACGTCGTCGGCGCGCAGCCCGCGCTGCAACCGCTGGGCCACGATCTGCAGGACCGTGTCGCCGATGGCGTGGCCGAGGGTGTCGTTGATGGTCTTGAATCCGTCCAGGTCGATGAACAGCACGCTCGATACCGGCAGTGTCTCGGTGGTGCCCAGCGCCGCGGCCAGCTTCGACAGCACCAGCGACCGGTTGGCCAGCCCGGTGAGCGGATCGTGGGTGGCCTGGTACTCCAATTGCCTTCGGCTGGCCCGGAATTCGGTGATGTCGTTGAACGAGGACACCGCGGGGGAGTTCGGGTCCTGAGGGTTGAGCAGGCGGCTGTTGGCCGAGAGCCAGCGCCGCTGCCCGTCGGGGCGGTCCAGCCCGAACACGAACCGCGTCACGTCCTCGCCGGTGGTCAGGGTGCGGATGACCGGATACCAGGTCGAGGGCATGGGCTGGGCGTTCGCGTCGAGCAGGCACAGTGGCAGGTCGTCGATATGGGTGCCGATCAGGTCCTCGGCGTCGTAGCCGAAGATGCGGCGCGCGGCCGGATTGGCGGATTCGATGCGGCCGTCGCGGCCGATCACCACCACGCCCTCGTCCAGCTGCGACACCACGGAGGTGAAGAACTGCTCGGCGCGCCGCTGGGCGGCCTCGGCGCGGCGCTGCGAGGTCAGGTCGTGCACGACGACCTGATAGGCCAGATGGTCGTGCCAGGCGGTCAGCACCGACACGGTCTCGACCTCCACCGAGTGCCCGTCGCAGCGCAGCAGGGTCATCTCGGCGGGGTCGGAGGCGGTGCCGGCGATGGTGAGCCGGCGGATGCGGTCGAGCATGGGCGCGACCGACGGCGGCGCGACGAACTCGGTGACGGGCCGCCCGATGACGTCCTCGGGTTCTGCGGCCGCGAGCATGCGCAGCAGCGCCGGATTGGCGTAGACGATCATTCCGCGTTCGTGGACCACGATCCCGTCCGGGCTGTAGTCCACCAGGGACCGGTAGCGCTGGGCCAGCTGTTCGGCGTCGGCCGGGAGGTTTGCCCGATCGTTACCCACCATTTCGTTCACCCCCTGATCGTCGGTGCGGAACACGTCGATGGAGCACGGCACCATTCTGTTATCTGGAAATTTGCTGATGCAGCTTGCCGACCGTATTGAATGAATTAACCGGAGAGGAGCGATGTAAATGCCTGGCACTATCCCCGTCCCGATCGCCGACGGTCAGCATCAAGATCATATGACGATTGCCGGTATCGGTGCCGTGACCGGGTACGGCTGGGGCCGAGAAACCCTCTGGGAGGGTTTGCTGAGCGGCAAATCCGCGGCCCGGCTACATCCAGGGTACGGGCCCGAACGTGATCGGCACGGGTGGGTTGCTCGCGTGCCGGAGGGCGGTGATCCGGACTTGCCGCCGAGCCGCTACCTGCGCGCGGTCCTGGACTCCGCGCGCGAAGCGGTCACCGACGCCCGCAGCCGCGGCTGGCGGCCCGGCCGGACCGTCGGACTGCTGCACGCGATCGTGCTCGGCAACCTCGACGAGTGGCAGGAGTTCTTCACCATCGACGGCGGACAGCGGCGCTCGCGCGACTATCTGCGGCTGATCCCCTCGACCCCGGTGTCGATGCTCATGAGTGAGTTCGGCTTCCACGGACCAGCCATGAACGTGAGCGCCGCCTGCTCCTCGCTCAACGTGGCCCTGGTCACCGCCCGACTATGGATGGACCACGGCCTGGCCGACGATGTGCTGGTGGTCGCCACCGACCTGTCGGCCTCCCCGGACATGGTGCAGGCGTTCGTGAATCTGGGCGCGGCGGTCTTCGACGCCGATCCGCTGGAGGCGTGCCGGCCGTTCCAGGAGGGCAGTCGCGGCTTCGTCTTCGGCGAGGCGTCGGTCGCGTTGATGCTCACCCGCGACGCCGACCGCCCCTACGCGGCGGTGCTCGGCGGGGCCATGACCAGCGACGCGTACCACGTCGTCTCCGTGGAGCCGTCGTTCGAGCAGATCTTCGACTGTGTGCACCGCGCCCTCGCCGCGGCGCAGGTGCGCCCCGAGGAGATCGCCTGCCTCAGCGCCCACGCCTCCGGCACCGCCCAGTGCGACGCGGCCGAAACCGCGCTGCTGGCCCGGATTTTCGACGACCGCCCGCAGGTGACGGTGCTCAAGCCGCTGGCGGGGCACTGCCAGGCCGCCTCGGCCGGGATCGAGGTGGCCGCCGCGGCCATGGGCTACGAGCGCGGTCTGCTGGTGTCCGCGCCGATCGTCGCGCCCACACGCACCCGCCTGGTGGACGGCGTGCAACCCGGCATCCGCGGCCTCACCCTGAAGACCGCGCTCGGCATGGGCGGCAGCAACAGTGCGGTGGTGCTCGGCCCGATCGTGTGACTCCCGGTCAGTGCAGCGGCACCGACCAGTGCAGTTTGGTTCCCGTGGTGGTGGCGTCCTCGTCGTCGCCGTTGGTGGCGCGGCGCGGGTATACCGCCAGCCGCCCGCCCGACTGTTCGGCCCGGCGCGCGAGGTTGGTGAGCCCGCTGGGCGTGATCGAGTCCGGGATCCCGCGGCCGTTGTCGGCGACCACGATGGTCAGATCGTCGGCCACCCCGATGTCGATGGTGATGGTGTCGGCCCCCGAATGCCGGACCGCGTTCGAGACGGCCTCGCGCACAACGGCTTCCGCGTGATCGGCGAGCGCGGGCTCGACCACCGACAGCGGTCCGGTGATGTGCATGAGCGCCCGGATGTCGGTGGCGGTGGTCTGCTGCTTGACCGCGCGCTCGATGCGCTGGCGCAGCCGGGTGCTGTGCCCGTCGCCGCCGTGCAGATCGAAGATCGAGGTGCGGATCTCCTCCACCACGTCCTGCAGATCGTTGATCGCGTCCGCGAGCCGGCGCTGCACTTCGGGCACCCGCGCGCGCGGCACCGTGCCCTGCAGCGCCAGCCCGATGGCGAACAGCCGCTGGATGACGTGGTCGTGCAGATCGCGGGCGATGCGGTCGCGGTCGGTGAGGATGTCGAGTTCGCGCATGCGCCGCTGCGCCACCGCCAGCTGCATGGCCAGCGCGGCCTGATCGGTGAAGGCGGCGATCAGCTCCACCAATTCGTCGGAGTAGGGCGCGGATTCGGCCGAGCGCAGCGTGATCAGCACGCCCAGGGTGGAATCGGGGGTGTGCAGGGGCAGCACCAGGGCCGGGCCGATATCGGCGATCGGCGTGCCCAGGTCGATGTGGCGGCCGTCGTCGAAACGCAGCGGGGTGCGGGTGGTGAGGGCCTGGCCGACGGCGGTCTCGACAGTGTGTACCGCGTGCCCCGCGGGCGGCTCGCCCGGCCCGGACCACTGCGCCACCACCAGCTCGGTGATGTGCTCGGGCGCTTCCTCGGGGTCGGCGACCACGGCCAGCAGCGCCTGCTGGGAGGCGGTGAGTTCGCGCGCGTGCGCCACCACGTGCGCGAGCACCTTGCTCGGTTCGGTGTCGGCGAGGAATTCGGTGGCGATGTCGCGGGTGGCCTCGATCCACGCCTGCCGGGTGCGGGCCTGCTCGTAGAGCCGGGCATTGTCGACGGCGATACCGGCCGCGGCGGCCAGCGCCTGCAGCAGCACCTCGTCGTCCTCGGTGAAGGGGTGCCCGCCGGATTTCTCGGCGAGATACAGGTTTCCGAAGATCTCGCCGCGGATGCGCACCGGCATGCCCAGCAGGGTGCGCATCTCCGGATGGTGTTCGGGAAAGCCGACGGCGGCGGGATGGCGGGTCAGATCGTCCAGGCGCAGCGGTTCGGGCTTGTCGAGCAGCAGTCCGAGCACGCCGTGGCTCTCGGGCATCGCCCCGATCTGGACCCGGGTCTGCTCGTCGATGCCGTGGAAGATGAACTGGCTGGGCTGTTGTTCGTGCCCGAGCACCGCCAGCGCACCGTAGCGGGCGTCGACCAGGATGGTGGCCGCGCGCACGATGGTGCTCAGCGTCTGGTCCAGATCGAGCCCGGAGGTGACCAGCAACATCGCCTCGACCAGCCCGTCGATCCGATCGCGGGCGTCGATGATCTGTTCGACTCGGTCCTTGACCTCGGTGAGCAACTCGCGTAATCGCAGCTGCGACAGCGTTTCACGCACCGAGTAAGGGCCGGTGCGGGGAATGTCGTGCATGTATGTCCTGCGGTCCGGCGGATACGCCACGTCAGCGCGATTCTATGCGCGCCGAGGTTGCCGTGCGGTTGTCATGCCGAACGTGGTTGCCCCGTACGCAATTTCGACGCCAGCACGGCCGCCTGGGTGCGGCGTTCCATCCCGAGTTTGGCCAGCAGCCGCGACACGTAGTTCTTGACCGTCTTCTCCGCCAGGAACATCCGTTCGGCGATCTGCCGGTTGGTGAGGCCGTCGCCGAGCAGGTCGAGCAGTTTGCGTTCCTGATCGGTCAAACCGGCCATCGGGCCGTCGAATTCGGTGCTGCGCCGCAGCCGGGCCATGAGGGCGGCGGCCGCTCGATTGTCCAGCAGCGAGCGGCCCGCGCCCACCTCCTTGATGGCCTTGGCCAGCTCCATGCCCTTGATGTCCTTGACCACGTAGCCGCTGGCGCCGGCCAGGATGGCGTCCATCATGGCCTGCTCGTCGGTGTAGGAGGTGAGGATCAGGCAGCGCAGATCGTCGATGTCGGCCAGCAGGTCCCGGCACAGTTCGATGCCGTTGCCGTCGGGCAGGCGCACGTCGAGAACCGCCACGTCGGGGTGCAGCGCCGGGATCCGGGCCAGTGCCTGGGCGACGTCGCCGGCCTCGCCGACCACGGTCAGCTCGGGGTCCTCCTCCAGCAGATCGGTCAGACCGCGGCGGACGATCTCGTGATCGTCCACCAGGAAGACTCTGATCACGACGGCCTCCAGGATGTCGGTGATGCGCGCTCGGTTCGCGCGCGTGCGCGAACGGTCCCGGTCAACGTAACTCGCGGCGCGGCAACGGGATACCGCCGAAGGTCCCTAATCTCCGGGTGGATCGGCGGCCCGAGATCTTTTGTCGGAGACTTTTCCCCGAAAGTGGTCTGTTTCGGGACTTTCGGCACTGTCGGGCCCGCGTGACGTGTGTTGCCATGGAGTTCGGTTGCCGGGTCGGATACAGGGAGAGCGGGGTCGGCGATGGGCGCGTTCGATGTGTGGTCGAGTGGAATCGATCCGGATTTCGTGGTGACCACACACGGGCCTGTCCCGTCGGGGGAGGTGACCCGCGTGGCGCGCGGACTGGGCAGGGTATTGCGCCGGCACGGGGCCGACGGGCCGGTGCGGGCGCGCCTGCACTGGCCCGATCCCGACGACGGCGATCCCGAGGCCGGCACCACCCTGGCGCAGGCGAGCGTCCGAGCACTGGGGAAGGCGTTCCGGGTGCAGGTCGCCGGGCCGGGACGGTTCGCCGCCACCTTCGCACTGGAACGGCTGGACCTGCGACTGGGCTGCCCGCCGGACGAATTGTCCAGGCCCTGGCCGGATCCCGCGCGGCCGTCGCTGTCCGCGATCACCGAGCCGCGGCCGATCGTGCGGCGCAAGGACTGCCGACTACAGGTGGCCACGCCCGCGGCGGCGGCGCGGGTGCTCGACGCCATGGACTACGACGCGCACCTGTTCATCGACGCCGACACCGGATCCGAGGCGGTGGTCTGCTGGACCGGGCCGCTCGGGGTGCGCACGCTGGGCCGTCCGCGGGACGGCGTGCCCGTGCTGCTCGAGGACGAGGCGGTGGCCCGGCTGTGCCTGGGCGGGTTGCCGTACCTCTTCTTCATCGACGCCGACGTCCGCCGCGGGCGGCTGCTCTACCGCCGCTTCGACGGCGATCTGGCCCTGGTCGCCGCGGCCGGGTCCGAGGATCGCGCCCGCGATCGGGAGCGGGCGCGGCAGCCGCGGGTGATCTCGAGCTGTGTGCGCCGGGCGCTGCCCAGCGCGGCCGGGGCCGCCGGGGCGATCACCGAGAAGTCGGCCTGAGCCGGGTGCGGGCGACATCACCCTCACCCGTCGCAATAAACACACTGTGACCAGCGTTTCAGCTCTCGTATCCAAACTTGTCGGTGGGTGCCCCTAGCATGGCGTCGGGGGTATGTCTGGATGCCGGAACGTTGGAAGGATGGCCAGGTGGCGGATCGCCTGACGGTGCGCGGAGCGCGGGAGCACAACCTCAAAGGGGTCGATCTCGACCTACCCCGTGACAGTCTCATCGTTTTCACTGGTCTGTCCGGGTCCGGAAAATCCTCGCTGGCCTTCGACACCATCTTCGCCGAGGGACAGCGCCGCTACGTGGAGTCGCTGTCCGCGTACGCCCGGCAGTTCCTGGGCCAGATGGACAAGCCGGATGTGGACTTCATCGAGGGCCTGTCCCCGGCGGTGTCCATCGACCAGAAGTCGACCAACCGCAACCCGCGGTCCACGGTCGGCACCATCACCGAGGTCTACGACTATCTGCGTCTGCTGTTCGCGCGCGCGGGCACCCCGCACTGCCCGGTCTGCGGTCACCTGATCGCCAAGCAGAGCCCGCAGCAGATCGTGGATCAGGTGCTGGCCATGCCGGAGGGCACCAAGTTCCAGGTGCTCGCGCCGGTGGTGCGCACCCGCAAGGGTGAGTTCGTGGACCTGTTCGAGTCGCTGAACGCGCAGGGCTATTCGCGGGTCCGGGTCGACGGCGTGGTGCATCCGCTGACCGATCCGCCCAAGCTGAAGAAGCAGGAGAAGCACGATGTCGAGGTGGTCGTCGACCGCCTCGCCGTGAAGCCGAGTTCCAAACAGCGCCTGACCGATTCGATCGAGACCGCGCTGCGGCTGGCCGACGGCATCGTGGTGCTGGACTTCGTGGACCGCGACGAGCACGCCCACGATCGGGAGCGGCGCTTCTCCGAGCGGCTGGCCTGCCCGAACGGGCACCCCCTCGACATCGAGGATCTGGAACCGCGGTCGTTCTCCTTCAACTCGCCCTACGGCGCCTGCCCGGATTGCACCGGTCTGGGTATTCGCAAGGAGGTCGATCCGGATCTCGTTGTGCCGGACCCGGATCTGAGCCTGGCCGACGGCGCGATTGCCCCGTGGTCGCGCGGGCAGACCGCCGAGTACTTCACCCGCCTGCTGTCGGGTCTGGCCGAGGCCGTCGGCTTCTCCATGGACACGCCGTGGAGTCAGTTGCCGCTCAAGGCCCGCAAGGCGGTGCTGGAGGGCAGCTCCGAGCAGGTGCACGTCTCCTACACCAACCGCTACGGCCGCAAGCGTTCGTATTACGCCGATTTCGAGGGTGTGATGCCGTTCCTGCAGCGGCGCATGGACGCCACCGAGTCGGAGGCGATGAAGGAGCACTACGACGGGTACATGCGCGACATCCCGTGCCCGGTGTGCGCCGGCGCGCGTCTGCGGCCGGAGATCCTCGCGGTCACGCTGTCGGCCGGCACGGAACGCCGCTCCATCGCCGACATCTCGGATCTGTCGATCGGCGATGCCGCGCACTTCCTGAACACCCTCACCCTCGACGACCGGCAGGCCGCCATCGCCGCGCAGGTGATCAAGGAGATCCAGGCGCGTCTGGGCTTCCTGCTCGACGTCGGCCTGCAGTATCTGACGCTCTCGCGCGCCGCCGCCACCCTCTCCGGCGGTGAGGCGCAGCGCATCCGCCTGGCCACCCAGATCGGGTCGGGCCTGGTGGGCGTGCTGTACGTGCTGGACGAGCCGTCCATCGGCCTGCACCAGCGCGACAACCGCCGCCTGATCGAAACCCTCACGCGCCTCAAGAGTCTCGGCAATACGCTGATCGTGGTCGAGCACGACGAGGACACCATCCACGCCTCGGACTGGGTGGTCGACATCGGCCCGCTGGCCGGTGAGCACGGCGGTCAGGTGGTGTACTCGGGTCCCTACGAGGGGCTGCTGAAGGACAAGGATTCCCTCACCGGCGCTTACCTTTCCGGGCGCGAGCGCATCGACCTGCCGCTGGTGCGGCGGCCGATCGACAAGAAGAAGCAGCTCACCGTGGTCGGCGCGACCGAGCACAACCTGCGCGACATCGACGTGAATTTCCCGCTGGGCGTGCTCACCTCGATCACCGGCGTCTCCGGTTCGGGTAAGTCGACGCTGGTCAACGACATTCTGGCGACCGTGCTGCAGAACAAGCTGAACGGCGCGCGTCAGGTGCCGGGCCGCCACACCCGGGTCAACGGCCTCGATCACCTGGACAAGCTGGTGCAGGTGGACCAGTCGCCGATCGGCCGCACCCCGCGCTCGAATCCGGCCACCTACACCGGTGTCTTCGACAAGATCCGCACCCTGTTCGCGGCCACCACCGAGGCCAAGGTGCGCGGCTATCAGCCGGGCCGGTTCTCCTTCAATGTGAAGGGCGGCCGCTGCGAGGCGTGCTCGGGTGACGGCACCCTGAAGATCGAGATGAACTTCCTGCCGGACGTCTATGTCCCGTGCGAGGTCTGCCACGGCGCGCGGTACAACCGCGAAACCCTCGAAGTCCACTACAAGGGTAAGACCATCGCCGAGGTGCTGGACATGCCGATCGAGGAGGCCGCGGACTTCTTCGAACCGGTGACCTCGATCCACCGCTATCTCAAGACGCTGGTGGACGTCGGTCTCGGCTATGTGCGCCTGGGCCAGTCGGCCCCGACGCTGTCCGGTGGTGAGGCGCAGCGCGTGAAGCTGGCCGCCGAACTCCAGAAGCGTTCCACCGGCCGCACCATCTACATCCTGGACGAGCCCACCACGGGCCTGCACTTCGAGGACATCCGCAAGCTGCTGACCGTCATCAACGGCCTGGTCGACAAGGGCAATACGGTGATCGTCATCGAGCACAACCTCGATGTCATCAAGACCTCCGACTGGGTCATCGACATGGGCCCCGAAGGTGGTTCCGGCGGTGGCATGGTCATCGCCCAGGGCACCCCGGAAGACATCGCGGCGGTACCGGACAGCTACACCGGCCAGTTCCTGAAGGACGTGCTCGCGGCCCAGCCGCCCGCGCTCGCCGAGCCGAAGCCCGCGAAGAAGGCGGCGGCCAAGAAGGCTCCCGCGAAGAAGGCCGCCCCGAAGACCGAGGCCCAGGCCGCGGCCACCAAGAAGGCGGCGGCCGCCCGCCGCAAGGCCGCCGCGTTGCGCTGACACCGCGGTTAGCGGGCCCCGTCCCCACGGGCGATGGGGCCCGTGCCTTTCGCGGGGAGTGGAGCCGGTTCGTATCCCGCGCCGGCAAGTTCGCGTCGCGCCCAGCGCGACAGCGGGTGCGCCCACTGGCAGTCACGACGAAGCCCCGCACCGAATTCCGGTGCGGGGCTTCGTCTCTGCGGCTCAGTCGGCCGTGGCAACAGGCGCGGCGAGTTGCTTGACCTCGGCGATGCGGCCGAAGTCGAGTTTGATGAGCTGGTCGGCGCAGTCGAAGTACCGGTCGTCGTGGGTGATGACGATGACGGTCTTGCCGCGGTTCTTCAGCGAGACCAGGATCTCGCGGTAGAACACGTCGCGGAACTTCGGCTCCTGATCGGCGGCCCACTCGTCGAACATGTAGATCGGGCGGTCCTCGAGCAGCGCGGTCAGCAACGCCAGCCGCTTGCGCTGCCCCTGGGACAGCGAGATCGTGGACAGCCGGCCGTTCTCCACGGTGACCTTGTGGTCGATCTGGAGTTCCTTCAAGTACTTCCGGACCTCGTCGTCGACACCTTCGTCGAAGCCGAGGTAGTCCTCGAACAGGTGGAAGTCGGTGAAGACGGCCGAGCTGTGCTGCCGGAACCACTCGATGTTCTCGTGATCGACGGCCTCACCGTTGAGCGACAGGTGGCCGTGCTGCGGGACATAGAGGCCCGTGATCAGTTTGGCCAGGGTGGACTTGCCGCTGCCGTTGCCGCCCACGATGAAGCTGATCTGGCCGGGCTCGAAGGTCAGGTCCAGCGGTCCCAGATGGAAGCCGGAGCCGTCGGCCTGCGGCGGGGCCATGGGCCCGCCCATCGGCACGGGCCGTTGGCGTCCGCCGTGGCCGACGAACCTGTGCCCGTTGACATCCGGCCGGTCGACGCCCTGCGGGCCGTGGCCCGGCGGTGGGCCGGCGGGGCGTCCGCCCGGATGCGGTCCGGGCCGTCCGCCCACGGGCGCGCCCGGCGCTCCCGGCCGTCCGCCGCCGTCACCGGGATGCGGTCGCGCACCGCCGCCGGGATGGGGTCCGCTGCCGGGCGGCGGCGGGAACGCGGGCGGGGCCTCGGTCAGATAGTTGTAGCTGACGTCATTGAGCTCCAGCCGCGCCGACGTGACCGCCGGCCGGTCGGTGTAGGGCAGCGTCGACTCATCGTGCGCGGTCTGAATCGACAGGTTGAGCGACCGGATCTTCGACAGCGCCACGTCTCCGCGCAGCAGGTCCGGGATGCGGTGCATGAAATTCTGCATCGGCATCGCCAGGAACGTGGTGACGAGCACGTAGCCGACCATCACGTTCTGCGGCAGGTCCAGCGCCCGCGCCAGCCCGAACAGGATGAGCGCCATGGTGGCCAGCTGCAACAGCTGCCCGAACCCTTGGGCCACGGTGAATTTCGATCCGGCGTCGATGTTCTGCGCCCGCAGCGTCTCCGCGGAGCCGAGCAGGTGCTTGTCCATGAAGTCGCGCCGCCGCCCGCGGTGCAGCTTGAGCTCCTTGATGCCCAGCGACACCGCCTGGAAGGAGCGCAGCAGCCCGTCCTCGTTCTCCCGCGCGGACTGGTACAGCGCTCGCACCCGCTTGAGAACCAGTTCCACACAGGCGATTCCGAGCAGCGTGCCCGCCACCGTGGTGGCGAATATCGGCCCGGACACGACCGCGAGGAACACGAAGCAGCCCACGATGGTGGCCAGGTCGATGCAGATGCTCGGGATGGCCGTGACCGCCTGCGACAGCGCCCGCACGTCCTCGGTGAGGGTGGCGATCAGCCGGTGCTGGCCCAGCCGCTCCAGGTGTTCCAGCGGCGCGGACACGATGCGCGAGCTCAGGTCCGCGCGCAGCCGGTAGATGGCGTCCTGCGCCAGCCGGATCAGCAGCACCTGCGAGATCACGCCGCTGATCAGGATGACCAGGGCGGTCGCGACGAACGCCTGGACGGTGACGCCCGGGTGCGGTTCCGGTGACACCACTCCCCGAATCAATGTCACCAGGTAGGTATTGGCCGCACCGCAGACGAGACCGGAGGCGATGACGCCGGCGATCCGCATCCACGAGATGGAGATGAGGAATCTGATGAGTTGCATGACTGCTGGCTCTCTGGACTGGACGGGTCGGGCTGGTCAGGAACAGATGACGTCGAACACGACGCCCTCGAGGGTCACGCCGGGCGCGAAGGAGAACGCCACGCCCGTCGAGATCGGCCGGGACGTCGACTGCGCGACCATCTGCTCGAGTACGAAGATCAGCGAGACGCTGAGCATGTTGCCGTACTCGGCGAGCACGTCCCAGCTGGTGGCGGCCTCTTCGGCGCCGAGGCCGAGCGAGCGCACCGACTCCTCGATGATCTTGGGGCCGCCCGGGTGGATCGCCCACAGATCGATGTCGGACTTGGTGAGGCCCTGGCGTGCGAGCACCTCGGTCACCACCGGGTCCACGCCCCGCAGGATGTACTGCGGCAGGTTCTCCGACAGCTCGCAGGTGATGCCGTTGTCGTTGACGCCGAGCACGATTCCGTCCTCGGCGTCGTCGAACAGGTAGCTGAAGCTGTCCCGGATCACGATGGATCCGGCCGGCAGCTTCTGATGCGCCTGCCGGGCGCCGATGACCACCGCGCCGCAGCCGTCGCCGAAGAGGCTGTGGATGATGACGTCGTTGACATTGTCGTCGAACACGGCGTTGACCGAGCTCAGCTCGATGCAGATGACCAGTGCCTTCTTGTCCGGGTGTGCCCGCACGTAATCCGTCGCGGCGCGTACCGAGTTCATGGCCGCGGCGCAGCCCATGAAGTTCACGACCACCCGGTTGACGGTGGGGGACAGGCCCAGCTGCTTGACCACGGCCACGTCCACGCCGGGCGCGATGAACCCGGTGCTGGTGGCGAAGACCAGCATGCCGATCTCGGCGGCCGGGTCCTCGAGGTGGGCGACGGCGCGCCCGGCCACGTCCACGGCCAGCGGCACCGCGTGGTCGTAGAAGGTGTTCATGCGGTCGCGGATGGTGCCCGATTCCCGGCTGTAGGACAGGAATTCGGGGTCGATCGGGTTCACCGCGAGGTGGCGGGTGGTGACCCGGGTCTTCTGGTAGATCCGCGGGATCCGGGCCTGCTGGGCCGGATCGGTGAACAGTCCGGCGACCTGGGCGGCGGCGTCGGCCTGCGCGAAGATCTGCGCGGGCGCGCCGGTGGCGATGGACTCGATCACGCCGACGGTGGTCGGCGGGGCCGGCGGCAGCGGGGTCGGCGCGAAGTCGTAGCCGGGTTCGCCTCCCGCGAACCGGGCGGCGGGCCGGGCGGCCCCTTCGTCGATGGTGATGGACACGAATGACTCCCCTCGTATTCTTTGGTGGAACCCGCGGTGCGGTCGGCGCATGTTCCGGCGCGCCGCGGTGTCGGAATCGGTTCAGACCGTGCCGATTCCGGTGAAGCCCTGCGCGGTGTAGACGACACAGGTCTTCAGGGCGAGCGGCGAGAAGTGCTCCTTGACGAACCCCCACTTGCGTTCCACCGCGTCGTCGGACGGCGCGAGGATGTAGGTGCGGATCTGCTTGGGGAAGCGGTCGGTGAAGAAGCTCTTGGCGGGAAGCCATTCCACGCCGAACTTCGCCGACTCCTCACGCAGCACGTCCTCGGTGGCGATATTGGCGAAACCGCTGCGCTGGTAGGGCAGTACGTGATGGACGCGGTGCGAGCTGAGGCCCGCCGACAGGAAGCAGTCCAGGTAGCGGTTGCCGACCACCTTGAGGTCGTAGGCTTGTTCGATCTGGTCGACGCCCCAGTCCTCGGAGTTGTGCTCGAGTTCCTCGGTCTCGACCTCGAAGTCGTGGCTGGCCACCACCAGGAAGGTGGAGACCCACAGGGTGATCACGAATTGCAGGGCCCAGGCCCAGAAGTCGCCCATCACGGTGAAGGCGATGAGCTCGCCCAGCAGCAGGAATCGCGCGCCGAAGGACCCGATGAAGTGCGGCAGCGCCCCACCCCAGGTGCCGTACATGTCCTTGATGCCCACCTTGCGGGTGAGGCGGCAGACGTCGAGCAGGCGGAAGGTCATGCCGGTGACGGTGTGACCGAACTTGTGCAGGGTGTGGATCGGCACCCGGTACAGCCGCGGGATCCGCATCATCATGGTGAAGACGTTCTTCTTGATGTCGACTTCACTCTGGGTGTGCGGGTGGTGCAGCAGGGCGTGGCCGTCCGCGGTCACGAATGCCAGTGCGACGTAATTGAAGTCGAAGGCGTTCGTGTAGATCTTGTTCATGCCCTTCTGGGCACGGTGGATGGCGTAGTGCCCGAACCCGGCCAGGGAGCTGCGCAGCAGCACCATGGCGATCACGAAGACCGGCAACGGCATCCAGGACCGCTCGAACAACCGCAGGCCCTGCACCGCGAAGTACGCCACCGCGAGAATGGCGACCACGATATTGAAATAGGTGTCCATGCGCCGGATCCGGGCGGCCAGCTCGGGTTCCTTGAGCCGCGCCTTCACCTTGTGCAGCAGGTCGTCCTTGTTGTCGAAGCTGAACTTCGGGGTGTCGCGCCAGCTGTCGAAACCCTCGTTGAACAGGAACGCGGGCGCGTTGGCCTTGGGGTGGATGTCCTCCGGCAGGGCGTCGCGGTCGAGCGCGTACTTCTTCAGAATCTTGCCGATGGCTTCCGGATTCTTGTGGTACGAACCGACAATCGAGGTGATGTCGCGGTTCTTGGTGCGGCCGATGAAGAACTCGCCGCCCGGATGCTTGGAAATCCAGTCGGAGAGGTCGTAGGCTTTCCCGTCGTAGACCCAGACGTTGGAAATCGGCGGCGGTCCGTCGAGCGGGGGCCGGCGGAATTCATCTGCTGGCGCCTGCCGTTCGATCGTCGCCTCGGCCTCGGGCCGTTCGATCGTCATAGCTTTCCTCCACACGCACACACCGCGTTCGAACTTACGAATGGAATCGTCGGCGTTGCGGCTTGCAATTCACTGAACAATCTCTTAAGTGGGCTTTTGTTAACAGCAGCCCGAAAAAAATGCGAAAGCCGGCCGGGGTCGGACGACAGCTGTTGCCGCCGTTGCTCGTTCCCCGAACCGGCTCCCCACTCACAGGGCGGATAGACGGGTGACTAGCCGCCGGGCTTGGTGACGTGCACCGGCTTCGCCCAGTCGGACAACGTCACGGTGACGGTGCCCGAGTCCTTGGTGACGATGGCGCGCACCAGGTTCGGGCCGGTGCCCGGCGAGGCCGCGGTCGAGGGCAGGGTGGTGCCCGCACCGCTCGGCGGCGCGACGTCCTTGATGTACAGGGTGATCGGGAACTCGCCGCCGTCCTTGCCGATCTGCGGGACGACCGGGTCCATGACGTCGGCGGAGATGGTGCCGCTGACCTTCACGGTGTCGACGCCGTCGATCTTCTCGCGGCCTTCGGCCTTGGCGTTCTTCACCTGCGAGATGGCGTAGGCCAGACCCTTGTCCTTGTCGAGCAGGACGCCCGGGTCGTAGATCTTCTCGGCGGGGCCGACGGGGGCGTACTTGGTGCCGTCACCCGTGTAGAGGGTCTTGTCGACGACCATGAACTTGGTCTTGGTGAAGTCGCCGTCCTGCTTGACCTTCACCTCGGCGTCACCGATGGCCTGGCCCTGGCCCTGCGGCTGGTTGGTGACGTCGGCCTTGATGCTCTTGACCGACAGTGTGGGCAGGTTCTTCACGTCCAGCACCACGTGCACCGACTGCAGGGTCTGGGTGGTCTTGGCCGATTCGGCGACGATCTGCGCGCCCTCGGGCAGCTGCGCCGGCGGGGCGGCCTGCGAGGTGGTGGCCTTGCTGTCCGAGTTGGAGGACGAGGTGCAGCCCGCCACCAGCGCGGCGGTCGCGGCCGCGGCGATCATGATCGGGAGGACGCCGCGCCGAATCCGGCTGCCGGACGTGCGGTTCCCTTGGGATATCAGGTCATTCATGTACAACCCCCGAAGTCCATTCGATCTCGTAGTGAGGGCAGCCTTGCCGCTGCCCGTCGTAGTATGCAGGACGTCGCCCGCGCTCGCGCCGATCGGTGCGATACTCCGGCATCCAACCAGCACCGGCTCGATGTCGCCACGCTGTTTCGATCATCCAGCCGCACAGGCGATCAGCCCGCAACCAGCTATGTCGCATGTCCGGTCGAGCGTTAACAATCCGGCCGAGATCACGGCAGGCCGATGCGGCCGATTCTCCGGATGCCCCTCCGTCGCTGGACGTTTGCCAGCCGGTCGCTGAGCGTTCAGCGTAAACCGTTACCCGGGGCGGGTATTGACACGTTCCTCCGTCCGCGCGCAATATGAACGTGCGTTCATGAACAATCGTTCATAATAGGAGTCGAGCATGACCGAGATCGTGAATACCGCCCAGTCCGAGGCCTGGAACGGCTACGAAGGCGAACACTGGGCGGGCCACTACGACCGCTACGACGCCGTGAACCACGGCTTCGACGAACCCCTGCTGACCGCCGCCCGCATCGCCGACGGCCACCGCGTCCTCGACATCGGCTGCGGTAACGGCCAATTGACCCGAGCCGCCGCCCGCCGCGCCGGCGCCGGCTCCGCGACCGGTGTCGACCTCTCCGGCCCGATGCTCGCCCGCGCCCGAGAACGGGCCGCCGCCGAAGCCGTCCCCAATGTCGGCTTCGAACAGGGCGACGCCCAGATCCATCCCTTCCCCGCCGCCGCCTACGATGCCGCGCTGAGCCGCTTCGGCATCATGTTCTTCACCGACCCGGTGGCGGCCTTCGCCAATATCGCCTGCGCCCTGCGCCCCGGCGGCCGCCTGGCCTTCGCCGCCATGACCCCGCTCCCGGGTACCGATCTGGGCGCCGTATTCGGCGCCGCCGCAGCCCATCTCGAGAACTTCGCGGTCAGCCCCGCCGAAGGCCCGTTCTCCGAGCCCGACCGCATCCGGGACCTGTTGTCCGCCGCGGGTTTCGGGGAGATCGGCGTCGAATACCGTGAGGCCGATGGCATCTGGGGTGACGATATCGCCGACGCCACCGACTTCATCATGGGCTGGGGCCCGGTCCGCTATCACCGCTCCCTGGCCGGATTCGCCACCGACGCCGAAGTCCGCCAGGCGATCTCCACGGCCCTGATCCCCTACGCCACCCCCGCCGGCATCGTCCTGCGCGGGTCGGCCTGGCTCGTGACGGCCGCGACCCCGCTACCGTAGCCATCCATGTCACCCCGCAAGGCCGCGGCGCTGCGCGCCACCGACGACACCCTGCGCGATCACCTCGTCGCCACCGCGCAGCGCCTGCTCGCCGAGGGCTCGGCCGCCACCCTCACCGTGCGCGCCATCGCGCGCGCGGCCGAGGTGGCCGACGGCGTCCTCTACAACCACTTCCCGGACAAGGATGCCCTGCTCGCCGCCGCGGTCCGAGCGCACGTCGACGCCGCGCACCGCGCGCTCGGCGCACTGCCCGCCGCGGGGGAAGCGACGGTCGCGGAGAATCTCCTTATATATCTGAGCGCGGGCTTGGACCTGCACCGCGCGGTGCTGCCGGTCTTCGCGGGCCTGCTGTCCGCTCCGGTCGTGCTGGATCGCTTCGCCGAACTGCCGACCGATCAGCCCGACTGGCGAGTGCTGCTCTCGGACTACCTGGCCGGTGAGCGGCGACTCGGCCGCCTCGCCCCCGACACCGACACCGCCGCCGCGGCGGCCGTCCTGGTCGGCATCTGCCACGACCGGATCCTCAACGCGGTGCTGCCCGGCATGTCGCCACCCGCCGTCGAGCCCGCGGCGGTCGTCGCAACGCTCCTCGACGGCATCGGCCCCAGGACGTAGAGGCCGCGCGAACAAAAACGGCCCGCCCCGAAAGAACTCGGGCGGGCCGTTTTCGACAGGTCGATACCGGTTCGGTCAGTACACCGGGCCGGTGTACTTCTCGCCCGGGCCCGCGCCCGGCGCGTCCGGGTACTCCGAGGATTCGCGGAACGCGCGCTGCAGCGACTGCAGGCCGTCGCGGATCGGACCGGCGTGCGGGCCGAGGTACTCGACCGACGCGGTGACCAGACCGGCGAGCGCGGTGATGACGCGACGCGCCTCGTCCAGGTCCAGGTGGGGGCTGCTGGCCGGGTCGGGTTCGCCCAGGCCGAGCTTCTCGGCCGCGGAGCTCATCAGCATGACGGCGGCGCGGCTGATGACCTCGACCGCGGGGATCTCGGCCAGTTCGCGCACGACCTCGCCGTCGATGAGGGCGGAATCGTCGTTCAAGGTAGCCTCGCTCATGGGGTAGAGAATGCCATCGCGCGGGTCGGCGCTGGTCGCGGGGGCGGCCGATTCGGAGCTCACCGCTATGAGTGTTAGACTCTTCCGCGACGACCGCCCTGGACTGGTTCCTGCAACCGACTCGGGGCATCAAGTGGAGCCCGACTCCCACCGTCAACCAGCGCTGACAGCGCGAGGTTGAACGGTCCGGTCGCCCATCATTTGCGTGATGGGTTCTGCGCGTGGGTTTTTCCTGCGCGTGGTGCGATGCGAGCTGTTTGCGTCGCGGATCGGTCGACTCGGGCCCCGTGCCGGTGAAATACCGGAGCGGGGCTTTCGTGTTGAAATTGGGGTTGCAGTTATTGCTTGCGGTCGTTGACGAACCGCTTGACCTAGGAGGCCCCATCAGCACTGAGACCCGCATCAACGATCGCATCCGCGTTCCCGAGGTCCGACTCATCGGACCCGGCGGCGAGCAGGTTGGGATCGTGCGTGTTGAAGATGCACTACGCGTCGCTCAGGAAGCTGACCTCGACCTGGTCGAGGTCGCGCCCGATGCACGCCCGCCGGTGTGCAAGATCATGGACTACGGCAAGTTCAAGTACGAGACCGCGCAGAAGGCGCGTGAGTCCCGGAAGAACCAGGTCCAGACCGTGATCAAGGAGCAGAAGCTCCGCCCGAAGATCGATGACCACGACTACGCCACCAAGCGCGGCCACGTGATGCGCTTCCTGGAGGCCGGGTCGAAGGTCAAGGTCACCATCATGTTCCGTGGTCGCGAGCAGTCGCGCCCCGAACTCGGGTTCCGGCTCCTGCAGCGACTGGCCGCCGACGTCGCCGACCTCGGATTCGTCGAAACCTCGGCCAAGCAGGACGGCCGAAACATGACCATGGTCCTCGCGCCGCACAAGGGCGCGAAGACGCGGGTGAAGGCCCAGAACGACGCGAGCTCGACGCAGCAGCGCAGCAGTGCGCCCGCGCCGGCTCCCGCCGAGGCGGCCCCGGCCGAGACCGCAGCCCCGGCTGCCGAATCGGCCACCCCGCAGCAGTAATAACGAGAAGCTCCGGAGGCGTGTGGTACTCGCGCGCCTCCGGCACGACAGAACTGAGGAATCCATGCCGAAGATGAAGAGCCACAGCGGCGCCTCGAAGCGATTCAAGGTGTCGGGCAGCGGCAAGCTGCTGCGTCAGCAGGCGAACCGTCGCCACCTGCTCGAGCACAAGCCGACCACCCGGACTCGTCGTCTGGACGGCGTGGAGGTCGTCGCCAAGGCCGACGTCGCTCGCGTCAAGAAGCTGCTCGCCAAGTAATTCGGCTGAGCCGACCGACCAACCTCCGGGTGCGATCGCCGCACCCCCTATTCGATCAAGGACTGAAAAGTGGCACGCGTCAAAAGGGCCGTCAACGCTCAGAAGAAGCGCCGTTCCGTTCTCGAGGCCTCCAAGGGCTACCGCGGTCAGCGGTCGCGCCTGTACCGCAAGGCCAAGGAACAGCAGCTGCACTCGCTCACCTACGCCTACCGGGACCGCCGGGCGCGGAAGGGTGACTTCCGTCAGCTGTGGATCACTCGTATCAACGCCGCCGCGCGTCTGAACGACATGACCTACAACCGCTTCATGCAGGGCCTCAAGGCCGCCGGCATCGAGGTGGACCGCAAGATCCTGGCCGAGCTCGCCGTCTCCGACGCCGAGGCCTTCGCCCAGCTGGTCGCCGCCGCCAAGGCTGCCCTGCCGGCCGACGTCAACGCCCCGGCCGCCTGATTCGGTCTGCGTGACAAAGCAATAGCCGAAACGACCCGCGGACGATGTTCCGCGGGTCGTTTCGTTTCTTCTCGTATCTCCGCATATCTCCGAGGGACAGGTGGCCGTGAGCGCTGATTCCATCGACTGGCGTAACTCCCGGATCGTGTCGGCGGTCAAGCTGCACCGCAGTCCGGTCCGCCGCAAAACCGGCCTGTTCCTGGCCGAGGGCGCGAATTCGGTCGAGGCGGCGCTGGACACCGGCCGGGTCGAGGAGCTGTTCTTCTCGGAGAAGGCCGCCGAACGCGAGCACGCGCTGGTCGCCGGGGCCGCCGCCCAAGGGGTGCGGACCACGATGGTGACCGACCGCGCCGCGGAGATGCTGGGGGAGACCGTGACTCCGCCGGGTCTGGTCGCGGTGTGCCGCCAGGTGGACGTGCCGCTGCGCGAGGTGCTCGACGCCGCCCCGCGCATGCTCGCGGTGCCCGTCGAGATCGCCGACCCGGGCAATGCGGGCACCTTGATCCGCGTGGCCGACGCCGTCGGCGCGGACGGCGTCGTGCTCGCCGGTGATTCGGTGGATCCGCACAACGGAAAATGCGTACGCGCCTGTGCCGGAAGCCTTTTCCACGTCCCCGTGGCCCGCTCCCGCGATATCGGCGCCACCCTGGACGCGCTGGAGGCGGCGGGCATCGCGATCCTGGCCACCACCGCCAAGGGCGAGGTCGACCTGGACGACGCCGACGAGATCCTGCGCGGCCCGGTCGCGTGGCTGTTCGGCAACGAGGCGCACGGCCTGGACAAGGCCATCGCCGCCCGCGCCACCCACCGGATCCGGATTCCCATCCACGGCCGCGCGGAGAGCCTGAATCTGGCTGCCGCCGCGGCTATCTGCCTCTACTCGAGCTCGCGGGTGCAGCACCGCGCGTAGTCCCGCTCAGATGCCGTCGGCTTCCAGGTTCTCCATGATCTCCTCGGCCCAGGGCGCGGCGATCGGGTTCGGGCCGGTGAGTCCCATGGCTGTCATATTGGTGAGCAGCATGCCGGTGCCCATGAAGCGGCGGACCTCGTAGGCCGACGCCCCGGTGAGCTCTCGCGCCACCAGGTAGATATTGCCGAAGCGGGCACGGATGACGTCGCCGATGGCAGGGTCCGTTCCCGCCGCGGCGATCCCCTGGAGAAAAACCCGGGGCAGGTCGCCGTCGAGCAGGAAGTCGCCGAAGCGTTCGCCCATGGCGTCGAGTCGCTCCTTGGGGGTCGCGTCGGCGGGGGCCTGCGCGGCCCCCTCGCGGAAGAGTCCGTCGACGCGGTCGCAGACTCGTTCCAGCACCGCCAGGAACAGTTGCAACTTGGTGCCGAACAGCCGGATGACATACGGCTGCGAGACCCCCGCGCGGCGGGCGATCTCATCGGTTTTCGTTGCTGCGTAACCGGATTCGGCGAAGGCGGAGATGGCCGCGCGCAGCACTTCCTCGCTGCGTTCCTCGGCCGTCATCCGGGTCCTGGTCATGGTGGGTGCGCCTCCTCGTCGTCGGGAATCATCCTTCCCATTGACATGTTATCAGTCGATGCATACTCTCTAGTTATCAGTCGATTACAACAAGGGGATCGGACATGACTGAGACACTCGACACCTCCTCGCTCACCCGCACGGTGGCCGAACAGGCCCGGCAGCGCCCGCTCGCCGCCGTCCTCGCCGCCGTGGGCATTCCGATGTTCATGGTCACGCTCGACAACCTCGTGGTGACCAACGCGCTGCCGGTGATCCGCACCGAACTGCACGCCTCGCTCTCGGACCTGCAGTGGTTCGTGAACGCCTACACCCTGGCCTTCGCCTCGCTGCTGCTCACCGCCGCCGCGCTGGGCGATCGGCTCGGCCGCCGGCGCGTCTACCTGGGCGGCATCGCGCTGTTCACGCTCGGATCGGCCGCGTGCGCGCTGGCCACCGAACCGTGGATGCTCATCGCCGCCCGCGCGGCCCAGGGCTTCGGCGGGGCGGCCGTCATGCCGCTGTCGCTGACGCTGCTGTCCGCGGCGGTGCCGGAGAAGATGCGCAGCGCCGCCATCGGCATCTGGGGCGGCATCTCCGGCCTGGGCATCGCGCTGGGCCCGGTGGTCGGCGGCGCGGTCGTCGACGGCCTGAACTGGCAGTGGATCTTCTGGCTGAACGTGCCGATCGGCCTGATCGCGGTGCCGCTGGTGGCCCGGGTGCTGAACGAATCCTTCGGTGGCGCACGGCGATTGGACCTGCTCGGCCTGCTGCTGTCGGCGGGCGGCGTGCTCGCGGTGGTGTGGGGCGTCATCCACGGTGCCGACGACGGCTGGACCTCGGCCAAGGTGCTGACCGGGCTGATCGGCGGCGCGATCGCGCTCACGGTGTTCGTGATCTGGGAGAGCCGGACCACTGATCCGATGCTGCCGCTGCGCCTGTTCCGTCAGCGCGGCTACGTCATCAACGTGGTGTCGTTCACCTTCTCGCTGGGCACCTTCGGCTCGATCTTCCTGCTGGCCCAGTACTTCCAGGTGGTGCAGGGGTATTCGCCGCTCGCTTCCGGTGTGCGGACGCTGCCGTGGACCATGGCTCCGATGGTGGTGGCCCCGCTGGCCGGTCTGATCGTGGACCGGGTCGGCGCGCGGGTGCTGGTGTCGATCGGGCAGGCGCTGCTGGCGGTCGCGCTGCTGTGGATGGCCCTCACCACGAGCGTGGACGTGTCCTACAGCCACTTCGTGCTGCCGTTCGTCCTGGGCGGCGTGGGCATGGGCCTGACCTTCGCGCCCACGGCCACCGTCGTCATGGCCACGGCGTCACCGGCGGATCAGGGCATGGCCTCGGGCGCCAACAACACCATCCGCGAGGTCGGTGTGGCCATGGGTGTCGCGGTGCTGGCCTCGGTGTTCGCCTCGCACGGCTCCTACATGAGCCCGGCGGACTACGTCGACGGCCTGATCCCGGCGGTGAAGGTCGGCTCGGTCATCGTGGCGCTGGGCGCGTTCGTGGCGCTGCTGCTGCCCGGCCGTCGCACTGCTGCCGAATCGGGTTCCGGCGCAACCGTTCTCGCGCACTGAGCCGGATCGAAATCCAAGGGAGACGCATCATGTTCGAGACCCTCCTGCTGCTGGCGATCCCGACCCTGATCCTGCGGCTGCTCGGCGCCGTCGGCGTGGCCCGCTTCGCGACCTGGCGCTCCGCCGCCGCGCACGGCCTGGCGTTCATGCTCGTCATGACCGGCACCGCGCACTTCGTCCCCGACTCGGTGACGGTCATGCCGCATCACAGCGATCTGGTCGCCATGGTCCCGTCGTTCGTGCCGTTTCCCGACTTCACCGTCTACGCGACCGGCGTACTGGAGTACCTGGGTGCGCTGGGGCTGATCCTGGTCCCGTTCCGCCGCCTCGCGGGTCTGGCCCTGGTCGTGCTGTTCGTCCTGCTGCTGCCCGCGAATATCCATGCGGCCGTGGACAATGTCTCCTTCGACGGCCAGGCGGCCACACCGTTGTGGTTCCGGATTCCCGAGCAGCTGGTCTACATCGCGGTGGCCCTGTTCGCCGCCCTGGGAACCGCGCCGATCGTGAACGCGATCCGGCGGGTCCCGGTCAGAGCAGGGGAGACGGGGTAGCGCTCGCCTCGAAGGCCCCGGCGATGGCCGCGACGACGCGCTCCATCGTCGGGGCTTCGTCGTCGTTCAGTTCCCTTTCCACCGAGGTCATGTCGACATCGGGCAGCCCGCAGGCGACGGCGAGCTTCCACGGCGACAGGTCGCCGGTGACATTGAGCGCGAAGCCGTGGGTGGAGACATTGCGGCCGACGCGCATGCCGATCGAGGTGATCTTGCGGCCGGTGTCGCGGGTCCAGACGCCGGTGAGCAGCTCCGAGCCGGGCGGGGTGACGCGGCGCTCGGCCGGGATGCCGAGTTCGGCCAGCGCCGCGACGAGGCGCAGTTCCATATCGCGGATCAGGTCCACGACGCCCTCGCCGGGCCGCAGCTTCACGATGAGATAGCCAACCAGCTGGCCGGGGGCGTGGTAGGTGAGCTGGCCGCCCCGGTTGGTGGTGAAGACCGGGATGTCGGTGTCGGGGGCCGGCAGGTGCTCCTCGGGGGTGCGGCGGCCGATGGTGAAGGTCTGTTCGTGGCTCAGCAGCCACAGCGTGTCGGGCCGCTGGTCGGCGACGCGCTCCTCCCACATCTGCTGCATGCGGTCCATCGCCGCCGAGTACTCGATGAGGCGGGCGGAGTCGTCGATCAAGGTCAGGGGCCGGGACTTCACGAGTCCATTGGTACCACCGTTGTGGTCACCACCACGCCGAAGGGTGGGCCCGAGCTGGGAAAATCCAGGTGAGGTGGGCTGATTACAAGGTTTACGATGCGACCAGCAAGAATGGGTGGGCAGTAACCATTAGCGATCAGACTTTCCGCCCGACCCGTAACCAGCCTGGGGAGTGACGAACCATCGTGGCCGATGACAACAGTGCCGAGCAGACCGCCGCGTTGAGCGAGGAGTCGCTCTCCGCCGCCGCGGAAGCCGCGGAGAAGGCGTTCGCCTCGGCCTCGACCCTGGACGAGCTGGCCACGGCCAAGACCGAGTACATGGGTGGCAAGTCGCCGATCTCGCTGGCGCAGCGGTCACTGGGCACGCTGCCCAAGGAGGAGAAGGCCGACGCGGGCAAGCGGGTGAACGTGGCGCGCGGCCGGGTGTCGCAGGCCTACGAGACCCGCCAGGCCGAGCTGCTCGCCGAGCGCGACGCGGCGGTCCTGGTGGCGGAGACCATCGACGTGACCCTGCCCGCCGACCGGCGCGCCCCCGGCGCGCGGCACCCCATCTCGGTGCTGTCCGAGCGGGTCGCGGACGTGTTCGTGGCCATGGGCTGGGAGGTCGCCGAGGGCCCCGAGGTCGAGACCGAGCACTTCAACTTCGACGCCCTGAACTTCCTGCCCGACCATCCGGCCCGCACCATGCAGGACACCTTCCACATCGCGCCGGAGGGGTCGCGGCAGGTGCTGCGCACCCACACCTCGCCGGTTCAGGTGCGCACCATGCTGTCTCGCGAGCTGCCGATCTACGTGGTGTGCCCGGGCCGCACGTTCCGCACCGACGAGCTGGACGCCACCCACACCCCGGTGTTCTCGCAGATCGAGGGCCTGGCTATCGACAAGGGCCTGACCATGGCCCACCTCAAGGGCACCCTGGACGGTTTCGCGCGGGCGCTGTTCGGCCCGAACACCACCACCCGCATGCGGCCCAGCTTCTTCCCCTTCACCGAGCCGTCCGCCGAGGTGGACGTGTGGTTCGAGGACAAGAAGGGCGGCCCCGGCTGGGTCGAGTGGGGCGGCTGCGGCATGGTGAACCCGAAGGTGCTCATCGCCAGCGGCATCGACCCCGAGGTGTACAGCGGCTTCGCGTTCGGCATGGGCCTGGAGCGAACCCTGCAGTTCCGCAACGGCCTGCCGGACATGCGCGACATCGTCGAGGGCGATGTGCGGTTCACGCTGCCGTTCGGCATCCAGTCCTGACCTGACCCCGATACGAGGAAGCGAAACGTCAAGTGCGAGTAGCTCAGTCCTGGCTGACGGACATCCTGCAGCGGACCACCCCCGGGTGGTCGGTGACGGCCGAGGAGCTCGACGCGGGGTTCGTCCGGGTCGGTCTCGAGGTCGAAGAGGTCGACCATCTGGCGCCCATCGGCGGTGACATCGACAAGCCGCTGGTGGTCGGCCGGGTCGCCGAGATCACCGAGCTGACCGAGTTCAAGAAGCCGATCCGCTTCTGCAAGGTCGACGTCGGCAACGCCGAGCTGCAGGAGATCGTCTGCGGCGCACGGAACTTCGCCGTCGGCGACCTGGTCGTGGTGGTGCTGCCCGGCGGCGAGCTGCCCGGCGGATTCAAGATCTCGTCGCGGAAGACCTACGGCCACACCAGCAATGGCATGATCTGCTCGGTCGCCGAACTCGGCATCGGCAAGGACCACAGCGGCATCCTGGTACTCGAGCCCGGCACCGCCGAGCCCGGCGCGGACGCCAACGAGCTGCTGGGCCTGGGCGACACCATCATCGAGCTGGCCATCACCCCCGACCGCGGCTACGCGTTCTCCGCGCGCGGTCTGGCGCGTGAGCTGGCCTGCGGCTTCGACCTGGAGTACGGCGATCCGGCCGTGCGGCTGCTGCCGGACTCCGAGGTCGAGGCGTGGCCGGTGAAGATCGAACCCGCGTCGGGCTGCACGCGTTTCGCGGTGCGCCGCGTCACCGGCATCGACCCGAAGGCCGTGAGCCCGTGGTGGCTGCAGCGCCGCCTGCTGCTGTCGGGCGTGCGCCCGATCTCCCCGGCCGTGGACGTCACCAACTACGTGATGCTCGAACTCGGTCAGCCGCTGCACGCCTTCGACGCCGCCAAGGTGCGCGGCGGATTCGTGGTGCGCCGCGCCAACACCGGCGAGACCCTGCGCACCCTCGACGAGGCCGAGCGCACCCTCGACGCCGAGGACGTGGTGATCACCGACGAGTCCGGGGTCATCTCGCTGGCCGGCATCATGGGCGGCGCGAGCACCGAGGTGTCGGACACCTCCACCGACATCCTGCTCGAGGCCGCCACCTGGAACCCGGTGGCCGTGGCGCGCACCGCGCGCCGCCACAAGCTGGGCTCCGAGGCCAGCCGCCGTTTCGAGCGGATCGTGGACCCCGAGGTCAATATCGCCGCCCTCGATCGCGCCGCCACCCTGCTGGCCGAGATCGCCGGTGGCACCGTCGAATCCGTGCTGACCGACGTGCGCGTGCCCACCCCGGCCGCGGCCCCGATCACCATGGACATCGATCTGGCCGACCGCACCGCGGGCGTGCACTACGCGCCCGGCGCGGCCACCCGTCGCCTGCAGCAGGTCGGCTGCGCCATCGAGGTCGGCGTCAGCGAGGCCGGTCACCCGCAGCTGATCGTGACCCCGCCGTCCTGGCGTCCCGACCTCACCCAGCCCGCCGACCTGGTGGAGGAGGTGCTGCGCCTGGAGGGGCTGGACCAGATCCCGTCGGTGCTGCCCACCGCCCCGGCCGGGCGCGGCCTCACCGCCGCTCAGCTGCGTCGCCGCGCCGTGAGCAAGGCGCTGGCGTTCGAGGGCTGCGTCGAGGTGCCCGCCCCGGTCTTCATGCAGGCCGGTGTCTTCGACACCTGGGGTCTGGACGCCGACGACCCGCGCCGCAACACGCTGCGGGTGCTGAACCCGCTCGACGTCGAGCGCGCGGAATTGTCGACCACGCTGCTGCCCGGTCTGCTGGAGATCGCGGCCCGCAATATCTCCCGCGGCCAGCGCGATCTCGCGATCTACGCGATCGGCCAGGTCACTCTGCCGACCGAGCGGACCGCGCCCGTCGGGCTGCTGCCCGTGGATCGCCGCCCGACCGACGACGAGATCCAGGTCCTGCTCGACTCGCTGCCCGAGCAGCCGACCCGCGTCGGCGCGGTCCTCACCGGCCGGCGCGAGCCGCGCGGACCGTGGGGCCCGGGCCGCCCGGTCGAGGCGTCGGACGCTTTCGCCCTGGTCGACGCGATCGCCCAGGCCGCCGGTCTGACCATCGAACGCCGTGCGGCGCAGTTCCTTCCGTGGCACCCGGGCCGTTGCGCCGAGCTGCTGGTGGACGGCGTCGTCGTCGGCCACGCGGGCGAACTGCACCCCGCCGTGCTGGAGCGCTCCGGTCTGCCGCCGCGCACCTGCGCCTTCCAGCTCGACCTCGACGCCCTGCCGCTGCGCGAGATCCGGCCCGCCCCGGTGGTTTCCGCGTTCCCCGCGGTGCTGCAGGACGTCTCGGTCAGCGTCGACAAGGCCGTCCCCGCCGTGACGGTGGAGAACGCGCTGCGCACCGGCGCCGGCGAACTGCTCGAGGACATCTCCCTGTTCGACGTGTACGAGGGCGCGCAGGCGGGTGAGGGCCGCAAATCCCTGACCTACGCCCTGCGCTTCCGGGCCACCGACCGCACCCTCACCGAGGACGAGGCCAGCGCCGCCCGCGACGCGGCCGTCGCCCGCGCCTCGGACACTGTGGGCGCGGTCCTGCGCGGCTGATCCCAGGCCACCGCGAAGGGCCCCGATCCTGATGGATCGGGGCCCTTTGGGTATGAATGAACCATGTGGCATCCGGCGACGCCCGTCCTCAACGCCCTCAGCTATCAACCGGGCGAGCGCGGCATCATGGAGACTCCCGAAACGTATGGGTTCGCCTATGCGGACCTGTACTTGCGTACCTCCGACGGGGAGACCGTCAACGCGTGGTTCGTGCCGGCGGTGGGGGAACCGGTGGGGCACATCCTGTTCGCGCACGGCAATGGTGGGAACATCGGGGACCGATCACCGATGCTGGGCATGCTGGCGTCGGCCGGATTCGATGTGATGACGTTCGATTACCGGGGGTACGGGCGCAGTACCGGGCGGCCGGGCGAGAGCGGGACGTATCAGGATGTGCGGGCCGCGCGGGAGGCGTTGCTGGCGCAGCCCGGGGTGGATGCCGAGCGGGTCGTGTATCTCGGCAAGTCGCTCGGCGGGGGAGTGATGCTGGAGTTGGCGAACGCTGTGCCGCCCGCGGCATTGCTGCTCATGTCGACGTTCACGAGCATGCGGGACGCGGCGACGGCGGTGTATCCGTTCCTGCCGAAGATCTTCGTGCCCAACGCTTATCCGAGTCTGCGGCGGATTCGGCGGTTGAGCTGCCCGGTCCTGATCATGCACGGGGACGCGGATGAGCTGTTGCCCGTGCGGATGGGGCGGGAGTTGTTCGCGGCGGCGCCGGAGCCCAAGGAGCTGGTGATCTATCCGGGCGGGCTGCACAACAACCTGATCGGATTCCCCGGCTGGGCCGAGCGGGTCGCGTCCTGGGCGGCGGGCGTACTACCGCCCAAGCGGCTCATTTCCGGCTGATATTGGCGAGGAACTCGGCATTGCCGCCGGTCTTGCGCAGGCCGTCGAGGAGCAGCTCGAGGGCGCGCTGATCGTCCAGATCGGCGAGGGTGCGGCGCAGGGTGGCGATGGCCTGGCGTTCGGCCGGGTCGAGCAGCAGATCGTCGCGGCGCGTGCTGGACTTGGCGATGTCCACCGCCGGGAAGACATGGCGGCCGGCCAGGGCGCGGTCCAGTTTGAGCTCGGCATTGCCGGTGCCCTTGTACTCCTCGAAGATGACGGTGTCGGCGAGCGAACCGGTTTCGACGAGCGCGCTGGCCACGATGGTCAGCGAACCGCCGTGCTCGATATTGCGGGCCGCGCCCAGGAACCGCTTGGGCGGCAGCAGCGCGGTGGAATCCACACCGCCGGAGAGGATTCGGCCCGAGGCCGGTCCGGAGGTGTTGTAGGCGCGGGCCAGCCGGGTGAGCGAGTCGAGCAGCACGACGACGTCGCGGCCCTCCTCGACCAGGCGCTGCGCCCGTTCGATGGCCAGTTCGGCCAGGGCGGTCTGCTCGGCGGGGGAGTGGTCGAAGGTGGCGGCGACCACCTCGGCGGGGACGCCGCGGGACAGGTCGGTGACCTCCTCGGGGCGCTCGCCGACCAGCACCAGCATCAGGTGGGCCTCGGGGTGATTGACGGCGATGCCGTGCGCGATCGACTGCAGCACAGAGGTTTTGCCCGCCTTGGGCGGTGCGACGATCAGCGCGCGCTGGCCCTTGCCGATCGGCATGATCAGGTCGGTGACGCGGGTGGTGAGCTGGTTCGGCCGGGTTTCCAGGCGCAGCCGCTCGTTCGGGTGGATGGGGGTCAGTTCCCGGAAGTGCGGTCGCGCGGCCGCCTCGGCGGCCGGTCGGCCGTTGACGGTGTCGACGCGCACGAGCGGAGCTTGCTTGCCGCCCTTGGGATTCGGTTGCGCGAGTCCGGCGACCAGGTCGCCGGGGCGCAGTCCGTGCGTGCGGATCAGGCGGGCCGGGACGTGGACGTCGTGCGGGCCGGGCAGGTAGCCGTCGCGGCGCAGGACGCCGGTCTGACCGTGCATATCCAGGATTCCTGTTGCGGGAGTGAGTGTTTCTATGTGGTCGAGGGCCGGGGTCGGATCGGTGGATACGACCGGGGGCCGGATTTCGGTGGTTGTTATGGTGTTTCTCCTTGCTGTGGCCGGATACGGCCGAGGGGCGGTGGGAGACCGCGGATGAATGCCGAGGGATCACCGCATGGGGCGGGATCTGCTCGGTGAGGAAGGAAATCGCGGTGGGAGGGACTCTGCGTCGACCTGCGTCCACGGGATCGCGACGCCACCACGGTACGTCACCCCGCGCTGCGCGGTCAATGCGTAGCCTGGAACCCATGAGCGATGCCCAGGAACTCGCGGCGTTGTTGGCGCAGCTGCCGGACGCCGAACTCGCGGCCGTGGTCGCCGCCGCCACCGAGGGCCGGGCCGGTCTGGCCGCCCTGCACGCGGTGGCGCGGTCCCTGACCGATACTCTCGGTCATGCGCCGGATGTCATCGATGTGACTCCTGACACCCTGCCGGTGGAAAGCTATTCACAGTCTGAGACGGTCGGGGGATCCGGGCAGGTCGGAGCGGGTCCGGTGGCGACCGGGATACCGGTACCGCCTGCGGGTATCCACACCGGGCCCGCGGTGGGCGGCTATACCTCCGCCGGCGTCCCTACTTTCGAGTCAGTTCGCGATAAGGTCGAGCAGCGCTACGGGACTTCGCAGGGGATGGGCGAGCTCGATCGGCAGACACCAGTGGGCCGTAGCGTAGAGGAACAGTGGGATGCGCGCGCCAAGGCCGCGCGGGAACGCCTGGATCAAATTCGAAAATCGATGCACGGCAACGATTCCGAGTAGGTCCGGCGTTCCGTCTAAGATTGGGTGGAACTTTGACCGAGCCTCGTGAAATCGCCGAGAAGCTGCTGGATCTGCAGGTCGACTTCATTGTCGCCGAGGTCAGCGGCGACCGCTTCGCGGAAGTGATCGCCCGCGACGTGAAAGACGTGATCGGCGTCGCCGACACCATCATCTTCCGCGACGTGGTCGAGATCGATCAGGCCAAGCAGACCGTCGCCAATGTCATCGACCTCATCGGCGGCAGCCCGGTGCTGGGCGAGATGGTCGGCACGCTGGCCGACACGCTCTACGAGGACATCGCCGGGAACACCGAGTACACCCTCGGTGACGTGGTCGACCGCGAACCGGTCGAACAGCTGCTGGAGAAGCTCTTCGGCATGCACCAGGCCCAGGAGCGGATCCTGGAACGCCTCACCGAGAGCCCCCTGATCGCGACCGTGGCCGCCAAGTTCGTGGACAAGCTGGTCGACGATCTCATGGAGACCAACAAGCAGATGGCCTCGAAGATTCCCGGGGTCGGCTCGCTGGTGTCGATGGGCACCAATGCCGCCAAGACCGCGCGCAAGGCGGCGGAGAAGGCCGGTGGCACCTTCATCGGCGAAATGGCCGGGAAGGGAGCGCAATTCGCGCTCAAGCGGACCAATAACGCCATCCGCGAGATGCTGCGCGACGCGCCCGTGCACGACGCCGCCATGGAGTTCTGGGACCTGCACGCCGGGGAACCGGTCAGCGGCCTGCGCGAGTACCTGTCGCAGCAGGACCTGAAGGATCTGGCGCTGATCATCCACCGGATCGCGGTGACCACCCGCAACAAGGAATACGTCGGCGTGCTGGTGGACCAGGGCGTCGAGGTGTTCTTCGAGAAGTATGGCGACCACACCCTGGCCGCCATGCTGCCCGAGCTGGGCCTGTCCGAGGCGGTCATCGCCGAGGAGATCCTGCGCTACGGCCCGGCCGTGGTGGAGGCCGCCAAGCGGAACGGCGTGCTGGCCAAGCTGATCCGCGAGCGGCTGGAGCCGTTCTTCCTGTCCGAGCCGGTGCTGGCGGTGCTCGCCGGGAACTGACGGCCGGTACCTGCCACAGGGCCGCGCGCGGAATCCGCGTGCGGCCCTGTGTCGTTCCCGCGGGGGCGGTGTTCGCCAGTCCCTGGAGGGTGGTGCTCGTCATTCCCTGGGGGGCTGTGTGCGTCATTCCCTGGAGGGCTGTGTGCGTCATTCCCTGGAGGGAATCGCGCACCTCATCGATTCCTCGCAGACTCATGGTCATGACGAACAGCAACGAGACCGCCATCGACATCAATGACCTCACCGATCGCTACATCGCGCAGTGGAACGAGCCCGACCCGCAGGTGCGCCGCAAGCTCATCGCCGACCTGTGGGCCGAGGACGGCGCGCAGATCCTCGTCGATCCGCCCGAGGACCTGCGCAACGCGGCCGCCGAGCTGAACTTCCCGATCCCGGCCCTCGAGGTCCGCGGCCACCACGCCATGGAACGTCGCGTGGAGCGCGCCTACGACATGTTCATCGGCACCGGCCACCGTTTCGTGCGGCGCGGGGAGGCGACGGCGCTGCTGAACCATGTCGTCGCCGTCACCTGGTCCATGGTGACCGAGGACGGCGCCGTGGTCGGCGGCGGCCTGGACGTGCTGGCGCTCGACGAGCACGGCCGCATCCGCACCGACCACCAGCACATCGCGGTCGCCTGACGGCGTGGATGAAAACCGTTGTGCGACCGGCGATATCGCCCGGCGGTGGACCCCTCATCGGGTCCACCGGCGCGACCCGGGCCTGTCTTTCGGCACGCCTCACGGACTACGGCGACCCGAGGTGCCCGCGTTCGTGGCGTCCCCTGGCAGACACCCGATATCGCCGTCCGGGAGCGGTTCTGGTCGACCGAGGTCGCGCCCGCCGATACCGAGCGCCGTCCCATCCGGGTGCGCTCACCCGAGACCGGCGAATGGGTGAGCATGCACGTCCAGCTCTTCGAATTCGAACTGCCGCAGCGGCCGTGGTGGATCTACTCGCTGGTGCCGGTCGGCTGAGCCGGGCCCAGGGCGAAATGCTGGCGGTAGCGTTCGGGCGTGGTGGCCAGGCGGCGGGTGAACACCCGGTGCAATGTCTCCCCGTGGCGGTAGCCGACCTGCCGGGCGATCGCGGCGATCGTCAGTTCGGTGGACTCCAGGAGTCGGCGGGCCGCCTCCACCCGCAGGTCCTCCACGAATGCCGCGGGCGTGCAGCCGGTTTCGGCGCGGAAGGCGCGGGCGAAATGACGTTCGCTCATACCCGCGCGGGCGGCGAGTTCGCTCACCGTGAGCTCGTCGCCGAGGTGGTCGGGCAGCCACTGCTGTACGGCCTGGATGGCGGGCGTGCGGGCGGGCTGACTGCGCAACTGGGCGCTGAATTGGGCCTGACCGCCCGGACGGCGGGTGAACACCACGTACACCCGCGCGATCATGGCGGCCGTCTCGCGACCGTGGTCGTCCTCGACCAGGGCCAGCGCCAGATCGACGCCCGCGGACATGCCCGCGGAGGTCCAGCGATTGCGGTCGCGGACGTAGATGCGGTCCGGTTCGACGGTGACCCGCGGATAGCGTTGGGCGAGTAGAGCGGTCGAACCCCAGTGAGTGGTGGCCCGGTAGCCGTCGAGCAGACCCGCGGCGGCCAGCAGCAGCGCGCCCGCGCACACCGACGTCACCCGGCGAGCCTTACGGGCGAGGGTGGGGAGAGCGGGGACCACCGCCGCCGCCCCGGGACCGTGGACATCGCCGCCCACCACGATGAGGGTGTCGAAGTCGTCCCCGGCGGCGATGTCCTCGAGCGAATGCGCGACCGAGAGGGTCAGTCCGCCATCGGCTTCGATGGGCAGTCCGCCCGGCGACGCCGTCAGCAGCCGATACGGCAGTGCGGGGGAGTCGTCGCCGGAGGCGTCCCCGGTCTTGCCGAGAGTGCCGGCCGGACCATGCAATTCCGGTGGCAGCCGATCCGGCGGCGTCTCGACGATGGTGTTGAGGAGCGCGAACACATCGAGCGGTCCCGCCAGTTCGGAGATCTGCATGCCTTGGAAGACGACGAAGACGATGGTGCGAGGCGCGGGCACCTCCCGATCATCGCAGTCGGCGCGCGCGGCTGTCATGGTCAGTTGCTGACCGATCCGGCCGGATCGCGGGTGGTGTGGCGGTCCAGGAACGGGATCATCAGCGCGGCCACCCGGTCGGGGAACTGGGCGTGCGGATAGTGGCCGCCTCGATCGACCAGGACGAACTGGCCGAACCCGGTCGGCAGGGCCGCCACGATCGCGCGGGCCTCGTCCTCGGGGTGGGGGAAGTCCGGATCGTCCACGCCCATGATCACCAGTGCGGGACAGCGGACCTCGGGCAGCCGGGCCTCGGCGTCGGCGGGGGTGGTCTTGCCGGTCTTCATGAATTCCGCCCAGCGGCCGGGGCGTTCCAAGAGGGTCCGCAGTTCGGCGAGGTAGTCGTCGTGATCGGCGGGCGCGGTCGGGTAGGCCACGCCGTCGAGGTACCGGAACCACAGCCGGGACGACTTCAACAGCTGGGTGCCGACCAGCTCGAGCAAGCCGCGGCGGTGACGGCGATCCGACCACAGCGCCCCGAAGTCCACACTCTGGGTGAGCGTGAAAGGGTTGATCTCGACGATCGCCGATACCAGCTCCGGCGCCTCGGCCGCCGCGATGGTGGCCGAACCACCCGACAGCGAATGCCCGACGATCACCGCCGGACCCCCGAAATGCCGGATGACTCCGAGCAGGTCGAGGGCCACGTCGGTGCGGCTGATGGCGGCCTTGCCGGTCACCGACGGCCAGTCCACGCTGGACTCGCCGTGCCCGCGCATATCGACGTTGACCACGCGGTACCCGGCGGCGGCCAGCGGGGCGACCAGATGACGGAAATCCCGCCGCCAGGTCCCCATCCCGTGCGACAGCACCACCAACGGGCCGTCACCGGTCACGTCACACGCGATCCGCCCGTGCTCGAGCTCTACATACTCGGTCATTTCCCGGTCCTTCCCAGCGATTTCGCTCCGATGCCGCGATGGGCGGCATGCAGGAATTGAACGCCGGAAGCGGGGTTTGGCCGACGGCTCGGGCAGGGCGGATCAGTGGTGTGGCCGATCCGGTCAGTCGCTGACCGCCCCGACCCGCACCTCGGTCTTCGCCGTTTCGGCGGCGCCGAACCAGGTGGTGAGCGCGTCCCGCAGCGCCGGCTCCGCCGTGTCCGCGGGTTCGTCGACCGTTGCGGCCCAGGCGATGTGGGCGTCCGGGCGGATCAGCAGGGCGTCGCCGGGACGGTCGTCGGTGGCGGCGACCCGGAGGTCGACACGGCCGGCCCACTCCTCGGCGATGGCGCGAAGGTCCGGGCGGTCGGCCAGGACGAGCAGAACCGGGCGGGCCGTGCGCAGGAGTTCGGCGACGCGGGTGTCTCCCGCGTCGGTGCGCAGCGGCAGATCCGGGACGACGGTGCCGGTCACGAGGTGCTGGTTGGGGTTCGGCAGCGGGTAGCGCAGCTCGGTGCCCGCGATGAGAGCTCCGACCCGGCGCAGGGCGGGCTCGTCGGTGAGGAGTTCCTGGAACAGTTCCCGCAGCGCCAGCGCCGCCGGATCGTCACCGCGCCGCAAGGCCACCTGAGCCTGGGTCTGCATCATGATGCGGGTGCCGGCGAAGTACCGCTCCGCGTGATAGCTGTCCAGCAGTCCCTCCGGCGCCCGCCCGTGCAGGTCGGCGGCCAGTTTCCAGGCCAGGTTGATCGCGTCGAGCATGCCCGCGTTGAGGCCGACACCGGTCATGGGAAAGGCGTGCGCGGCATCACCGGCAATGAAAACCCTTCCGGCCCGGTACCGTTCGGCCTGGCGGGCCTGGAACTGGTAACGGGACAGGCGGATCGGGTCTCCCAGTGGAAGGTCGACGCCGAGGACGCGGCGGATGCTGTCCTGCAGTTCGGTGAGGGTCAGCGGCTCGTTGTCATCGGTGTCGTCGATGGTGTCCTCGGTGGTCTGGATCGCCATCGTGCCCGGGGCGAGCGACCCCATCGCGAACACGCCGTGCTCGGTGCGGGTGAAACCGGCCGTGACGGTGCCGAACCCGGGGACGTCGAGGTCCCCGTTCTCCCGCTGCGTCACCGAATCCGGCACGCTCACCTGCCCCAGCCGGTTGACTTCCGGATAGGTGGAGCCCGGGAAGTCGACTCCCACCAGGTCGCGCACGCGGCTGCGCGAACCGTCGCAGGCCACCACATAGCGCGCGGTGAGCCGGTGGTCGCCGCCCGGGCCACGCACGTCCACGGTCACCGTGGCGTCGTCCTGTTCGAGGGCGGTCACCTCGTGACCCCGGCGCACTTCCGCGCCGAGCTCGGACGACCAATCATCCAGCAGCTGTTCGAGTTTCTGCTGCGGCAGGTGCATCGCCTGCAACGGCGAATCGACCAAGGGGCTGAAGTCCACGTGCAATCCGCCGAACGGAATCGCCGCCGTGGGACCGGCATCCACGCCGATCTCGCCGAGCCGCTCGGTCAGCCCCCGATAGTCCAGCAAGCGCAGGATCTGCCCACCCAGACCATTGGCCTTCGGAACGGTCCGCAGCTGCGGCTGCCGTTCCAGCACAATCGGCCGCACCCCGGCCAGCCGCAGTTCGGCGGCCAGCATCAGACCCGTCGGGCCCGCACCCACGATGATCACGTCGGCATCGGTACTACGCACTCGCATTACTCCGTTTCCGTGGGTTTTCGCTACGGCGAGCGATTCTGCGGCATCACAGGGGTCTTGTGGCAAGCCCCGGGGTGCGATATACGTTGAAGAGGGAAGTGGTTCGACCCACCCCCCCACTCCGTCCGTCCGCCATCGCCGGGCGGTTTTTTCGTTTACCGGCCCAGGTGGTGTCGCAGGAACGCGGCCGCGAAATCGGGCTGCGTCTTGGACATCTGGTTGTGCCGACCGGGTGTGGCCAGCAGCGTCTTGTCCTCCGAGGCGAAGGCCTCGAACAAGTCGAAACTGGGTCGGCGATCGATTTCCGCGTCGTTCCAGGCGACTTGGAACGTGAGCGGGACGGTGATCTTGCGGGCGATGTCGAACAGCGCGTCGAAGACGCGCTGTTCGACAGTCGCGGCCTGGATCCGGGGTTCGACCGCGGTGAGCCACATCCCGATGACGGTGCCCAAGGTGATGCCGCCATAACCGATCGGCGCGTCCGGGCCGATCTCCGGCAGTGCCTGGAGTGCGTCCAGGGTGGCCTGCCACTCCGGCGCGGCCCGCTCCGCCAGCGACGTGTTGTAGTCGGCGATAATCGAATCCATCGGTTCGCCGGCCGCCCGCGCCACGTGCAGCGCCTCGGCCCACCGCTGATCCTCCGCGTTGCGCGGCCGGTCGCCATGCCCGGGAGCATCGATAGCGGCGACCCGGTAGCCGCTCTCCGTCGCGAAATGGCGCGCCATGGTCACCAGGTTCGGCGCCTTCTTGTGCATGCCGCCGCTGTGACCCAACAGGATCAGCGGCGCGCCCTCGGAATGGGATTCGGGGGACCACAGCACACCGGTGATCTCGCCCAACTGGAATTCACGTTCTACGACACCGCTCACCGATGTCCGCGCAATGAAATGCATGATGTTCTGCTCTCGGGAATGCCTTGCTACACAAGCGCTCCCGGCGACAGCTACTGCGTACGCCCGACCGCGACCACGATGGGGAGCATCCACATGAAATCAGCGTTCATGGGTCTCACCTCCTTGCGTGGTGTCACGGTCGTGAGAACCGTACCGACCGGCATGGGGAGTGGCAAGCAATTGGTTGGGAATGGGCTTCCGTGTCTCTGAAAATCCTTGTATCACAATGTAATTCGCCTATCTGAGTCACTCTATCGCGGTAGAATCAGGGCATGGATTCGAATGGGGTGACACTCGACGACTGCGGTATTGCTGAACTGGCGGCCGCGGTGGCGACTCTGACCGAATCCGTGCGGGGTGGGGAGATGGCAGGGTTCTCCGACGAGGATGTTGTGTCGTTGATGCGGCAGGTTGAAACCTGCAAGCGTCAACTCGCGGCGTTGGATACGTGTCTGATCATCGAAGCGGGAGAGCGTTCGCTGCACTCGCGTAGCGGGGCGGGGAAGATGGTGCCGTTCCTGCGCCACACTCTTGGGCTGTCGCGGTATGACGCGTCGGTGCGGGTGAAGATCACTCAGCAGTGTGGGGAGTTCGTGCAGCAGACCGGGCATGTCGCGCCGCCGGTGCTGCCGGTGACCGCCGAAGCGTTTGCCGCTGGGGAGATCTCGCGTGATCATGTGCGTCACATCCTGGACGTGATGAACCACCTGCCTCTCGATGTTCCTGTTGAGGCGCGGGTGGAGGCCGAGCAGATCCTGGTGGATTACTCGCGTAGTGGGTGGCCGGATGATCTGTTGAAGATCGGGCGTGACATCCTCGCGCGTCTGGACCCGGACGGGAAGGTCGTGTCGGACGCGGATCGTCGCCGCCGTCGCGGGATCACGTTGTGTCGTCCTGGTGTGGACGGGATGACGCGGATCGAGGGCTGGATCACTCCTGAGCTGCGTGCGTTGCTCGATGCTGCGTTTGCGAAGCTGGCGCGTCCGGGTATGTGCAATGTGGAAGATGCTGAAAGCCCGACCGCGCGTGATGGGTTCATCGAGAATTCGGTGCTCGATGCTGC
>NZ_JBEXYE010000019.1:0-142183 GCF_040630785.1 Nocardia sp. NPDC005746
CCCGTAAAAGCAGCAGGGAAATTAGCATCTACACGTATAAACGACGACCCGGCCCCGCGCGGCCGGCGCGGCGTCGTCGTTTGCCGACTCGGTTCGGGCGGCGATCAGTACACGACCAGCCGCCCGGTGAGGGTCCGGTAGGCGTAGGTGGTGGCGATCGCGGTCACCGGCCCGGCGATCAGCAGGCCCAGCCCGCAGAACAGCGTGCCGACCACCGTCATCAGCAGCACCGCCAGCGCCAGCAGCGACACCTGCAGGGCGTTCGCGATCACCAGCCGCGCACTCGACTGGATCGCGGCGATCGGATTCTGGTCCTGATCGATCACGAAATGCAGTGCGAACATGCACAGCACCCCGACGATCACCGCCGGGAACAGGCACAGGATCGAGGCCAGGAAGCACGCCGCGAACACGATGAGGGCGGTGATGAGCACATTGCCGGCGTTCACGAATCCGAAGAAGGCCGGGAAATCGGGTGGGGTGCCGTCGGTCTCGTAGAGCGCGCCGCGGATCATGGCCGCCTGCAACAGCCACACCACCAGCGACGCCACCGCGAACAGCAGCACCACCGCCGACAGCGACTGGACGTCAATGATTCTCACCAGCAGGATGACCAGCAGCCAGGCGATCAGGCCGATCATCACCATGCCCACCCACGGAACGGGATTGAGCCGGAACCGATCCCACCCGTAGGTGAGGGCGCCGCCCACATCGAGGCGCTCGCGCGGCGGGCTGTAGGCCTGCTGCGGGACGGGCTCGGTGTCGGGGCCCGCGGCGGGCGGTGGTGTCGAGCCCGGCGGGAAGCCGCCCGGGGGCGGCGGATTGCCCGGTGCCATCGCGCCCGGCGGCAACTGCTGCGGCATGCCGCCGCCGACGCCGGGAGGCCCTTGGGGCGCGCCCGGCTGCGGGGTCAGGGCCGGCGGGGGCTCCACGGGCTCGCTGCCGTAGTGCGCCGCGCCGGGTCCGTCGAACTGCGGGTACCCGGCGAGGCCGGGCAGCTGGTGGCGGGCGGGCGCGGGGCCGGGCTCGGCGGCGCCGGAAACCGGTGCGGGATCGGGGTTTTGGTGGTGTCCGGAGTGCGGTGGGTACTGTTCGCCGCCCCGGGCGACGGGACGGTCGCCGGAGGGGTCGTACGGTGCTGAGGGCGGCGTGCCGGTCATGGTCGCAAGCCTTTCACATTTCCCGGTTTACGGTGTGGCGCACAGCAGTTGATCCAAGAGACAACTAGACCCCGCTGGTTGTGTCAAGCAACCAGCGCCGCGTGGGCAAACCCTTCACAAAGACACGCCGTCCGACGCGCGAAAGGTTGTGCAACCGCTCGCTGAAAGTGACCTGGCGGGAGTACCTTGGGTTCCGATGACCGCACTATTGGCCGAACGCGCCGCCGAAGTCGTGTCCGCGGCACAACAGTTGCTCACAAAGCGAATGGGTGCTGCGGTAAAGCTGAGTGACCCCATGGAACTCAGCGGCAGTGGTAGGACGACGGTCCTACGTGTCCGCGTTGCGGAGAACGCCTTCTCGCTCCCTCGCACACTCATTGTGAAGCAGGTAGCAGGTCCGGCGTCGGAGCGACGTACCGGCGGCATGGCGCCGGGCGTCGCCAGCATCGATTCCGCATTCCTCCGCGAGGCGGTCTCGTACCAATTCACCACCGCCCTCGGTCGCGACCACCGCCCCGGCGCCTACTTGCTGGGCTACAGTCTGCCCGGCCGTCTGCTCATTCTCAGCGACCTCGGCGAGAACCTGTCGCTCACCGCGGTCCTGCAGTCCGGCGTCGAGCCCAACAAGCGCAACGCGCTCATGGCGTTCGCCCAGGCGCTGGGCCGCATGCACGCCGCGACCGTCGGCCGCGAAGCCGACTTCGTCGCCCTGCTCCGCCGCGTCGATGTGGTGCACCGGGTGGACGGCATTGCCCAGCAGGCGGAGTCCGCGGTCGCCGAGGTGCCGATCATGCTGCAGCGCGAACTCGGCATCGAGGTGCCCGGCGAGATCGCCGAACGCATCGTGCGCGGCAACCGCCTGTTCTCGGCCGGACGCTACCGCGCCTTCAGCCCCTCGGACCTGTGCCCCGACAATGTCATCCTCAACGACGAGGGCGCGCGCTTCCTCGACTACGAGTGGGGCGGGTTCCGCGACGCCACCCTCGACATCGCCTACGCGCTGGTCTCGTTCCCGGGCTGCCTGTGCGATTTCGAGCTCTCCCGCGAACGCGCCCACCAGATGGTGGAGGCGTGGCGGTCGGAAGTGGTGGCGGTCTGGCCGGCGCTGGCCGACGACGCCGTGCTCGCCGAACGCATCCTCGAGGCCCGGCTCATCTGGGTGTGGCTGTCCACCTATTGGTTCCTGCCCGCCGACCACACCCGCATCGCCGCCGCCCGCGAGCACGGGCTGTCGATCCCGCGGTCGGCCGCGCTGATCAACCGCTGGGCCGCCCTCGCCGAGGACGCCCGCTGCACCGGCGACGACACCCTGGGCGACTTCGCCGAGCACGTCTCGGCCACCCTCGAGGAGCACTGGGAGGAATAGTCCTCGACCAGCAGGGGGAGGCTCGATCTCCACGGTGGGTGCGGGCCGGAATCCGAGGCGAGATTCCGGCCCGCATCCCTGTGCACGACCAGGCTCGCAGGTGCGGGCGTTCGTGTGGGAGTGGCAGAGACCCGGCGTTCCCCATGAGCAGCAGGGAGCCCCATCCGGTGCCGCTGGACGCCACGACGCTCGGCGCGGCTGGATGACAGTGGCCGCCAGCGCGAGGTCCGGAGCGACCGGAGGCTGCCGGTCGGCGCCCGTTTAGCCGGACGCGGTCCGCGATGGTGCTGTGGCCGGGGATCGTGTCGGAGCCGGTCGGTAGGGTCGTGGGCGTGAGTGATGGGCTCTTCGACGCGCCGGGTGCGCAGGCCGTAGCCGACGACTTCGAGGCGAGCGCGGCGCGCATTCCCAGTGGCGACGACCGGTTCGCGCCGCTGGCCGTGCGCATGCGTCCGCGCACCCTCGACGAGGTGGTGGGCCAGCAGCATCTGCTCGGTCCCGGCTCGCCGCTGCGCCGGTTGATCGAGGGATCGGGTGCGGCGTCGGTGCTGCTGTACGGTCCGCCCGGCACCGGCAAGACCACCCTCGCCTCGCTGCTCTCGCAGGCCACCGGCCGCCGGTTCGAGGCGTTGTCGGCGCTGTCGGCGGGCGTGAAGGAAGTGCGCGCGGTCATCGATCTGGCGCGGCGGCGGCTCACCGCCGGCGAGCAGACCGTGCTGTTCATCGACGAGGTGCACCGGTTCTCCAAGACCCAGCAGGACGCACTGCTGGCGGCGGTGGAGAACCGGATCGTGCTGTTGGTCGCGGCGACCACCGAGAATCCGTCGTTCTCCGTGGTGTCGCCGCTGCTGTCGCGGTCGCTGGTGCTGCAACTGCAGTCGTTGACCGAGGCCGAGATCCGTCAGGTGCTGACCCGCGCCATCACCGATCCGCGCGGGCTGGCGGGGGAGTACACGGTCACCGACGAGGCCCTCGACCACATCGTGCGCATCGCCGGCGGCGACGCGCGCCGGTCGCTGACCGCGCTCGAAGCCTCCGCCGAATCCTCCCTCGACGGCACCGTCGGCGTGGAACTGGTGGAGGCCAGCGTCGACAAGGCCGCGGTGCGCTACGACCGCTCCGGTGATCAGCACTACGACGTGATCAGCGCGTTCATCAAATCGCTGCGCGGTTCGGACGTGGACGCCGCGCTGCACTACCTGGCCCGCATGATCAGCGCCGGCGAGGATCCGCGATTCATCGCCCGCCGCTTGATGATCCAGGCCAGCGAGGAGGTCGGCATGGCCGACCCCACCGCGTTGCAGACCGCGGTCGCCGCCGCGCAGGTGGTCCAGCTGGTCGGTATGCCCGAGGCGCAATTGGCCTTGACCCAGGCCACGATTCACATCGCCACCGCCCCGAAATCGGGGTCGGTGGTCAAGGGCATCGGCGCGGCCATGGCCGACGTGCGCGCGGGCAAGGCGGGCGCGGTGCCCCCGCACCTGCGCGACGGCCACTACGCGGGCGCGGCCGCGCTCGGCAACGCCCAGGGCTACAAGTACCCGCACGATCACCCGGATGGCGTTCTCGGCCAGCAGTATCCGCCGGACGAACTGGTCGGCACCGACTACTACCACCCGACCGACCACGGCTACGAACGCGAAGTCGGCCCGCGCGTGACCAAGCTCCGCCGCATCGTCCGGGGCCGATAGCATCCAGGGTCAGTGTGCGCCTCGCGCCGAATTGCAGTGACTGCCAAAAACGGTCGTGCGACGCGTCCCGAAACCGGCTGCGCCGCAGGTCAGTCCATGAGCAGGTCATTGTGGAGGGCGATCCGATAGATATCGGCGGGGGTCCCGCCCATGATGGCCCGCACATGTTCGGTGATCAGTTCGGGCGGCCAGTTCCACCAAGCCGCCCGCACCAGCATGGACACCTCCGCGTCGCTGAAGCGCTGCTTGACCACCTGCGCCGGATTGCCGCCGACGATCGTGTACGGCGGCACGTCCGCGGTGACGACCGCGCCGGTGGCGATGATCGCGCCGTCGCCGATCCGCACGCCGGGCATGATCAGGCTGTTGTAGCCGAACCACACGTCGTTGCCGACCACCGTGTCGCCCTTGGAGGGGATCGAGGTGATCAGGTCCATGGTCTCCTCGGCCCAGGTGCCGCCGAAGATCGTGAACGGGAACGTCGACACGCCCGCGGTGGGGTGGTTGGCCCCGGCCATGATGAACCGGGTGTTGCTCGCGATGGCGCAGTATTTGCCGATGATCAACTTCTCGGGCCCGAACGCGTACAGCACGTTGTCGGTCTCGAAGGCCGTCGCCGCCACCGGATCGTCGAAGTAGCTGTAGTCGCCGACCTCGATGTTCGGCGAGGTGACGTGCGGTTTCAGGAAGACGGTCCGGTGCGCGTGGGGGAGCGGGAAGCGCTGGGATGGGTCAGGGATCACAGTCACCCAGGCGATGGTAGCTATCGCCCGGTGGTGGGTGGAAACTCCCTGGACTGGGAACGGTAGGCTGGATACCTGTGCAGACCCACGAGATTCGACGGCGCTTCCTGGAGCATTTCGTAAAGGCCGGACACACCGAGGTACCCAGTGCCTCGCTGATCCTGGCCGACCCCAACCTGCTGTTCGTGAACGCGGGCATGGTCCAGTTCGTGCCGTACTTCCTCGGTCAGCAGACCCCGCCCTTCGACACCGCGACCAGCGTGCAGAAGTGCGTGCGCACCGGCGACATCGAGAACGTCGGCGTCACCACCCGCCACAACACCTTCTTCCAGATGGCGGGCAACTTCTCCTTCGGCGCCTACTTCAAGCGCGGCGCCATGGAACTGGCCTGGTCGCTGCTGACCGGCCCGGTCGAGGACGGCGGTTACGGTTTCGACCCCGAAAAGCTGTGGGTCACCGTCTATCTCGACGACGACGAGGCCGAGCAGATCTGGCGTGAGCTGGGCGTCCCGGACGAGCGCATCCAGCGCCGCGGCATGGCCGACAACTACTGGTCCATGGGCATCCCCGGCCCCTGCGGCCCGTGCTCGGAGATCTACTTCGACCGCGGCCCCGAGTACGGCGTCGAGGGCGGCCCCGAGGCCGACGAGGACCGCTACCTCGAGATCTGGAACCTCGTGTTCATGCAGAACGAGCGTGGCGAGGGACGCGGCAAGGACGACTTCGAGATCCTGGGCCCGCTGCCCAAGAAGAACATCGACACCGGCATGGGCGTCGAGCGCGTCGCGTTCCTGCTGCAGGGCGTCGACAACGTCTACGAGACCGACCTGCTGCGCCCGATCATCGACAAGGCCGAGGAGCTGACCGGCCGCTCCTACGGCGTCGAGCACGCCGACGACGTCCGCTTCCGCGTCATCGCCGACCACGCCCGCACCGCCGCCATGCTGATCGGCGACGGCGTCAACCCCGGTAACGACGGCCGTGGCTACGTGCTGCGCCGCCTGCTGCGCCGCATCGTGCGCTCGGCCCGCCTGCTGGGCGCCGACAAGCCGGTGATGGGCGAGTTCATCAAGGTCGTCGCCGACCTCATGTCGCCGTCCTACCCCGAGCTGCTCACCGACTTCAAGCGCATCGAGAACGTCGCCGTCGGTGAGGAGTCCGCGTTCCTCAAGACGCTGAGCACCGGCACCAAGCTCTTCGACGAGACCGTCGACGAGGTGAAGGCCCACGGCAGCAAGAAGATCAGCGGCACCGACGCGTTCACCCTGCACGACACCTACGGCTTCCCGATCGACCTGACCCTGGAGATGGCCGCCGAGGCCGGCCTGCAGGTCGACGAGGAGGGCTTCCGCTCGCTCATGGCCGAGCAGCGCAAGCGGGCCAAGGAGGACGCGCTCTCGCGCAAGCACGCGCACGCCGACCTCACCGTCTACAAGGAGTTCGTGGACCGCGGCGCGACCGAGTTCACCGGCTTCGACGAACTGGCCACCGAGGCCACCGTGCTCGCCCTGATCAAGGACGGCGTCCGGGTACCGGTCGCCGAGGCCGGGCAGGACGTCGAGGTGATCCTGGACCGCAGCCCGCTCTACGCCGAGTCCGGCGGCCAGATCGCGGACCGCGGCTCGCTGAGTTCCTCGCACGGGCTCAAGGTGACGGTCAACGACGTGCAGAAGATCGCCAAGAAGGTGTGGGTGCACAAGTCCACCATCGAGGCCGGTCAGCTCACCGAGGGCGACACCGTGCTGGCGCAGGTCGACCCGACCTGGCGGCACGGCGCCACCCAGGGCCACTCCGGCACCCACATGGTGCACGCCGCGCTGCGACAGGTGCTGGGCCCCAACGCCGTTCAGGCCGGTTCGCTCAACAAGCCCGGCTACCTGCGTTTCGACTTCAACTGGCAGGGCGCGCTGACCGAGCAGCAGAAGGCCGACATCGAGGCGGTCTCCAACAGCGCGGTCGGCGACGACTTCCCGGTCAACACCTTCGTCACCGACCTGACCTCCGCCAAGAAGATGGGCGCCATGGCGCTGTTCGGCGAGAACTACGGCGACGAGGTGCGCGTGGTGGAGATCGGCGGACCGTTCTCCATGGAGCTGTGCGGTGGCACCCACGTGGCGCACTCCTCGCAGATCGGCCCGATCACCGTGCTCGGTGAGTCGTCGGTCGGCTCCGGTGTGCGCCGCGTCGAGGCCTTCGTGGGCCTGGACTCGTACAAGTACCTGGCCAAGGAGCGCGCGCTGCTGGCCGGTCTCGCCTCCTCGCTGAAGGTGCCCTCGGAAGAGGTGCCCGGCCGCGTCGAGCAGCTGGTCGAGCGGCTCAAGGTCGCCGAGAAGGAGCTCGAGCGCACCAAGATGGCCGCGGTGCTGTCCAGCGCCGGCACCTTCGTGGAGCAGGCGCAGCGGGTCGGTAAGGTGCTGCTGGTCGCGGCCGCCGCCCCGGCCGGGGTGGGCGCGGGCGATCTGCGCACCCTGGTCCAGGACATCAAGGGCCGCTTCGGTTCCGAGCCCGCCATCGTGGTGCTGCTCGGCAATGCCGACGGCAAGGTGCCGTTCGTGGCCGCGGTCACCAAGGCCGCCCAGGATCTCGGCATCAAGGCCGGGGACCTGGTGTCCGCCTTCGGTCCCGCGATCTCGGGCCGCGGTGGCGGCAAGCCGGAGATGGCGCAGGGCGCCGGCTCCGATCCGTCGGGCATCGAGGCGGGTCTGGCCGCCCTGCGGTCGCGGGTCGCCGAGCTCGCCGGCTAGATGGACGACTCCGACACATCGCGGCCGGAGCCGGGGACATCACGGCCGGAGCCGGCCACATCGCGGCCTGATTCGGGAGATTCCTCCGGATTTGCCCGGACGCCTACCGAGGCGTCCGGGGTGTCCGCGGACGGGCGCGGCTTCGCGTCCGAGCGGCCCAGCGCCGAGGCCGATCCGGGGCGTGGCCGCCGCATCGGCATCGACGTGGGATCGGTCCGGATCGGTGTCGCCTCCAGCGATCCCGACGGTCTGCTCGCCACCCCGGTCGAAACCGTGCCGAAGGCCAAGAAGGTCGCGCCCGGAACACTCGCACCCGACCTGTCCAGAATTGCCGAGATTGTGCGGGAGTACGAGGCGGTCGAGGTGATCGTCGGCTTGCCGCGCACCTTACGCGGAGAAAGCGGCGCGTCGGCTAAGCTGGCGGCCACCTTCGCGGGGCGTTTGCGGAACCTCATCGCACCCGTGCCGGTGCGACTTTCCGACGAACGGTTGACTACGGTGTCTGCTGCACGTGCGTTGCGAGACAGTGGAGTTCGCGCACGCGGGCAGCGGCATGTCATCGATCAGGCCGCCGCCGTGTCGATCCTGCAAGGATGGTTGGACGAACGGAGTGCCCTATTGAAGCCGCGTGGTGAGGACGCATGACCGACCGCTGGACGCGGGCCGAGGAACGCTACCGGCAGAACGCCGAACGACGTTATCGCCGCGACGATCTGGACTGGTCCGAGGCGGACGATTACGAGGACGACACCACCGTCATCCCGCGCTACGAGGACGAGCTCTACGAGAACGAGCCCTACGCGGCTGAGGAGTTCGACGACAACCCCCCGCTCGACCCGGAACCCCCGCGCCGCAGCGCCCCCCAGCGCACCGAGCGCGGCCGGGCAGAGCGCGGCGGCCGCACCGAGCGGCCCGGCCGTGCGGGTGCGAAAGCGGGCGGTGGCCGGGGCCAGCGGCCCAAGCGTTCCCGGATGGCGTCGCGGAAAGCCGCCGAGCGTAAGCGCCGTCGCCGCAACCTGTTCGTCATCGCGGGCGTGTTCGCCGTCCTGTTCGTCGGCGCGGTCGGCTTCGCGGGCTGGAAGTTCCTGGGCAAGCTGAGCGGTCCCGAGGACTTCTCCGGACCGCAGGGCCCGCTGGCGATCATCCAGATCAAGCCCGGCGACACCGCCACCCAGATCGCGGACACCATGGCCGACAAGGGCGTGGTGGCCAGCAGCGGCGCGTTCTACGAAGCGGCCGTGCGCAATACCAACATGAACTCCATCCAGCCCGGCTACTACGCCATCCCCAGCCACAGCAAGGGCGCCGAAGCGGTGACCGCGCTGTTCAGCAAGGACGCCCGGGTCGGCAATGTGGTCATCTCCGAGGGCCGTCAGCTGCACGACTCCAGCGACGTCAACACCGGCGCCCGCAAGGACGGCATCTACCGCAAGATCGCCGAGGCCAGCTGCGTCGGCACCGGTAGCGCCGCCAAGTGCGTCACGTACGAGCAGCTCGACCAGGCCGGGTCCACGGGTGATCCGATGGCGCTGGGGGTTCCGACGTGGGCGCTGGAACGCGTCAAGACCGTGCCGGACCGCTCCCGCCAGCTCGAGGGCCTGATCGCCGGTGGCACCCTGGATTTCGATCCCACCGCGGGCGCACAGGACATCCTCAAGCAGCTGGTTTCCGCGAGCGCGCGCAGCTACGAGGCGTCCGGGCTCATGCAGTCCGGTGCGGCGAACGGCCTGAGCGCCTACGACACGCTCATCGCGGCGTCGCTGGTGGAGCGTGAGGCGCTGCCCCAGGACATGTCGAAGGTGGCGCGGGTCATCGTGAACCGGCTCGCCGTGCAGCAGCCGCTGCAGTTCGACTCCACCGTCAACTACGCGCTCGACAAGACCGAGGTCGCCACCACCGACTCCGACCGCGCGCATAAGACCCCGTGGAACACCTACGCCATGCCCGGACTCCCCGCGACGCCGATCTCGGCGCCGTCGCTGGAGGCCATGCGCGCCATGGAGAATCCCGCGCCCGGCCCGTGGCTGTACTTCGTCACCATCGACAAGCAGGGCACCACGTTGTTCACCGAGAACTACAACGAGCACCTGCGCAATATCGAAAAGGCCAGGCAGAGTGGAATTCTCGACAGTGGACGGTAAGCGCAGGGCCGCCGTGCTCGGCAGCCCGATCGCCCACTCCCGTTCGCCGCAACTGCATCTGGCCGCCTACCGGGCGCTGGGCCTGGACTGGAGCTACGAGCGCATCGAGTGCACCGGCGAGCAGTTGCCCGGGCTGGTCGACGGACTCGGCCCCGAATGGGTGGGCCTGTCGGTGACCATGCCCGGCAAGGTCGCCGCGCTCGGGTACGCCGACGAGCGCACCGAGCGCGCGGAACTGGTCGGATCGGCGAACACGCTGGTGCGCACCGACTCTGGCTGGCGCGCCGACTGCACTGACGTGGACGGCGTGCGCGGTGCGCTGGAAGGCGCGGGCGTGCGGGAGATCTCGCGTGCCCTCGTGCTCGGCGCGGGCGGCACCGCCCGGCCCGCGCTGCTCGCTCTGGCCGATCTGGGCGCGCACACGGTGACCATCGTGGCCCGCGACCGCGGCCGCGCCGCCGAAACCCTGGAACTGGCCGAGCAATTGGGCATGTCGGCCGAGATCCTCGGCTTCGACCCCGAGGGACTGCTGTTCGTCTGCTCCGACGTCGACGCCGTCGTCAGCACCGTGCCCTCGGAAGCGGCGGCGGCTGTGGCGGATTCGGTGGCCGCGGCCCCGGTGGTGCTCGACGCCATCTACAACCCGTGGCCCACTCCGCTCGCCGCGGCGGTGGAACGGGCGGGCCACACCGTGGTGAGCGGCCTCGAGATGCTGCTGAACCAGGCTTACGGCCAGGTCGAGCAGTTCACCGGCAAGCCCGCTCCGCGTGCGGAGATGGCGGCGGCGCTGCGGGAATGATCCCGCGGGCTCGGCTCGACGGCCGCGGTGTGTCGGACCCGGATGGGTGCTGACGGCCCGGTCGGCTATGGTTCTGTAACAAGTTTCAGTTCATTCGGTTCGGCCGGACGGCCGCGCGGGTTAAGGTGATCACATGAATGCGTGGGTGTTGCGCGCCGTGGGCTTGGGGGCGCTGACCGTTGTGCTGGAGACGCTGCTCGGGGTGGGCATGCGTTACTGGCCGACCGCGGGTGTGTGGATGCGCATCCTGGCTCTGATCGTCCTGGTCGGCGCCGTGGTGATGTGGGGCCTGCTCGACGGCCGCGCCGACCGGCGCGCCAACCCGGATCCCGAGCACGGGGCCGATCTCACCATGCGCTGGCTGAAGGCGGCGCTGGCCGCGGGTGTGGGCTCCCAGCTGGTGGCCTGGATCCTCGACTTCGTCCCGGGCTTCGACCTCGGCGACCAGGGCCTGGTCTTCAACGTCACCTCGGCCGCCGCGTTCATCGTGCTGCTGATCTTCATCCCGAGCATGCTCGGCGTGGTGCTGGGCCGCTGGCTGGTCGGCCGCGAGGGCAAGAAGTCGGCCCCTGCCGCGCAGACCCAGGAGCCGGTCAACGCCTGACGCTCCCGCTGAACTCGACCCCGCGCCACATCCCGTGTGGCGCGGGGTTTTTCGTACGGACAGTCTCGGCACGGTTCACCCCCGCGTCGCGAGGCCGGAGAGTTGCCGGATCCGTGATGGCATCGTGGGGGCAGAATGAGGCTATGGATACTGTCACCGCTCTTGATCTGCGGAGACTGTTGGCCGCAGACGACCCCGATGCATGTCTGGTGCTGGCCGAAGGCCGCACGCAGGTAGCCACAGGCGCCGACGCACCGGGCCTGAGGCTGATCGATCGGTCCCAGGTGCTGGCTCGGCTGGGCTCGGATCCGCAGGAACTGGCGCTGGTCGAGTACGCGGCGCTACTGGACTCGGAGATCCGGTTGCAGGGCGGCTGACCGCCCCGGAGACGACGATGCCCGCCGCCGATTCCCGGCGACGGGCGTTGTCGTGACTACCGCCGTGTCCTACAGCAGGATGGCTCCGCCGGTCGGGCCGTCCTCGCGGGCGATGGCCGAGTAGGCCGCGGCCAGCAGGCTCGGGTCCGGGCCCTCCAGCCGGCCCGGCTTGGCCAGGCCGTCGAGCACCACGAAGCGCAGCACGCCCGAGCGGGTCTTCTTGTCGGTCTGCATGGCGTCCATCAGCTGCGACAGCGCGTCGGCGTCGTAGGTGGTGGGCAGGCCGATGCTCTCCAGGATCGCCTTGTGCCGGTCGGCGGTCTCGTCGTCGAGGCGTCCGGCCAGACGGCCCAGCTCGGCGGCGAAGACTAGGCCGACCGAGACCGCCGCGCCGTGCCGCCACCGGTAGCGCTCGCGGCGCTCGATGGCGTGGCCCAGGGTGTGGCCGTAGTTGAGGATCTCGCGCAGATCCGATTCCTTCAGGTCGGCGGCCACCACGGTGGCCTTGACCTGGATGGCGCGGCGCACCAGCTCGGGCAGCACGTCGCCGGTCGGGTCCAGGGCGGCCTGCGGGTCGCGTTCGACCAGTTCCAGGATCACCGGGTCGGCGATGAAACCGGCCTTGATGATCTCGGCCATGCCCGCCACGATCTCGTTGCGCGGCACCGTCTCCAGCGTCGCCAGGTCCACCATGACCGCGGCGGGTTCGTGGAAGCAGCCGACCAGGTTCTTGCCCGCCTCGGTGTTGATGCCGGTCTTGCCGCCGACCGCGGCGTCCACCATGGCCAGCAGCGTGGTCGGGACGTGCACGATGTCGACGCCGCGCATCCAGGTGGCGGCCACGAACCCGGCCAGGTCGGTGGCCGCGCCGCCGCCGAGGCTCACGATCAGGTCCTTGCGGGTCAGCCCGATCCGCCCGAGCACCTCCCAGCAGAACCCGGCGACCTGCAGATCCTTACCGGCCTCGGCGTCCGGGATCTCTACCCGGTGCGCGTCGATCCCCTTGTCCACGAGGGCCTTGCGCACCACCTCGGCGGTCTCGGCCAGCGGCGGCTGATAGAAGATCGCGACGGTCCGCACCGCGGACCGCCCGGTCACCTCCTCGACCAGATCCCCGAGCAGGCCCCGCCCGATGATCACCGGGTACGGGTCCGCGGTACGAACCTCGATGCGAGTCGGCTCGCTCATGCTTGCTGCTCCGATTCTGCTTGTGCGGATTGATCTGCGCTGTGCTCGGCGCGCGCCCGCGCGCGTGCCCGTCTGGCGCGGGCGCGGCGGGACCGGCCGCTACCGGGTGCCGCCACGGTGCCGGAGGCCCGGTCCGAACCTGGTTGCGCGGCGGGAGTGTCCGGGCGCGCGGCGGCGGTGGTCTCGGACGCCGACGACGATGCCGCCTGGGATGAACTCTGGGCACCGGCGGTGGAGTTCGAGGGCGCACCGGCCGTGCGTGCGGCGCGGCGACGCCGTCCGCCGACCGGTCGCTCCGAGACAGCGGACCCGGGTTCGGTGGCCGGTGCGGCCGTGGAAACCGCGGCGGGCGCACCGGATTCGGCGGGCCGGCCGCCCCGGCGGCGCGAACGGCGGTTGCGGCGACCACGTTTCGTGGATTCGGATCCGTCGGCGGAGTCCTCGGACCGGCCGCCGGGACCGCGGCCATTGCGCTCGGGAGCGCCGGAATCGGCCGTGGCGGTGGTCGTTTCGGGTCCCGTCACGGCGTTCTCACCGCGGCCCTTGCCGCCGCGGCGGCGTTTGCGGCGCGCGCGGGAGCGGGAGGACGCCGCCGACTCGGCGGGCGTGGTGTCGGTGGCCGGATCCTCGGGGCGCTCGACCGGCTCGATGCCGAGTTTGGCCAGGATCATGCGGACGACCCGGCCGGGGCTGCGGCCGTCGGTGCGGACCCGCACGGTCGCCACCTCGCGGTAGAGGGGCCGGCGGGTCTTCATGAGTTCGCGGTACTTCTTCGCCGGATCCTCGCCGTTGAGCAGCGGGCGATTGGTGCTCGCGCCGGTGCGGCGCAGGCCCTCGCCGACACTGATCTCCAGGTAGATGACCGTGCGGTCGCGCAGCAGTTCGCGGGTCGCCGCCGAGAGCACCGAGCCGCCGCCCAGCGACACCACGCCGTGTCCGGCGAGGACGGCGTCGCGGACGACCTCTTCCTCGATGCGCCGGAACTCCGGCTCGCCGTCGGTGGCGAAGATCTCCGGAATCGTGCGCCCGGTGCGCTCCTCGATTCCGGCGTCGGTGTCGTACAGCTCCACGCCGAGCTCACGGGCCAGCTTGCGCCCGATGGTCGATTTGCCCGCGCCCGGCGGGCCGACCAAGACGACATTCGGTGCGGGCCGGTCGGTTTCGCCCGGCGCCGCACTGTCCTCGGTGGTCACTGCCCGGCGTTGCCCGGAATGTGCGGGCGGGCGTTGATCCGCTTCAGGTAGGCGTGGATGTTGTCGATGGTCTCGGGCAGCGAGTCGCCGCCGAACTTCTCCAGCACCGCCTGCGCCACCACCAGCGCCACCATGGCCTCGGCGACCACACCGGCCGCGGGGACCGCGCACACGTCGGAGCGCTGGTGAATGGCCACCGCCTCCTCGCCGGAGGTCATGTCCACCGTCGACAGCGCGCGCGGCACCGTCGAGATCGGCTTCATGGCCGCGCGCACCCGCAGCGCCTCGCCATTGGTCATGCCGCCCTCGAGGCCGCCGGCCCGGTTGGTGGAGCGCAGCACGCCGTCGGGTCCCGGGCGCATCTCGTCGTGGGCCTGGCTGCCGCGCCGGCGCGCGGTCTCGAAACCGTCGCCGACCTCGACGCCCTTGATGGCCTGAATGCCCATGAGCGCGGCCGCCAGCCGCGAGTCGAGGCGCGCCTCACCGGAGGTGAACGAGCCCAGACCGACCGGCAGGCCCTCGATGACGACCTCGACCACACCGCCGAGGGTGTCGCCGTCCTTCTTGGCCGCCTCGATCTCGGCGATCATGGCCGCCTCGGCGTCCTTGTCGAACGCGCGCACCGGCGACTCGTCGATGGCGTCCAGATCCGCGGCGGTCGGCACCACACCGGTGGTGTTGGCGGCCGCGCCGATCGACACCACGTGTGAGATGACCTCGACCCCGAGCGCCTGACGCAGGAAGTTCTTGGCGACCGTGCCGGCCGCGACGCGAGCCGCGGTCTCCCGGGCGCTGGCGCGCTCCAGCACATTGCGGGCGTCGTCGAAGCCGTACTTGAGCATGCCCGAATAGTCGGCGTGGCCGGGCCGCGGCCGGGTCAGCGGCGCATTGCGCGCCAGCTCGGCCAGCTCGGCCTGATCGACGGGGTCCGAGGCCATGACCTGGGTCCACTTGGGCCACTCCGAGTTCGCCACCTCGATGGCGACCGGTCCGCCCATGGTGCGGCCGTGCCGCACGCCGCCGACCATGGTCACCACGTCGGCCTCGAACTTCATCCGCGCGCCACGCCCGTACCCGAGTCGACGCCGGGCCAGCTGCGCGCCGATCTCGGCGGAGGTCACCTCGACACCGGCCACCATCCCCTCGAGGATGGTGACGAGAGCAGGACCATGGGATTCTCCGGCAGTTATCCAGCGCAACACGAGTGACATCCTTTCATGAATACCGAGGTGCCCGGACACACGGCCCGCGCGAAGCCCGATGTCAGCGCCCGGCCAGCAACGCCACCACGCTCGCCGCGCACATGGCGGGCCCGTGTGCGAGTGTCGCGACCTCGCCCGCCGCGCCGCAGCCGCGCCCGACCGCCGCCGGCGGCACCGCGTGCGGTGGTTCGCGCCACCACCGGAGCATCGCGCGATTCACCGGCCTTGCGATGCCCTGCCCGGCTCGCCTGCGCAACGATCTCGCGACGGCGGCGGGGGACCACGGCCTCCTGCCGCCCGGCCGGCACGCTGGGGCCGGGGTGAGTGGGAGGCGGGTACCAAGGGTGGGCGTCACGAGCGTGCCCACCGCGACACAGGCGGTCAGGATCGGGGCCGCGAGCGCGGCCCACGACCAGGTCTGGGCGCCGCCCAGGGCGGTCGCCGCGCCCAGGCCCAGCGCGAGCTTCACGTCCCCCGCGCCGAGTGCGGCCGGGCAGCACAGGTGCACGACCAGGTAGGGGAGTGCGAGCATCAGCCCGCCCAGCACCGCCAATGCGGGTGTGCCCATGGCGAATCCGTAGCCGAGGATCACCGCCGCCCCGGGCAGGGTGAGGGCGTCGGGCAGCCGGCGCTCCCGCACATCGAAGGCGCTCAGGGCCGCGCACCACACCGTGAGCACCAGCATCGCCGTCGAATTCATGCTTCGAGGTTCTCGCGTCCGCGCACAGCGTGGACCGTGCCGTCGCGAAATGTGGATAACTGCTTGGGTTGTGAATACCGGGGTTTCCCTCACCACCCCATTCACGTGTTGCGGGCCCGTGTCGCGGCGTGTCGGCGGTAGCTTTGACGCATGTCTGCTGATCACGATCCGGCCCGGCGACCCGACTACGCGCTGCGCCGGGCCAACCTGCGGAATCTGCTGGTGGAGAACCGTGTCGACGCGCTGCTGGTCACGGACCTGATCAATATCCGGTACCTGACCGGTTTCACCGGGTCGAACGCCGCGCTGCTGGTCTACGCCTGGGATTCCAGCGAGGACCGCACCATCATCAGCACCGACGGCCGCTACCTCACCCAGGTCGGCGTGCAGGTGCCGGATCTGCGCGCCGAGATCAACCGGTCGTGCGCGCGCCGGGTGATGGAGATCGCGGGGGAGTGGCAGACCGGACGGGTCGGTTTCGAGAGCCACGTGGTCACCGTCGAACAGCATCGCGGCCTGGCGGCCCTGGGCACCGGCCTGGACCTGGTCCCGGTGTCGGGCCTGGTCGAGCAGCTGCGCATGGTCAAGGACGACTACGAGGTGGACTGCCTGCGCGCGGCGTGCGACGCCGCCGACGCGGCCCTGGCCGCCCTGCTCGAACGTGGTGGTCTGCGTCCGGGGCGCACCGAGCGGCAGGTGGCCCGCGATCTGGAATGGCTCATGTTCGAGCACGGCGCGGAGGCGGTGTCCTTCGAGACCATCGTGGCGGCGGGCGCGAATTCGGCTGTCCCGCATCACCGTCCGACCGACGCGGTGCTGGCCGCCGGTGATTTCGTGAAGCTCGACTTCGGCGCGGTGTCGCGCGGCTACCACTCCGACATGACCCGCACCTTCGTCCTGGGCGAGCCGACGGACTGGCAGCGCGAGGTGTACGACCTGGTCAGCGCCGCGCAGAAGGCGGGCCGGGAGGCCTTGGTCCCCGGCGTCTCCACCCAAGCCGTCGACGCCGCCTCGCGCCGGGTGATCGAGTCGGCCGGTCACGGCGACCTGTTCGTGCACGGTCTGGGCCACGGCGTCGGCCTGCAGATTCACGAAGCGCCCGGAATCGCCAAAACCGGCACGGGTACACTGCTGGATGGCGTGGCGGTGACCGTCGAGCCAGGTGTGTACTTCCCCGGCCGCGGTGGCGTCCGGATCGAGGACACGCTCGTGGTTCGCCAGGGGGGCCCGGAGCTGCTCACCCGCACCAGCAAAGACCTGACCGTCGTCGACTGACGCGCGGTTGCAACGACTAGTAGGAGATCCGAGGACAGTGGCGGACACCAGCGACTTCAAGAACGGCCTCGTGCTGAAGATCGACAATCAGCTGCAGCAGATCGTCGAGTTCCAGCATGTGAAGCCGGGTAAGGGTCCCGCCTTCGTGCGCACCAAGCTGAAGAACGTGGTCTCGGGCAAGGTCGTCGACAAGACCTTCAACGCCGGCGTCAAGGTGGAGACCGCGACCGTCGACCGTCGCGACATGACGTACCTCTACCACGATGGTGAGGACTACATCTTCATGGACGGCGACACCTACGACCAGATCCACCTGGGCGAGGCGCTGCTGGGCCGCAACGCGGGCTTCCTGCTGGAGAACATGGCCGTCCAGATCGCCATGCACGAGGGTGAGGCGCTGTTCGTCGAGCTCCCCGTCGCGATCGACGTCATCGTCACCCACACCGAGCCGGGCCTGCAGGGCGACCGCTCCTCGGCCGGCACCAAGCCCGCCACCGTGGAGACCGGCGCCGAGGTGCAGGTGCCGCTGTTCATCAACCAGGGCGACAAGCTGCGCATCGACACCCGCGACGGCAGCTACATCAGCCGCGTCAACAACTGACGCGACGGATAATGTCTTCCGTGGCCGATCAATCGGACAAGAAGTCTTTCAAGAAGCTCGGCGCACGGCACAAGGCGCGTCGGCGTGCGGTGGATCTGCTGTTCGAGGCGGAGGCCCGCGACATCGACCCGGCGGATCTGCTCTCCGAGCGGGTCTCCCTGTCGGTGCGTGAGGAGTCCATCGCGCCGATCAACCCCTACACCCGAGTCCTGGTCGAAGGCGTAGCCGACGATCTGGACCGGGTGGACGGCACCATCGAGTCGTACCTGTCCCAGGACTGGACGTTGCCGCGGCTGCCCGCCGTGGACCGCGCCATCCTGCGGGTCGCGGTGTGGGAGTTGTTCCACGCCAACGACGTTCCGCCCGTGGTGGCGGTGGACGAGGCGGTGGAGCTGGCCAAGGAGCTGTCCACCGACGATTCCCCGTCGTTCATCAACGGCGTGCTCGGCCAGGTGGTCCAGGTGGCTCCGCAGGTGCGGGCCGCCGCCGCGGCCACCCGCTCGACCGTCGCCGACGACGACAAGTAGTTCGAAGGAGAAGCGCAGGGTGCGCAAATATCTGGTCATGGCCATGCGCACCCCGCGCTTCGACGATTCCGTCGTCGTCCCGCACAAGGACTGGCTGGCGGCGGTCCGCGAGCGCGGACAGCTGGTGGAAACCGGCAAGTTCACCGACGGCAGCGGCGGCGCGTACGTGATCACCGCGGAGAATCTGGCCGCCGCACAGGAATTGATTCTCACCGACCCGATTCACACGACGGGCGCATCCGAGCTGACCGTCTACGAGTGGGAGATCACCGGCTGAGCTCGGCTCGCCGTGTCACGGACCTGCCTTCAGTCCGGCCGGTCCAATTCCGTGAGCTTGTGCGCGATCCCGCCGCGACCGGTGAGTCCCAGTTTGCGCAGGATGCGACCCAGGTGGTCCTCCACGGTGCGCGGGCTCAAGAAGAGCTTCTCGGCGATGTCCTTGTTGGTGAGTCCCCGCGCCGCCAGCTCAGCGACCTCGCGTTCACGTTCGCTCAATATGGTTGCGCCACTCACACTGCGATGACCCGCCAGCTTGCGTTGTGCGGTGGTGGCGGCGGTGAGCAGCTCGTGTGCGCCGGCAGCCGCGAATTCCTCTCGGGCGGCGGCGATTCGTACGGTCGCGGTGGCGAAATCGCCCCGCTTCCCGTCGATTTCGGCGGCCACCAACATGGCCTGGGCGCGAAAGACGGGCATCCCGGCTTGACCGTAGTGCGCGATCGCCGCCGTGGCCGCCTGGGCGGCGGCCTCGAGATCGCCTCGGGCACAGAGATATCCGGCGCGTGCCCGCGCGGCCGAGGCCCGCTGTCCGGGCAGGTCGAGCCGTTCGGCCACTTCATGGGCCCGCTCCACCAGCGCCCCCGCCGTCTCGAGGTCGCCGTGGGCGAGGCAGGCCAGTGCGCCGACGGCGAGCTCCGCGGCCCGCATCGGATGTTCCCGCGACACCGTGTCCACGGGTTCCGGCGTCACGGAAGTATCGGCGACGGGCTCGGCGGGGCCCATCGACAACGGTGCGGTCGCAACCCGTGGGAGTGCGACAGATGTTGTGGCGGTAGGCAGGTCGGATGCCATGGCTTCGGTGGCCTGGGGCCGGGCCGGATGCGGTAGCCGCGCGGCGATTTCGGCGAGGGCCGCGTCGACGGTGGCGCACCACCACCGCATGGGGGGCCGGGGGAGGGCGTCGAGGGTGCGCCACCAGCGCAGCACCTCCGTGGCGGGCGCGGTGTCCTGGAGGATGCGGAGTTTGGCCGCGCCGGCCAGTGGCGCGATGCCCGGATATCCGTACAGCCGTGCGGTTTCCAGGGCGTCCTCGGCGGCGGCGAGCGCGTCGTCGTAGCGGCCGAGCTTGGCGAGGGAGTAGGCGTGGACGGTGTGCAGCTCCGGCAGTACGAAGCTGCGACCGTGCCGGTGGCTGACGGTGATAGCGCGTTCGATGTGCGTGAGGCCGGTGCGCTGATCGTCGAGGAAGTACGCCATCCAGCCGAGCGCCGCTACCGCGTGCACGCCGTCGAGCAGCCGAGTGTCATTGAGCTGCGCGAATTCTCGTTCGGCGATGCGATACTCGGCCCGCGCCGCGCTCAGGTCCAGGCCGTTGAGTTGTCCCATGCTGCGCAGGGTGCGTCCCGCCGCTCGAATCGCCGGATCCCGCACGGCCCCTGACGCGAACAGCGCCTGGATCCGCACTTCCGCCTCCCGATCGCGGTTGTCCTGGGACTCCAGAATCGCCAGTTCCAGCTGCACCGAACCACTCTCGCCCGGATTCAGCCGTTCGACCGCCGACGCCAGCAGCTGTCGCGCACTGTCGATCCGGCCGAGAATCCGCTCGCATCGCGCGTACAGCAACACCGCCTCGTTGCTCGTCGGCACCGCGGGGACGTCCGTCGACGGCAGGAGCGGTTCCAGCACGTCCCGTGCCCGCTCGGCGGACCCGGACAACAGCAGCGCCCGTCCGAGCAGCAGTCGTGTCGCGTCCGCGTCGACGTCGCCGTCGAGGGCAGCGGTGGCACCAGGTGAGCCGGGTTCGGGGGCGCAGTTCGGGGTGAGGCGGAGGGCGGCTTCGATCCAGCGGGCGCTGGTGGCGGGGGCGGTGGCGAGGGCTTGTTCGGCGGCGCGGATCAGTTCGGCCGCGGCGAGGTGGTCGCGGCCGCCGAAGGCGTGCTCGAGGTGGCGGGCGCGGACCAGGACCGGGGCGTCGACGGTGCGCAGGAAGCGGGCGGCGCGGCCGTGGGCGGCGGCACGCCAGGCGGGGCCGGCGAGGCGGTAGGCCGCGGTGCGCATGAGGGGGTGGCGGAAGGCCACGGTGCCGCCGGTGACGGTGAGCCAGCCGCGCCGGGCGAGGTCGTCGACCGCGGCGTCGAGGTCGGTGTGCGTGACTTCGGCGGTGGCGCTGAGCAGTTCGGTGTCGGCGGTCGCGCCGCACACCGCGGCCGCCTGGGCGACGAGCTGTTCGCGGGGCGGGAGATGCGCGAGTTCGGCGCGCAGGGTGCGGTCCAGTGCCGCGTGCCCGAACCCGGTGTCGACGCGATCGTCGCGCAGCGCCTGATCCAGTTCCGCGGGCGTGAGTTCGGCCAGGACCTGCAGGTACAGCGGATTGCCGTGGGCCGCGGCGACGAGCCGGGCCCGGTGCGCCGGCGTCAGGTCCGGGAGCAGCGCGGTCGCCTCGTCCGTGGACAGCGGCGGCACGCTCAGGTGGGTCACGTCGGCGCGCGGGGTCCGCAGGGCGGCACCGAGTTCGGCGGGAAACTGTCCGGTCCGATAGGCGAGGACTACGGTCGCGGGCATCGGCGACTGCTGGATCAGCACAGCCAGCACCCGCAGTGACGCCGGGTCTGCCCAATGCGCGTCATCGATGGTCAGGACCGTGGGAGTGCCTGCGAGCCGGTGCCGCAGCCACCGCGCCGACTCCCTGGTATCGGCCGTCGCGATCCCGTGATCCGGTGTGTGGCCGCCGGGATCGACCACCCGGGCATCGCCGTTGCCGGGGTCGTGGCCGTCGGCGTCGTGGTCGAGTTGGTCGGCGAGATCCAGCAGCACCTGGCGGGGCGTGGACCGCTCGTACTCGGTGGCCGCGACCGTGATCGCGCGCAGCCCCGCCGCGCGGGCATGCCGCACGGATTCGGCCAGGAGTCTGGACTTTCCGATACCCGCCGGGCCTTCGACCAGGAACACGCGGTGCCGGCCGGGCGTGCAGTAGGTCGCGTCCAGCGTCGAGAGTTCGTGAACGCGGCCGACGAATGGCTCGATCACGCACTCCTTTCCGAGCGAACGGCCCCGAGCGGAGCCTAGCCCGATGCCGGGTCGGTGCCGATGCCGGGCCGATCCCGTGGTTCCACGGATGCTCGCCGATCGCGGTCCGGGTTTGGTTGTCGAGGTTCGAATGATGACCGGTGAGAGAGGTTCGTGGCAACGATGCAGGTGAGTTCGGCGGGAACGCGGCGCTGGTGGCGGCTGATTCCGGTGGCCGTGGCGGTTTTCGCACTGGCGCTGGCGGGTTGCTCGGTCGTGCAGAAGGGTGCGGACAGCATCAAGGACGCGGGGAAGTCCGATACCGGACGCTCCAAGGTCGGTGATTGCATCAACGTTATCGAGGGGTCGATGATCAATTCCAAGACCGAGCCGGTGGACTGCGCCTCCCCGAAGGCGGTGTACAAGGTGGCCAAGCATTCCAGCGCCAAGGCCGAGTGCGCCGCCGATTACACCTCCTACGAGGAGACGCTCAACGGCGCCTCGATGGCCTACCTGTGTCTGGCGCCGAATTTCCAGCCGGGCGCCTGCTATCACGAGAGCATGATGACCGGCTATCAGTACGCCGAATGCGGCACCAGCAACGCGAGTTTCCAGGTGCTGACCCGGATCGACGGCCAGTCGGACGAGAACCTGTGCGGCGAGGAAGCCGACAAGGTCATCACACTGACCGAGCAGCCGACGACCTTCTGCCTGAAGGACCTCTGAGCTCCGCTCAGCCGGCGCGCAGGATGATCGTGCCCTGGGCGGCGCGATCCTCCAGCAGCCGGTGGGCGTGCGCGGCCTGGTCGAGCGGCAGCACCCGATCCACCAGCGGCGTCAGCGAACCCGTCGCCGCCCGCCGCAGCGCGGGTTCGCGGGCCGCCGCCACCCCGGCCAGCCAGGCCGGACCGGAGCAGCCGGTGAGCGTCAGGCCGCGCATGATCAGATCCATGGCGCCGACCTGCGCGGGAGCGCCGGACAGGAAGCCGTAACTGAGCATGCGCCCGCGCAGCGGGGTCATCAGGTCCAGGAGTTCGAGCGCGGATTCGCCGCCGACGGAGTCGAAAACCACGTCCAGCGTCGCGCCGCCGAGTAGGTCGGCGAGCTGCCGGGTCCATCCGGGCGTGTGGTGGTCGACGACGAGGTCGGCACCGAATTCGCGGGCCCGCGCGGCCTTTTCGGGCCCGCCCGCGGTGGCGATGACGCGGGCCGCGCCGTGCTCCTTGGCCAGCTGGGTGAGGTAGGCCCCGACGCCGGTGCCCGCCGCCTCGACGAGGATGGTCTCGGTGCCGGTGAGCCGCGCGGTCTCGAGCAGGGGAATGGCGACCGACCCGCTCATGGCGACGGCCGCGGCGGCGTCGGTGCTCAGTCCGTCGGGAATCGGGGTGGCGGCCTCGGCGGGGACGCAGACCTGTTCGGCGTAGGTGCCGAAACTGCTGCTGCTCACCACGACTCGCTGCCCGACGAGTGAGGCGTCCACGCCCGCCCCGACTTCGGTGACGACGCCCGCGGCCTGGGTGCCGAACACGAGGGGGAACTGCACCGGCAGCGGGAACGCCCCCGACCGCATCATGGTTTCGGGGAACAGCACGGGAATCGCCTCGGCCCGCACCAGGATCTCCCCGGCCTGTGGGCGTGGTGCGGGAACCTCTCCGGCCACCAGGACGTCGGGCCCGCCGGTACCGGTCAATAGGATTGCTTGCATTGAGAACCTCATAAGTTGACTGACGGTCAAGTTGTGTCTGCGAAGATATTGACCGGCGGTCAAGTTGTCAATGGAAGTGGTGATATGAATCCGCCCAAGGAACGCGCCGACGCGGCTCGCAACCGGCAGGCAATCCTGGCGGCGACCCGCCGGCTGTTAGCCGAGGAAGGTGCGGACGCGGCGACCATGGACCGCATCGCCGCCGCGGCGGGGGTGGCCAAGGGCACGCTGTTCCACCGGTTCGGCAACCGGGCGGGCTTGCTGTACGAGCTGGTCGCGGAGGGGGCGGTCGGTTTGATGGAGGCGGTGACCAGTGGTCCGCCACCGCTGGGCCCGGGCGCGCCCGCGGGAGACCGCCTGCTCGCCTACTTCGACGCCATGACCCGGCTGATCGCCGACGACCTCGAATTGAACGTCGCCTACCAGGCGCTCCCGCCGCACCCACGCCGCGATGAATTCCACGCCTTCTGGGCCAGCCACATCAGCACCCTGCTACGCGAGATCCGCCCCGATCTCGACGCCGAGGTGGTCGGCGGCCTGCTGCTCGCACCGCTGGGCGGTGAACTGGTGCCTTACCTGGTCCGTTCGGGTCAGCGTGACCGCCTCCTCGGCGGTGTCCGGCAACTGGTCCGCTCGGTGATCGATCAGGCCGCGGCGTCGTAGCTTTCGCGGGCCGCGAGCACATCCTCGATATGCGTCTCGGCCCAATTCTTGATCGCCCGCATGACCGGCAGCAAACTCTGCCCGAGTGCGGTGAGCCGATAGTCGACCCGCACCGGGACCGACGGGGTGACGGTGCGGCTCACCAGTCCGTCGCGTTCCATGCCGCGCAGGGTCTGGGTGAGCATCTTCTGGCTGACTCCGGCCACGATGCGATTGAGATCGCTGTATCGGCGGGGACCGTCGGCGAGTGCGTTGAGCAGCAGGCTGACCCACTTGTCGCTGATCCGGTCGAGCAGGTGCCGGGTGGGGCATTCCTGGATGTAGGCGTCATAGTCGCGCCGGGCCTCGGTGCGCCGCTGGGCGGCGGTCTTGGTCGCCATGACTCTCCCTGACGTTCGGTACGCACTCCCAGGTGCGTACTTCCCGACGGAGAGTAACACTCCCTAGGTTCGGTGACAGGGTGGGAAACCGTACAGCAGAGGAGATTTCACATGCGCGCCGTCATCGTTCGATCGTTCGGAGGACCCGAGGTGCTGGAGGTGGCCGAGGCGCCGATGCCCGCGCCCGGTCCCGGGCAGGTGCGGATCCGCGTCGCCGCGGCAGCCGTGCAGCCGGCCGACCTGCACACCCGCTCGGGCGGATTGGCCCAGGCGGGTCTGATGCCGGCGCGCGAGGTGGTCGGCCTGGGCTGGGATGTCGCCGGGACCATCGACGATATCGGTTCCGGTGTCACGGAATTCGCGATCGGTGACGCGGTGTTCGGCCTCTCCGATCGGCTCGATGTAGCCCTGGGCACACACGCCGATCAGGTGATCCTGGATTCGTCAGCCGTCGCCCTCGCGCCGCGCACGGTCTCCGCGATCGAGGCGGCGACGGTTCCGCTGAACGCCCTCACCGCCGCGCAATCCCTGGACCTGCTCGGCCTGGCCCCCGGCGCGACGGTGCTGATCACCGGCGCGGCCGGTGCGGTGGGCGGCTACGCGGTGGAACTGGCCGTGGCCCAGGGCATTCGGGTGGTCGCGACGGCAGGGTCCGCCGACGCGGACGCGGTGCGCAAGCTGGGCGCGGAGTTCTTCGTCCCGCGCGGCGAACGACTCGGTGACGCGGTGCGGGCGCTGGTCCCCGGCGGTGTCGACGGCGCGCTCGACGCGGCGGTGCTGGGCGTGGAGGCGCTCGACGCCGTCCGTTCGTCCGGTGCGTTCACGGCCCTGGTGGGCGGTGCCGAACCGGCGGCCCTGCGCGGAATCCGGGTGGCCAACACCTGGATTCGAGCCGATGGTCGCCGCCTGGCCGAGCTGGCGGCCCTGGTCGACGCGGGCCGCCTGACCCCGCGCGTCGCCGAGACCTTCCCACTCGACCGCGTCGCGGACGCCCACCGCCTACTGGCCGCGGGACAGCTGCGCGGCCGCCCGGTGCTGATCCCCTGACGCTCACCGAGCCCAGCGCTCGCGCGGCACCACGTCGGGCAGCGCTGGGCTGCCCGGTCGCCGGTTGGGATGCGCGGCGGCCCGCGGGACGAGCCCGCTCAGGGATCCGGCGACGAAGAGCCCGCCGCGGGCGATGGACAGGATCAGGTGGGGTTCGAAGCCGTTGTCGGTGATGATCCGGGCCAGTTCCCGGCCGGCGTTTCCGTGCCGGCGGCTCGTCGCGCGGAGGGTCTCGGCGGTGGTGTCCCGGACCGTGTTCAGGCGAAGGACCACACGGCGGCCGGGCGGCCGGTGGCTTTCACACGGACGCGTTCGCCGGTGCGGGACAGGCCGGGCAGCGCGGCCAGGGTGCGGTTGAGGTTGCCCGGATCGGGTTTGGCGCCGTGCAGGGCGGTGGTGAGGCCGACCGCGCGGGTGGCGGTGAACTGGTCGCCGGTGAGGGCGCGGGTGAAAGTCAGGTCCTTCCACAGCATGTCGGCGAGCCGGTCCCGGGCGGCGGCGACGATCTGATTGTGGTCGAACGCCAGCGGCGGGACCGCGTCGAAGGGCACCCAGGTCGCGGTGTCGGATTCGTGTGCGCCGACGACCGCCCACATGGCGATGGACAGGGTCGGCCCGCGCGGGTCGCGGTTGGGTTCGTCGAAGGTGGCGACCTGTCCGGCGGCGAGGATGGCGTCCTCGGGCACCCCGAGTTTGGTGTGCACCGCGCGGTGGGCGGCCTCGGCGAGGCGTTCGCCGAGGCCGAGCAGCACGCCCGGCAGCGCGAGTTCGCCGGCGAACGGTTCCCACCGCCGCGCGGCGATGCCGAGCGTGGCGGTGGGGTCGTCGGGCCCGTAGCGCAGGGCGATCACGTCGATGGATACCGCGGATTGTTGCTCCACAAATGGACAATCATGCCTGAGCGGTGATCCGGACCGTGCGATCGGCTCGATCCGGGCCGTGGGCGGTGAGCACCACCGGCGCGCCGAGTTCGGCCTCCAGGTAGCCGGGGACGTCGCCGGGCAGGTCGGCCAGGGCCGGGGTGGCGGCGCTGAGCAGATCGGTGAGCCCCCGCTGGTGCTCCAGGTCCTGCCAGACCCCGCAGTCGAGCCGGTCGACGCAGCCGTCCGCGGTGAGATACCCGGTGGCGGTGCGGATGTCGCCGACCGCGTCGAGGTGGTTGACGGCCAGCCCGTCGATCCCGCCACAGGCGTCGATCGCGTAGCGCAGCAGCAGTGGATCGAGGTGCCCGCGCCGGAACGCGCCCTGGTACACGCCGGTTCCATTGTGCGGCTCGGGAATCGACAGCGCGGGGTCCTCGGTCGGGAAGGGCCCCGCTCCGTGCCGCGTCAGGTAGGCCCGGGTCACGCCGAGCACGTAGCCGGGAGCCCCGATGCGCGCCAGCATGTCTCGCGCGTTGCGGGGTTCCACGGTCGACCAGGTCGTGTACGGGTGGGTTCCGCGCCATTCGTCGAGCAGCACGCCCTGCGCGCCCTCGAACACCAGCCGCCCGCTGCGCGCGAACCCCGCGAGCTGCTCTCCGGGCAGGATGGCGACCGCGCCGGCGAAGGCGGTGTACGCCGCGACCAGATCGTCGATCGGATCGTAGCGGTGCCGCCCGCCGGCGAGCAGCGGCGCGTAGTGCTCCTCGAGCGCGATCAGTTTGCGCCGCAGCACATCCGGTCGCGCGCAGTCGGCGACCCGCGGCGCGTCGTGGTCGAGGGCGTAGCTCGCGGTCTCCCCGATGCCGATGCCGCACGAACCGTGCCGGGCGGTACCCCTCGTATCCTCCCGGCGGCGGTTGGCGGCCCCGTGGATCGGTGTGGTGAGCAGGGCGCGTTCGTCGGCGTAGAGCAGCGACAGCGGATGGGCGACCCCCATCGCGGCGAGTTCGCGGGCCTCGGCCGCCAGCGCCAGGGGCTCGACGAGCATGTGCCGCGACAGCAGGGTCGGCACCCCGGACAGGGTGCCGGACCCGAACTGCCGGAAGGTGTGGTGGCGGCCGTCGGCGACCACATTGTGGGCGGCCTGCGCCCCGCCGTTGAACCGCACCACCGCGGACACGTCGAGCCCGGCCCGCGGTGAGCACAGCCAGTCGACGGTGGCCCCCTTCCCGGCGTCACCGAAGCCGAGGTCCACCACGATCAGGTGACGGTCGCCGAACATGAGCTTTCCCTTCGTCTTTCGTGATCAGAGATCGACGTCGTCGGTCCCGGTGGTGGCGGGCAGCGCGCCCACGCTGCGCCCGCGGCGGACTCCGCCCAGCGGCGCGAGCGCCTTGCCGACCGCGTCGGCCTCACTGGTCGACCCGATATCGCGCAGGTCGGCCAGCCCGGCCCCCAGATCGACGCGGTCCTCGCCGATCCCGATGGTCAGCGCGATGAGCTCGCACACCGCGGCCGGATCGTCGAGCCGCAGGAACCGCTCGCCCAGCAGCTCCTGCCAGTGTTCGGCGATCTCCGGATCCCGGTAGTAGCTGGACTGATTGGGCAGGATGTAGTGCACGTTCCACCGGTCGGCCAGCTCCCGGTAGATGGAGTCGACGGCGATGTCGCTGCGCACGTCGTCGCCGATGACGGCCTGGATGTGGCGCGCGGGCAGGCGCTTCTTGTTCAGCTCGTCGCCGACGATGAACAGGTAGCCCTTGCGTCCGCGCTTCTCCCACGCGTCGGTGACGGTGTGGCGGGCGATGAAATACGCCGCCAGCTCGTAGCTTTCGGACTTCTGCCCACCGCCGCCGCCTTCGAGCAGGATCAGCCGCAGCTGTTCGTCCATGCGGTTGTCGGATTCGAACTGCCCGACCTGCAGCGGCACCCGGTCGCTGTCGGCGTCGCCGATGGCCCCGAACAGGATCTGCGGATCGTCGGCATAACCCTTGCGCTGCAACAGTCCGTGCAGTTTGGCCAGCTTCTCCTGCATGACCCGCGGCACCCGGCCCATGGATCCGGTGACGTCGAACAGCACCGCGATGGGCAGCGAGTTCCCGTGGTCGTCGGAGTCGCGTGACTCCCGCATGCCCACCCCGAAGGGATCCAGGGTGGGGTGCGCCTTCCACTGCTCCCACGGCGTGGACCGCATGTCGGCGGTGTAGCCGAAGTCGTCGAGTCCCGAGGCCGCGCGGAAGGTCCGCGCCGCGTCGTAGGCGCTGTCGTCCCAGCTTCCGTAACCCATTGCTATCACTTACCTTTCGTGAGCTCGAAGGGCCGGAAGCGGCGCTTCCCGTAGAGCCGGTCGAGCAGATCGTCGAATTCGCCGAGCAGGTCCGCGGCCTCGGGCCGCAGTCCGGGATCGGCTTGCAGGCAACCGGTGGCGTAGGCGCGCATCGGGGCGGGCGCGCGGTCGCCGAGCATGGTGAGCATGAGGCGATGCGCGAGGTGGACGTCGGTGGCGGGGGAGACCGCGTCGCGGATCTCGGGCGGATAGTCCAGTGACTTCAGGGTGGCCGCCGCGGGATTGCCCGGCCGGGTCGCGAAAGACCAGCCCACCAGCACGATTCCGTGCAGTCTCGGATGCACCAGCACATTGGCGGGGCTGATCGCGGTGTGCACCCAGCCAGCCAGCTGCGCCCCGGCGAGGCAGCGCAGCAGCCGCCGGTGCATCCACGCGTAGTCGCGCGGGTCGAGCCCGTCCGGATAGGCCGCGCGGACCTCCTCCATCGTCACGAACCCGTCGGTCAGGCCGGCCAGCACATTGACCGTGCGCTGCTCGCCGGTGCCCGGGTCGAGATGGTCGACGGCGTCGACGAGTTCGGGGAAGTACGGCCGCAGCCACGCGTGCTCGGCGGCGACGGTCGCGATGTCGCGCAAGGCGTTTCGCTCACCGGCCAGCAACCGGTTGGCGGCCGCTCGGCGCGGGATCTTCACCACCCGATCCGAGCCGGAGCGGTACACGTCGGCGATGGATCCGGCCGCGTGTAGCGCCCCGACGGGATGCCGCCCGCGCGCCCCGATCACCTCGAAGGCGGCTTCGTCCAGGTCCAGCCACCGCTGGTACAGCTCGGAGAGCCGGGCGAAGGCGGCGCCCGCGGCCGCCGCGTCGACGGCCTCGACCCGGTCGGGGTGCACCAGCGCGGCCAGCCGGTGATACCGGCGTCGAGCCGCCTGTCTGCTCGTGGAATCGGTTGCGGCGGAACCGAAGAGGTCTTCGGGCCGCCGAGCCGCCCGGATGGTCTCCGCGGTGTCTCGCGCTGTCGTCATGGTTTTAGGTTAGATGACTAAAACTAGGAACGCCAGCGATTTCGCCAACTTTTTGTAGTTTCGACAAAAACACTGGTAGTGACCGGTTTGCTGTCTCGAAACTCGTGCTGCGGCAGGGGGACTCGGTCCGAGTCGGCGGAAAGTGGCCATGCGATTTGTTCACTTTCCCCACATCGGATGGCCGCAGAGCATTCGTCGTTCCGGCGCATGGCGGTTCTTAATATTGCGCGGCCCTGGCGGTGCTGCCGGGGCCCGCTCGAGTCCTTCAGGAGGATCTGTGTTCAGGAAGCGCATCGCTGCCGCCGTCATGTCGGCCGCCGCGTTCATCGGTATGGCGACGTCCGCGGTCGTCAATTCGTCGGAAGCCGCTGCGGCGGGCAGCGTTCCGGTGTTCGACCACATCGTGCTGGTGATGTTCGAGAACCATTCGTACTCGCAGATCAACGGCAGCTCCAGCGCGCCGTACTTCAACAACCTGGCCGGGCAGGGCGCGAAGTTCACCCAGTCCTACGGCGTCACCCACCCGAGCGAGCCCAACTACCTCGCGATGTTCTCCGGCTCCACCCAGGGCGTCACCGACGACAGCTGCCCGCACACCTACAACGGCAACAACATCGCCAACCAGCTGCTCACCGCCGGCAAGAGCTACAAGAGCTACTCCGAGGCGATGCCCTCGGACGGCTACACCGGCTGCTCGAGCGGCACCTACCGTCGCAAGCACAACGCGGTCCCGAACTTCAGCAATGTGCCCGCGAGCGCGAACGTCCGGTTCAGCACCTTCCCGACCGACTACTCGACCCTGCCGACGGTCTCCTACATCGCCCCCGACATGTGCAACGACATGCACGACTGCTCGGTCGGCACCGGTGACACCTGGCTGAAGAACAAGATGGACGCCTACGCGCAGTGGGCCAAGACCCACAACAGCCTGCTCATCGTCACCTTCGACGAGGACAACGGCGGTTCGTCCAACCACATCTTCACCACCTTCGTGGGCGCGCACACCCAGGTCGGCAGCTTCTCCAACCAGATCAACCACTACAACGTGCTCAGCACCATCGAGAGCGCCTACGGCCTGACCCACCTGAACCCCGCGGCGGAGATCACCAACGTGTGGAACTGACCGTTCACCGGGCAACCGGACCGATCGGCAGCTGACATGACCCGCTCGCGGACCCGACGATGTGTCCCGAGCGGCTTCCCCGCGACTCCCTGAGGTAGTACACCCATGTACATGTCCACGATCGACCGCCCGCATTCCGGGGGCGACGACGCGACACCGTCGCGCCGCAAGGCGTTCTTCCTGTTGAGCGGCAATGTGTTCGCGCTCGGTGCCGTCAGCCTGGTCACCGACATCTCCTCGGAGATGCTGACCGCGGTGCTGCCGGTGTACCTGGTCGTCGGACTGCACCTGAGCCCCGCCGCCTACGGCGTCGTCGACGGCACCTACACCGGCGCGACCGCGTTGCTGCGGCTGATCGGCGGCTACGTCGCCGACCTGACCAACCGCCGCAAATTCATCGCCGGACTGGGCTACGGCCTGTCGGCGGTCGCGAAACTCGGCATGCTGGCCGCGGGCAGCGCCGTCGGCGCGATCGGCGCGGTCATCGCCGTCGACCGCACCGGCAAGGGCCTGCGCACCGCGCCCCGCGATGCTCTGATCACGCTGTCCACCCCGCCGCGGCTCTACGGCCGCGCGTTCGGCGTGCACCGGACGATGGACACCATCGGCGCGTTCGCCGGTCCCTTGGTGGCGATCGGCATTCTCGCCGCCACCGCGCAGGCCTACGACGCGGTCTTCGTCGCCAGTTTCTGCATCGCCGCGTTCGGCGTCCTGATCCTGGTGTTGTTCGTCCGCGACCACCGCGACGAGCAACCCGCCAAGGGCGCGGTGTCGCCCCGCGCGCTGGGCGGGCTGATCCGGCTCGCACCGGTGCGGCGGCTGGTGGCGGCGGCCTGCCTGGCCGGACTGGTGACCATCGGCGACGGCTTCGTCTACCTGCTGCTGCAGCAGCGGGAACACCTGAGCGTCAGCTGGTTCCCGCTGCTGGCGGTCGGCACCAACCTGTCGTACCTGGTGCTGGCCACCCCGCTGGGCATGCTCGCCGACAAGATCGGCCGCCGGACCGTGGTGCTCGGCGGCTACACCGCGCTGGTGCTGGTGTACCTGCTGCTGTTCGGTCCGTTCGGCGGCACCGCGCTGCTGGTGGTGGTGCTCGCGCTCTACGGCCTGTTCTACGCCGCGACCGACGGCGTGCTCATGGCGCTGGCCGGTCCGGTGCTGCCGAAAGCCCTGCGCACCACCGGGATCGCGCTGATCCAAACCGGGCAGGCGCTGTCGTATCTGGTGTCGTCGGTGCTGTTCGGGCTGGCCTGGAGTCTGTGGGGCCCGGAGAACGCGAGCCGGGTCGCCGCGGGTCTGGTGGCGGTGGCCGTGGTCGTGATCGCCGTGCTGCTGCGCGGCATCCCGGCCGCCGGGACCGTCGAGGACGTCACCGAGACCGCGGAGGAGCACGCGTGAACCGCCGGATCGTGCTGGCCCTGCTCGGGGCGGTCGTCTTGGCCGCGGTCGCCGTCGGCTACGGCGCGGTCACCGGGACGCGCGCGCAACCCGCCACCGCCTACGAGGCGCTGAACATCGCGCCCGGGCCCCGAATCTTGTTCCGCAGCACCGCGGCCGAGAGCAAGGGCCATGTGGCGATGGTGTCCGCCGCCGATCCGGGCGCGGCGCGCTCGGTGTCGAAACTCGAATGCCTGCGTGTGGCCGCCGCGGCCGGGACCGGCATCTGCCTGAGGCCCGACGGCCCGCTGGCCACCTTCCAGGCCGCCATCCTGGACGCCGATCTGACCGTGACGCGGGAGATCCCGCTGGTCGGCGTGCCCAATCGCACCCGATTGTCCGGCGACGGGCGGATGGCGGCCTGGACGGTGTTCGTGGCGGGCGACTCCTACAACAATGGCCGCTTCTCCACCCGCGCCGGGCTGGTCGACCTGACGACCGGCGACATGATCGATTCCCTGGAATTCCTGTCGGTCGTGGTCGACGGCCGCCCCTACACCGCCGCCGATCTCAACTTCTGGGGTATCACCTTCGCCGCGGATCACAACACCTTCTACGCCACCATGTCCACCGACGGCCGCCGCTACCTCGTGCAGGGCGATATGGCGGCGAAGACCGTCCGCACCATCGCGCAGAACGTGGAATGCCCGTCGCTGTCGGCGGACGGCAAGCGGATCGCGTTCAAGTCGGCGATCGACGGCGACCCCGCGAAGGGCTGGCGGCTCTCGGTGCTGGACCTGGCCTCGGGCGTCCGCACCCCGCTGGCCGAAACCCGGAGCGTGGACGACCAAGCGGCGTGGCTGGACCCGAACACCATCGGCTACGCGGTCTCGCGCGGCGGCGATGACGCCGACATCTGGGCGGTCCCGGCCGACGGCTCGGGCAGTCCGCGGCTGCTCGTTCCGCACGCCGAATCTCCGGCGGCCCTGGGCTGAACGGCCCGCGGCCCCGCGGGAACCGGTATCGACATCTTCGGCCAATCCGGTCGTCAGAATGTCACTGGAGCTCTACCGGCCACCACCGGGGCCGCCACTAGGGTGAGAGAAATCCTGTCGTCTACTCTCACCAAGGAGATCATGATGGTTGCCGCCGACCCGGCGACGGACGGCGCCGCGCGCCTGGAGACCCTGATCGCGGGCGCGGCCACCGCGGCCCAGGCCTGGGATCTGTTCGACAGCCTGCCGGCGGTGGCCGTGGACGAGGTCACCACCGGTCGCTGGCGGGGCGCGGAAGTGGGCACCGGCCATCCGTGGGACGGCATGCTGGTCGAAACAGGCTGGTACGGAAAGCAGTTCGACAGCGCCGACCATGTCCAGCCGCTGCTGTTCCGGGCCCCCGACGGCGAGATCTTCCCGGTCGACCCGCGCCGGGTGCCACTGTTCCTGGCGGGCAAGGTGTCGGTGACGGCCCTGTCCCCGGTCCGCCGCTCGCTCGGCGTGCTGCGGCCGATGCTGCGGACGGCCACCCCGAAGGCTCGGCTGCGGAATCTCGAGTTCCGTGGAAAGTCCAGCGCCGCAATGATCTACGACCATCTGCCGATCATCGACATCTTCCGCCGCGTCGACGCGGACACCCTGCTCGGTGTCATGGACATGCGCGGACTCGACGAACCGTATTTCTTCGTCCTGTACCGCGACCGGTAGCCGCGGTGCGACGGCAGTGCCCGAGCCGGACTCGTCCTACCATCGACGGTGACGGCGTCTTCGGCTCGGGAGGTCCCGATGGAACGCACGACCTGTCTCATCGCCGGTGGGGGACCGGCGGGCATGTTCCTGGGCCTGATGCTGGCCCGGGCGGGCGTCGAGGTCACCGTACTGGAGAAACACGGTGACTTCCTGCGCGACTTCCGCGGCGACACCGTGCACCCCACCACCCTGGAACTCATCGACGCCCTCGGCCTGAGCGAGGATTTCGCGAAACTGCCGCAGCGGCGGCTCACCTCGATCCAGACCCCGATCGGCGGGCGGCTGGTGCCGCTGGCGAGCTTCGACCACATCCCGGGGCGGCACCGGTACATCGCCATGGTGCCGCAGTGGGATCTGCTCGATCTGCTCGCCCGCGCGGGCGACAACGAACCGACCTTCCGGTTGCGCATGCGGACCGAGGCCATCGACTTGCTGCGCACCGGCCCGACGGTGACCGGCGTCCGCTATCGCACCGCGGACGGCGCGACCGGCGAGATCCACGCCGACCTCACCGTGGCCGCCGACGGCCGCGGTTCGGCGCTGCGCGCGGCGGCCGGTCTCGGCGGTCGCCAATGGGCGACGCCCTTCGACGCCTGGTGGTACCGGATCCCGCGCCACGGCACCGATCCCGCCGGCCTGATCCCGGTGGTCAGCGCCGACCGCGTCGCCGTCCTGTTCGACCGCGGCGACTACTGGCAGAGCGCGACCCTCATCGCGAAAGGCAGTGACGCGCACCTGCGGGCCGAGACGCCGGTCGGCGAGATCATGCGCGGCCTCGCCGAGGTGGTCCCGTGGCTGGCCGACCGCGCCGACGCCGTCCGCGACTGGGACGAGGTGAAACTCCTCGACGTCAAACTCGATCGGCTCGACCACTGGTACGCCGACGGACTGCTCTGTCTCGGCGACGCCGCCCACGCCATGTCACCGATCGGCGGGGTCGGCATCAACCTGGCCGTCCAGGACGCGGTGGCCGCCGCCCGCCTGCTGGCCCCGAAACTGCTGTCCCACACCGTCACCACCGCCGACCTGGCCCGCGTCCAACGCCGCCGCCTGCTGCCCACCGCCGTCATCCAGGGCATGCAGCGCTTGGCTCACGCGCAGGTCGTGCGGCCCGCGGTGTCGGGCCGGCTGAATATCGCCGACCTCCCGCGAACGCCCTTGCCGCTGCGCGTCTTCCGCCGCATCCCGGTCCTGCGCAGCCTCCCGGTCTTCCTGGTGGCCCGCGCCGTCGTCCCCGAACCGGTCCCCGACTTCGCGCGCCGCCCGTGACTCACGGGAACACCCGGAGCTCGACTGCCGAATCACCGGGGCTTCCACACGTCCGGACCCCGCGCTACCGGACGCCGCGCGGGCGGAACTGAATGCTGATGCGCGGCCCCACCGGCCGCCGCGTCTTGGGCACCGCGTGCTCCCAGGTGCGCTGGCACGAGCCGCCCATCACGATGAGATCCCCGTGCCCGAGCGCGTAGCGCACGCTGGCCCCGCCGCCGCGCGGGCGCAGGAGCAGCGACCGCGCCGCACCCACCGACACGATCGCCACCATGGTGTCGTCGGTCGCCCCGCGCCCGATGGTGTCCCCGTGCCAGGCGACGCTGTCGTCCCCGTCGCGGTAGTAGCACAGGCCCGCCGTGGTGAACGGCTCGCCGAGTTCGCGGGAGTAGTACACGCTCAGCGTGCTGCGCGCCTCGGTGAGGATGGGGTCGGGTAGCTCGCGCCCCTCGTCGTAGAACGACAGCAGCCGCGGCACATCCACCACCCGGTCGTACATGGCCCGCCGATCCACCCGCCACGGCACCTGGCTCGCGAGCCGCTCGAACAGCACGTCGGCCCCGCTCAGCCAGCCGGGCAGCACATCCACCCACGCGCCGTCGCCGAGCTCGGTACGCCGGATCGAATCCAGCACACCCAGCTCGACCTCCCCGAACCCGTCGAGCAGAGATCCCTGCAATGGCGTCGACATGCGCACGAAGCTACCACAGTTCGAACATGTGTTCCCATCGAATTGCCGGCTCCGCGCCGCGCGCCTGTGTGCCACCTATCCGGCGGTCATCTTCTGCGCGACAGCCTGATCAGGCCCGCACCTGATCGTGCTGCTCCACGAATCCGAGGAAGCGCGGAATCACCGTTTCCGGTATCGCCCACAGCATTTCGTGCCCGACCCCGGGGTATATCTCGATATCGGCTGCCGGAATGCACGCCCGCGCGTGCGCCGCGGCCGCGTGCGCGTCATTGGCGATCGTCTGCTCCCCGAACAGCACCAGCATCGGCGCGGTGACTCTCGACAGCTGCTCGTCGGGCAGCAGCCGTGACCACGGCATCGCGATGCGGAACTTCAACGCGGCCAACGTGAGAGTCCACATCTCCTCGGAGAGCTTCACCCCCGGAGTCAACCACTCGACGAACTTCTCCATCTTCTCCCGAGTGGGTCTGATCCCGCCGAGCAGGAACTTGAACAGCAGTCCCCATTTCGGCTTGGCGAACGACGCCGCATCGGGTTCGAGCATGGTGATACTGGCCAGCCGATCCGACCGCTGCGACGCGAACAGCAGCGACAGCCACGATCCCCCCGAATACCCGGCCAGATGCACCCGCTGGGCCCCGATACCGTCGAACACCTCGATCAGCCACCGCACGATGTCGTCCTGCCCCTTCAGCGGCGCGGTCTGCTCACTGCGCCCCGCCCACCCCAGCGGATCCACCGTGTACACGACATGGTCTCGCGACAACTCCTCGATGAACGGCATCCAGAACAACCCCATCCCCGGCATCCCGGGCAGCAGCACGATCGGCGCACCCTCGCCGGTGCCGGACTTGCGCACCCGCGTTGTGCCGAAAGAGGTTTCGATATCGAGATCGGTCGCCGCCACCGGCCACTGCGCGGCCAGGTCGTCGTAGGCCCGCAGGTAGTCCGCCTTGGCCTGCGCGTTCTTGAATCGCCCGATCTTGGCCATGTGATCTCCTTGGTGTTCGTCGTCGAACGTCTAGTCGGCGAGCCGCAGCTCGGCCGGGTCGTGGGCGGCCGCGAATCGCAGAATCCGCTCCAGCACAGCGTCTTTGAACGGTCCCTGGAACAGCAGGCCGTGCGTCGCGCCCGGGTAGATCTCCACCTCGCAGTGCGGAATGTGCGCTCGAGCCCGTGTCGCGGCGTCCGTGGGATCGCCGAGCACCGACTCGGATCCGTAGACGAGCAGGGTGGGCGCGGTGATCGACCGCAGTTGCTCGTCGGTCAGCCGCTGCGGCCACGGCGTCCGGGTGCGGTAGCCGAGCGCGGCGCGCGAGCACGCGATCTCCTCGTCGACGACCACACTGCCGGGCATGGCCCACTGTGCGGCCTTGCGCATGTTCTTCTCCGACGGCGGCATCGCGTATCGGATCATCGTGAACAACACCCGCCATGGCGTCTTGGCCACGGCCCCGCCCGATTCGACGATCATCAGGCTCGCCACCCGGTCCGAACCGTCGACCCCCGCCATGAACGCTCGCCACCCACCGTCGGAATAGCCCATGACATGCGCCTGCGGCAGTCCCAGCGCCTCCAGGGTCTCGTCCAGCCAGAGTCCGTAGTCGGCTCCGGACGTGATCGGCCCGGTCTGCACGCTGAGTCCCGGCGCGCCGATGGTGTCCAGCGCGTAGATCGTCCGTTCGGCCGCCAGGCGCTCGATGATCGGATACCAGCAGGCACCGTTGCCGCCCAGCGGATGGATCAGGACCAGCGGCGCACCCGATCCGGCGCCGCATGTGCGGACATGTGTTGTCCCATAAGAGGTTTCGATATCGAACTCACTGGAGGGAATCGTCCACAGCGCCGACAGTGCGGCGTAGGCCTCCATGTAGGCGTCGCGTGCCGCCTCGTTCTTCCATTGCCCGATCTTGGCCATTCGCGCCTCCCCGCTCACCTTCGTTGGTGATATGAACGTACCATAAAAATGGTATGGGCGTACCATCAAAAGCTTCCACCCGTAGAACGTCGTGAGAGAGCTGGTCAGATGCCCCGTTTGGTCGATCACGAGCAGCGGCGACGGGAGATCACCACCGCCGCACGGACTGTCATCGCCACCGGTGGACTCGACGCCGCCACGTTTCAAGCGGTGGCGGCCGAGGCGGGGATCTCGGTGCGGTTGATCCAGTACTACTTCGGCACCAAGCGGGATCTGATGCTCGCCACACACACAGCGGTCGTGGCGGATTTCGGCGTGGGGTTCACCGAGCAGTTCACGAAACTCGGGCCCGAGGCCACGCCGCGGGAGATCATCCGGACCTTCGCGGTCGGACTCCTGCCGCTCGATGATCGGCGGCGGCAGGACAATCTGGTGTTCGCGGCCTTCCACGCGGCCAATCTGACCGGGAACACCGTCACCTCCGAGGAGATGATGGGGCCGCCGCGCTATCTGGTCACCGTGATCACCGACCAGCTGCTGCGCGTTCGGGGGCCCGAATCCGATGCGCACACGGCGGAATTGGACGCCGAGATCATCGTCGGCGGGGTCAGCAGCATCACCCAGTTCGTGCTGGCGGGCGGCGCCACCCGGGAGCGGGCGGTCGAACTGCTCGACCGCCTGCTCGACAGGATGCTGCCGTAAGGGCGGTCAGCCTTGCTGGTCGCCGATGTGGGCGCGGACGAAATCGACGACGGCGTCGGTGAATTCGTCATTGGCGTCACTGGCCGCGGTGTGGGCGGCGGTGCCGATCTCGATGTACTCGGCGTGCGGGGTCAGGGCGCGGAAGGCCGTCACGCCCTCCTCGCTGACCACGTCGGAGAGCGCGCCCCGCACCAGCAGGGTCGGGATGCTCAGCTGCTTCGCCGCGTTCTCGAGCGCCTCGGTGTGGACGTCGATCTCCTCGCCGCGTCCGTCGCGCGGGCCGCCCATCATGGCCGGATCCCAGTGCCAATACCAGCGGCCGTCCTCGCGCTTGCGCAGATTGCGTTGCAGCCCTTCGGGATTGCGGGGCCGACGGCGGTGGGGGAGGTAGGCGGCGACGGCGTCGGCGGCCTCTTCGAGGCTGGCGAAGCCTTCGGGATTGCTGGAGAGGAAGTTGATGACGCGCTCGACGCCCTTGCGTTCGGGGCGGGGCACGACGTCGACGAGGACCAGTCCGGTGATGCGCGCGGCCTCGGGGTGGGTGGTGGCCATCAGGCCGGTGAGCCCGCCCATGGACGCGCCGACGATGAAGGCGGGCTTGCCCAGTTGTTCGAGCACCGCCATCAGATCCTCGACCATGGCCTCGCGGCGGTAGTTGCCGTCCGGATCCCAGTCGCTGTCGCCGTGGCCGCGCGCGTCGAGCAGCACCGCGTGCATGCCCGCTTTGGCCAAGGCCAGTCCGGAGTCCTTCCAGGACCCGCGGGTCTGCCCGCCGCCGTGGAGAAATACCACCAGTGGGCCGTCCTGGGGTCCCCAGCTGTCTCCGGCGATGGTGATGCCGCCGTACCCGCGGAAGTTGACCCGGGCGGGTTCGGTGAATTCAGCGTCATTGCTCACTCTCCGAGCATCGCACACGTCGATATACGGTGTATGACAACCGGCCGGTAGCTAGGACCCCGGGAGTGATCAGGCGGCGTGAACCCCGCCACACTGGCCGGACGACCGTATTGCCGCGGAGTTGCCGGTAACCCCGGCGAACACGGGTTCCGGCAGGTCGCGGCGGGTTCGGCGGTGATGCGCCGACCGCGGACGCGCGGGGGGTGCGGGGTCGGGGGCGCATTCGCGCGCTGGTAGGGTCACTGCCCGAAAGACATCCTTTAACGGACCGTCCCGTGAGGCGGGGAAGGAGGTCGGCATGGCTGTGCCCGAAGACCGGGCGGCCAAGTCGAGCGCTGCCGAGTTCTCGCAGCGGCACGACCCGGACCGGGTCGAGACCGGACGCGAGCTGCTCTCCGATTCCGACGTCGGCCGGACCATCGCCCGCATGGCGCACCAGATCATCGAGAAGACCGCCTTGGACTCCGGTGATCCGCAGGTTGCCCGCGTGGTGCTGATCGGAATCCCCACCCGCGGAACCACTCTGGCCCATCGCCTGGCCGGCCGGATCGAGGAATTCTCCGGCGTCCGCCCCGCGATCGGCTCCCTCGACATCACCCTCTACCGCGACGACCTGCGCTCCAAGCCGCACCGTCCGCTCGAGCGCACCTCCGTGCCCGAAGGCGGCATCGAGGACGCCCTCGTCGTGCTCGTCGACGACGTGCTCTTCTCCGGCCGCACCGTGCGCTCGGCGCTCGACGGCCTGCGCGACCTGGGCCGCCCCCGCGCGGTGCAGCTCGCCGTGCTCATCGACCGCGGCCACCGCGAACTTCCCATCCGCGCCGACTACGTCGGCAAGAACGTGCCGACCGCGCGCACCGAGGACATCTCGGTGCTGCTGCGCGAGCACGACGGCCGCGACGGCGTGTACCTGCGCCAGGAGGGTGACGCCCAGTGAAGCACCTGCTCTCGGTCACCGACCTGGACCGCGAGACCGCCAACGGCCTGCTCGACGAGGCCGAGCGGTTCGAACAGGCGCTGCTGGGCCGCGAGGTCAAGAAGCTCCCGACGCTGCGTGGCCGCACGGTCATGACCGTGTTCTTCGAGAACTCCACCCGCACCCGGGTCTCCTTCGAGGTCGCGGGCAAGTGGATGAGCGCCGACGTCATCAATGTCAGCGCGTCGAGTTCCTCGGTCTCCAAGGGCGAATCGCTGCGCGACACCGCCCTGACCCTGCACGCCGCGGGCGCGGACGCGCTCATCGTGCGCCACCCGGCTTCGGGCGCCGCGCACCAGATCGCGCGCTGGTTCGCCGAAATGGACGAGGCCGCCAGCGGTTACGCAGGTCCCGGTCCGGCCATCATCAATGCCGGTGACGGAACCCACGAGCACCCCACCCAGGCGCTGCTGGACGCGCTGACCCTGCGTCAGCGCCTCGGCGACCTGGAGGGCAAGCGGATCGTGCTGGTCGGCGACATCCTGCACAGCCGGGTGGCTCGCTCGAACGCCTTCCTGCTCAGCACCCTGGGCGCCGAGGTCGTACTGGTCTCGCCCCGCACCCTGCTGCCGGTCGGTGTGGAGGCCTGGCCCGTGCGGGTCTCGGACTCCCTGGACGCCGAACTGCCCGGCGCGGACGCGGTCATGATGCTGCGCGTGCAGGCCGAGCGCATGAACGGCGGCTTCTTCCCGTCGGCGCGTGAGTACTCGATCCGCTACGGCCTCAACGAGCGCCGCATGAAGATGCTCGACGAGCACGCGGTGGTCCTGCACCCCGGCCCCATGCTGCGCGGCATGGAGATCGGCTTCTCCGTCGCCGATTCCCCGAAAGCGGCTGTGTTGCAACAGGTCAACAACGGAGTCCATATACGCATGGCGGTGCTGTTCCGCCTGCTGGTCGGAACCGACGAGGTGGTGGCATGAGCATCCTGATCCAGAACGTCCGTCTCTACGGCGAGGGCGACGCGGTCGACGTGTTGCTGGCCGACGGTGAGATCCGCGAGATCGGTGCGGGCCTGAGCGTCCCGGACGCCGAGATCGTCGACGGCAAGGGCCAGTTCCTGCTGCCGGGCTTCATCGACCTGCACACCCACCTGCGCGAACCGGGCCGCGAGGACACCGAGACCATCGAATCCGGTTCCGCCGCGGCCGCTCTGGGCGGCTACACCGCGGTGTTCGCCATGGCCAACACCAGCCCGGTCGCCGACACCTCGGTCATCACCGACCATGTGTGGAAGCGCGGCCAGGAGGTCGGCCTGGTCGACGTGCACCCGGTCGGCGCGGTCACCGTCGGCCTCGAGGGCAAGCAGCTCGCCGAGATGGGGACCATGGCCGCCGGCGTCGGCGCGGTGCGCATGTTCTCCGACGACGGCCACTGCGTCTACGACCCGCTGATCATGCGCCGCGCCCTGGAATACGCGAACTCGCTGGGCGTGCTCATCGCCCAGCACGCGGAGGAGCCGCGCCTGACCAAGGGTGCCGTCGCCCACGAGGGCCCGACCGCCTCCCGTCTGGGCCTGGCCGGCTGGCCGCGCGCCGCCGAGGAGTCCATCGTGGCCCGCGACGCCTTGCTGGCCCGCGACGCCGGAGCCCGCGTGCACATCTGCCACGCCTCCACCGCCGGCACCGTCGAACTGCTGAAATGGGCCAAGTCCCAGGGCATTTCGATCACCGCCGAGGTGACCCCGCACCACCTGCTGCTCGACGACTCGCGGCTGGAGACCTACGACGCGGTGAACCGGGTGAACCCGCCGCTGCGCGAATCCTCCGACGTGGCCGCGCTGCGGCAGGCCCTCGCCGACGGCGTCATCGACTGTGTCGCCACCGACCACGCCCCGCACGCCGACCAGGACAAGTGCTGCGAGTTCGCGGCCGCCCGTCCCGGCATGCTGGGCCTGGAGACGGCGCTGTCGATCATCGTGGAGACCATGGTCAACCCCGGACTGCTCGACTGGCGCGGTGTCGCGCGGGTCATGAGCGAGAACCCGGCGCGGATCGTGGGCCTGGACGATCAGGGCCGGCCGCTCGCGGTCGGCGAACCCGCCAACCTGGCGCTGATCGACCCGGCCGCCGAATGGACGGTGGAGGCGAACGAACTCGCCTCGATCGCCCGCAACACGCCCTTCCAGGCGATGACCCTGCCCGCGAAGGTGACCGCCACCTTCCTGCGCGGCCGGCTCACCGCCCGGGATGGCAGGATCGTCGCCGGTTAGCGGCGGGTGGGGAATCCAGCAATGAACGGTCAGGAGCCGGAGGCGGAAGCTTGCGTAACCACGCAGGCTCCCCGCTCATTGCTCAATGGACACGGAGAACCGTCATGCGACTGTTGCAAGTACTGATTCTGCTGGCCTTGTTCGTGCTGTGCCTGGGACTCATGTACTGGGCGTGGACGGGCCGGGCCAAGAAGCAGGCGGGCGCGATCGGCGACCTGCCCGCGGTGCCCGCCGACTGCGGCGCGCAGCTGTTGGAGCCCACCACGGGGCTCTACCTCGGCAGCACCCTCGCCCCCAGCTGGATTCAGCGAATCACGGTGGGCGACCTGGGTTTCCGTGCCACCGCGGAGCTGACCCGATTCGAACGCGGCATCCTGCTGGAGCGGGATGGCGCGGCGACGATCTGGATTCCGCAGGAATCCATCACCGCGGTGCGCGCCGAGCGCGGGCACGCGGGCAAAGTGATGACAGAAGACGGTGTGCTGGTGATTCGCTGGACGCTGCCGACCGGGACCGAGGTGGATACCGGTTTCCGCGGTGACGACAAAGCGGTGTACCCGGCATGGACCGCAGCAGCTACGAAGACGGGAGACGAGGCATGAGCAGCGGAAATACTGCCGTGATGGTGCTCGAGGACGGCCGCGTGTTCCGCGGGACGACCTTCGGCGCCGTCGGGCAGACCCTGGGTGAGGCGGTGTTCTGTACCGCCATGACGGGCTATCAGGAGACCCTCACCGACCCCAGCTACGACCGCCAGATCGTGGTGGCCACCGCGCCGCAGATCGGCAACACCGGCTGGAACGACGAGGACGACGAGTCCTCGAGGATCTGGGTGGCGGGTTACGCCGTGCGCGACCCCGCGCGCCGCGCCTCCAACTGGCGCGCCAACCGCACCCTGCAGGCCGAGCTGGAGAACCAGAACATCGTCGGCATCGCGGGCATCGACACTCGCGCGGTCGTGCGGCACCTGCGTAACGCCGGTTCCATGAAGGCGGGCATCTTCTCCGGCGATTCGCTGGCCGACTACGAGGAGCTGGTCTCCCGGGTCAACGGCCAGCAGTCCATGCTGGGCGCGGACCTGGCCGGTGAGGTCTCCACCGACGAGATGTACACCATCGACCCGATCGGCGAGCACCGCTTCACCGTGGTCGCCGTCGACCTGGGCATCAAGTCCAACACCCCGCGCATGTTCGCCCAGCGCGGCATGCGGGTGCACGTGGTCCCCTCCAACGTGACCCTGGACCAGATCAAGGAACTGAACCCCAACGGCGTGTTCCTGTCCAACGGCCCGGGCGACCCGGCCACCGCCGACGCGCAGGTCGCGCTGACCCAGGGCGTCCTGGGCGAGGGCATCCCGCTGTTCGGCATCTGCTTCGGCAACCAGATCCTGGGCCGGGCGCTGGGCCGCAACACCTACAAGATGAAGTTCGGCCACCGCGGCATCAATGTGCCGGTCGTCGAACACCATTCGGGCCGGATCTCGATCACCGCGCAGAACCACGGCTTCGCCCTCGAAGGGGAGCGCGGCGAGGTCTTCGACACCCCCTTCGGCAAGGCCGAGGTCAGCCATGTCTGCGCCAACGACGGTGTCGTCGAAGGTGTTCAACTGGTGAACGGCAAGGCCTTCTCCGTGCAGTACCACCCCGAGGCCGCGGCCGGACCCCACGACGCCGCCTACCTGTTCGACCGTTTCGCCATGCTGATGGAAGGAGCCTGATGCCACGCCGTACCGACCTCAACCACATCCTGGTGATCGGCTCGGGCCCGATCGTCATCGGCCAGGCTTGTGAGTTCGACTATTCGGGAACCCAGGCGTGTCGCGTCCTGCGGTCCGAAGGCCTGCGCGTGTCGCTGGTCAACTCCAACCCGGCGACCATCATGACCGACCCGGAGTTCGCGGACTCGACCTATGTCGAGCCGATCACCTGGGAATTCGTCGAGAAGGTCATCGCCAAGGAGCGTCCCGACGCGATCCTGGCGACCCTCGGCGGTCAGACCGCGCTCAACTGCGCTGTCGCCCTGCACGAGAACGGCATCCTCGAGAAGTACGACGTCGAGCTGATCGGCGCCGACTTCGAGGCCATCCAGCGTGGTGAGGACCGCCAGAAGTTCAAGGACATCGTCGCCAAGGTCGGCGGCGAGTCCGCGCGCTCCAAGGTCTGCTACACCATGGACGAGGTCCGCGAGACGGTCGCCGAACTCGGCTTCCCGGTCGTCGTGCGCCCGTCGTTCACCATGGGCGGCCTGGGCTCGGGTATGGCCTACAACCACGAGGACCTCGACCGCATCGCCGGCGGTGGCCTGGCCGCCTCGCCGACCGCGAACGTGCTCATCGAGGAATCCATCCTGGGCTGGAAGGAATTCGAGCTCGAGCTCATGCGCGACCGCAACGACAATGTGGTCATCGTCTGCTCGATCGAGAACGTGGACCCGATGGGCGTGCACACCGGTGACTCGGTCACCGTCGCCCCGGCCATGACCCTCACCGACCGCGAGTACCAGAAGATGCGCGATCTGGGCATCGCCATCCTGCGCGAGGTCGGCGTCGACACCGGCGGCTGCAACATCCAGTTCGCGGTGGACCCGCGCGACGGCCGCCTGATCGTCATCGAGATGAACCCGCGCGTGTCGCGCTCGTCGGCGCTGGCGTCCAAGGCCACCGGCTTCCCGATCGCCAAGATCGCCGCCAAGCTGGCCATCGGCTACACCCTCGACGAGATCGTCAACGACATCACCAAGGAGACCCCGGCCTGTTTCGAGCCCACGCTCGACTACGTGGTCGTGAAGGCTCCGCGCTTCGCCTTCGAGAAGTTCCCGGGCGCCGACACCACGCTGACCACGACCATGAAGTCGGTCGGCGAGGCGATGTCCATGGGCCGCAACTTCTCCGAGGCCCTGGGCAAGGTGTTGCGCTCGCTCGAGACCAAGGCCACCGGCTTCTGGACCCTGCCCGACGGTGAATGGACCGATGCGCAGGCCATTCTCGACGACCTGAAGGTCCCCACCGAGGGCCGTATCTACCAGGTGGAGCGTGCGCTGCGCCTGGGCGCGAGCATCGAGGACACCGCCGCCGCCTCCGGCATCGACCCCTGGTTCGTCGCCGAGGTCGCCGCCCTGGTGGAGCTGCGTCAGGAGATCATCGACGCCCCCGTGCTGGACGAGCCGCTGCTGCGCACCGCCAAGCACTACGGCCTCTCCGATCGCCAGATCGCCGCGCTGCGACCGGAACTCGCCGGTGAGGGCGGCGTGCGCGAGCTGCGCCACCGCCTGCAGATCCGCCCGGTGTTCAAGACCGTCGACACCTGTGCCGCCGAGTTCGAGGCCAAGACCCCGTACCACTACTCGGCCTACGAGCTCGATCCCGCCGCGGAGTCCGAGGTCGCGCCGCAGCGGGAGCGCGAGAAGGTCATCATCCTGGGCTCGGGCCCGAACCGCATCGGTCAGGGCATCGAGTTCGACTACTCGTGTGTGCACGCCGCGCAGACGCTGTCGGCCGCGGGCTACGAGACCATCATGGTCAACTGCAACCCGGAGACGGTCTCGACCGACTACGACACCGCCGACCGCCTCTACTTCGAGCCGCTCACCTTCGAGGACGTGCTCGAGGTGTACCACGCCGAGACCGAGTCCGGCACCGTCGCGGGCGTCATCTGCCAGCTGGGCGGGCAGACCCCGCTGAGCCTGGCGCAGCGCCTCACCGACGCGGGCGTGCCCGTGGTCGGCACCTCGGCGGCGGCCATCGACCTGGCCGAGGACCGTGGCGAGTTCGGTGATGTGCTGGTCGCGGCGGGTCTTCCGGCCCCCAAGTACGGCACCGCCACCACCTTCCCGCAGGCCAAGAAGATCGCGGCCGAGATCGGCTACCCGGTGCTGGTGCGCCCGTCCTACGTGCTGGGCGGCCGCGGCATGGAGATCGTCTACGACGAGGCCACCCTCGCCGACTACATCTCCCGCGCCACCGAGATCACCCCGGACCACCCGGTGCTGGTCGACCGGTTCCTGGAGGACGCCATCGAGATCGACGTCGACGCCCTGTGCGACGGCGACGAGGTCTACCTGGGCGGCGTCATGGAGCACATCGAGGAGGCCGGCATCCACTCCGGTGACTCGGCGTGCGCCCTGCCCCCGATCACCCTGGGCCGCAGCGATATCGAGGCCGTGCGCCGCTCCACCGCCGCGCTGGCCAAGGGCATCGGCGTCAAGGGTCTGCTGAACGTGCAGTACGCGCTCAAGGACGACGTGCTCTACGTCCTCGAGGCCAACCCGCGCGCCAGCCGCACCGTGCCGTTCGTCTCCAAGGCCACCGCGGTGCCACTGGCGAAGGCCGCGGCGCGGATCGCGCTGGGCGCCACCATCGCCGACCTCCGCAAAGAGGGCCTGCTCCCGGCCGAGGGCGACGGCGGCACCGTGCCGATCGAGGCCCCGGTCGCGGTCAAGGAAGCGGTCCTGCCGTTCCACCGCTTCCGCCGCCCGGACGGTTCCGGCATCGACTCGCTGCTCTCGCCGGAGATGAAGTCCACCGGTGAGGTCATGGGCATCGACGCCGACTTCGGCACCGCCTTCGCCAAGTCGCAGTCCGCCGCCTACGGTTCGCTGCCGACCGAGGGCACCGCGTTCGTGTCCATCGCCAACCGCGACAAGCGCGCCATGGTGTTCCCGGTCAAGCGCCTGCACGACCTGGGCTTCCGCATCCTCGCCACCGAGGGCACCGCGGAGATGCTGCGCCGCAACGGCATTCCGTGCGATCGGGTGCGCAAGCAGTCCGACAACGCGCCCGACGAGGCCGGCATCGTGGACATGATCAAGGACGGCGACGTCGACATCGTGTTCAACACGCCCTACGGCAACAACGGCCCGCGCGTGGACGGCTACGAGATCCGCACCGCCGCGGTCGGCGCGAACATCCCGTGCATCACCACCGTGCAGGGCGCGGCCGCGGCCGTGCAGGGCATCGAGGCCACCATTCGCGGCGGCATCGGCGTGCGCTCCCTGCAGGAACTGCACGCGGTGCTGCGCGGATGACCAGCTTCGGGCTACGGCTGCGGGAGGCGATGCGCGCGCACGGACCGTTGTGCGTGGGCATCGACCCGCATCCGCCGCTGCTGCGGGCCTGGGGCCTGAGCGAGGACGCCGCCGGGGTGGCCAAGTTCGCCGACGCCTGCGTGCGGGCGTTCGCGGGCCGGGTCGCCCTGGTCAAGCCGCAGGTGGCGTTCTTCGAAACCTACGGTTCGGCCGGAATGATGGTGCTGGAGGAGACCATCGCGGCGCTGCGGGCGGCGGGCACCCTGGTGCTGGCCGACGCCAAGCGCGGCGATATCGGATCCACCATGGACGCCTACGCGCACGCCTGGCTCGCTGACGGCCCGTTGGGCAGCGACGCGGTCACGGTGTCGCCGTACCTCGGATTCGGTTCGCTCGCACCGGCTCTGGAGCTGGCCGCGGCCAACGGGCGCGGCGTGTTCGTGCTGGCCGCGACCTCCAATCCGGAAGGCGCGGAGCTGCAACGCATCACCGGTGCGGACGGCCGCACCATCGCCCAGCGCATGGTCGACGATGCCGCCGCGGCCAATGTCGGGGCCGAATTCGGTTCCGTCGGTGTGGTTGTCGGCGCGACCCTGACCGAGGCCCCGGACCTGAGCGCCCTCAACGGGCCCATCCTGATGCCGGGTGTGGGCACGCAGGGCGGGGGAGTGGACTCCATTCGCGCCCTGGTGCCCGCGCGCGACCTGGGCGCGGTGCTGCCCAACGTCTCGCGTGAGGTGCTGAAGGCCGGTCCGTCGGTGGCCGCGCTGAAGGAGAAGGTCGCCGAGCTGTCGGAGGAGTTCGCCTTCCTGCAGCGCTGATTCCAGAACAGAGTTACTCGCGGCACCGGGTCCGATCCGGTGCCGCGAGTCTTTTCGGAGGGATTTCCTCCGCTTCCTTGCCTCGGCGGATACAGTGGCCTCATGTCTGCCGCGATGCCGCCCAAGGGAATTCGCCGTGCGCTCGTCCTGGGTGGAGGCGGTGCGGTCGGCCTGAGCTGGATGGCGGGCGTCGTCATCGCCCTGCGCGCGGCCGGAATCGACCCGGCCGCGGCCGACCGGATCGTCGGCACCTCCGCCGGAGCGGTCGTCGGCGCGGCCCTGGCCGCCGAGGTCGACCTGAACCTGCTGCTGCGGCGACCCTCGACCGAGACCGCCGAACTCGAGCCGATCGCGTTCGACCCGGACAGCTTCGGCGAGATCCTCGGCCTGCTCGGCACGCCCGGCCTGGACCCGGCCGAGGCGCGTCGTCGCGCGGGCGCCCGCGCCCTGGAGATGAATCTCGGCGATCCGGCCACGCACATCGCCCGCATCGGCGCGTTCGTCGGCCACAGCGACTGGCCCCAGCGCGATCTGCTGATCACCGCGATCAGCGTCGACACCGGGGAACTGCAGGCCTGGACGCCCAGCGGCAAGGCCACCCTGCCGGAGGCGCTGGCGTCGAGCACCTCGGTTCCCGGTGTCTTCCCGCCCATTCCGATCGACGGGGTCCACTACTTCGATGGCGGCATGCGCTCGCCCATCAACGCCGATCTGGCGGCCGGAGCCGAGCGAATGCTGGTCGTCGAACCCCTGGCGCACCTGTTCCCGCACGCCCCCTCCGACCGTGACCTGGGCGGCGCGACAACGATGTTCATCGCCCCCGACACCGATGCCATCGCCGCCTTCGGCCCGAACCTGTTCAGCGCGGACGCGCTGGTGCCGGCCTACGAGGCGGGGGTGCGGCAGGGTGGGGAGGCGGCGCCCGGGGTGCGGGATTTCTGGCTAACCTGAACCGGACCGCTCGGTAGAAAGGTGGGATTTCTCATGTCGGACGCCGCCCTCGGCCTGCTCTCGTACGCCCAAACCCGCATCCTGGTCGACGATTTCGCGTCCAGTTTCCGGTTCTATCGCGACGTGTTGGGTCTGCGCCTCGAGGCCGAGATCGAGGGTGACGTGCCCGAGACCGAGGAGGGGCCCTACGCCTGCTTCGCGGTCGGCACGCAGGATCTCGCGCTGTTCACCCGCGCCTACATGGACGCGGCCATCGGCGCCGAGCACCGGCCGCGCGGCGAAATCGATACGGCCGTGGTGGTTTTGCGGGTCGCCGACGTCGACAAGGCGATCGCCGTGCTGCGCGAGCGTGGCGCGGTCGTCGTCGGCGAGCCCGCCGACCAGCCGGCGTGGGGCATGCGTGTGGGTCACGTGCGCGCCCCCGAGGGCACGCTCGTGGAGCTGTGCCAGTACGCGGATTGATCCGATCCTGTTCGCTCTTGGCGAACCCATCCGGCGGCCCGATCGAACGCTTGTCCGGATCGACCCGCTCCCGCCCGCCCGGGCGGTGAGCGGGTTCTCGCATGTATCGGCCGGGTTTCGCGCGTCAGCGGCCGCGTGAGGGGCGGAAACGGGCCGCTCGGGCGTCGTCGCGGGTGGCCGCACCAGGTCCGACCTGCATCGACGGGTGTCTGATTTGCGAGTTTTCAAGGTCTCGGAACGAGCCCCGGTGATGCGCGACACGCGCTACGGATTCGAACGACACGCCGAGAAATCCAAGAAAAATCCAGGTCGCGTGATTACAGCTCGGTCACGGTTTCATCCGGGGCCAGTCCGACCCCTCGAACGCGCGGTCGAGAACCCCAAAAAGCCCTGGCCGCAAGGCTATTCGCGGCCGTGCGCGGCCGCGGGGCGCGCCCGGTGCGGCGGCGCCCGCGGCGGTGTGCATCCGGCCCGGTCGCGCGCCGAATCACGCGCTGACCTGGGGGGTGGGTTCGCAATCGGCAAGCGTCGTGGGTACGGTCGCTGAGACCACCGGGTTACCGGAGGTAGATCAAGCAATGAACGATGAGACGGAGGAACCGTGGCCCTTCCCCAGCTGACTGACGAGCAGCGCGCCGCTGCTTTGGAGAAGGCGGCTGCCGCTCGCCGCGCTCGGGCGGAGCTCAAGGAGCGCTTGAAGCGTGGTGGCACCGATCTGAAGACGGTCCTTGCGGACGCCGAGAAGGACGAAGTCCTCGGCAAGATGAAGGTTTCGGCCCTGCTCGAGGCCCTGCCGAAGGTTGGCAAGGTCAAGGCTGCCGAGATCATGAGCGAGCTCGAGATCGCTCCCACCCGCCGCCTGCGCGGACTGGGCGACCGGCAGCGTAAGGCGCTGCTGGCCCGGTTCGACTTCAGCGCCGAATAATCCGAGGGTGGTCGAACACACTCGGAAGGGTCGACTGGTAGTACTGGTCGGCCCCTCGGCCGTCGGCAAGTCCACCGTCGTGCGCTGCGTGCGCGAACGACTGCCCGAATTGGTATTCAGTGTGTCGGCCACCACCCGGGCTCCGCGGCCCGGGGAGGTCGACGGTCAGGACTACCACTTCGTCACCCGCGAGAAATTCGACGCCATGATCGACGGCGGCGAAATGCTCGAATGGGCCGATATCCACGGTGGACTGCAGCGGTCGGGCACCCCGGCCGCACCCGTGCGGGAAGCGCTCGCCTCCGGACACCATGTCCTGATCGAGGTCGACCTCGAGGGCGCGCGCTCGATCCGCGAATCCATGCCGGAGGGCCTGCTGGTCTTCCTGGCCCCACCCAGCTGGGACGAGCTGGTGTCCCGCCTGACCTCGCGCGGGACCGAATCGCCCGAGGTCATCGAGCGTCGGCTCCAGACCGCGCGCACCGAACTGGCCGCGTGTGACGAGTTCGACATCGTGATCGTGAACGACCACGTGACCAGCGCCTGCGAGCAGTTGGTATCGTTGTTCGTTAGCACAAATTCGGGGTCCTAGTTCTCGAACCGCGGAACCCGAACATCCGGCTCGTCTTCGAAGTGAGCCGGGAAGCCATCCTTCCGAACAACCCCGCAGGAGCCTTCCTAGTGAGTACGGACCTCAAGACCGTTCCCGCCTACGACACTCCGGTCGGCCTCACCAACCCGCCGATCGACGAACTGCTGGAGCGGACTTCGTCCAAGTACGCGCTGGTCATCTACGCGGCCAAGCGCGCGCGGCAGATCAACGATTACTACAACCAGCTCGGCGACGGCATTCTCGAATACGTCGGTCCGCTGGTCGAGCCGGGTCTGCAGGAGAAGCCGCTGTCGGTGGCCATGCGCGAGATCCACGCCGACCTGCTCGAGCACTCCGAAGGGGAGTAAAACCGCGGTGACCCGAGTCGTCGTCGGCGTCGGCGGCGGTATCGCCGCCTACAAGAGCTGCAACCTCGTGCGCCGGTTCACCGAAACCGGGCACGAGGTTCGTGTCATTCCCACCGAGTCGGCGTTGCAATTCGTCGGCAAGGCCACCTTCGAGGCGCTGTCCGGCCATCCCGTGCACACCGGTGTCTTCGCCGACGTGCCCGAGGTGCCGCACGTGCGCCTCGGTCAGGAGGCCGATCTGGTCGTCATCGCTCCTGCGACCGCGGACCTCATGGCCCGCGCCGCACAAGGCCGGGCCGACGACCTGCTCACCGCGACGCTGCTGACCGCGCGCTGTCCGGTCCTGTTCGCCCCGGCCATGCACACCGAGATGTGGGAGCATCCGGCCACCCGGGCGAACGTGGCGATGCTGCGCGCGCACGGCGCGACCGTGATGGAACCCGCCTCGGGCCGCCTGACCGGCACCGATACCGGTCCGGGCCGGCTGCCCGAGCCGGAGGAGATCTTCGGTCTGGCCCGTCTGCTGCTCGAGCGCGCCGACGCGCTGCCGCGCGACCTGGAGGGCCGCCGGGTGGTGGTCTCCGCCGGTGGCACCCGTGAGGCGCTGGACCCGGTCCGCTTCCTGGGCAACCGGAGTTCGGGCAAGCAGGGCTACGCGATCGCCCGCCTGGCCGCCCAGCGTGGCGCGCAGGTGACGCTGATCGCGGGCAACACCATCGGCCTGGAGGCTCCCGCCGCCGTCGAGGTGGTGCACGTGACCTCCGCCGACCAGCTGAAGGTGGCCGTCGACAAGCACGCGCTCGGCGCGGACGCCGTCATCATGGCGGCCGCGGTCGCCGACTTCCGGCCGGTCAACGTCGCCGCGTCCAAAATCAAAAAGGGTGCGGGCGAACCGAATTCGATCGAGCTGGCCAAGACACCCGATATCCTTGCCGGGTTGGTACAGGCTCGTCGCGACGGGCACCTACCGGGCACCGCGATCGTCGGCTTCGCCGCCGAGACCGGGGACGAGCACGCCGACGTGCTCACCCACGCCCGGGCCAAACTGGCCCGCAAAGGCTGCGACCTGCTGGTCGTGAACGCCGTCGGGGAAGGGAAGGCCTTCGAGGTCGACACCAACGACGGCTGGTTGCTCGGCGCCGACGGCACCGAGATCGCCCTGGACCACGGGTCCAAGGCCCTATTGGCTAGCCGAGTGCTGGACGCACTCGGTCCCTTGCTCCGCTGAAGCCTCGGCACCGCAGGGTTCGGACGCTCGCCGCGCAGGTCGCGGCGGGTGTCCGAGTCGCAATGTGCTCGTCACGGTGGTGGTTCGCCCCTGTGACGAACATATTGGAATAACCTGAGACAAAGGGTTGTGCGATGGCGCGGAGACGCTACTGTCGCCACCCGATACGAGAAACCCGTTGAGGGAGAGGGAACAACTGTGCGCACGTCTGGCAGCCGCCTATTCACCAGTGAGTCGGTGACCGAAGGTCATCCCGACAAGATCTGTGATGCCATCAGCGATTCCATCCTCGACGCGTTGCTCGCGGCCGATCCGCGCAGCCGGGTCGCGGTGGAGACCCTGGTGACCACCGGTCAGGTGCACGTGGCCGGTGAGGTCACCACCTCGGCCTACGCCGACATCCCGACCATCGTCCGCGAGAAGGTCCTGGAGATCGGATACGACTCCTCCGCAAAGGGTTTCGACGGCGCGTCCTGTGGCGTGAACGTCGCGATCGGCGCGCAGTCGCCCGATATCGCCCAGGGTGTGGACACCTCGCACGAGGCCCGCGTGGGCGGCGAGGACGACGAGATCGCCCGTCAGGGCGCGGGCGACCAGGGCCTGATGTTCGGGTACGCCACCGTCGAGACCCCCGAGCTGATGCCGCTGCCGATCTCGCTGGCGCACAAGCTGTCCCGGCGTCTGACCGAGGTCCGCAAGACCGGCGTGCTGCCGTACCTGCGGCCCGACGGCAAGACCCAGGTCACCATCGAGTACGACGGCGCCATCCCCAAGCGCCTCGACACCGTGGTCATCTCGACCCAGCACGCGGCCGACATCGACCTGGACAACCTGCTGGCCCCCGACATCCGCGAGAAGGTCGTCGACGCGGTCCTGTCCGAGCTGCAGCTGCCCAACCCGCTCGACACCTCCGACGTGCGCCTGCTGGTCAACCCGACCGGCAAGTTCGTGCTCGGCGGCCCGATGGGTGACGCGGGCCTGACCGGCCGCAAGATCATCGTCGACACCTACGGCGGCATGGCCCGCCACGGTGGCGGCGCCTTCTCCGGCAAGGACCCGTCGAAGGTGGACCGCTCGGCCGCGTACGCCATGCGCTGGGTCGCCAAGAACGTCGTCGCCGCCGGCCTGGCCGAGCGGGTCGAGGTCCAGGTCGCCTACGCCATCGGCAAGGCGGCCCCGGTCGGCCTGTTCGTCGAGACCTTCGGCACCGAGCTGGTCGACCCGATCAAGATCTCCGACGCCATCGGCGAGGTCTTCGACCTGCGTCCCGGCGCGATCATCCGCGACCTGGACCTGCTGCGCCCGATCTACGCGCCGACCGCCGCCTACGGCCACTTCGGCCGCACGGATGTCGATCTGCCGTGGGAGCGCACCGACCGCGCGGAGAAGCTGCGCGCGGCCGCCGGGCTGTAATTGACCGGCACCCAACAGTTCTCGACGGGAGCGTCGGGCACGGAGTCCCCCTCCGAGCCCGACGCTCCCGCCGTCGTTGGCGTGTCACGCCCGATCGCCCGCGTCCTGCCCCTTCTCGAACCCGCCCACCTGGACCGCGATTTCGACTACGTCGTCCCTCCTGAGCTGGACGAGATCGCACAACCGGGCGTCCGGGTCCGAGTTCGCTTCTCCGGCCGCCTCATCGACGGCTACCTCCTCGAACGCCTCGAAAGATCCGCCCACACCGGCAAACTCGTCCGCCTCGATCGCGTGGTGTCGGGCGAGCGCGTCCTCACCCCCGAGATCCTGAAGCTCGTCACCGCCGTCGCGGCCCGCTACGCCGGCACCCGGGCCGACGTCCTGCGCCTGGCCATCCCGCCCCGCCACGCCAAGGTCGAAACCGAGGACACGGACAAGCCCGAAAAGCCCAAGCGCACCGCGAAGAAGAGCACCGCCGTCGATCCGGTGACAGCACTGGGCGGTGTGGTCGACCTCGACGCGGTCGCGCCCTCCGGCCCGGAGCAGCCGGGCGATGCGGCCGCCGCGTCGGTCAGCTCGGCGCATCGAACCGCTGACGGACGTGCCGCGCAGGCTGATCCGCGAGACGTCGAGGCCGCGTCCGCTGACTCCGACCCCGCACCGAGCGACAGCGCCACCGAAGGTGCGGTGCCCGGCGACGCCGTCGCGCCCTCCGGCCCGGAGCAACCGGGCGACGCGGCCGCCGCGTCGGTCAGCTCGGCACACCGAACCGCTGACGGCATTGCCGCACAGGCAGATCCGCGAGACGTCGAGTCCCCGGCCGCAGATTCCCACACCGCACCAAGCGGCAGCGGTACCGAAGGTGCCACGTCCGGAGACGCCGCCGACCCTGCACCGATCGCCAGTGCCGCCGTAGTCGAAGAGCCCGCGGCGGCCGGCACGATCGCTGATCCGGCCCGCGATGGCGATGCCGTCACCGGGGTCGAGGCGGTCGGCGGCACGGGCATCGAGCCGGTGCGCATGGGCGGAACCGATGACCTGTCGGCGGCGTCGAATGGCGCGACCGGGCCGAACGGTGAGACCGGGTCGCAGGGCGTGGCCACGTCGCAGGGGGATGCCGGGCCGGAGGGCGAGTCCGGGCCGCGAGTAGTGAGCGCTGCCTCGCCGCAGTCGTGGGTGTCCGAGTTCGCCGAGTGGGGCCGGTACTTGCACGGGCACTCGTTCCTGGGTGCGCTGGCGGCCGGGCGCGGGCCGCGGGCGGGGTGGCAGGCGTTGCCGGGGGAGGACTGGGCCAAGCGGCTGGCGGAGTTGGCGGCGGTGACCGTGCGCGGTGGGCGCGGCGCGGTGATCATGGTGCCGGATCAGCGGGATCTGGATCGAGTGCTGGCGGAATGCGTTGCGCTGATGGGGGAGTCGGCGGTCGGGCTCGCGGCGGGTCTGGGGCCGTCGGCGCGGTATCGGCGGTGGTTGTCGGTGTTGCGGGGGCAGTCGAAGGTGGTGGTGGGGACACGCAGTGCGGTGTTCTCGCCGGTGCGGGATCTCGGGTTGATCGCCATCTGGGACGACGGGGACGACACGTTCGCGGAACCGCGGTCGCCGTATCCGCATGCGCGGGAGGTGGCCATGCTGCGGGCGCACGAGACGGGGGCGGCGTTCGTGGCGGGCGGGTTCGCGCGGACCGCCGAGGTGCAGGCGATCGTCGAATCCGGGTGGGCGCACGACCTGCTCGCGGATCGGGCCGTGGTGCGGCAGGCCATGCCGCGCATCACCGCGCCCGGCGACACCGACGCCGCGCTGGAGCGGGATCCGATCGCGCAGGCGATCCGTATTCCGGCGGTGGCGTTCATGGAGGCGCGCAAGGCGCTCAAAGCCGGTGGGGCCGTACTGGTTCAGGTACCGCGGCGCGGCTACATCCCCGCCCTGTCGTGCGCGAAATGCCGGACCCCCGCGCGCTGCCGCCACTGCAATGGACCCCTGGCCCTCCCTGACTCCGCGCCCGCGTCACGTGGCGCATTGCGCAGTGGGCGAGAAGGTGTCGCGGAGGCGCAGAGCCCGGCCTGCCGCTGGTGTGGAATCACCGAGGCGGCGTTCCGCTGCGGATCGTGTGGGTCGCGTGCCCTGCGGGCGGTCGTCATCGGTGCGTCCCGCACCGCCGAGGAGCTGGGTCGCGCGTTTCCCGGTGTGCCCGTGCGGGGTTCGGGCGGTTCCGCGATTCTCGACTCCGTCCTCGAGGGCCCGCAGGTGGTGGTCTCCACCATCGGCGCGGAACCTCCGGTGCCCGGCGGCTACGCGGTCGCCATGCTCCTGGACGGCTGGGCCCTGCTCGGCCGCGCCGACCTGCGCGCCGCCGAGGACGCCCTGCGCCGCTGGATGTCGGCCGCCGCCCTGGTCCGCTCCGACGGCCGGGTCATCGTCATGGCCGACGCCGGTCTCCCCACCGTGCAGGCACTGGTCCGCTGGGACCCGGTGTGGCACGCCGGTTTCGAACTCGACCAGCGCGTCGAGGTCCGCTTCCCGCCCGCGGTCCGCTTCGCCGCCATCGACGGCACCTCCGACTCCATCGCCGAATTGCTCGGCGAGGCCAAGCTTCCCGGCGACGTCGAAGTCCTGGGCCCGGTGCCGCTGCCCCCCGGCGCCCGAAAGCCCTTCTCCTCCGGCGACTCTCCCGCCGAGGTGGAACGCATGATCCTGCGCGCCGACCGCTCCGGCGGGGCCGCCCTCTCCCGCGCCCTCACCGCCGCCCAGGCCATCCGCAGCACCCACCGCTCCGACGCCCCCCTGCGCGTCCAGATCGACCCGATCGACATCGGCTGACCGACAACGAGATCAGGGAGTTCCGGGCACCGAATTCTGTCCCGATCGCTGCCTGGCCAGCTCATTGACCCTGGTCAGGGACCGGTGATTTCGTCGCGGGGGAGGGCGGCGAGCGCGGTGAGCGCGTTGAGGAAGCCGCGGCGGTCGGCGGCGGGCAGCTTGGCGAGCAGCCGATCCTCCTGCGCCTGGACCTCGGCCTGGGCGGCATCGCGCAGGTGGCGGCCCTCGGTGGTGAGCGCGAGCAGCCGGGCCCGGCGGTCGGCCGGATCGGGGCGACGTGCGATGAGCCCGCGTTCCTGGAGGTCGTCGAGCACCGCGATGATCCGCGTCTTGTCCGCCCCGATCTCCTGTGCCAGCACGCCCTGACCCCGTGCCGGACCCTCATCGAGATGCAGCAGTACGACATACGCCCACATGGTCAGCCCGTGCGCGGCCAGCACCGGTTGCTCGGCCGCCATGAGGGCGCGGCCCAGGGGGACGATCATCGCTGCGAGGTCCGGACGGTCTGTCATGCGGACCAGACTATGCGGCGAGCCGGTGCGGCCTGTCGATCGTGTCGCCCGCGCGGGTCAGGACGGCGTCGGCGTCGAAGGTGTCGGCCTGCCAGGAGTCGAGGCCGATCCCGATGCGGCCGCGCCAGGCCCGCACGATCTCGGTGTGGACGGGCCAGCGCACGAAACGGCGCATGTCCCGCTCGGACTCCCACACCGAGATCGAGCCGCCCCGGAACTCCGCGGGCCGGCCCCACAACCACAAACCCACCGCGCCCTGCATGACCGGCCACGTCCGGCCCAATTCCAGCCCCGCCGTATAGATGTCGCGTGCCTCGGCCTCGGCGGCCGCGAGGAAGTCGGTCACGCTGACGAATACCGGACCCGGACGCCGATCGTTCGGGCCGGGATTCCAGGGCATGAGCACGGTGCCTTCGGAGAATGATTTCGTATGCATGCATAGACGATAAGCATATGCGTACGAAATAAACAACGGTCGAACTCAGCGGAAGGCTGGAGCGACCCGAGCTGCCCACTGTGCGTACCCCGTCGCGGGACGTCCGAGGACCCGCTCGACATCACCGCTGACCAGCTGCTCCTCGGGCGTCGGCTCGCCGAGAATGCTGAGGGTGTGGTCCGCGACCGACTCCGGCATGAAGCGCAGCATGTTGACCCTGGCCTCCGCCCGGCTGAGCTCCACGAACCGCAACGGCTCCCCGAGTGCTCCCGCCAGCGTCTCCGCCTGATCGCGCGGAGTGACGAGTTCCGGTCCGGTCACGGTGTAGCTCTGCCCGTGATGGCCGTCCCGCGTCAGCGCGGCCGCGGCCACGGCCGCGATATCGCCCGGATCCACCTGCGGCAGACCGACATCCCCGAAGGGCGCGGGAATCATCCGCCCGGCACGGACCGGTTCGATCCAGGCGAACGTATTGGTGAAGAACCCGCCCGGCCGCAGCACCGTCCACTCCAGCTCCGACGCGGCCAGTGCCTGTTCGAAGGCCAGCGTCCGCGCGTATCCGTCACTGTCCGGCCGGGTCACCGCGCCCTGCGAGGACAGGAACACCACGCGCCGGACGCCCGCCGCCGCAACGGTTTCCAGCACCTCGGCCGGCGCGGGCCCCTCGACCAGCTGCGCTCCGGTGATGAGCAGGAACAAGCTGTCCGCACCTGTCACCGCCTCGGCCAGGCTGTCCAGATCCCCGATGTCGGCGCGGCGGTGCTCGGCGCCGTGGGCCGCTCCGCCTCCCCGTGCTTGGTCGATCGGCTTCTCGCCGCGCGAGACGGCGACCACCTTCTCGCCGGCTTCCGCGAGTTCGCGCACGAGCGCGCTGCCGACGTTTCCGGTCGCTCCGGTAACCACGATCATCTGTCTCACTCCTGAGTTAGTTGACTGACTAAATCGAACGATAGGCCATATGACCGGCCGTTGTCTATAGTTAGTCGTATGACTGACTCAGTGGTGCGGGCGTCGGGGAAGCGCGAACGGCTCTCGGATGCCGCCGCCAAGGTCTTCCACGAGCAGGGCGTGGAGAAGACGACCATCGCCGATATCGCGCGCGCCGCCGACGTGCCGGTCGGCAATGTGTACTACTACTTCAAGACCAAGGATCAGCTGGTCCAGGCGGCGATCGGCGCGCACGCGCGCACGGCCCAGGAGATCATCACCGTCCTGGAGCGGATCGACGCCCCCGCATCGCGATTGAAGGCGCTGGTGCGGGGCTGGGTGGAGCAGCGCGACGTCGCCGCCCGATTCGGTTGCCCCTCGGGCACTCTCGCCACCGAACTGGACAAGCGGGCGGACGGCCTCGACCGGGAGCTCGCCGATGTCATGCGCGGGCTGCTGGAGTGGATCGACGCGCAGTTCGCGGCGATGGGGCGCAGTGACTCTCGTGAACTCGCGGTCGCGCTGCTGGCCGCCTATCAGGGAATTTCCCTGCTCACGAATACTTTCCGCGACCCGGCCATGATGGCGGCCGAGGGTGCTCGCCTGGAACGCTGGATCGACTCGCTGGTCCCGGCGACCTGAGTCGCGAATCGCGGATCAGTTCAGTTGCGGCTGAACGGGTCTGACGCTCCAGCGGCCCTCGTTGCGCAGAATCCGCACCGGATGGTCGAAGCAGGTGCTGATGTGGGCGGTGGTGATCACCTCGTCGACCGCGCCGGCGGCGACCGTCCGGCCATCGCGCAGCAACATGGCGTGGGTGGTGCCCGGCGGAAGCTCCTCCAAGTGATGGGTCACCAGCACCGACGCCAGCTCCGGGTGGGTGCGCTGGAGCAGGTCGACGCGCTCCAGGAGTTGTTCGCGCCCGGCCAGATCCAGCCCGGTGGCCGGTTCGTCGAGCAGCAGCAGGCGTGGGCTGGGCATGAGGGCGCGGGCGATGAGGGTGCGGCCGCGCTGGCCCTGGGACAGGATCTGCCAGTCCGCGTCGCGGCGGTGCGACAGGCCGAGCAGATCGACCAGGCGGTCCGCCTCGGCGAGCTGTTCCGGGGAGGCCTGCCAGCGGGGGACCAGGGCTGCGGTATTGGTCGCGCCGGTCTGCACGACCTCGCGCACGGTGAGTGCGCCGCTGGGCATATGACGCGGATCGACGTGCCCGATGCCGGCCCGCAGTGCGCGCATGTCGACGCGCCCCAGCCGCTTGCCGAGCACCTCCACAGCGCCCTTGGTGGGATGTTCGAACGCGCCGAGCATGCGCAGCAGCGTGGTCTTGCCCGCGCCATTGGGGCCCAGCAGCGCCCAGTGCTCACCGGCGTGCACGGTGAGCGAAACCCCTTGCAGGATGGGGTTTCCACTCCGCACCACCGTCACGTCGTTCACGTTCAGCACCGGGTCCGTCATGCCCCGAGCCTAGCAAAGTCCTCAGACAAGTTGAGGAGTAGGGGAGTTTGGGGGTTAGCTATGCGTTTGCTGTTTAGGGTGGCGGCACGGCGATCGACGCGGTGCTGTTCGACTTCTCCGGCACACTCTTCCGATTCGACGACGCGGCCTTTCGTGGTGCGCGCCTCACCGATGCCGGTGGCCGCCTGCTCGACACCCATGAGGTCGCCGAGATCATGCGCCGGATGACCGCTCCCGTCGGGCGGTTCGTCGAGTTGGACGCCGATGGCCAATATGCCTGGGAAAACCGGGATCTCGATCCCGTGCTGCATCGCCGCGCCTACCTCGAGGTGCTCGAGCGGTCCGGTGTCCCCGAGTCGCAGGCGGTCCGGCTCTACGAACTCATGCGCGACCCGGGGGAATGGTCGCCGTATCCGGATACCGGCGAGGTGCTGCGCGCACTCCACGAGCGCGGTCCGGGCATGGGTGTGGTCAGCAATATCGCCTTCGATATCCGCCCGGCCTTCACCGACCGCGGCTGGCTCCGATATATCGATGAATTCGCGTTGTCGTACGAAGTCGGTGCCATGAAGCCGGATGCGCGCATCTTCGCGGCGGCTCTCGATGTCCTCGGCGTGGCTCCCGGCCGGGCCCTCATGGTCGGTGACAGCCTGGAGGCCGACGGCGGCGCCAAGGCACTGGGCTGCGCGTTCGCCCTGGTCGACCCGCTGCCGCCGGACGATCGCGCGACCGGACTGTGGGATGCGGTCCGCGCGCACGACCTCCTGTCTCCCTAACTTGCAAACTAGTCGGTTCGTGTTCCAGTTCACCCTTGCTGCGGATAGATTGTCGATATATCGTCGATAGCAGCAAATGCAACGACGAGCCTTGAAGGAGGCACGACCATGGAACACATGGACAACATCGAACGGGGCCGCGGCCCCTGGCGGCGACGCGGCGACGAGCAGCAGGGCCCCGAGCATCCGCGGATGCGTCGAGGCGGGCCTCGCGGCCCGCGCGGTGAATTCGGCCCGCACCGCCACGGCCACGGCCGCGGATTCGGCCCTGACTTCGGTCCCGGCTTCGGGCCCGGTCCGCACTTCGGTCGCGGTCGCGGCCGCGGCGGACGCGGCCGGCGCGGCGATGTCCGCGCCGCCATCCTGCTCCTGCTGCAGGAGCGGCCCATGCACGGTTACGAGCTGATTCAGCAGATTCGCGAACGCAGCGAGGATGTCTGGCGTCCCAGCCCCGGCTCCATCTACCCCGCGCTGGCGCAGCTCGAGGACGAGGGCCTGGTGCTCATCGAGAAGGTGTCGGGTCGCAAGACGGCCAAGCTCACCGACGCCGGACTCGAGTACGTCGAGGCCAACCGCGCCGATCTGGGCGACCCCTGGCAGGACGTCAAGGACGGCGTCGGCGATCAGGCCCTGGACCTGCGCGGACTGGTCGGTCAGCTGATGGGCGCGGTGGCCCAGGTGGCCGCCGTCGGCACCAAGGATCAGGCGGCCAAGGCGGCCGATGTGCTCACCGAAGCGCGCCGCTCGCTGTACCGGATCCTCGCCGAGGACGACACACCCGAAAAGTGACGGGTCCGAATCACCGCAAACCGCCGGGACTTTCGGCTCGAAACCGGTCAAGATCGTGACATGGGACAACAGCGCCCCATGCGATCTTGTGACATGGGACAAAAGAGGAACCGGACGCGCGGATTCTTGCATCGCGTCGCGCCGGTGGGGGTAGTGGTGCTGGCGGCCGCCGTGATCGGTACAGCCGCCACCCCGTCAGGGACCTACGCGCGGGCCGAACCGGCCGCCGCACCGGTCCTGCGGGTGCCTGCCCAGCAGGGGCCGCCGCAGACCGGGCATCTGGCGGCGGCCAAGTATCTGAAGGAGCATCCGGACGCTGCGCCCCAGGGCGCCAACGACTTCGGCTGCAAACCCACCGCCGAACACCCGCGGCCGGTGATCCTGGCCCACGGCACCGATTCCTCGGCCTACTCCGACTGGGCGGGCCTGAGCCCGCTGCTCGCCAAGGCCGGGATCTGTGTCTTCGCTCTGAACTACGGCGGCAAGCCCGGCAAAGACACCTTCGGCACCGAGGACGTGTGGGCCAGCTCCGCGCAGATCGGCGTCTTCGTCGACCAGGTGCTCGCCGCTACGGGCGCCACGCAGGTGGATCTGGTCGGTTTCTCCCAGGGCGCGAGCGTGACTCGCTACTGGATCAACAAGCTCGGCGGCGCGCCCAAGGTCGGGCAGTGGATCGGGATGGCCTCGCCCAGCTACGGCGGCATCATGTATGGGCTGGTGCCGATCGCCGACGCGGTGCCGGGCATCTACAAGCTCGTCGAGTTCGGCTCCTCGCTCGCCGCCGTCCAGCAGGCCGCAGGATCGCCGTTCATCACCGACCTCAACGCGGGTGGCGACACGGTGCCGGGTGTGAAATACACGACCATCGGCAGCCGGGTGGATGAGATGATCCAGCCCAACACCAATATCGCCCTGCGCGGTCCGGGCGCGACCAATATCGTGCTGCAGGATCTGTGCGAAGCCGACCTGACCGGGCATTTCCACCTGGTCTACGACCCGTTCGCGCAACAGCTGGCGGTCAATCTGCTCGATCCCGGACACGCCGTGACACCGGCCTGCGTCCCGGTGCCGTTCGGCACCGGGATCAGCGATGTCGTGTTGGCGGCGCATTCCTGATCGGGGTGGTCACGGGCGTCCGTAAAATGAGACGACCGTATTCGTTCGCTATCGGGAGCTGCCCGTGACCATCCAGCCTGTCCGCCTGTTCGGCGATCCGATCCTGCGCGCCCGCGCGGCGGAGGTCGAGACGTTCGACCGGGAGGTGCGCCAGCTGGTCACCGACCTCATCGACACCATGTACGAGAGCGGGGGCGTCGGCATGGCCGCCCCGCAGATCGGGGTCGGGCTGCGGGTATTCGTCTACGACACCGGCGACGCCCAGGGGCATCTGATCAACCCCGTCTTCGAGGTCGAGGGCGAGGAGACCCAGACCGGGCCCGAGGGCTGCCTGTCGATCCCGGGCGTGCGTTTCGACGTGACCCGGCCGATGACCGTGCGGGCGCGCGGCGTCGACATGGACGGCAAGCCGGTGGAGTTCCGGGCCGAAGGGCTGCTGGCGCGCTGCGTGCAGCACGAGACCGATCACCTCGACGGCGTGCTGTTCCTGCAGCGGCTGGAGTCGGCCTTCCGCAAGGAGGCCATGCGCACGATTCGCGAATCGTCTTGGTTCACACAGGGAATCACGGTGCTGCCCGCGTCCGAGATCGGCGGCGGTCGCCGCGCCTCGGCCGGTAGCCGGGAACGGAGCCGCTGATATGCGTCTGGTCTTCGCGGGAACCCCTGAACCGGCGGTGCCGTCGCTGCGGCGACTCATCGAATCCGAGCGACACGAGGTGGTCGGGGTGGTGACCCGGCCCGACGCGGTGGCCGGACGCGGCCGCAAGATCACCCGCTCGCCCATCGGGCAGCTGGCCGACGAGCACGGGATTCCGGTGTTCACGCCGCGCAAGCCGTCCGAGCCCGAGTTCATCGCCCAGCTCACCGAACTCGCGCCGGACTGCTGCCCGGTGGTGGCCTACGGCGCGCTGCTGCCCGAAACGGTGCTCGCGATTCCCCGGTTCGGCTGGATCAACCTGCACTTCTCGCTGCTGCCCGCCTGGCGCGGCGCGGCGCCGGTGCAGTCGGCGCTGCTGGCGGGTGACGAGTACACCGGTGCGTCCACCTTCCTCATCGAGAAGGGCCTCGATACCGGGCCCGTCTTCGGCACCATGACCGAGAAGGTCGCGCCCGCCGACACCGCGGGCACCCTGCTCGAGCGTCTCGCCGACAGTGGCGCGGTGCTGTTGGAATCCACCCTCGACGCCGTGGAAGACGGTGCTGTGCAAGCGGTTCCGCAGCCCCTGGACGGCATCTCCTACGCCCCCAAGGTGGAACCGGAAGCGGGCCGCATCCGCTGGGATCAGCCCGCCCTCGCCATCTCCCGCCGCATCCGCGCGGTCACCCCCGCGCCCGGCGCGTTCACCGAGATCGACGGCAAACGCCTCAAACTCGGCCCCGTCGAACTCGTGGAGGAAACCCTCCCGCCCCGCACCATCGACGTGCGCAAGTCCGGCGTCTTCATCGGCACCGCCACCACGGCGGTCCGCCTCACCCAGGTCCAGCCCCAGGGCAAACGCATGATGCCCGCCCTCGACTGGGCCCGTGGCGCCCGCCTGGAACCCGGCACGGTGACCGAATGACCAACCCCGACAACAACCCTCCCCGCCGCCCCTTCCGCCGCTCCTCGGCCGGGGCGGCCGACGACTCGAACACGACCCGCGGCTCCGACAGCGGTGACCGCCGCGCGGGCTACGGCCGCGGCGATCGCCCCGCCGGCGAGCGTGATTCGGGCTCGAACCGCTCCTCGGGCGGCCTGCGCGGCCGCGAGGGCTACGGCTCACGCGCAGGCGGCGACACCGGAGATCGCGGTCGCAATGACGACCGGCGCGGCGGAGAACGCAATGCTGGATTGAATCGTCCGGGCGGAGGCCCGCGTGGACGCTCCTTCGGCGATGACCGTCACGACAGCGCGGGTCGTGGTGGTCGGGAGCGGTCCGGTGGCGGACGCTGGAACGACGACGAACGCGGTGGATTCGGCGGTGGCGGGCGTGATTCCGGCTCGGGTGGCCGTTCTTCCGGCGGTGACCGGCGTGGCGCGTCCGGCGGTCGTGGTCGAGCGGGTGGGGATGACCGCGGCTGGGATCGGCCGGGTGGCGGCCGTCGCACCGACGACGACCGTCGCGGATCCGGCGGGGGAGACCATGATTCGGGTTCCCGTCGGTCCGGTGCCGGGTCTCGCGGTGGCGATGAGCGGGGTACGGGGCGGGAGCGTGAGGCGACCGGTGGCCGGTCATCCGGCGGCCGTGGCGGTGACTCGTTCGGCGGCAAGACCGGCGGCGGACGGGGCAGGTCCTCCGGCAGCGCGCGGCCTTCGCACGGCGATCGGGGCGGCAAGCGGGTAGACGCTGGTGCGCGGGGTGGCGAGCCCGGAGCTGCGGCGGCTCGGCGGGCCGAGAAGGCCGGGGCCGATCCGGTCCGGATCGTGGCACGGGATGTGCTGCGGGCGGTGCGGGAGCGGGATGCCTACGCGAATCTGGTGCTGCCGGGGTTGTTGCGGGAGCGGAAGATCAGTGGGCGCGACGCGGCGCTGGCGACCGAGCTGGCGTATGGAGCCTCGCGGTCGGTGGGGTTGCTGGACGCGGTGATCGCCGATTGCGCGGGACGCGCCGTCGAGGAGATCGACGGGCCGTTGCTGGATGCGTTGCGGCTGGGGACCTATCAGTTGCTGCGGACCCGGATCGGGGCGCATGCGGCCGTCGATACGTCGGTGGCGCTGGTGCGGGCCGAGTACGGGCAGGGGCGGGCCGGGTTCGTGAACGCGGTGCTGCGGCGGGTGGCCGAGCGCACTCCGGAGGAGTGGGTGGAGCGGCTCGCGCCGTCGGATCCATTGGGGCACTTGGCGTTCGAATTCGCGCATCCGGTGTGGATCGCGCAGGCGTTCGCGGACGCGCTCGGCGCGCGGGCGGGCGAGCTGCGCGACGTGCTCGAAGCGGACGACGCACGGCCGCTGGTGCATCTGGTGGCGCGGCCCGGCGATATGACCGCCGAGGAGCTGGCGCTGATCACCGGCGGCGAGGAAGGCCGCTGGTCGCCGTACGCGGTGTACCTCGACGGCGGCGATCCGGCGAAGCTGGAACCGGTCCGCGAGGGCATGGCCGCGGTGCAGGACGAGGGCAGTCAGCTGGTGGCACTCGCGGTTACCCGCGCGCCCCTCGAGGGTGAGGACGGCGGTCGCTGGCTGGATCTGTGCGCCGGTCCGGGCGGTAAGACCGCTTTTCTGGCCTCGATCGCCGAGATCGACGGCTTCCGCGTCGATGCCGTCGAACCGGCCGAGCACCGTGCTGACCTGGTCCGAAAGGCCACTCGCGGCATGCCGGTCGACGTGCACGTCGCCGACGGCCGCGACTCGGGTCTGACCCCGGGCTTCGACCGCATCCTCGTCGACGCCCCGTGCACCGGCCTGGGCGCGCTGCGCCGCCGCCCGGAGGCTCGCTGGCGCCGCCAGCCCTCCGACGTCCGTGACCTGGTCACCCTGCAGCGTGAACTGCTCACCGCCGCATGGGATCTCGTCCGCCCGGGCGGGGTGGTGGTCTACTCGACCTGTTCCCCGCACCTGCCGGAAACGGTCTCGGTGGTGTCGGACATGGTCCGCCGCACCGGCGCCGAACAGCTCGACACCCGCGAGCTGCTCCCCGGCGTCCCGGAACTCGGCGACGGCCCCGGCGCCCAGTTGTGGCCGCACCGCCACGGCACCGACGCCATGTTCCTCGCGGCCCTGCGCAAGCCACTGGACGCGTAGCCGCTCGAACACCGAAAGCCCCTGCGGCGTGATTACCACTCACCGCCGCAGGGGCTTTCGCATGTCCTGTCGGGGTCCCGGGCGCAGTCTCAACCGGTCGCAGCAGCTACCTCGGCACCAACCGCGCCACCGGCAATCCCGTGCGGACCGCCCCCGCATCGACCTCGCCGTCGAATTCGGCCCGGCCTCGGCGGTCCGAGTCGCCGGTCCACCTGGCCGGCTATGATCCGCCGCGAGCAGCACCATCCGAATGACGGAGCGCTCACCCAGGCGGGTTGCTTCCACCTCGGTTGGCCGGGCCCCTCGCACGCGGGATGTCCCCGCTGGCGGAGCATGCATGTCCGGCGCGCAAGGGCTGTTCGGCCACCAGGATTCGGGTGACATCGCAGATCCACCAGTCGCTGTGCGCCGCTCCAACCTGGGCGTGGCCGGTGGGTCGAGGTCGCCCGCCTCGAGTGGCGGGGTCACTCGCGGGCGGACTGCTCCCGCAGGCGGGCCAGGGTCTTGGACAGGATGCGGGAGACGTGCATCTGGGAGATGCCCATCTGCTGGGCGATCTGCGTCTGCGTCATGGATTCGAAGAATCGCATGGTCAGGATGCGGCGTTCGCGTTCCGGCAGCCCGGCCAGCAGCGGGCGGATGGCGACGTACTCCTCGACCCGGTCGAATTGGGATTCTTCCTCGCCGAGGGTGTCGAGCAGTGACGCCTCGGTGTCGCGGCCGACGGAGACGGCGTCGATGCTGCTGGGCTGGTACGCGTTTCCGGCGATGACCGCCTGGGTGACCTCGTCAGCGTCGATGTCGAGGGCGGCGGCGATCTCCTTGGCGGTGGGGGAGCGGCCCAACTGCTGGGAGAGCGCGTCGATCGCGGAGCCGATGCGCAGGTGGGTTTCCTTGACGCGCCGCGGCACTCGCATGGCCCAGGTGTTGTCGCGGAAGTAGCGCCGTACCTCGCCCATGATGGTGGGCACCGCGAAGGACAGGAAGTTGGAGCCGCGGGAGATGTCGAACCGGTCCACCGCGTGCACCAGGCCGACCCGCGCGACCTGGGTGAGGTCGTCGAAAGGCTCACCGCGGCCGCTGAATTTGCGGGCGATGTGGTCGGCCAGCGGGATGCACCGGTTGATCAGCTGTGAGCGCAGGGCGGCGCGCCCCGCGGATCCCGGTGCGGCGGCCGCGAGTTCCTCGAACAGCAGCGCGACGTCGTCGTAGCCGGAGACGCTGCGCGCGACCTCCTCCGCCTCCTCGGCGTCGACGGTCTCCTCGGCGCTGTCCTCGGCCGGTTCCTCGGATTCGGGGCTTTCGGGGGTTTCGGTGTCGGCGGTCGGATCCTCGGGCCGGGCCGCGTCGTCGGGGGAGGGGAACACGTCTTCTCCGGTCACTACGCCTTCCCCCGGACCCGCCGGAACTCCACCGCCGTCGGGTATCCGGAGATCGCCGGATCGAAGGGTTCCTGGGTGGCGGTGACCTCGTCGCAGAGGGTCCGCAGCACGTGCCAGCCGAAGCTGCGCTGGTCGGGAAGCCCTTCGGTGGCGGCGGTGCCGCGGACCCGGACGATCAGGTCGGACTCGCCGACGGTGAACAGACACTGCAGCGTGGAACCCGGGGCGGCGATGGCGATCAGGGTGGAGGCGGCCTCGTCGACGGCGAGCCGGATGTCGGCCACCTCGTCGAGGGTGAAATCGCTGAGCAGCACCAGGGTTTCGGCGAGTCCGCGCACGATGGGCAACTGGGATACGGAGGCGGCGACACCGATTTCGACCGGTGTGCCGCGCAACCCTTGTTCCGCCGAAATGTTGATCACCCTGTAGAGGCTACCCATTCCGGTGCGCGGCAATCAGCCATTCCCGTGACGCGGGACGCACTCGGCGGTGCCGATAGACTGCCGCGTGTGTGCACCTCTTCCTCCCCGTTCCAGCGTCCGGCCCCGATGATCGCCCCGTCCATCCTGTCCGCCGACTTCGCGAATCTCGCTGCCGAGCTGCGGGCGATCGAGGGCGCGGACTGGGTGCACGTCGATGTGATGGACAACCACTTCGTGCCCAACCTGACGATGGGCCCGCCGATCGTGCAGAGCCTGCTGAAGGTCACCGACATTCCGATGGACTGCCATCTGATGATCGAGGACCCCGAGCGCTGGGCCCCGTGGTACGCGGAGGCGGGCGCCTACAACGTCACCTTCCACGCCGAGGCCACCGACAACCCGATCGCGGTCGCTCGTGACATTCGCGCGGCGGGCGCCAAGGCCGGGCTCTCGGTGAAGCCGAACACCCCGATCGAGCCCTACCTCGAGATCCTGCGTGATTTCGACACCTTGCTGGTGATGAGCGTCGAACCCGGTTTCGGCGGACAGTCTTTCATCCCGCACGTGCTGGACAAGGCCCGTCAGGTGCGCCGCCTGGTGGACGCCGGTGAGCTGCGCCTGGTGGTGGAGATCGACGGCGGCATCAATATGGACACCATCGAGCAGGCCGCCGAGGCCGGAATCGACTGCTTCGTGGCGGGTTCCGCGGTGTACGGCACCCCTGATCCGGCCGCGACGGTGGAAGCCTTGCGGCAGAAGGTGATCGCCGTCGAGGCGGCGGCGGCCCAGTAGCTCGCGGCCGCCGCCGGGATCGGCGCTCAGTGCTCGAGGAGCGCTTCGATCACCGATTCCAGCGGTGGCACCGTGTCGGTGGTCTCCGGCGACCGGATCCAGGTGCGGTAGCCGGTGCGCTCGTCCTCGGCGGAGGGGAGCACGACCTGGGCGCCCGGGCAGGCGATGGTGGCGTAGAGCCGGAACAGGGCCGCGGTCACCGCGGTGCTGAGCGTCTCGGGCCGGGCGGGACCGGTGATGAAGGTCCAGCGCCGGGCCCGGGGGTGGTGCACCACCGGCCCGGCCAGATCAGCCTGGGTGAGTTGCTGGCGGACGCGTTCGCCGAGGTCGGCGGGCATGGTGACGGCCCCGTAACGGCTGCCTATCTCCAGCAGGATGTGCCGTGATGTCGGATCGATCGATGCCGGCAGGTGAAATTCGCGTCGGTACTGCACGCAGCGAACTTCGAGTGTCGAATCGAGAAGCGTTGTCACGCCGCACCCCTGACTGTGCCGATTGTGTTGTGTGCCACCTGGATCCGACCCGCGCGGGGTCCAACTTCCTTCGGTTCGTTTGCTGGTGTGGATCGTCACCCGGCCCGATCGCCGTGGACGCGTTGACCGTTCTGCTCTGAACTGCTCGCGGAGAGTTGAACTGTTGGAATCAGCTGCATAACAATCTTGCGACCGTTTTCGCTGCCGCGCAAGATTCAGGTGTGAGCGAGTCGTGGATTGGGTACCAACCGCCGTTGGGCCCGGTCAGACCATGGATAAATCCACTAGATTCCGATCCTGTAATAGGTGATTCCAAGCAATTCAAGCAATTTACTGATCGCAAGTTGGCTTATGCCCGATTTCGTCCATCCACCGGTATCCAACGCTCCAGTGAACGAGGCCGCATGTCGCCTACGACTGCGCGTCGTTAGGCTGAGGGGGACGGCCGTCCGCGCGGGAATACCGCGTGCGGGGCGCGCTGTTGGCTCGAGCGAGTACGCAGTCGCGATCAGGGAGAGGTACGCATGTTCACAGGCATCGTCGAGGAGCTGGGCGAGATCGTCGCCACCGAGCGGCTGGACGATTCGGCGCGGCTGACCATCCGCGGCCCCCTGGTGACCTCCGATGCGGGACACGGTGATTCGATCGCCGTCAACGGCGTCTGCCTCACCGTGGTGGACCGCGAGGTCGTCGGCGACACGTTCACCGTCGATGTGATGGCCGAGACCCTGGACCGTTCCAGCATCGGCGCCCTGGCCGCGGGTTCCCGCGTAAACCTGGAGCGCGCCGCGGCTGTGAACAGCCGCCTGGGCGGGCACATCGTGCAGGGTCACGTGGACGGCACCGGCACCATCGTCTCGCGCACCCCGCACGAGAACTGGGAGGTCGTGCGAATCTCGTTGCCCGACAGCATTGCCCGCTACGTCGTGGAGAAGGGCTCGATCACCGTCGACGGCATCTCGCTGACCGTCTCCGGCATCGGCCTCGCCGAGGACGCCTTCGCCGACGGCAACAAGGACTGGTTCGAGGTCTCGCTCATCCCCACCACCCGCGAGCTCACCACCCTGGGCGCCGCCCCCGTCGGCACCGTCGTGAATCTCGAAGTCGACATCATCGCCAAGTACGTCGAGCGGCTCGTACAGCGCGGCTGACCGGGCCCGCGACGCCGGAGGCGGCGCAATTCGGGCACTGCCTTACTGTAATGAGGCACCTAATTCGAGATGGAGCACAACAGACGTGACCAGGTTCGACACCGTAGAGCGCGCAGTCGCCGACATCGCCGCCGGTAAGGCGGTTGTCGTCGTCGACGACGAGGGCCGGGAGAACGAGGGCGACCTCATCTTCGCGGCGGAGAAGGCGACCCCCGAGCTGGTGGCCTTCATGATCCGCTACACCTCCGGTTACATCTGTGTGCCGCTCACCGGGGCGGACTGCGATCGCCTGGGCCTGCCGCCGATGTACGCGGTCAACCAGGACCGGCACGGCACCGCCTACACCGTCGCCGTCGATGCCCGGGAAGGCATCAGCACCGGCATCTCGGCCGCCGACCGCGCCACCACCATGCGCGTGCTGGCCGACCCCACCGCCAAATCCGATGATCTGACTCGTCCGGGGCATGTGGTCCCGTTGCGTGCCAAGGACGGTGGTGTGCTGCGCCGCCCCGGCCACACCGAGGCCGCCGTGGATCTGGCCCGGATGGCCGGACTCAGCCCCGCCGGAGTGATCTGCGAGATCGTGAGCCAGAAGAACGAAGGTGATATGGCGCGCACCGACGAGCTGCGCGTCTTCGCCGACGAACACGATCTGGCGCTCATCTCCATCGCCGACATGATCTCCTGGCGCCGCCGCAACGAGAAGCACGTCAAGCAGGTCGCCGAGGCCAAGCTGCCCACCGAGTTCGGCGACTTCCTGGCCATCGGCTACGAGAGCGAATACGACGACGCCGAGCATGTCGCCCTGGTGATGGGCGAGATCGGCGACGGCCGCGACGTACTGGTGCGCGTGCACTCCGAATGCCTCACCGGCGACGCCTTCGGCTCGCTGCGCTGCGACTGCGGCCCGCAGCTCGACGCCGCCATGGAGCTGATCGCGAAGCAGGGCCGCGGCGTGCTGCTCTACATGCGCGGCCACGAGGGCCGCGGCATCGGCCTGCTGCACAAGCTACAGGCGTACCAGCTACAGGACAGCGGCGACGACACCGTGGACGCCAACCTGAACCTGGGCCTGCCCGCCGACGCCCGTGACTACGGCATCGGCGCGCAGATCCTGGTCGACCTGGGCATCACCTCCATGCGGCTGCTCACCAACAACCCGGACAAGCGCGCCGGGATCGAGGGCTACGGTCTGAGCATCAGTGAGCGCGTGGCCATGCCGGTGCGCGCCAACAAGCACAATCTGCGGTACCTGCGCACCAAGCGGGATCGGATGGGCCACGACCTGGTCGGCCTGGAAGACCTGGACCTGGGCGAGACCGCGAACTGACAACCGAGAGGGCGGAACAACGATGAGCGGTACCGGCGTACCGGCTTTCGAGCTCGCCGATGCCAAGAACCTCAAGCTGGGGATCGTGGCCTCGCGCTGGCACACCACCATCTGTGACGCGCTGGTCGCGAACGCGGAGAAGACCGCCCGCGAGGCGGGCGTCGCCGACATCACCGTGGTCCGGGTCGCCGGCGCCATGGAGCTGCCCGTGGTGGCGCAGGCGCTGGCCCGCAGCCATGACGCGGTGGTCGCGCTCGGCGTCGTGATCCGGGGCGGCACACCGCATTTCGAGTACGTGTGCGATTCGGTGACCGCGGGCCTGACCCGGGTGTCGCTGGACGAGGGCACTCCGGTCGCCAATGGCGTGCTCACGGTGAACACCGAGGAGCAGGCGCTCGACCGCGCGGGCCTGCCGGGTTCGGCGGAGAACAAGGGCGAGCAGGCGGCCGCGGCCGCGCTGGACGCCGCGCTCACCCTGCGCGAACTCACCGCCTAGTCATGCCCGTCGTCCGGATCTGGAAGCGCGGCGGCTCCGAGGAGGAACCGCCGCGCGACCCCGCGACGACGGAAGGGCCTGCCGAGCATCCGACGCGGGCCGGTAGCGAGCAGCAGAAGCCGGAGTCCGATCCACCCATGGCACAGACGAAGCCCGACACCGCCGCGAACACCGACAGCGAGTGGGACCTCGAGGTCCGCCCGCGCCACGCCATCATCACCGTGCGGATCGTGGCCGCGGTGCTGGCCGCCGTCTTCATCTTCGGCGGCATCGTGCTGCGCCAGGGCTCCACCGGCGTCAACTTCCGGGTCTCCGATCAGATCGGCCTGGCGGCGTTCGGCCTGGTGCTGGCGGCGGGTGTGCTGACCCTGACCCGGCCCCGGGTGCGGGTCGGCAAGCGCGGGGTCATGGTGCGCAATATCGTCGGCGACAGCGAGTTCGGGTGGCAGGACATCCGCGGGATCTCCTTCCCGGACAAGAAGTCCTGGGCCCGGCTGGAACTGGTCCACGACGAGTACGTGCCGATGATGGCCATCCGCTCCAACGACAAGATGCGCGCGGCCGAGGCCATGGACCGGTTCCGCGAACTCGGCGCGAAGTACAGCGGCGAGAACAAGTAAGCCATCCGTCGCCGAGGCTTCGTGGCCGCGGCGGACGGATGGCTGTGCCTCGTCCGATCCGGTTCGGAATCAGTTCTCCGCGAGGGCTTTCGCGGTCTCCGGCCGTTGCGCGGGTACGGACTGCACCGCGCGCCGCGCCGGGATCAGCACCGCGATCAGCGCGGCGACCAGGCACACGACGCTACCGATCAGGAACACCGTGCGGAAGCCGTGCTCGGTCGGGATGCTGTGGCTGCCCATCTGCACACTCATCTGTGCCAGCACCGCGCCGACCACCGCGGCCGACACCGAGGTGCCGATCGAGCGCATCAGGGTGTTGAAGCTGTTGGCGGCCGCGGTCTCCGACTGCGGCACCGCGCCCATGATGAGCGCGGGCATCGCGCCGTAGGCGAAGGCGACACCGGTGCTGCAGATGATGTTGACGACCACCAGGCCTCCGATGGACCCCATCAGCGGCAGTGCCACACCGTAACCGGCGGCCATGATCAGCGTGCCCGTGACCAGCGTGGTCTTCGGGCCGCGCGCCGCGGACAGCTTCGCGCCGATCGGCGAGATGACCATCATCATGATGCCGCCGGTGGCCATCCACACGCCCATCATGACCATGGACTGGCCCAGGCCGTAGCCGAGCGCCTTGGGCAGCTGCATGAGCTGCGGAAGGCTCAGCTGCAGCGCGTACAGGCCGACGCCGACCGCGATGCTGGCCAGGTTGGTGACCAGGACCTGCGGGCGGGCGGTGATTCGCAGATCGACCAGCGGTTCGGGGGCCCGAAGTTCCCACCAGCCCCACACCAGCAGCAGCACCAGGGCCGCGGCGAACAGCCCGAGGGTCGAGCCGCTGGTCCAGCCCCACGCCGCGCCCTTCGACACCGGCAGCAGCAGGCACACCAGGGCCGCGCCGAGCAGTAGCGCGCCGGGCACATCGAAGCGGCCCGACGGTCCTTCGGAGGTGCCCTCCGGGACGACCAGGACGATGAGCGCGGTGGCGATCGCCACGAGAACCGCTGCGGCCCAGAACATCACACGCCAGTTGCTGTACTCGGTGACCGCGGACGCGATCGGCAGGCCGAGTGCGCCGCCGATGCCCAGCGACGAGCTGATCAGCGCGATGGCCGAACCGAGGCGCTCGGGCGGCATCACGTCGCGCAGCAGGGCGATGGCCAGCGGGATGGTGCCCACGCCCAGGCCCTGCAGCCCGCGCCCGATGATCATCGGGATCAGCGAGGTCGACACGGCGCACACGATCGAGCCGACCATGATCGGAATGGTCGAGGCGATGAGCATGCGGCGCTTGCCGTACATGTCGCCGAGCCGTCCCGCGACCGGCGTGGCCACCGCCGCCACCAGCAGGGTGATGGTGACGACCCATGACGCGTTCGACGCGGACGCGTTCAGGATTCGGGGCAGGTCGCCCAGGAGCGGGACCACCAGGGTCTGCATCAGCGAGGCGACGACGCCGGTGTAGGCCAGCACCGCGAGGGTGCTGCCGGCGCGTGTGGGCTCCGGCGGGGCGCCGGCGGGCCGAGCAGCGGACTCGGGTCTGGTCATGGGGTTCTCCTCATCGTCAAACTATGTGCACTATACACATCAAGTGCATGATGCATAATAGGTGCTCGGAGCCCGTCACACGTAGGGTGCAGGGGGACCGCGGAGAGGACGGAATTGACCAAGCCCAGCGAATTGCTCGAGTTCGAGACCATGCTGTTCGGCCGGTACAGCCTGATTCCGCGCAAAGGTGACAACGGCCTCGACCGCAGCGCCTATCTGCTGCTCAGCCTGCTGCGTGGGGAGGGGCCGATGTCGATCGGTCAGCTCAGTGACACGCTGGGGCTGGACGCCTCCACCCTCAATCGGCAGACCGCCGCACTCCTGCGCGCGGACCTGGCCGAACGCATCCCCGACCCCGACGGCGGCATCGCTCGCAAGTTCCGTGTCACCGCCGAAGGCGCCGCCCGGCTCGATGCCGAACGCGCGCAGAGTCTTCGGCATCTCGATGAGATCCTGGCCGGCTGGTCCGATGAGGACGTTTCGGCGCTCGCGTCGTTACTGGCCCGATTCAATGCCGATATCGAGAGCTACCGCGGGCGGCACTGGCCCCGCTCGTGAGGCTCGATGCGTCCGGCCCGTGGCCGGACGCGCCCGACGCGGCTAGCGCGGGCCGCCGAGCACCGCGCCCTCGCGGCGGGGATCCGCGCCGCCGATCCAGCCGTCGCCGTCGCGGGCCAGCGCCGAGAGCCCGCTCGATTGCGGCGCCACCGACACCTGATCACCGGACGTGCGCAGCTTCTGGACCAGTACGTCGTGGTCGCCGTTGTCGGCGGCGTTCACCGCCGGGTGCTCGCCGCCCACGTTCGTGGTGGGCGTGTTGGCCGCGCCGAAGTCGATCATCGACACCGCCTGCTGCGGATTCAGTCCCCAATCCAGCAGGGCGACAAGGGTTTTCACCACGAACTGGATGATCACCGCCCCGCCCGGCGACCCGGTGACATGGGTGAGCGCGCCGCGGCCGCCGTCGGGATTGCGGTCGAACACCAGGGTCGGAGCCATGGAGCTGCGCGGCCGCTTGCCCGCGTCGATGCGGTTGGCGACCGGCGCGCCGTCCTTGTCCCGGGGTTCGGCGGAGAAGTCGGTGAGCTGGTTGTTGAGAATGAACCCGTCCACGAAATGGAAGGACCCGAACGCGGATTCGACCGTGGTGGTCATCGACGCCGCGTTGCCGTACTTGTCGACGATCGAGATGTGGCTGGTGCCGTGTTCGGGCTGCTGCGGCCCGTTGCCGACCGGGACCGGCCCGAAGTCGCCCGGTTTGGCGGTGCCCAGACTCCTGCCCGGGTCGATGAGCGCGGCCCGCTGCTTCAGGTAGTCCGGATTCAGCAGGGTCTGCGGTGAATTGCCCGGCAGTGGAACGAAATCCGAGTCGGCGATGTACTTGTCGCGGTCGGCGTAGGCCAGCCGCTCGGCCTCGGCGATCAGGTGCACGGCCTCGGCGGTGGGCTTGCCGCCGTCGCGCGCGGCGGTGCTGTCGCCGGATACGTCGGTCGGTTTCATCGCGGCCAGATCGAAATTCGACAGGATGCCCAGCGCCGCCTCGACGGTGATGCCGCCCGAGGACGGATTCGGCATGCCGCAGATCTCGTGAGTGCGATACGGCGAGCACACCGCGGTGCGCTTCTTGGCCTGGTACGCCGACAGATCCGCGAGTGCCAGCAGGCCGGGGGTGCGCCCGCCGGAGGTGGTGGCGGTGGTGTCGACGATGTCGGCGGCGATGGCCCCGGTGTAGAAGGCGTTCGCGCCGTCGGCGGCGATGGCCGAGAGAGTCTTGGCGAAGGCCGGATTCACCAGCGTGGTGCCGGCCTGCTTCGGATTGCCGTCGGGGAGCAGGAAATACGCGCGGGCGGCGTCGTCGCGGGCCAGATCCGCGGTGGACGCTGCGATCTGGGTGGCCATGCGCGGGGAGATCGTGAAGCCGTCGTCGGCGAGGTTCACCGCGGGGGTGAACAGGTCGCGCCAGGGTTGCCTGCCGTGCTCGGTGTGCGCGAGTTCCAGCATGCGCAGCACGCCCGGCACGCCGATGGAGCGGCCGCTGGCGCGCGCGTTGGGTTGCGGCACAGTGTGATCGGTGGGGCTGATGTAGCGCAGGTAGTCCTCGGTGGCTGCCCGGGGCGCGGTCTCGCGGCCGTCATAGGCGTCGACGGTCCTGGTCGGGGCGTCGTAGTACATGAGGAACGCGCCGCCGCCGATGCCGGTGGCCTGCGGCTCGACCAGGTTCAGCACGGTCTGCGCCACGATCAGCGCGTCCGCGGCGGTACCGCCGTCGCGCAGTACCCGGCAGGCGGCCTCGGTGGCGACGGGATTGGCGGTGGAGACCGCGAATCCGCCGGTGCGGACCGGTGTCATGCCGGTGCGGTAGCCGGTGGCGACCTCCGGACGCAGCGCCAGATTCGTGGTACTGGGCCCGGCCGGAACACCGGAGGCGACCGGAGTTCCGTTGGGGGACACCGTGCACGACGTGCTCTCGTTAGCCGACGACGAACAGGCGGTGAGCATTCCGATCGACAGCAGCAGGGCGGCAGCGCCGCTCCCGGTTCGTCGCAAGCGCCTCATGACCGGACTCTAGCCCCGTGAGCGCGCGGGGGCGGCGGTTTGACCGGTCTGCTCACCTATGGATCATCAGCACTTCCATGGCAATCGCCGATGAATCGACTCGAACCGCTGCTCGGGCAGCCGGTAACGACGGCGCTGACCCGTCCCGGAGCGCCGATATGGCCCTCAGCAAACGACAGGGTACTCTCGGACGGCCTCGTTTCACGATAGCGGAGGGTTAACCCGGCATATGACCGAGATCCGGACAACTGCCACCAGCCTCAATGCCGAGGACAGCGGCTACCACAAAGCCCTGAAACCCCGGCAATTGCAGATGATCGCCATCGGTGGCGCCATCGGCACCGGCCTGTTCCTGGGCGCCGGCGGTCGCCTCGCCAATGCCGGGCCGTCGCTTTTCCTGGTGTACCTGATCTGTGGCGCGTTCGTCTTCTTCATCCTGCGCGCCCTCGGCGAACTGGTGCTGCATCGCCCGTCCTCGGGCTCGTTCGTCTCTTACGCGCGCGAATTCTTCGGTGAGAAGGCCGCATTCATGGCCGGGTGGATGTACTTCCTGAACTGGTCCATGACCGGCATCGTCGATACCACCGCGGTCGCCACCTATCTGCACTACTGGGGTCCCTTCCAGCCGGTCGCGCAATGGCTGCTGGCGCTGGGCGCGCTGGTCATCGTGCTCGGCATCAATCTGGCGTCGGTGAAGTGGTTCGGCGAGATGGAATTCTGGGCCGCCATGATCAAGGTGCTCGCCCTGGTCACCTTCCTGGTGGTCGGGACCGTCTTCTTCGCGGGGCGGTTCGAGGTGGACGGCCAGGCCACCGGCTTCGGCATGATCTCCGCCGCGGGCGGCTGGTTCCCGACCGGCGTGCTGCCGCTGGTCACCGTCACCTCGGGCGTGGTGTTCGCCTATGCCGCCGTGGAAATGGTCGGCATCGCGGCGGGCGAGACCGAGAACCCGGCGAAGATCATGCCGCGTGCCATCAATTCGGTCATCCTGCGTATCGCGCTGTTCTATTGCGGCTCGGTGATTCTGCTCGCGCTGCTGCTGCCCTACACCGCCTACAAGGCGGGGGAGAGCCCGTTCGTCACCTTCTTCGCCAAACTCGGTGTCGCGCACATGGGCTCGATCATGAATTTCGTGGTGCTCACCGCGGCCTTGTCGAGTTTGAACGCGGGCCTGTATTCGACCGGCCGCATTCTGCGTTCGATGGCGATGAACGGCAGCGCGCCGAAATTCACCGCGCGTATGTCGAGTGCGGGTGTGCCCTACGGCGGCATTCTGCTCACCAGTGTCATCGCATTGTTCGGTATCTGGCTGAATTACATCGTGCCGTCGCAGGCGTTCGAAATCGTGCTGAATGTTGCCTCGCTGGGCATTCTGGCGTCCTGGGCGACCATTGTGCTGTGTCAGTTGAAGCTGTTCTACCTGGCGAAGCAGGGCCTGGCCGAGCGGCCCGCGTTCCGGATGTTCGGCGCTCCCTATACCGGGATCGCGACGCTGGTGTTCCTGGGGTTGGTGCTGATCCTGATGGCTTTCGACCGGCCGGTCGGTACGTGGACGGTGGCCAGCCTGGTGATCATCGTGCCCGCGCTCGCCATCGGGTGGCGCATCGCCAGCCCGCGGGTGCTGGCCATCGCCAAGATGCGCGAGGGCTACACCGGGGAATTTCCCGTCATTCCGCCGATCCCCATGGACGACAAGTAGTTTCCGGCTCCCGGTAGTACACTGGGAAACTACCTCCGGACCTGGTCTTTCAACGGCCGCACGCGAAATGGCGTGCGGCCGTTATGTGTTCGAGATCACTTTATGCAGAGTGCACCTATCGGCTGTGGTCATGGTCATAACTTCGGGAATGAGATTGTCCGGACTCTGAACATTTGGTTAGCGTCTGGTTCGGCGGGTCGCAGGGGGCGCGCCACCAGGGGTTACTCAACGAGGAGTGCTGTGAGTTCGTTATCGGCTGTTGCCGACGAGGTGGAAATGACACCGATAGTCACGGGGAACGGCGTTCCTGCCACATTTTTCGAGCGGGTGATCGACGGCGTGCGGGGGTTGCGCCGCGAGAGCGCTGCGGCCGAGGTGCCCGCCAAGGTGCGCGAAACTCAATTCGCCGCCCTCGGCGCGATGGGGCTCGCGATGCTGCACTGCCTGCTCTCGACCACCGGCGGCCTGGACTGCGTCGCGGGCAGCATCGGCCACTTCTTCGCCGCCTGGGTCACCGGCGGTGTGGCGCTGCTGTTCGGCCTGCGGTCGCGCTGGATCTGGGTGACCGCGCTGGGCGTGTCCAGCCTGCAGGTCTTCCTGGGGGTGTTCACCCTGATGTCGGCCGAAATGCCCACGGGCGTAGGACCGTTCACCGTGCTCGGCGGCGTCATGGTCTCGGGCATCGTGCTGGCGCTGCTGCTGCGCCGCGACTGCTACCGCTGGTTCGCCGTCGACTGACGACGGTCGCCGCCCATCGGAATCCGATGGGCGGCAACCGAAGTCGTCATTTCAGGGTGCGGCCCAGGGCCCGTCCGGCGGCCCGGCCGGAGAAGATGCAGCCGCCCAGGAAGGTGCCTTCCAGCGCGTTGTAGCCGTGCACCCCGCCGCCACCGAAACCGGCGACCTCGCCGGCGGCGTACAGTCCCGGGAACGGGGTGCCGTCGGGGCGGATGACCTGCGAGTCCAGATTGGTCTGCAGGCCGCCCAGGGTCTTGCGGGTGAGGATATTGAGCCGCACGCCGATCAGCGGGCCGTGCGCCGGATCGAGGATCTTGTGCGGCGTGGCCACCCGGCCGAGCTTGTCACCCAGGTAGCGCCGGGCGTTGTTGACGGCCATGAGCTGGGCGTCCTTGCTGAATTTGTGCTCGACGTCCCGGTCGCGCGCCACGATCTGACGTTCGATGTCGGCCGCGTCCAGCTGTGGGCCGCGCGAGATCTTGTTCATCCCCGCGATCAGTTCGGGCAGCGTATCGGCGACCACGAAGTCGACGCCGTGCTGCTTGAACGCCTCCACCGGGCCCGGCGCGCCCTTGGCCACCCGGCTCTTGAGCGTGAGCTTGAGATCCTTGCCGGTGATATCGGGATTCTGCTCCGAGCCCGAGAGCGCGAACTCCTTCTCGATGATCGACTGGGTCAGGATGAACCACGAGTAGTCGTGGCCGGTGGCCAGGATCTGCTTCATCGTGGCATTGGTGTCGAAACCCGGGAAAGCCGGTGCGGTCATGCGCTTTCCGTTGGCGTCGAACCACAGCGACGACGGCCCGGGAATGATGCGGATGGCGTGATCGGGCCACACCGGATCCCAGTTGTGGATGCCCTCGGTGTAGTGCCACATGCGATCCCGGTTCACGATCCGCCCGCCCGCGGCCTCGGTGATGCCGAGCATGCGGCCGTCGACGTACGCCGGGACGCCCGCGATCATGTGCTCCGGGCAGGGTCCGAGCCGCTCGGTGGGCCAATTGCGCCGCACCAGTTCGTGATTGTGGCCGATGCCGCCGGAGGAGACGATCACGGCGGCGGCGCGCAGATCGAACTCGCCGGTCACCGTGCGTGAGGACGCGACGCCGCGGTCCTCGGTGGAAGCCTCCAGCACGCTGCCGCGCACGCCGGTGACGGCGTCGTCCTCCACGATCAGCTCGTCGACGCGATGCCGGAACGCGAATCCGACCTGCCCGCGCCGCTCGGCCTCGAGCACGGGTTCGAGGAACACCCGCACGATTTCGGGTCCGGTGCCCCAGGTGAGGTGGAAGCGCGGCACCGAATTGCCGTGCCCGTCGGCGGATTCGCCGCCGCGTTCGGCCCAGCCGACCAGCGGCGTCACCCGCAGACCGAGGTCGTGGAGGTACTGCCGCTTCTCGGTGGCCGCGAACTCCACGTAGGCGCGCGCCCACTGCCGCGCCCAGTGGTCCTCGTCCTCGCGGTCGAAGCCCGCCGAGCCCAGCCAGTCCTGCATGGCCAGCTCGAGGCTGTCCTTGACGCCGAGCCGCCGCTGTTCGGGGCTGTCCACGAAGAACAGTCCGCCCAGCGACCAGAACGCCTGCCCGCCCAGGTTGGCACGGTTCTCCTGATCCAGAATCAGGACCCGCTTACCCGCCTTGACCAGCTCGTGCGTGGCGACGAGACCGGCCAGACCGGCCCCGACCACGATGACATCCGGGTTCTCGATCATGCCCATTTCCTTGGTGTCGAAGTTCGATACACGAATGTATCCAACGAGGTCGCTACTGTACAGATGCTCGATACAGTCGTGTATCGAGCCGGGTTGTCGGTGGGTCGTGGCATGGTTCGAGTGTGCCGACATCGCCGACCGGATCCCTGTCACTCGCGGCGGCGCGCCGCATCGCACTCGCGGCCCAGGGGTTCGGGTCCGCCCGCCCCAGCGCACCGCCCACCCGGCGCACGGTCATGAAGGTCCTCGACAGCACCCGGCTGCTCCAGCTGGACTCGGTGTCGGCGGTGGTGCGGGCGCACTACGCGCCGGTGTTCAGCCGCGTCGGGGCCTACGACCGGACTCTGCTCGACGATGCCGCGTGGGGGCACAGCGCGCGCAAGCCGCGACAGCTGATCGAATACTGGGCGCACGAGGCGGCGCTGATCCCGGTGCAGGACTGGCCGCTGATGCGCTGGCGCATGGTGCAGTACCGGCACGGGCGCTGGAACGGGATGCGGCAAGTGCTGGAACGCAATCCGGGTCTGGGCGACGATGTGCTCGGCGTCGTCAAGGAGTACGGCGCGAGCACGGCGGGGGAGATCGAACGGCACCTGGAGCTGGATCGGCCACGGGCCAAGGACAATTGGGGCTGGAACTACAGCGACACCAAGGTGGTGTGCGAGGCGTTGTTCGCGGCCGGGGAGCTGACCGTGCCCCGCCGGGTCGGCTTCCAGCGGCACTACGACCTCGCGGCGAGTGTCCTACCCGCCGAAGTGGTTTCCCGCGAACCGGACGAGGCGGACGCGATCCGCGAGCTGGTGCGGCGCGCGGCCCGGGCGCACGGCGTGGGCACCGAGACCGATCTGCGCGACTACTACCGGCTCACCCGCCGCCAGACCGAGCCCGCCATCACCGATCTGCTCGACAGCGGAGAATTGGAGCGGGTCACCGTGCAGGGCTGGGACAAGCCCGCCTACCTGCACACCGAGGCTCGCACGCCCCGCCGTGTCACCGGTGCGGCCCTGTTGTGCCCCTTCGATCCGCTGATCTTCTTCCGTGATCGCACCGAGCGGCTGTTCGACTTCCACTACCGCATCGAGATCTACACGCCGGAACACAAACGGGTGCACGGCTATTACGTCTTCCCGTTCCTGCTCGACGGTGAACTCGTCGCGCGGGTGGACCTGCGCGCCGAGCGCGCGAGCGGGCGATTGCTGGTGCCGGGTGCCTTCGCCGAGCCGGGCCGCGACCACGCCCGGATCGCCGGGGCTCTGGGCCGCGCACTGCGGGAGATGGCGGACTGGCTGGAACTGGACACCGTGGAAGTGGGCGAAAAGGGCGATCTCGCACCGCGTTTGCGGCGTGAGATCGCCTAGCCATCCAGGAGCGCCCGGATCACCGACGGTTCAGAACGGGCCGTCGGTCCAGGCGTTGAGCACGATTCCGTTCTTGCCCTCGCCCCTGCACTCGATGGTCATGGGGATGAGCGGCCGCGGCGAGTCGCCCACGATGTAGGTGGGGGACTGGTAGCCGTTACCGACCTGCCGTGCCCCGAGGCACTGCACCACCGCGGCGTACCAGGTGTCCGCGGGGCAGGTGAAGGTGGCGGTATCGAGCGTCCGGTCGATACGGCAGGGCGAATCGGCGTGGGCGGCCGGAGCCGCCACCGCGATCAGGCCCGCCGCGCCGATGCCGAGTGCGGAACCGATCGCGAGCGAGCGGCGGCGCGGGTGGAGATGGTGATGGTTCGTCATCGATCAAGCTCCCTCGTGTACGGACAGATCAAGCGAACAGTTCGTCCATACTGACCCGCGAGACCCTCCGTACCGTCGAAACGCGCGGAGATCGATGTTCCGGCGTGGCGCGCTCGATCAGGCGGCCTGCAGGTCGGCCGGGGAATTCAGCACCGCCCCACCGCGAAACAGGGTGGGCGCCCGGTACCCGGCGAGCTCCCCGGACACCAGGATCGACGCGTCGGCGGACTCGGCCGTGGCGGGTACGGACACCGCCACCAGGGCGGCCGCGGCCAGGCAGACCGCTCCCACGATGGCGAGCGAGCGGCGGCGAGTACGCAGACGGATCATGTGGGGTTTGCCTCTCCTGGCGAATGATCTTGCCGGTACTTCGTCGCCGAGAGCGCCGCGGATGGGGTGTCGGAGGAACTGACTAACCTGGACCCCGTGGCAGATCCCGCGACCTACCGGCCCGCCCCGGGCACCATCCCCGTCCAACCGGGCGTCTACAAGTTCCGGGACAAGTTCGGACAGGTCATCTATGTCGGCAAGGCGAAAAGCCTGCGCCAGCGGCTGAACTCGTACTTCGCCGATGTGGCCGGGCTGCATCCGCGCACCCGCCAGATGGTGACCACCGCCGCCGGCGTCGAGTGGACCGTGGTGTCCACCGAGGTGGAAGCGCTGCAGCTGGAATACAACTGGATCAAGGAATTCGATCCGCGCTTCAATGTCCGCTACCGCGACGACAAGTCGTACCCGGTGCTGGCGGTCAGTCTGAACGAGGAGTACCCCCGCGTCTTCGTCTACCGCGGCGCGCGCAAGAAGGGTGTGCGCTACTTCGGGCCGTACGCCCACGCCTGGGCCATCCGCGAGACCCTGGACCTGCTGCTGCGGGTGTTCCCGGTGCGCACCTGCTCGGCCGGAGTCTTCAAGCGGCACAGCCAGATCGGGCGGCCGTGCCTGCTCGGCTACATCGACAAGTGCTCCGCGCCGTGCATCGGCCGGGTGAGCGCGGCCGAGCACCGCGACATCGTGGACGACTTCTGCGACTTCCTCGCAGGAAAGACCGACCGCCTGGTCAAGCAGCTGGAACGCCGTATGCACGAGGCCGCCGACGAGCTCGACTTCGAGAACGCCGCCCGGCTGCGCGACGACGTGCAGGCGCTCAAGCGCGCGCTCGAGAAGCAGGCGGTGGTGCTGGGCACCGGCACCGACGCCGACGTCATCGACTTCGCGGTCGACGAGCTCGAGGCCGCGGTCCAGATCTTCCACGTCCGCGACGGGCGGGTGCGCGGCCAGCGCGGCTGGGTGGTCGACAAGTCCGGCGACGCGATCGACGCGGCGGCGGCCGGGGGTGAGCTGCCGGCACTGGTCGAGCAGTTCCTGACCCAGTTCTACGGCGAGCAGACCGCGGTCGCGGAGCAGAGCGGTGACGAGCAGCCGGGTGCGGTGGTTCCGCGGGAAGTGCTGGTCCCGGCCCTGCCCAACGATCACGAGCAGGTGCAGCAGTGGCTGTCGGGCCTGCGGGGGTCGGCGGTGCAGCTGCGGGTGCCCCAGCGCGGGGACAAGAAGGCCCTGGCCGAGACGGTGCAGCGCAATGCGCAGGAAGCCCTCGCCCAGCACAAGCTCAAGCGCGCCGGCGACCTGACCGCGCGGTCGGCGGCGCTGCAGGAACTGCAGGACGCCCTGGATCTGGACAGCGCCCCGCTGCGCATCGAGTGCGTGGACATCTCGCACGTGCAGGGCACCGATGTGGTGGCCTCGCTGGTGGTGTTCGAGGACGGGCTGGCCCGCAAGTCGGAGTATCGGCACTACACCATCAAGGAGGCCGCCGGGGAGGGCCGCTCCGACGACGTCGGCAGCATCGCCGAGGTGACGCGGCGCCGCTTCGGCAAGCTGCGCCGCGAACTCGACGCCGCCGAGGCCGCCGAGCTCGAATCCGATTCCGAGGCAACCGAACCCGGGCTGCCCGGCATCGACCCGAAGACAGGCAAGCCGCGCCGCTTCTCCTATCCGCCCAACCTGTACGTGGTGGACGGCGGTGCACCGCAGGTGAACGCGGCCGCGGAGGTGCTCGACGAGCTGGGCATCACCGATGTCGCGGTGATCGGCCTGGCCAAGCGCCTGGAAGAGGTGTGGGTGCCCAACGAGCCGGACCCGGTGATCATGCCGCGCACCAGTGAGGCGCTGTACCTGCTGCAGCGGGTGCGCGACGAGGCGCACCGCTTCGCCATCACCTTCCACCGCTCCAAGCGGTCGCGGCGGATGACGGCGTCGGCGCTGGATTCGGTGCCGGGCCTGGGGTCGACTCGCAAGACCGCACTGGTGACGCATTTCGGATCGGTCGCCAAGCTCAAGGAGGCTACGGTGGAGCAGATCACCGAGGTCCCGGGCATCGGCGTGGCGACGGCCAGGGCGGTCCTGGACGCGTTGCATCAGCAGTAGAGCGTCGGCGTTTCGCGGCGCGCCGGATGGGGACCCACCGGGTAGAGTGCGACACGCCGAACGGGAAATTTGCGACACGCCGTGTGTGCTGGTCGGGAGCGGAAATCACAGCTGTGTTGCGCTCCCGTCGCTCGCCTGCCGGGTTCGCGGGCGTCGGTGCAGGATGATCGAGGGAACTCCAGACACGAACCGGTAGGACATGACGCGCGTCGAAGACAGCACAGCTACTGCCGAGAACAGCCCGGCAACCGAATCAGGCGAGTCCCAGCCGAATCCCCGCAAGGGGCGGCCCGGTTCCGAACCCGCTCCGGTCGAGGTGGTCATCGTGACCGGCCTGTCCGGCGCCGGCCGCGGCACCGCGGGCAAGGTGCTCGAGGACCTGGGGTACTACGTCGCCGACAATCTGCCGCCCGAATTGATCGGCCGCATGGTCGATCTGGGCCGCTCCGCAGAACCACCGATCCGCAAACTCGCGCTGGTCATGGACGTGCGCAACCGCTTCTTCACGGGGAATCTGTCCGCGGTGGTCGAACAGCTGCGGTCCGCGGGCGTGCGCACCCGCATCCTGTTCCTCGAGGCCTCCGACGACGTGCTGATCCGCCGCTTCGGCTTCGCGCGCCGCCGCCACCCGCTACAGAGCGAGAGCGCCGACGGCACCCTGACCGCCGGCATCGCCGCCGAACGTCGCCGCCTCGACCCGGTGAAGACCGCCGCGGACGTCGTCATCGACACCACCGCGCTGTCGATCCACCAGTTGCACCGCAAGCTCGAGGAGGTCTACGGCGGTGACGCCGCCACCGTACTGCAGTTGACCGTGCAATCGTTCGGGTTCAAGTACGGAGTCCCGCTCGACGCCGACATGGTGTTCGATTTGCGTTTCCTGCCGAATCCACATTGGATTCCCGAACTCCGCGAAAAAACCGGGCAGGACGCCCCGGTCAGCGAGTATGTGTTGTCGCGCCCGGGTGCACAGGACTACCTGGGCACCGCGCACCATCTCGTCGACCTGACGACCGAGGGCTACCGCCAAGAGGGGAAGCGATACATGACCGTGGCAGTGGGCTGCACCGGCGGTAAACACCGCAGTGTGGCGATAGCGGAGGCGCTGGGTGACGCGTTGGCGGGCCGTGCGGCGGAGAGCGATTCGGGTGCCGAGCTGCCTCGAGACGTGGTGCGCGTGGTCCACCGAGATCTGGGGCGGGAATGAGTGAGAGCACTTCCGGCCGCACCGCCAATCCCGCCTTCGTGGCGCTCGGCGGTGGGCACGGGCTGTACGCGACGCTGACCGCCGTGCGGCGGCTCACGCGCAAGATCACCGCGGTGGTCACCGTCGCCGACGACGGCGGCTCTTCGGGACGCTTGCGCGCCGAGCTGGGCATGCTGCCGCCGGGCGATCTGCGAATGGCCTTGGTGGCCTTGGCCGAAGAGGCCGACGGGCACTGGGCGCGAACTTTGCAACACCGCTTCGGCGGCACCGGCGCGCTGGCCGGGCACTCGGTCGGCAATCTGATTCTGGCGGGCTTGACAGAGGAGCTGGGCGACCCCGTCGCGGCCCTGGACGAGGCCGGAAAGATTCTGCGGGTCACCGGAAGAGTGCTACCCATGTCGCCGATCGCGCTGACCATCGAGGCGGATGTCTCTGGGCTGGAAGGCGATCCGCGGGTGAGTCGCTGCATCCGCGGTCAGGTGGCGGTGGCGACCACGCCGGGCAAGGTGCGCCGGGTGCGGCTGATCCCCTCGGATCCGCCCGCCTGCCCCGAGGCGACCTCGGCGATCGAGCACGCGGACGTGGTGGTGCTGGGCCCCGGGAGCTGGTTCACGAGCGTCATTCCGCACGTGCTGGTGCCCGATTTGCACGAAGCGCTGCTGCATACGCGGGCGCGGAAAGTGCTGGTGCTCAACCTCGCTGCCGAACCGGGCGAAACGGCCGGATTCTCCGCGGAACGGCACCTGCATGTATTGTCCCAGCACGCACCGGATTTCACAGTCGACCATGTTCTGGTGGACTCCGGTTCCGTACCCGAGGGTAGGGAACGCGAACATCTGGCAAGAGCTGCCGAACAGCTGCGTGCGCGAGTAACCTTCGCTGATGTCGCCGAGGCGGGGACGGACCGGCACCACCCCGGAAAGCTTGCCGCCGCACTGGATCAGGTGATCCGGCAACCTCGGCCGGAATCAGCAGGGCTTCGAGTCGAAGGACGGCATATGGGCCAACGTGTGCGGTCCGGGTTGGGTGGAAAGGAGCGCGTCTCGTGGCGATGACAGCGGAAGTGAAGGACGAGCTGAGCCGGCTCTCTGTATCACAGGTGAGCTCGCGCAAAGCGGAATTGTCCGCGCTACTGCGGTTCGCCGGTGGATTGCACATCGTCGGCGGTCGGGTGATCGTCGAAGCCGAAGTGGATATGGGTTCCATAGCGCGTCGGCTGCGTCGAGAGATCTTCGAGCTGTATGGATACGGCTCGGACGTGCATGTCCTCGGCGCCGGAGGGCTCCGGAAAACCTCCCGGTATGTAGTGCGAGTTTCCAAGGAAGGCGAGGCGCTGGCGCGCCAGACCGGTTTGCTCGACGTGCGCGGCCGGCCGGTCCGGGGCCTGCCCGCGCAGGTCGTGGGCGGCAGCATCGGCGACGCCGAAGCGGCTTGGCGCGGGGCGTTTCTCGCGCACGGCTCGCTCACCGAGCCGGGCCGGTCCTCGGCGCTCGAGGTGAGCTGCCCCGGCCCGGAGGCGGCGCTCGCGCTCGTCGGCGCGGCCCGGCGCATGGGCATCTCGGCCAAGGCGCGCGAGGTGCGCGGCACCGATCGCGTCGTGGTGCGCGACGGTGAGGCCATCGGCGCCCTGCTCACCCGCATGGGTGCGCAGGACACGCGGCTCACCTGGGAGGAGCGGCGGATGCGCCGCGAGGTCCGGGCGACCGCGAACCGGCTGGCCAATTTCGACGACGCGAACCTGCGTCGGTCGGCCCGTGCGGCGGTCGCGGCCGCGGCCCGGGTGGAGCGCGCGCTCGAGATCCTCAGCGACGATGTGCCAGACCACTTGGCCGCCGCCGGCAAGCTGCGCGTGCTGCACCGCCAGGCCTCCCTGGAGGAGCTGGGCCAGCTGGCCGATCCGCCCATGACGAAAGACGCTGTGGCGGGCCGGATCCGGCGACTGCTGTCGATGGCGGATCGGCGCGCCAAGGAACTCGGCGTGCCCGACACCGAAAGTGCCGTCACCGCAGAGCTGCTCGAAGAGGCCTGAAACGGCCGCGGTGCCGCTTACACTGAGCGGAACCGCACGGTGATTCCGTCCGGAAGCGTCGCAACCCCATGGTTGCGGCGCTTCCGGTCGTCTGTGGCGAAAATGATCGTTTTCGTATGTTCACCGTGGCGGGGGTGTGTCCGTGATGTTTCTGTTACAGGGCTAGGGTTAGCACCGCAACGGAAACGATCCGCAAAGCTGAGGAGCGAAAACGTGACTGTCCGGGTAGGTATCAACGGCTTCGGCCGTATCGGGCGCAACTTCTTCCGAGCCGTCGAGGCGCAGAAGGCCCTCGGCACCACCGACATCGAGATCGTGGCGGTCAATGACCTGACCGACAACAAGTCGCTGGCGACCCTGCTGAAGTACGACTCGATTCTGGGCCGCCTGCCGCAGGACGTTTCCCTGGACGGCGACGAGACCATCGTCGTGGGCGACCAGCGCATCACCGCGCTGGCCATCAAGGAGGGCCCCGCCGCCCTGCCGTGGGGTGACCTGGGTGTCGACGTGGTCGTCGAATCCACCGGTATCTTCACCGATGCCACCAAGGCCAAGGGCCACCTGGCCGCCGGCGCCAAGAAGGTCATCATCTCCGCGCCCGCCAAGGGCGAGGACATCACCATCGTGATGGGCGTCAACGACGACAAGTACGACGGTTCGCAGAACATCATCTCGAACGCGTCCTGCACCACCAACTGCCTGGGCCCGATCGCCAAGGTGCTCAACGACTCCTTCGGCATCGAGCGTGGTCTGATGACCACCGTGCACGCCTACACCCAGGACCAGAACCTGCAGGACGGCCCGCACTCGGATCTGCGTCGCGCCCGCGCCGCCGCGCTGAACATCGTGCCCACCGGCACCGGCGCCGCCAAGGCCATCGGCCTGGTGCTGCCCGAGCTGCTCGGCAAGCTCAACGGTTACGCGCTGCGCGTGCCGGTTCCGACCGGTTCGCTCACCGACCTGACCGTCGACCTGGCGCGCGCCGCCTCGGTCGAGGAGATCAACGCCGCCATGAAGGCCGCCGCGGACGGCCCGATGAAGGGCATCCTGAAGTACAACGTCGACCCGATCGTCTCCTCCGACATCGTGACCGACCCGCACTCCTCCATCTACGACGCGCCGCTGACCCAGGTCATCGACAACCAGGTCAAGGTCGCCTCGTGGTACGACAACGAGTGGGGCTACTCCAACCGTCTCGCCGACCTCGTCGGCCTCGTCGGCAAGTCCCTGTAAGCGCCGATGACGATCAAGACTCTCCAGGATCTGCTGAACGAGGGCGTCGAGGGCCGCGGCGTGCTGGTGCGCTCGGACCTGAACGTGCCGCTCGACAACGGCGTCATCACCGACCCGGGCCGCATCATCGCGTCCGCGCCGACCATCAAGGCGCTGGCCGAGGCCGGTGCCAAGGTCGTGGTGACCGCGCATCTGGGCCGCCCCAAGGGCGAGCCGGACCCGAAGTTCTCCCTCGCCCCGGTCGCCGCGCGACTGGCCGAGGAGCTGGGCCGCAATGTCCAGCTGGCCGGTGACGTGGTGGGCCAGGACGCGCTCGCCCGTTCCGAGGGCCTCACCGACGGTGATGTCATGCTGCTCGAGAACATCCGCTTCGACGCGCGGGAGACCAGCAAGGACGATGCCGAGCGCACCAAGCTCGCCAACGCCCTGGTCGAACTGGTCGGCGACGACGGCGCTTTCGTGTCCGACGGTTTCGGCGTGGTGCACCGCAAGCAGGCGTCGGTCTACGACGTGGCCAAGCTGCTCCCGCACTACGCGGGCAACCTGGTCGCGGCCGAGACCGAGGTGCTGAAGAAGCTCACCGAGGACCCGGCCCGCCCGTACGCGGTCGTGCTCGGCGGCTCCAAGGTCTCCGACAAGCTGGCGGTCATCGAGGCGCTCGCGCCGAAGGTCGACACGCTGGTCATCGGCGGCGGCATGTGCTTCACCTTCCTTGCCGCACAGGGCCTTTCGGTGGGCACCTCGCTGCTGCAGGAAGAGATGATCGACACCTGCAAGGACCTGCTCGACAAGTACGCCGATGTCATCCACCTGCCGGTGGACATCGTGGTGGCCGACAAGTTCGCCGCGGACGCGGAGTCGAAGACGGTGCCCGCCAACGAGATTCCGGACGGCTGGATGGGTCTGGACATCGGCCCCGACTCGGCCGCTCGCTTCGGCGCGCTGCTGACCGAGGCCAAGACGGTGTTCTGGAACGGCCCGATGGGCGTGTTCGAGTTCGAGAAGTTCTCGGCCGGTACTCGCGGTGTCGCCGAGGCGATCGCCACGGCCACCTCGAAAGGCGCGTTCACGGTCGTCGGCGGTGGCGACTCCGCCGCGGCGGTGCGCACCCTGGGTCTGCCCGATGACGGTTTCTCGCACATCTCCACCGGTGGCGGCGCGTCGCTGGAATACCTGGAGGGCAAGGAACTCCCCGGTCTCGCGGTTCTGGAGGACTGAGCCATGGCACGTAAGCCTTTGATCGCCGGCAACTGGAAGATGAACCTCAACCACCTCGAGGCCATCGCTCTGGTGCAGAAGATCGCGTTCGCGTTGCCGGAGAAGTATTTCGACAAGGTCGACGTCACGGTGGTTCCGCCGTTCGTGGACCTGCGCAGCGTGCAGACGCTGGTCGAGGGTGACCGTCTGCTGATCACCTACGGCGCCCAGGACGTCTCCACCCACGACGAGGGCGCCTACACCGGCGAGATCAGCGGGTCCATGCTCGCGAAGCTGGGTTGCAGCTTCGTCGTGGTGGGCCACTCGGAGCGGCGTCAGTACCACAACGAGGACGACGCCACCGTGCTGGCCAAGGCCAAGCAGGCGCTGAAGTACGGCATCACCCCGATCGTCTGCATCGGTGAGGGCCTGGGCGTCCGCGAGAGCAAGACCCACGTGGAGTACAACCTCGAGCAGCTGCGCGGTTCGCTCAAGGGTCTGACGGCGGAGGAGATCTCCAAGGTCGTCGTCGCCTACGAGCCGGTCTGGGCCATCGGCACCGGCAAGGTCGCCACCCCGGCCGACGCGCAGGAAGTCTGCGGCGCCATCCGCAAGGAGCTCGCCGAACTGGCGAATCCCGAAGTGGCCGCGGGCGTCCGCGTCCTCTACGGCGGCTCGGTCAACGCCAAGAACGTCGGCGAACTGGTCGGCCAGGCCGACATCGACGGCGCCCTGGTGGGCGGCGCGTCGCTGAAGGGTGACGAGTTCGCCACCCTCTCGGCCATCGCCGCCGGCGGTCCGCTGCCGTAACGGTTTCCGTCGCACAGGGCCGGGCATCCCACGGATGCCCGGCCCTTGTCGGCAGAATGACCGGTATGAGCGACTGGAATACGAACATCATCAACGAGTTCCGGGCCAATGCGGGCCGGGTGGGCGGGCCGTTCGAGGGCGCGCCGATGATCCTGGTGCACCACCGCGGCCGCAAGACCGGTCGTGAGCTGGTCACTCCCACCATGTACATGGCCGATGAACAGGACCCGGCCGTCGTCTACATCTTCGCCTCCAAGGCGGGCGCGCCGACCAACCCGGACTGGTACTACAACCTGACCACCGCGGGGAAGGCCGAGGCCGAGATCGGCACCGAGACCTTCCCGGTCATGGTCGCCGAGGTGACGGGCGCGGACCGCGACCGGATCTTCGCCGAGCAGGCCCGCCGGTACCCGGGCTTCGCCGAGTACGCGGAGAAAACGGCTGGGATCCGGACAATTCCGGTCCTGGCGCTGCGTCGCCTCTGAGTCGATTGGACCCGGGCCCGGCCTCGGGCCGGGGCTCGGCTCGCTGGCATCCGGGCGCGAAGGGCTGCGGCCCGGCGAGGATGCGGTGAAGCGGGCGGTCATCGCGTCGGCGGGGGATGCGCCCGAGGTGAGGGCCTGGTGGACGGCGTGGGCGTCTTCGAGCGCGTCGCGGGCGCCGACTCCGGCGGCGGGGGTGATGGCGGGGTCGGCGTCGCCCGGCGCCGCTGACGTGGACGGATTCGGTGGCCGCCAGGAACGTATCCACGAGCGCGAGGTTGGACGGACACGCGGCGTGGATACGGTGGGCCCATTCGGGCACGGGCCTGACGCCGGACGCCGCACCGCCGTCCGATGGCCTCGAGCCGCATCTCGATCCACTCGTTCTCGGCGTCCCAGCGGGCGATGTGCGCGAACTTGTCCGGTACGAAGTCCGCGCCCAGGCGGGCGTTGAGGACGTGCAGCACATTGCGATTGAATTCCGCGGTGACACCGGCGGCATCGTCGTAGGCGGGGAGCAGCACCGCCGGCGGCAGGGGCGGTGCCACGATGCGGACGAACCACCGAACTACCGGGCCGCCGGGTCGCCAGACATGGCCGAGAGTGCTGAAAACCGCGCCGGCGGAATCTATTTCGGCGAAGAACTGCAACGTCGGGGCGCGGTGGGGGTTCGACCGGCTTGGTGGTCATGCCGTACAAGACGTTGTCGCCGGGGTGGACGGGGACGTGGGTGGGTTCGATCCGGGGCCGGACCACCGAATCGATGCCGTCGGCCCCGATCAGTAGCTCATTGGTGATGTCGTCGGCGAGTGCTGTCCGGGTTACCTCTCGGCCGTAGTGCATTCCGCGCCGCGGTGAGCCGGGAACGCGAGTTCGGCCGAATCGCGGCATGTCAGGGGCTATATCGCCGGTATTTGCCCGGTTTATGTAGATCGATGGCTAGGTGACTGTGAATCCACTCTTGACAGTAACTGTCATAAAGGGAGATGCTGTCGGTAACGGAAGGAGGTCTGCGGATGTCACTACGGGAGCGGCAACGGCGGCAGATCCGGGCCGAGATTCAGCGGGCGGCGTTCGAACTGTTCGCGGCGCAGGGATTCGGCGAGGTGACCACCGAGCAGATCGCGGCGGCCGCGGGGGTGTCGGCCAGTACCTATTTCCGGCATGTGCGCAGCAAGGAGGATCTGCTGCTCGATCCCGTGCGTGAGGGCGGGGCCCGGATCGTGACGCTGCTGGAGGAGCGGGACGAGGACGAATCCGCGGATGTGGCGCTGGCGCAAGCGATTCTGACTCGATCCACGAGTTCGACCGCGCAGGACCTGGAGCAGTGGCGGGCGGCGTTCCAGACCGCACCACATCTGCTGGAGCGGGTCGCGCTGATCACGCCGGAGCATCGGGCGCGTTTGGTGGAGCTGGTCGCGGAGCGGATGGGGCGGGACGCGGGCCAGGACAGCACGCCGGGCCTGCTGGTGCATCTCATGCTGGCGGCGGCGGAGTTCGGATACCTGCAGTGGCTGCGGAATTCGGCGCATGCGGAGATGTCGCTGGCGGTGTGCGTCGAGGGTGCGCTCGACGCCGTGACAGGGGAGCGCTGGCGCGGCTGAAAAGTCTTGGCGTGTCAGTGAACAGCTTCGAACAGAACAATCAGGGTGAGGAATGATGCAGGACGACAAGGCGACCGGCCAGAGCTTCGATGTGATCGTGGTGGGATCCGGCGCGGCAGGGATGGCGGCGGCGCTGACCGCCGCGAAGCACGGGCTGACGACGGTGATCGTCGAGAAAGCCGCCCACTGGGGCGGGTCGACGGCGAGATCCGGTGGCGGCGTGTGGATTCCGGGCAACTCGGCACTGCGAGGATCCGCTCCCGCCGATGACCTCGAGGCCGCGCGGGTCTATCTGAAGGACATCATCGGTCCGGGGGTGCCGCCCGAACGCATCGACACCTTCCTCGACCGTGGCGCGGAGGCGTTCGACTTCCTCGCCGCGCATTCGCCGCTGCGGATGCGGTGGGTGCCGGGCTATTCCGACTACTACCCGGAGGCTCCCGGCGGCCGCTCGCACGGCCGATCGGTCGAGCCCACCCCGTACAACGCCACCGGGCTGGGCGCCGAATTGCGCACCCTGGAACCGGATTACGTGCGAGCCCCGAAGAATGTCGTGATCACCCAGGCGGAGTTCCGGCAGCTGCACCTGGGCTTGCGCAACCCGCGCAGCCCGCTGACCGGCGCTCGCGTCGCGGGCCGCTGGCTGGCGGCGACCGTACTGCGCCGCCGCGTCCTCGCCCGCGGCCAGGCTCTGAGCGCCATGCTGCGCGCGGGTCTGCTGGCAGCGAATGTCCCGTTGTGGCTGGAGACGCCGTTGCTCGACCTGCGTACCGAGGACGGCCGGGTCACCGGCGCGGTGGTGCGCCGCGACGGTCGCGAGCTGATGCTCACCGCCCGCCGCGGCGTGATCATCGCGGCGGGCGGTTTCGAGCACAACGAGGCCATGCGCAAGCAGTACCAGCGCGAACCCATCGGCACCGACTGGACCGTCGGCGCGAAGGCCAACACCGGCGACGGCATCCGCGCCGGCGAGAATGCCGGTGGCGCGGTCGAGTTCATGGCCGACGCCTGGTGGGGCCCGTCCATCCCGCTGCCCCGGCTGCCCTGGTTCTGCCTGGCCGAACGCAACCTGCCCGGCAGCATCGTGGTCAACGACCGCGGCGAGCGGTTCATGAACGAATGCCTGCCCTATGTGGAGGCGACCCACGAGATGTACGGCGGCGAATACGGCCAGGGCGCGGGTCCGGGGGAGAACCTGCCCGCCTGGCTGATCTTCGACCAGCGCTACCGCAACCGCTACCAGTTCGCGGGCGTCCCGCCCCGGCAGCCGCTGCCGGGCCGCTGGTTCAAGTCGGGCGCACTGACCCGTGCCGACTCGCTCCCCGAACTCGCCGAGAAGATCGGCATCCCGGTCGAGAACTTCCGCGCCACGGTGACCCGCTTCAATGAATTCGCCGCCGTCGGAACCGATCCCGACTTCGGCCGCGGCAACAGCGCCTACGACAACTACTACGGCGACCCGCGCAACCGCCCGAACCCGAACCTCGGCGCGCTGGAGACCGGTCCGTACTACGCCGCCAAGCTGGTCCCCGGTGACCTCGGCACCAAGGGCGGCCTGAGCGCCGACACCGCTGGCCGCGTCCTCCGGGCGGACGGTTCGGTGGTCGAGGGCCTGTACGCGGCGGGCAATGCCAGCGCCCCGGTCATGGGCCACACCTACGCCGGTCCCGGCGCGACCATCGGCCCCGCCATCGTCTACGGCTACCTCGCCGCCCTGCACGCGGCGGGCAAGTAGCCGCCGGGCGTCAGGCCGGCACCGCGCCGCCGTCGAGCATGAGAACGGCGGCGGTGGCGTGGGGCCGGCCGCGAGCTGTCACTCTGCCGCCCAACCGGATTCGATCTACAGCGTCCATGCGGTGTCGGCCGGGGAACACGCGGTGCGGATTCGCGATCCGCCCGACCAATGCCCCGTGAACGGTTACCGTCGATAGGGTGTTCGGCATCATCCGGCCCTGCCATCACCGGCTGGGCGAGGAACTCGGGCGGGCGTGGCTGGCGCAACTGTGCGGCCTGTGCCTGGCCTTGCGGGACGACCACGGTCAGGGCGCCCGCATGGCAACCAATTACGACGGGCTGATCATTTCGGCCCTGGTGGAGGCGCAGTCCACCGCGCCGCCCACTCGCCGAGCGGCCGGGCCCTGCCCGCTGCGCGGCATGCGACGCGCGGATGTCGCCACCGGCGACTGTGTCCGGCTGGCCGCCACGGTCTCACTGGTCCTGGCCGCCGCCAAGGTGCGCGATCACGTCGACGACCACGATGGGGTCGCGGGCACGGCCGGATTCCGTCCTGCCGCCCGGCGGATCGCCCAACGCTGGGTCCGTCAGGGTGAATCCACCGGCGCGGGACTGGGTTTCGATACCGGCGTCCTGGTGATGGCGGTGGACCGGCAGACCGAGATCGAGGCCGCCGCCGTGGTGGGCACCCCGTTGCTCACGGTCACCGAACCCACCGAGACCGCCACCGCGGCCGCTTTCGGGCACACCGCGGTCCTGGCGGGCCGCCCCGGTAATGTGGCCGCCCTGACCGAGGTCGGCCGATTGTTCGGCCGCATTGCGCATCTCGTGGACTCGGTCGAGGATCTGACCGATGACGTGGCCCGCGGCAAATGGAATCCGCTGGTGGCAACGGGGACCGATGTCGCCGAGGCGCACCGGTTGTGCACCGATGCCTTGCTGGGCATCGAATTGGCTTTGGCGGAAGTGGAATTCACCGATTCGCGGCTGATTCACACACTGCTGAAACACGAATTGGGTCGCTCGGCGACCCGGACCTTCGGCGGCTCCGCGCCCGCGTGCGCGAATCATGCCGTCGTCGCACCGCAGTCGCGTTGGCGTCGGCGCGGTCCGGACCCGTGGGGCCCGCCGCCGGGCTACGGCGGATACGGCCCGGGGCCCGGCTATTACGGGCGCGCGCCGCGTCGCCGCAGCGGTTGCTGCCTGCCGTGCTGCGAGGGCTGCGTGTGCTGCGGTGAGGGCTGCTGCTGTTGTGGCGAGGGATGTTGCTGCTGTGAGGAAACCTGCTGCGACTGCTGAGGTCGACGCGGGTCCGGTGAGCCGCCCCCACCGGGTGGGCGGCTCACCGCTCGCGTATCAGTGCGACGAGCCCGAGGCGGAGCCGGTCGGGAGGAAGCCGCCGATGCTGCCGGTGCTGAAGTTCGAGGAGCCGGACACGGTGGTGGTGGTGTCCAGGGTCCAGGTGCCGCAGCCGCTGGTGAAGAAGGCGACATCGGTGGACTTGATCTCGACGGTGGCCTTGCCGCCGACCGCGCCGCCGGCCTCGATGGTGGCGCCGGTGCCGCCAGAGAGGGAGGACAGGCGCGCCCAGGCACACAGCTGGGTCGCGGTCGTGGTCTTATAGACGCCGGGCTGGATGTCGATGCCGACCTTGAAGGTGGAGTCGGAGCCGATGACGGTGGCCAGCGACGCCTCCGCGGTGCCCGCGCCGGCGAGCAGGGCGGCGGCGGTGAGCGCCAGGCCGTTGGCCCAGAGTGCCTTGTTCATGGTGAAATCCTCAGTGTGTGAAACGAGAGCGTTTCGCAGGGTAATGGGTTTCCCATTCGCCGGGAGGGTTTTCCATAACGTGGCGTAAACGGCCATCGGCGAGATCTGGACATCGGCTCCCGCATGCGCCGCGCGCCGCCGATAATGTGTTGTGTGGCAGGGCAATTCGTTCCCATTCCCGATTGGTTCTCGCGTGACAATCAGGACTGCGGCATCGCCATCGCCGACCTGAGCGGCCGGGGCGCACTCGACATCGTGGTCCTCATGGTCGACGACCCGGCCGGCCAGAACAGCGGCCGCTTCCGGCTGGCCAAGGGCCTGGCCGCGGACGGCTGGGTCGGGCAGTGGACGCCGTGGCTCGAGGTGCCCGACTGGCAGGGGTTCCTGTCGCAGACGCCGGAACTGTTCGATCCCGAGAAGCTGACCTGGTCGAAACTGCCGGTGCCCGGGCCGATCCCGATGCACGCCCATCTGGTGCTGCTCGCCGACGGCCGGATCTTCTACACAGGCGGGCAATACGGCACCAATAACGGGATGCGGCCCTCGATCTGGGATCCCGTGCTCGGTTCGGTCACCGAGGTGCCCGGCCTCTACGATCCCGAATCCCGCAGCCAGTCCACCAGCGTGCTGCTGCCGCCCGCGCAGGCGCAGCGGGTCATGATCCTCGGCGGCGGCGCCGTCGACGCGCACGGCCCCGGAATGGCATTGTCCGACACGCGCATCGCGGATCTGAGCGCCGCCGTACCCGTCTACCAGGCGGCCTCGCCCATGACCTACGCCCGCATGCACGTCTGCGCGGTGGTGCTGCCGGACCGCACCGTGCTGGCCACGGGCGGTTCGGCGATGGAGGAGATGGCCGACGCGGTCCCGCCCAGCGGGGGAGATCTACGACCCGATCGCGGAAACCTGGACCCCGACCGCCCCGCAGCGGGTGGCGCGGCTGTACCACTCGGTGGCGCTACTGACTCCCGACGGCAAAGTGGTGACGGCCGGATCGAATCCGCGGCGCAAGACCGAGGAACTGCGCATCGAAGTGTTCTGGCCGCCCTACCTGTTCCGAGGCGCTCGACCGGAATTCGAGATGATCTCGGGCACAGTGGAATACGGTGCGACTCTGACACTGACCACGTCGGCCGCCGTCCGCGAGGTGAGCCTCATGCATCCCACCTCGTGCACCCACTCCTGCGACAACAATCAGCGCCTGATCGATCTGCCGATCACCGCGACCGCGGCCGGCGCGGTCTCGGTGGCCATGCCCTCGAATCCGGCGTTGGCTCCGCCCGGCTGGTACCTCGTGGTGCTCGTGGACACCGGCAGGGTTCCCTCGGTCGGCCAATGGCTGCAACTGGGGGTGGCCGCGCCTTCGCCCGTGTGACCGCGAACGGGCGCCGCCCGCACTACCGTGGAAGCATGACCGCGGAGTACGAGTACCTGCTCGTCAAAACCGATGGTGACACCATCACCATCACCATGAATCGGCCCGATCGGCGTAATGCGCTGTCCGCCGATCATCTGTCCGAACTGCTCGCGGCGTTCCGTGCGGCGGGGGAGACCGACGCGTCCGGCATCGTGCTGGCCGCGGCCGGGCCCGTATTCAGCGCGGGCCACGATTTCGCGGATGTCGCGGCGCGGGACCTGCTCGGCGTTCGCGATCTGCTCACCTTGTGCCAGTCGGTCATGACCACCCTGGAAGAGGTTCCGCAGGTGGTGATCGCGCGGGTGCAGGGCCTGGCCACCGCGGCTGGTTGTCAGCTCGTCGCCTCCTGCGACCTGGCCGTCGCCGCCGATTCCGCGGGCTTCGCGCTGCCCGGCGGCAAGGGCGGCTGGTTCTGCCACACCCCGGCGGTTCCCGTCGCGCGGTCCATCGGCCGAAAGCGCTTGATGGAACTGGCTCTGACCGGCGATGTGATCGATGCTCGTACGGCGGTCGACTGGGGTTTGATCAATTACGCGGTACCGGCCGCCGACCTCGACGCCGCCGTCGCGGACCTGCTCGGCCGGGCCACGCGGGGGAGTCGCGCCAGCAAGGCGCTGGGCAAACGCACCCTCTACGCGCAGCTCGACCGCCCCGAGGCGGACGCGTACACGCTCGCGCGCGAAGTCATGGCCGCTGCCTCCCAATTGCCCGGCGCGAGTGAGGGAATGGCCGCTTTCCTGGAGAAGCGCTCGCCTGTCTGGCCCGATTGACGGGGGCAGGCTGACCATCGAGCCCGGTTGCGTCTCGACCGATCCAGATCAGAGGTATCCAAGTCTGTAGATATTGCGATCTAAACATGGGTTGCGAAAATGTCGCGGCTGCCGCGAGCCCCGGCGTGGGGTTCCATGGGCAACCGCGGCTACGAGGATGCGGCCGAGCCGAATCGGGCTGCGAACGCGGCGCGGTTGGCCGAGACGGGAGAGCGGTCCCAGACCGCGAAGACGACCCGTTCGAAGGCGGCGCCGTGCACACGCAGCGCGAGGTCGAACGCTTCGGCGACCTCGTTCGGGTCATTGCGGAACACGCCGCAACCCCAGGCGCCGAGCACCAGTTCGCGCACCCCGTGGTGGGCGGCGACGGTCAGTACTCGGGTGGCGCGTTCGGAGAGGAGGCCGCGCACATCGACCGGGTGACCCGAACGGTCCGCGAGCGCACCGGCATTCGGGGCGGGTGAGGTCAGGAAAGAGGTCGTGAACGGGTGCGGGTCGAGTTCGCCGCGGTCGTCCCGGATGACCGGGATCTCGGGTGCGTAGATGACGCGATGGGTGTAGCCCGGGTCGTCGGAGGCGCGGTGGGCCTCGTAGTAGCGGGGTGTCTCGAGCAGGCATCGGTAGAGCAGTGCGCTGCGGCAGAGATCCTCTTCCTGAGCGCGGGCGCCACGAATGTAGCCGCCGCCGGGGTTGCGAGCGGACGCGAAGTTGAGCACCGCCAGGCGTTTTCCGCCTTCGGCGTGGAGGCGGCGCGCGGCCTGGACACTGCCTTCGCCGGTGACCTCGGGGCGTCCGGTGAAGGGGCCGGTGACCGGTGCGTTGAGGTCTTCCTCGGGCTCGTGGCAGACGGTCCCGGCGCGGGCCGCGGTCAGCGGGGCGCTGATGTCGACGAGGGTCCCGTCGCTGGTGTGGTAGGTGCCGAGAGCGGCGATCTGCTCGTTCTCGGTGGCGATTTGTTTTGGGCTGGTGGTCATTTCGCCGACTCTACGGGCCGGTTCGGGAACCGTCATCCGAATTTTAGTCACTGACACCAATACTGGTCGATGCGGTGGGAGAACCGGAATTGTCGGGCCCGCCGCCTACGATGTGGCCATGACCGGCTCCCAGCGTTTGCGGATCGTCCCGTCGCAGTTCGCGGTGGATCATCTGCCGAATTCGACGTTTCCGGAGGACGACGAGTGGATCGCGCTGGTGCGAGCGCCGGAGGGGCTCACGGTGATTCGGGAGGCGCCGGCGTGGGCCGAAGGGGAGACCTGGAAGGGCTTCTACGGCATCGACGCCGGGAGTCTGAACTCGCCCGGCACGCTGGCCGCGCTGATCGGGCCGTTGGCGGAATCGTCGATCCCGGTGTTCGTCGCTTCGACCTTCCATGCCGATCTCATCCTGGTTCCGGCGCATCGGCTGGAGGAGGCGTCGGCGGCCCTGCGGGACGCGGGGCACCGCTTGGCGGACTGAGGCCGCTCCGGGCGCGGCTCGGCGGACGCGGACAACGCCACGTGTTGTGAGGCCGGGCCGCCCACATTACTGTCTACGTACGTAGAACGTATGAATGGCGCGCCGAGGTGAGGAGACGTCGGACGTGAGTGCACGAGGCTTCGGCGATCTGGAAACCGTCATCATCGAACGGATCTGGGATCGCCCCGGGAAGACGACGGTTCGCGAGCTGTTCGACGAGCTGGCCGCCGAGCGTGACATCGCGTACACCACCGTCATGTCCACCATGGACAACCTGCACCGCAAGGGCTGGCTGGAGCGTGAGCGGGTCGGCAAGGCCTACCGCTATTGGGCCAGTCTCAGCCGCGAGGAGTACAGCGCGCGGCTCATGCGCGAGGCGCTGGGTAGTGGTGGCCGTTCGGAGTTGGTGCTCGCGCATTTCGTGGAGCAGATGAGCGCCGAGGAGTCCGAGGGGCTGCGCGCGGCGCTGCGGAAGTTCACGCGCGGCAAGCGCTGATCGCCGGGGGCCGGTGGCCCTTCCTGTCGTAGGCGCGGCGCGAGTTCGGCGTGTCGGGCGTTTCGATGGCGCGAACCCCATGCGTGTCCTGTCTTTTTGCTTCGTATTCGCCTCGCGCGGACGTGAACCCGGTCACGGGGTTGCTACGAACTACGTACGTAGATAGTAGATTGTTTCGGGAGCGTGTCAACCAGGTTCCGGCGCGATGACCTCGCACGGCGCCCTGACCGCTCTACCGGTGAAAGTGACGGCGGAACAGTCGAATTCGGGCAGGAGGTGACGGCGTGAGCCGTGGCAGCGGTTCGGGCCGGTTCCTGTGGGGACTGCTGTTCGCCGTGCTGGTACTGGTCGCCGCGATCACCGACTGCGCCGCCGGGGCGGGCGCCGACCATGCGCCCGGATTGAGCCATGCCCAAACCGTCGGAGTCTCCGACGAGCCGCTGGGCGGCGAATCCGCACACTGTGACCCGCATGTCGAGCACGCCATCCGGTCGGCGTCACCCGGCGAGGAGCATGTTCCGGAGTTCACCGCCGAGCGGATCGCGGTCGAGGTCGGTCTCGCGAACCAAGGCGTCGCCACCGCCGTCCATGGTGTGCGCGGACCGCCGGGAGGTGCGGTCGGCGGCCGATTACTGCTGACGCGCTTGTGTATCGCCCGACGCTGATCGGTCAGCGGCAGGCCGGGGCCCATCGCCCGCGGCCGGAGTCCGTTGCCGTGCACGTCATTCCGCCCACTGTGGCGGTCCGATACCGAAAGCGACAGTCATGGACCGAGGTCTGCTCGACGAATTCGACATGCTCACCACCAGTTCCGGCTTGCCCGTACTGGCCCGCGAACCGCGCGCCCTGGTCGGCAATACGCCGGTGCTGTGGGTGGGCGAACCCTTCGCGCCGGCGGGGCGTGGCTTCTGGGCCAAACTCGAAGGCCGCAATCCGGGCGGCATGAAGGACCGGCCCGCATTGCACATGGTGCGTCGCGCCCGCGAGCGCGGCGAGCTCGCACCCGGCGCGCGCATCATCGAATCATCGAGTGGCACTCTGGGTCTGGGGTTGGCCCTGGCCGGACTGGTATACGGGCACCCTGTGACGGTGGTGACCGATCCCGGTCTGGAACCCATGGTCGCCCAGCTGCTCGCGGCCTACGGTGCGCGGGTGGAGCTGGTGCGGGAACCGCATCCGGAGGGCGGCTGGCAGCAGGCGCGCCGTGATCGCGTCGCCGAACTGCTGGCGGCGGAGCCGGGTTCCTGGTGCCCGGACCAGTACAGCAACCCCGACAACGTGGACGCCTACGAGTCCCTCGCGCGGGAGCTGATCGAGCAGTTGGGCGGCGTGGACGTGCTGGTGTGCGCCGTCGGGACCGGCGGCCACTCCGCCGGCATCGCGCGCGCCCTGCGCCGCACCGATCCCGCGCTGTCGTTGATCGGGGTGGACACCGTGGCCTCCACCATCTTCGGTCAGCAGGCCGGTCCCCGCCTCATGCGCGGTCTCGGTTCGAGCATCCATCCGCGCAATGTCGACTACGGTGCCTTCACCGAAATCCATTGGGTCGCACCGGCCGAGTCGGTCTGGGCCTGCCGCACCCTGGCTTCGGGCTACCTGTCCAGTGGCGGCTGGAGCGTCGGCGCGGTCGCGCTGGTCGCCGGGTGGGCGGCCCGCACCCATCCCGAGGGCACCCGCATCGCCGCCGTCTTCCCGGATGGCCCGCACCGCTACTTCGACACCGTCTACAACGACTCCTATTGCGCCGCACACGGTCTGCTGGACGCGGGCCAACCGGCGGCCCCCGATGTGATCGCCCATCCCCGCGAGCGGCAGGTCGAGCGATGGACCCGCTGCACGACCGTCATCGACCCCCGCGTACCCGAGCACCCGCGTGAGGCGACCCCGGGGCCGCTGTCGTGAGCGTCCTGGCGAAGTTCCGCGGGTTCGACCGGGCGGCCCAGCTGCTCATGGTCAACCAGTTCGGCATCAATCTCGGCTTCTACATGCTCATGCCCTATCTGGCCGGATACCTGTCCGGGCCCCTCGGCTTGGCGGCGTGGGCGGTCGGGCTGGTGCTGGGCGTGCGTAACTTCTCGCAGCAGGGCATGTTCCTGGTGGGCGGCACGCTGGCGGATCGGCTGGGGTACAAGCCGCTGATCGTGGCCGGATGTCTGTTGCGGACCGCGGGTTTCGCGCTGCTGGCGTTCGCCTCGGATCTGCCGAGCCTGATCATCGCCTCGGCGGCGACGGGTTTCGCGGGCGCGCTGTTCAATCCGGCGGTGCGCGCTTATCTCGCGGCCGAGGCGGGGGAGCGGCGGGTGGAGGCGTTCGCGGTGTTCAACGTCTTCTACCAGGCCGGGACCCTGGCGGGGCCGCTGGTCGGATTGGCGTTGCTGGCGTTGGATTTCCGGGTGACGGCGGCCGCGGCGGCGGTGGTGTTCGCGGCGCTCACCGTCGCCCAGTTGTTCGCGTTGCCCGCGCGCCGCGCGGCCGAGCCCGCCGTACGGACCTCGGTGCTCGAGGATTGGCGCACGGTGGTGGCGAATCGCCGGTTCGTGGCGTTCGCGGTGATCATGGTCGGCTCGTATGTGCTGTCGTTCCAGGTGTATCTGGCGCTGCCTTTGCAGGCGGAGTACCTGGCGGGGGACCGGGCGCAGGCGGTCACCTCGGCGTTGTTCGTGATCTCCGGTGTTGTCGCGGTGGCGGGGCAGCTGCGCATCACGGCCTGGTTCCGTGGCCGGTGGGGGACCGGGCGCGGTCTGGTGGTGGGGGTGGCGCTGCTGGCGGTGGCGTTCCTGCCCTTGGCGATCGTTCCGTCGGGCGGGATCTTCGGGGACGCGGTGGCGCTCGGGGCGCTGCTGCTGGCGGCGGCGGTGCTGGCGGTGGGGACGGCGGCGGTGTTCCCGTTCGAGATGGACACCGTGGTGTCACTGTCGGGAAATCGGCTGGTGGCGACGCATTACGGCTTCTACAACACCGTGGTGGGCGTCGGAATCCTGATCGGCAACCTGGCCACGGGCGCGTTGCTGGGCGCGGCGCACGCCGCGGGCGCGGAGTGGGCGGTCTGGCTGGGACTGGTGGTGATCGGCGCGATCGCGGCCGTGGCGCTGGCGGTGCTGGACCGTTCGGGTCGCGAGCCCGCGCGCGGCGGGCGGCATCGCAAACGCCCGTCGCAGGGGATGTTCCCGCCCGGCCGGGTGATCGACTACCCGACCCAGCCGCTGCCGGCGCGGCGCTGATATCGCCGACGGTCAGGTCAGGCAGACCTCGATGCCGATGGTGGCCGCGATGAGCGCGGCCACCGGAATGAGCATGGCGGTCAGGGTCGCGGCCACGGCCGCGGTGCGCGAGTGGGACCGGGCCACATCGGCCGGTTCGGACAGTCGCCGCACGCGGGAGCGCAGCACCGCGTGGGTGGTCTCGGACTGTTCGGGCAGCGCGGCCATCGTGAGCAGGGCTTGCAGGACCGTGTCGCGGCCGTGGATGCGCGCGGCCGCGTCGTCGGCCAGCATTTCCAGCAGGCGCGCCACCTCGGCCGCGCCGGTGGTGAACAGGTCGACCCGCGGCAGCACGGTGGCCAGGCCGCGGGTCAGGGTGAGCAGCAGGTGGTGGCGTCCGGTCAGGTGGGCGCGCTCGTGGGACAGCACCGCTTCGAGGTGGTGGTCGTCGAGAGCGGTGAGCACGCCGCGGCTGACCACGATCGTATGGGGTTTGCCCGCAACGCAATACGCGGCGGGATGATCCACGTCGAGGATCACGGCGTCCAGTTCGGGGTGGTGGCGTCCGGCCAGGCGGGCCAGGCGCGCGTGCTCGAGTGTGCTGCGGTGCGATCGCCACAGTGTGGTGGCGAGCCGGAACGCGACCACCAGGCCCGCGAGGGCCGCGAAGAAGGACAGGATCAGCAGGCCGGTCTGCAGGTGCCGTCCGTAGTGGCCGACCGCCGCGTCGTGCAGGTGTAGGAGGCAGGTGTCGAGGAAGCGGGCCGGCAGCACCGAGATCTTATGGGTGCCGATGTCGACCACGATGATGGTCACCGTCACCGCCCATGCCAGCAGGGTCGAGATCATCACCGCCACCCACGCCGCGACCGCGATGCGCGGTGCGGCCCCCGACGCGCTGATCCGCCGTAGCACCCGGGGCGCGAGCACCGCGACCGCGAACCCGTACAGCAACAGACAGACGGCGACACTCATCGGCCCACCCGCGATCGCGCGGCCCGCATCCGATCTCCTCCCGTGGAATCCGCCCGAGTGTAGGGGGCAAAACTGAGGACAGCCTTACTGTCGTGCGCGAGTTTGCGAATCGTGTGCGGGTCGCCACGTGCCCCTTGCGGGCGGCCCCGCGTCTACGGTATTACGTATCTACGTAGTTGATACGTAGATTGGCTTGGTGTCGTCCTCCGACGGCACCGGGACGCCGACCGGAACCGGCGTCGACCACGGGCGGGGCCGGGCTTCCAAGCGAGCAGGCCCGGCTCCGCCCGTGGTCACCGGGGCGCGGCCAGCAGGCTCAGCGCGCCCGCCTCGATCGCGTCCTCGTCCAGTAGCACCGACGATGCCGCCGGGCCCAGCGGCACGAAACTGTCGGCACTGGTGACCCGGGCGAGCCTGCCGTCGAATCCGGCGTCCAGCAGCGCCGCGCACACCGCCTCGGAAACGCCTCCGCTGCGGCGGGTTTCGTCGGCGATCAGCACCCGTCCGGTGGCGCGGGCATGGTCGAGGAGATCCGCCACCGGCAGCGGGGCCAGCCAGCGCAGGTCCAGCACCCGGGCGTGGATGTCACGCTCGGCCAGCCGCCGCGCCACCCGCAGGCTCATCGGCACCCCGTTGCCGAAACTCACGATGGTCAGGTGCGTGCCCTCGCCGTACACCCGGGCCCGGCCGATCTCGGCATGGCGCACAGCGGAAATCGGCGCCAGCCAGCCGCCGTCGCCGTCGCGATACAGGTCGCGGGTGTGATAGAGCGCGATCGGCTCCACGAACACGCACACCCGGCCGTCCACCCGGGCCGCCGCCACACACGTGCGCAGCATGGCCGCGGCGTCGTCGGCGCGCGACGGCACCGCCAGCACCAGACCGGGGATATCCCGCAGCGCGGCAAGGGAATTGTCGTTGTGGAAGTGGCCGCCGAAGCCCTTCTGATACGCCAGGCCCGCGATGCGCACCACCACCGGATTGCGATAGCGGCCGCCGGAGAAGAACGACAGGGTCGCCGCCTCGCCGCGCAACTGGTCCTCGGCATTGTGGACGTAGGCCAGGTACTGGATCTCCGGGATGGGTACGAACCCCGCCAGGCCGGCGCCGAGCGCGGTGCCCAGCACACTCTGCTCGTCGAGCAGAGTGTCGAAAACCCTTCGCGCGCCGAAACTTTGCTGCAAGCCCTTGGTGACGCCGTACACCCCGCCCTTGCGGCCCACGTCCTCGCCGAACACCAGCACGTCCGGGTCGCGGGCGAGCAGGTGCGCCAGAGTCTGGTTCACCGCCTGGGCCAGGGTGAGCGGGTCGCCGTCCACCGACTCCGGACCCTCGGTGCCGCGCAGGGCGTCGGTGCGGACCGCCGAGGGCCGCGCGGGGGCCAAGGGGGCCTGTATTTCGGCAGCCGAGCCCAATTTCGGTTCGTGCCAGGCACTGTCGGCGGCCTTGGCGACCTGTTCGGCGATCTCGTCATAGCGGGCCAGGATCGCGTCCGGGGTCGCCACCCCGGCGGTGACCAGCAGCCGGGCGGTCGCGGCCACCGGGTCGCGGCGCAGATCGGCGGCCATGTCGGCCGGACGCCGGTAGGCCGATTCGACATCGGAGCCCGCGTGGCCGAGCAGCCGTACCGTGCGCAGGCGCAGGAAGGCCGGTGTGCGGTGGGCGCGAACATGATCGGCGGCCGCGGTCGCCGCCGCCAGCGCCGCGGGCAGGTCCGCGCCGTCGGCGTCGAAATACGCCAGGCCGGGGCGCGAGCCGTAGGCCTGTTCGATCCAGGTGCGCGGGGTCGGCACGCTGATGCCCAGGCCGTTGTCCTCGCACACGAACAGGATCGGCATGGGCACGCCCTGGTGGGCGGTGTGGATCGCGGTATTGATCGCCCCGGCGGCGGTCGAGTGATTGGCCGAGGCGTCGCCGAAACTGCACACCACCACCGCGTCCGTGGGCCATTCGGTGCGCAGCCCCAGCTGTGCGGCCCGCCCCAGCGCGAAGGCCAGGCCGACCGCGCGCGGCAGATGCGAGGCGATGGTGGAGGTCTGCGGGATGATGTGGGCGGGCTTGCTGCCGAAAACCTTGTGCCGCCCACCGGAGATCGGGTCGGCGGCCGCCGCGGTCACGCCCAGCAGGACGTCGCGGATCGGGTCCAGGCCCGGGACCTGCCGGGTGCGGTGCACGAAGAACGCGCCCGAGCGATAGTGCAGCAAGGCCGGATCGGTGACCCGCAGCGCTGCCGCGACCGCGGCGTTGCCCTCGTGCCCGGCCGATCCGATGCTGTAGTAGCCGTGTCCGTCGCGGCCCAGCCGCCGTGCGGCCAGATCCAGGTGCCGGGAGGTGGCCTGGGCGTCGAACAGTGCCAGGGCGAGCTCACCGGTGAGTCCGGCGGCGCCGATCAATTCCCCCTGCGCGCGAGCCGGTCCCGGTGTCGCCGCGGCGACCTCCGCGCGAAACCACTGATCCAGATCCGCTTCGCGGTCGTTGATGACGCCCTCCCATATGCCCCATAGGTCGCGTACGCCGGGAACTCAGCGTAGAGGTGACGCGGCGCTACCTGCGGCAACATCCGATCCCTCGGCCAGTCCGTCCAGCCTGCCGCGAATCGGCGCGGCCGGGGACCATTTCGCGAAGATGTCGCCGGACGGCGGGGAGGGGACCGCCCGGCGACATCACCCCGCTACTTGCTCGAGCCGGTACCGCCGAGCAGGGAGCCGAGGCTGCCGGTCCCGCTGCCGGTGTCGACCCCGCCCGCGGCGGCGGCCACCACGACCGAGGCCCGGTCCGAGGACGCGTTCACGGTGCCGTGGCCGGAGTATTCGGCGGTCAGCGTGCGCTGGCCCGCGGTGGCCGGGGTCCACTGGATGGTGGCGGTGCCGTCACCGGAGACCTGCGCGGTGCCGACCACGGTGTTGCCGTCCTTGAAAGTGACGCTGCCACCGGCGTTTCCGGGCTTCACCATCGCGGTGACCGCCACCGCCTTACCGACCTGCGCGCCCGAGACCGGGGACAGGGTGGTGGTGGAATCGGTGTTCTGGGCCGGGGCCTCGGCCACGGTGACCTGCGTGGACGTGGTGGAGCCGGTGACGCCGTCGCGGCCGGAGAAGGTCGCGGTCAGCGAGTGCGCGCCCGCCGTGGCCGGGGTCCACTGGTAGGCGGCGGTGCCGTCGTTGCCCACCGGGACGACCGCGAGGGAGGCGTCGCCGTCGCGGATCTCGACGGTGCCGCCGGCCGCGGCCGGGCTCACGGTGGCCGTCAGCGTGGTCGCCTTGCCGACCTGCGCGCCGGAGGCGGCGGCCAGGCTCACCGTCGAGGTCTGGTTCTGCTCCGACACCTGCGCGGTGACCGTCCCCGAGGTCGACCCATTGGCGGCCGCGGTGCCCGCGTACTTCGCGGACAGGCCGTGGTCGCCCTTCACCGCGGGGGTCCACTGGAAGGTCGCGGTCCCGGCGGCGTCCAGCGCCCCGGAGCCGATCTTCGTCGCGCCGTCGAAGAAGTCGACCGGGTCGCCCGCCGCGCCGCCGGTGACGGTCGCGGTCAACGTGGTCGCCACACCGACGCGCGCGTTCTGCACGGCGGCCAGCGTGGTGGTGGTCGCGTTCTTGCCGACTGTGATCGAGGGGCCCTTGGTGCCGTAATTGCCCGAACCGAGCGACCCGCCGTAATCCATGCCGCTGGTCAGCGCCGCACCGCGCGCACAGTTCTGTCCGACCTTGTACTGCACGGTGAAGATAGGGGAGCGGTGGAAGCCGGGGCGGTTCTGCACCGACCACTCGGTGACCCCGAACGACACGCGCACGTAGCCGTAGCCATTGCCCTCGTCGGCATTGACCTCGGGATTCGCGTACGGGTAGTCGCCGTCATTGCCGGTCATCTTGGCCGAGCCCGCGACATAGGTCAGGCACGCCGCGTGCCGGTCCTTGATGTTGTAGATGAACTCGTCGGTCCAGCTGGTCCGCTCGAACTTGGTGCTGACCGTGACCGTGTCGCCCTCGGCGGGAGTGGTGTTGCTGACGGTCCGGGTGAACTGCGAGGAGCCGTCGCTCCAGGTGATCGTTCCCGGGTCCGCCTGGGCCGCGCCCGCGCCGAACAGCGCCAGCGCGCCCGCCGCCGTGGTGGTCGCCGCGCAGGCGGCCATACCGCGCGCAATAACTCTGTGTGCCATGGATTTCCTAGATGTTCGATGGTCTACGCCCGCGGAGCTGGTCCTCGGCGTGGAAATGAACATTAGGGTCGTCGGGCAGCAGAGCTGAAACATTGAAATGCCGTTAGTTCACAACATTCCGTTGTCAGTCGACCATGCATAAAAGACCATGTAGCGCAGGGTTTTCGAGCAATGGCACAAAGCGTCAGCCCGGCCACGAACCCTTACTCATCAGCTCCGCGATCAAGGCGGCGATATTCCACGCATCGTCCCCGCCGCGATGATGTGTTCCCTCCAGCGGCAGCCCGGACAGCCGCAGCGCGCCGGCCATGCCGTAGCGGCGCTTGGTCTCGCGCGCCGCGGAGAACGCCAGCTTGGCATTGGTGTGCTCGCGGCCGAACGGATAGCGCACACCCGTGCCCTGGCATTGCGCGGTGAACTGTTTGCGGTCGTAATCGCCCCAACTGGCCCACGGTCTCGAATCGGCGTGAAATTCGGTGCACAGCAGTTCACACGCCTCGGCGAAAGTAATGCCCGCGCTCACCTGTTCGGGAGTGAGTGTCGTCAGGCTCGTACAGAATTCACTCACCGCCGAATGCTCGGGCCGCACCAGAATGCTGTGCTTGCTCACCCGTTCCCTGGTCACGGTATCGAGCACGCACAACCCGATTTCGATGATCTCGCTGGGCTGCCCCGGCGGGTTGGGTCCCTCCCAGCAGGTGGCCTCCACATCCACCACATTCAGGAATCTCGCAGTCGTCATGGAATCGGACGCTAGCGCGCCGATACCGTCCGGCGACAATGATTTTCGCCGGACCCGGTCTCACTCGGCGCGCAGTTCGATGCCGGCGCCATTGCCCGCGTTACGCAGGGTCAGCACGTCGGAATCGATGGTGGCCTTGGCTTTCCCGTCCAGCGCCTCGAGAACCTGCTGCTCGACCTCCATGACCTCGGGGGCGCACATCATGCGGGTGGTGGCGAGGGAGAAGGTGACATCCTCGCCGTCGATGGCCGCGGTGCCGGTCATCTGATTGCAGCCCGCGCTGCCGGAGACCTTGCCGTCGGGGGTGATCGTCAGGGTGGGACGAACCTCGTCGAGAGTGGCCGAACGGACCTTGGCCTGCGTACGCAGCAGGCTGGTCACGACCCAGGTGGTGCCGACCAGCGGCTTGTCGGGGTGGGCGACCTTGCGGTCGAGCATGGTGACCGTGGAGCCGCTGCCCTTCACCGTGAGGGTGTCGCCGGACAGGGTCCAGGTGGGCTGGGAACGCAGCAGGGCGCTCTGCCATTCGTCGGCGCCCGCCAGATCGCCCGGGCACGCCATCAAGGTCGACGACAGCTCGCCGACCTGCATCGTATTGCCCTGCAGGTCGACCGAACCGTTGGCGGTATTGCAGCCCGCGGACGCCGAGACCCGGCCCTCGGTGAAGGTCAGCGTCAACGGCCCCCCGCCCGGGATCGGGGTCCCCGACACCGCCGTCGAGACGAACGTGCGACCGGCCAGCGAGGCGGGCGGCGGCTCGTCCCCACCGCCGCCCGACGAACATCCGGCGGCGGCCAGGGCGGTCAGTGCGAGCAGGATCGAAACCCGGGTTGCTGGCATGAGCCCGATCGTACGGCCGCTACACCGGTATCCCGAGCGCTGACGCGAGGGTCTGCCCGATCGTGTTCACGAACGCGCCGACCGCACCGGGGTCGAGAATGCCGGAATACACATCGCGGTTGTGGCAGCCCTGCGGCGCGGGAACACCATGGAGGCGGTCATCGATCCACAGCGCCGCGCTCGCGGTGTTCGACACCGCCGCGATGCCGTGCTCGCTGAACAGATCACGCGTGTACTGCACGCGGGCGCCCAGGTCGTGGCAGTAAATGTCATATGCCGCCTGCGGCGAATGTGTCAACGGTCACCGTGGTCCGGATATTTGCCGCTCATGTTCACGGGGCAGGATGGGGTGTCGTGAGCGAAGTTTCCCGCCCGCGGCGCACCCAGCAGGAGCGCCGGGCAGCCACCGTGGCCAAGCTGGTGGACGCCACCATCGCGGCCATCGGCGAGGTCGGCTACCAGCGCACCACCGTGCAGGAGATCTGCGGCCGCGCCGGACTATCGGCCGGGGCCATGTTCCGTCAGTTCGACACCCGCCTGGACCTGATCGTGCGCACCGCCGAGGAGATCTTCGCTCGCCAGCTCATCGGCTACCGGGGCGCCATGGAACAGCTTGGCGCCCAGGACAATCCACTCGACGTCGCATTGCGGTTCCTGCGCCAGGCCCAGCAGTCCAACCTCACCCGCGCGCTGCGCGAGATTTTCCTGGCCGCCCGCTCGGACACCGAACTGCGCGACCGCGTCGCACCCATCGCCGAGAACTACTACCGCGAGATCGTGGCCGCCCTCGGCGCCAGCGGCGTCCTCGCCGACTTCCCCGCCGACCTGCGCGAATCCATCTTCTTCATGATGCTGCACCTGTTCTCCGGCGAAGCCGTGGTGCGCGGGGTCTATCAGCGCCCCGATCTCGATGTCGCCATCCTGCGTCTGGTCGAGGACATGCTGGCGGTTTACTCCCGGCACACCACACCGCCGAGTTGACCTTGCCGCTACGTCAACTCCTACCGTCGAGTCCATGAGCGAACACCCCGACATCGACCGCACCATCTACCCCATGCCCATGTTCGCCACCTTCCAGGTGCGCGACATCGCCGCCACGACGGCGTTCTACGAGGCCGCCGGATTCATCGCGCTGGCAACCATTCCCGGCGACAACGGCCCGGTCGTGGTGCACCTGCGCCGCATGAAATACCAGGACCTGCTGCTCGTCCCCGGCGACCCCGTCCCCGGCAGCCCCACCGTCAGCTTCTCCGCGGGCGACGAGGATCTCGCGACCCTCGCTTCAACCTTGCGTGAGCACGCCTTCCCCGGCGTGACGATCACCGGCCCCACCGACACCGTGTGGTACACCAGCGATGTCACCATCACCGACCCCGACGGCAACCGCGTCATCCTCACCGCACCCCGCCTGGCCGAACTCGACCACGCCAAGGAATGGGCGGCCACCTTCGAGGGCGACTGGGTCGGCAAACACTGACGGGAGACCTTCATGGAGTGGACGATCCAGCAACTGGCCGACAGCGCCGGCATCACCAGCCGCACCCTGCGCCACTACGACGAGATCGGCCTCCTCCCACCCGCCCGAGTCGGCCACAACGGCTACCGCCACTACGACACCGACTCGGTCTCCCGCCTCCAGCGCATCCTCCTGCTGCGCGAACTCGGCCTGAGCCTGCCGGCCATCGCCGAAATCCTCGACCGCGTATCCGACGAGGACCCCGCCGACACCGAGGACGCCGCCCTGCAGGCCCACCTCCGCGTCCTGGAAGCCGAACGCGCCCGCATCGACGACCGAATCCGCGCCCTGCGCCACACCCTCGACACCCGAGCCGGCGCCGAAGGCTCCCTGCGCATGATGCTCGAAGGCTTCAACGACCCCTACCGCGACGAAGTCATCGCCCGCTGGGGTGAGGAGGCTTTCGAAGCCAGCAATCAGTGGTGGCGCGCCAAATCCCTCCGGCAACAACGCGAATGGAAACGCGACCTCGACGACATGATCGCCACCTGGATCACCACCTGGAAATCCGGTCACGCGCCCGACTCCGCCCCCGCCCAATCCCAAGCCGCCCGCCACATCGCCTGGTTCCGCGCCACCCCCGGCACCCCTCTGGCCGACGGTGACCGCGAGCGCTCCATCGCCATGGTCACCGCCATGGCCGACATGTACGCCGACGACGAACGCTACGCCGCGGCCTATGGCGATCCGAATTGTGCAGCGTTCGTGCGGGATTCGCTCAAGGAGTACATCCGACGCTCCCTGTAATGCCCGGCGGCCGCGAAGACCGCCGGATAGCCGAAACCTATCTCTCGCAAGCGATCCCGTCACCATCACGATCGAGCCCCGAGCGATAGCCGGGATCACCCCGCCGAAGCGGCGCGGCCCCCGCCCGCTTGGCCTCGGCGCAACTGCCGTAATACACCGACGGGGCATTGGTCGTCTCGGGTGCCGGCGCGGGTGCGGGTGGCTGCGGGGCGGCCGGTGGCTGCACGGCGGTCGGCGGTGCCGCCGGGGCAACGAACGGCACCGGCGCCGGAGCGGGCGCGACCTCCGTCGACGTGCTCAACGGCGCCATCTCCGGCGCCATCTCCGACGTCGTCGTCGTACTGGTAGGCGGAGCGAGGGTAGTGGTCGCCTTCATCGAGGTCACCGCGGAACTGGTGACATCCGCAGGTGACGACGACGCCGGTCCGCAACCGGACATCACCACCGCCCCAACCGCGGCAGCGGCGATAGCGGGGACGTTACGACATAGCAATCGCAAGACATGGCCATTCATGCCGACCGACCCTGCGCCAATTCCCGGCGCCTGTACACCTTTCAGCAACGCCTTGGCACTATCTGTCCCCACAACCCAGACCTTCCCGGCAAACCGGTCCAATTCAGTTGCCGCCGTGCGTTGCTCCGGCGAACGTGGCTACATCACGAGCCGACCCGTGCGGCGAGTCGATCGATTACTTGTCGAGAAACCATCCAGCGGAGATCGTTCATGAGGCGTACACGGCCCACCGCGCAGCAGGCACGCGAGCGCTTCGATTACATGCTCACCGCAGCGTTGCGAGGCGAGCGGCCGCAACGCGAGTCCGGGCTGGATACCGACATCGAAGACCTCCTGAGTGTAGTCGCCAAGGCCTTCCCCGCCGAGGCTCCGACGGCAGTGATCGATCAAGCGAGAGCCCTCTTGAATCAACAGGTGTCCTGGATCGAAAACCCGCCCACCGAAGCAGAGGGCATCGCGGAACTCGCGAAGCGGTTCCCGGATATCGATGTCTCCGAAGGCCTGTGAAATTCGGTTGCAGCCCTTCAGCCTTCCTGCGAATGTGGTTGGACCGCGAGCTCAACGGAGCGGCGGTGAAATGGAAGGTTCCGGCCTGTGGAGGCCAGCCGGTCTTGAAAACCGGAGGCGGGCATTGTGTCCCGGGGGTTCGACTCCTCAACTTTCCGCGATGGAAGATAAACCGGTCAGGCCGGCCGGAACCCGTTGCTAGCGGTGTTGAGCCTCAGGGCTTGGGATTCGAGTTCTCTGTCTTCCGCAGGGTCCGCCATTGGGCGGATCGTTGGAGCGGTGTGGCGCAGTTAGGAAGCGCAGTGGGCTCATAACCCACAGGTCGTCGGTTCGAATCCGACCACCGCCACCAACCGGTCGAGCACATGGCGTGCACGGAGGCTGTAAACCTCCCGCCTTCGGGCACAGGTGGTTCGATTCCATCCGGCCGGACGCGTGGCGTAGTTGCTCTGTCGGTATGGGCAGCCTGACTTTCACTCAGGAACCACGTCGGTTCGACTCCGACCTACGTCATTCGAGGCTGCGGACGGTGAGGCAATTGTGTGGCCGCATAACAGTGCGCCGTGCTCGAGGCCGGGCACGGCGCACTGTTATCGAGGGGCGGTTACAGGCCGCCGGTGCTGAGCAGCCGGTTTATCGTGGGTGTGGCGTTGGGGTTGGGGTTGGATTTGGGTTGCACCACGTTTTTGGTGGATTTGTCCTTGATCCAGTTGGCGATCGTCTGCCAGTACGTGTCGCCGTAGGTGGACTTGTAGAGGGCTCCGACTCCGGCGACCATCGGGGCGGCGAATGAGGAACCGCTGGACTTCACGAAGCCGCCGCCGATCGCCGGGAAGGGGACCTCACGGCCGGGTGCGTACAGCTGGACGCAGGGGCCCCAGTCCGAGCTCTGGGCGGCGCGGTCCTCGATGTCGGTGTGGGCGACCGCCACCACTCCGGCGGCGTCGGCGGGGGAGCCGAGGCAGGCATCGGCGTCGCGATTGCTCGTCGAATTCGCGATGAACAGGCCGGAGTCGGCGAGGGCGTTGAAGACCCCGCGAAGGTACGCCGCCTGGACATTGTCGAGGAATGAGCCGGTCCCGTTGACATTCAAGGAAATGTTCACCACGGCGGGCTTCTGGTGATGCGCCTGCACCCAGTCCGAGGCGTTCAGAATGGATGAAAGGTCGGCCGTCCCATCGCATCTCGTGATACGGACGGACACCAACTTCACCTTCTTGGCCACACCGAACTTGGCTCCGCCCAGTACGCCCGCCACGCCGGTGCCGTGCTGGTAACCCCCGCAATCGAGGGTCGGCGCGGTGCTGATCACCGACATGCCCTCGGAGGCTCGCCCCTCGAAGTCCGGATGACTGACATCGATGCCACCGTCGATGACGTAGGCCGTGACACCTGCGCCGGTGGCGGTGGTGGTGTAGCTCCCGTCGAGCGGCAGCGCCGACTGATTGATTCGATCAGCTGCCCACCCCGGGCCCGGTTCGGTGGTCGGGGTGTAGCCGTCGATGCTCGAGGTCGCCGCGATGACCCGGTCCTCGAGGATCATCTCGACCGCCGAATTACCCTGCAGGGCTTCGACTTGAGGCTTCGTCAGCTTCGCGGCGAAGGACCTCAGGCCGGCCGACTTCACGCGGGTTTCCTTGATCTTCGCCTGTGACAGCACATCGTCGATATTCGCTCCCTCTTTCACGGAGACGACATAGACGTCCGGGATGCCACGCCCGGGTTGCGCCCGATCCACCGAGATCGTCGGTGTGGGCGCGGCAGGTTCGGCGCCGGCGGGAATCCCCCCCGCGGCGGGTATGGCGAGCACCGCGACCAGCAGTGCCAACCAGGTCTTCTTCACTTGTTCAACTCCCCATTTGTAGAACGCCTTGTTCCCCTGGCCGATCAGTTCGACCAGTCGGGAACGCTACTGAGCGCCAAAAGTGAACGACACACGTTTCACTCGAATATGACGGGTGTCACTTTCGCAGTGACGGCCCGATCCTCTTATGGCAGTACATATTCGGTGACCACGGAGGACGAGTAAGGCGGCGATGCCTGGCCTGTGCGGCCCGCGGCGCGTAATGAGAGACAATCGATCATGCGCACTTCCACGGTCGTAGTGCTCGCCGTCGCCGCCGCGGTGCTGGTCGCCACGGGCGCGTCCTCGCTGTATTGGGTGTTGTGGGCCGCTCTGGTCGTGGTCGCGACCGCACTCTGGATGGTCCGGCGATGATGACCATCGAGCAGTTCATCGCCCGGCGACTCGAGCGGCAACAGGAAGCCGCCGAGTTCGCGGTGAGCCTGGAGCATGATTTCCGGGACAGTGGTCGGGAGATCAAATACGAGTGGGTGCGTCTCGTACGGCCCAAGCACAGCCGCTCCGCCCCGTCGACGGTGTTCGTGCCGGGCACGTTGACACCGAAGCAGATGCTGCGCCACCTGGCCGTGCTGCGGCTGATCGTCAGCGAGCACACACCCGACGCGCAGCACCGGTGCTCGGTGTGCCGTGACCCCGGTGACCGCGGCCCGGTGGCCTGGCCCTGCCCGACCGTGCGTTCTATTGCCGCCCTCTGGTCCGACCACCGCGACTACAGTCCCGAGTGGGCGGTCGATCGGCCATGATCGATCGAGTCGGGCGCGACCAGGGCTGATTGCTGCGTGCTCGCCCGCACCTCATCGCGTGCTTCCGCAATATGCAGCGACCTGGTCCGGTGTATCGGATCAGCGTCTCCGCCGCGGCGCGGATGCTGGGCCCCGAGCTGTCCTAACATCGCGATCACGCCGCCGATGGCGAAGACGGCGAATCCGGTTGCTCCATCCGCTGGGTGGCCGCTGGACTGCATCGAGAACGTCATGGTCAACCAGCCGATGACGGCGATGACCACGAAATGTTTTGCAAGGCAACCTAATTCATAGCCATCAGTATGGTGACGCGGGATATGCGGACCGAACGTTCTTTACGATGGTCGGGCCCGTCCTTGGCTCGACGCGCACCACCGATGCTCGGTTGTCATCCCGGTCAGTACACGTTTCGAGAAGACGCCTGAATGACTCGGCGATAAGGCTGTTGTGCGGCTGCGGTGCACCAATGATTCCCTACCGCGTTTCACCTCGGGCAACGACATGGCGACGATCGGCTGGTCGGAAGTCTGTCAGGGGTAGCGTTCGAACCCAGGTTGGCGGCGACAGGAGGGCTTGCTCGATGGAGACGTCCGTGAAGGCGGCACCCGGGAAGCTGCCGCTGGAGTTGACGAGTTTCGTCGGTCGGCGCCGGGAGGTGGCCGAGGCGCGGCGGTTGCTGGCGACCTCGCTGTTGGTGACGTTGACGGGCACCGGTGGCGTGGGAAAGACCCGGTTGGCGATGCGGGTCGCGGAGGAGTCCCGGCGGTCGTTCGCCGACGGGGTGTGGTTCGTTCCACTCGGTGAACTGCACGATCCCGCTCTGGTGGCGGAGACCGTGACCGCCGCGCTCGGACTGCCGGATCAACCGGGCCGGTCGTTGTCCCAACTGCTGATCGATCACTTCTCGACCAGGCAGGCGCTGTTGGTCCTGGACAACTGCGAGCACCTGCTGGGTGCTGTCGCGGAGTTGGTGAAGACGCTGCTTCGGGCGTGTTCCGGGGTGCGGATCCTGGCGACGAGCCGGGAGCTGATCGGGATGGAAGGGGAGCGGATGTTGCAGGTTCCACCGTTGTCGGTTCCGGACGACCAGCAGTCTCCGCTGCTCGAGGCGATGCCCCAGTACGATGCGGTGGCACTGTTCGCCTCCCGGGCGGCCGCGTCAGTGCCCGACTTCGCCCTCAGTAAGGCCAATTGTGCTGAGGTGGCGGGGATCTGCAGGAGGCTGGAAGGGCTTCCGTTGGCGATCGAGTTGGCGGCGGTGCGGATCCGGGTGTTGTCCGCCGGCCAGATCCTGCAACGGTTGACCGACCGGTACCGGTTGCTCACCGTCAGTTCCAGGCTCGCGCCCACCCGGCAGCAGACGTTGCGGTCGTGCGTGGACTGGAGCTACGAACTGTGCACCGAGCGGGAACGGGAGTTGTGGGCCTGGCTGTCGGTGTTCGTCGGCGGATTCGAGCTCGACGCGGCCGAGGGCGTCTGTCCCGAGGAGGTGGTCGGAGACGACCTCCTGGACACGGTGGCATCGCTTGTGGACAAGTCGATCCTGAGCCGTGAGCAGGTCGGCAACGTCGTTCGCCTGGTCATGGCCGAGACGATCCGCGACTACGGCAGGGAGAAACTGCGCGAATCCGGCGACCTTTCCCGGGCGCGGCGGCGGCACCTCTCGTGGTACGAGCGGTTGGTGAAGCGGGCCGAGATCGACTGGATCGGCCCCGACCAGGTGAGCTGGATCGAGCGATTCGATCGGGAGCAGCCGAACCTGCGGGGGGCTCTGACCTTCAGTATGACCGAATCGGTCGTCGCCACCGACCCGGATGTCACCGCGCGCATGGTGAACGCCTTGTGGCTGTTCTGGCAGTGCCGGGGTCTGTTGGCGGAAGCCCGGCACTGGATGGGCCGCTGCCTCAACGGCTCCGACACCGCGGGGGCCGAGGAACGCGTCAAGACGTTGTACGGCGACTCTTTGTTCGCGGGGATGCAGGGTCAACTCGATGAGGCCGCGGCTCTGGCGGTGGAATGCTGTTCACTCGCAGAGCAATTGGGGCGCGCGGAGTCGATCGAGGTCGCGAACTACGCTCGAGGATATCTGGCGATGTTCACCGGAGACCTCGCGGCGGCGGCCGAGCGGTTCCAGTCGGCCCTCGCCGGCGCACCCGCCGCCGGCTCCCACCTGACCGGGACTGGACTCCAGATCGCACGATTGATCGGCGGGATTCTCGGCCTGGCGATCGCGAGCGGACTGTCAGGGGACGATGAGACCGCGGTCGCCTGTCATGAGCAGGTGCTTGCGATCACCGCACCGCGCGGTGAGTCCATCTACCGTGCGTACTCGTCATGGGCTCTCGCGCTGGCAGCACTGCAGGCGGGGGACACCGATCGGGCAACAGCCCTCGTGAAATCGGCGTTGCGGCTCCTCCGGCGGATCAAGGACCCGGTCGTGACGGGCTGGTGCCTCGAGTCGTTGGCCTGGGCCGCGATACGTGAGGACCAGGCGACCCGGGCCGCCATCCTGATGGGCGCCGCGGTGACGCTCGCGCAGACGGTCGGAAGGATCTCGGTGACCCTCCCGAACCTGCTCGACAACCACGACGAGTGCGAGCAGCTCACCCGCGAGGCACTCGGGAACCGCGCCTACCAAGACGCGTTTCGCGCCGGAACCGCCATGAGTTTCAACGAATCCATCGCGTACGCGCTCGGCGACGGCCCTGCCGACGAGCCCCCGGCGACCCCGGACGCACCGGTGTTGACCCGCCGCGAGACCGAGGTCGCCGACCTCGTCACGAAGGGACTGACCAACAGGGAGATCGCCTCCACCTTGGTGATCTCGCCCCGCACAGCCCAGGGCCACGTCGAGCACATCCTGGCCAAGCTCGGGTTCACATCGAGAAGCCAGATCGCGGCCTGGGTTACCGAGAAGCGGAAGTGATCGACTGCGACATCGGTCCGACAGGTGAGCGAGCCAACGCTCAGAGGCCAACCGGCCCACCGAATACCAGCGCAGCGCGCAACCGTCGCGCATCATGTGCGTGGTGGCGGAGAACCCGGTCAACCCCAGCGCCTCGGAGTGAGGGCGTCATGTCGGGCCAACGCTCGAACGTAGTTGCGAATACTGGCGCGTGCGAGGCATGTCATCGAGCATTGCGGAATGTTTGCTGAATGAGCTGTCGAGAAGTGTCTGCAACTGCCCCACCTGATGCGGAATGATCTTGGTCTGCGCCTTGGCGTCCAGGGCATCGCGGGGCGTGCAGTGTCAGATCTCGTGCCACAATTTTGCGGGACATCGCGGGACAGTCTGTGACGGGCTGGGGCACGCCCGATGAACGTGCCCCTCACCAGGGGGTTGGTAAAAAGCACCCCTGACGACCACCTATACTCCCTGGAATGCGGATGTTCCTGGATATCCTCCTAGTTATCACCAGCGTGCTGCTGGTGCTGCTGGTGCTGTTGCACCGCGCCAAGGGCGGAGGTCTGTCCAGCCTCTTCGGTGGTGGAGTGCAGTCGAGTCTGTCGGGCTCTACTGTCGTCGAGAAGAACCTCGACCGGATCACCATCTTCCTCGGCGTCATCTGGCTGATCTCGATCCTCGGGATCGGGCTCGAAATCAAGTTCTCCTAGCAGCGTGTCTGGAAACCGTGCGTGGTTTTCAGACACCACCCTTCTCGGGCGTCGTTGGTCCGCGCCATATCCGTGGCGTGGGCCTCGGTTCCCGCTTCATCCGGGGCGGTTTCACCGGCATCCGTAAGGTGTCGGCCAGCGCCATCTCGTCGGCGGGCATTGGTGACCCGGTCTCCCGCTTGGGGGTCCGGGGATCGATGGAAGGGAACTCGGGGTGGATTCTCGGCCAGGCCGCGAGATAGGCCGCAGCATTGTGATCGCGGTCGGCTCGAAACCCGCACCGGCACGCGAACATTCGATCTGACAACGTGAGCTCTTGGTTCACAAATGTGCAGGCCGAGCACCGCTTGCTCGATGGGTACCAGCGGTCGGCGATTACAACGGTCCCGCCACGCCATTCCTGCTTGTAGCGCAACAGCTGCCCGAACGTGGCCCATCCGGTATCCGCGATCGCACGAGCCAGACGGCGGTTGGCCATCATGCCGGCCACGTTCAAGTCCTCGATTACAAGCCGGTCGTGGGTGTTGACCAGCTTATTTGTGACTTGGTGTAGGAAAGGCCGACGGATGTTGGCGACGCGATGATGGTGCCGCGCCAGGCGGGCAGCGGCGTCTTGATAGTTTCGCGACCTTCTTTGTTTGCGGGACAACAATTTCGCCAGCCGACGCTGCCGGGTCAGTCCGATCCTCAACGGCCTTGGTGCATTGTCGACACGGGCGACCTCGGTGCAGTCGTCGGTGGCGGCGACCGGGAAATTCGACAACCCGCGGTCGACGCCTACCCACCCGGTGTCATCGGAAGCCGCGCGTGGCTGGTGGCGTGAGGTGAGGTTGACGTCGGCGGCCTCGGCGGTAACGCTTACTCGCCGGCGACCCGCCCGGAATGCGATGCTGGCGTAAAGGATTCGTGCGCGGCCGTTTGCCAACATCCGCCGCAAGCGGCGTGCATCTTCACGGACTCGGATTGTTCCGATGCCGGGTAAGGTTTACCGACCGGGGAATCCCATTGTCGCCGAGGCGGATTACGGGCCGACCGGCCTTGGAGACTTTGTTGCGCAGCCGGAACGTTGGGGTGGTCGAATTCTTGCGCTTGAACTGCGGGAATCCGGCCTTCCGGCCTTTTCGTTTGCCCGAGCGGGAATCGGCGAAGGCGCGACCGCAGTCCACGGCGGCTTCTTCGAACACCTACTGTCGCACCTGATTACGCCACACCAAGCCGGTCACGTGAATCTCGGCGACCCCGGTCGGGTCGACGGCGATCACCCGGCCTGCGGCCTCGGTCTTCTTCCACGCGTTGAAGGCGTTGATCAGACTGAAACCGGTCCACGGCACAGGGTGATCGGGGTCGGTTGTGCGGCGGTCGAGGGCGGTTCACACCAGGTCGAGGGACTTGTTGTACGCGAACCGTGTCGCCCCAGCGTGCCGAGCAAGCGCATTCTGCTGCTCGCCAGTGGGTCGAGGCAGTAGCGGAAGGCGTGTAGCGGCTCATCAGTGGCGAGTGTGACACACACCACCGACAAGGCAGTTGGACCGTGCGCGACCGTCCAAGCACGGTGACGTGCCCGGGCGATTCGTCATGTCAGCTCCGATGACCGTGGGCCGGTGAGAGATTCGCCAAGGCGGCGGACAACGCGCGGCGGGCGTCGGCGCGGCTTATGGGGGTGTCGTCGTCGAGGGCGGCCAGCTCGATGGTGAGGAAGTCGCGGATCAGGTCGGACATACTGACGCCGCGGTGGTCGGCCTCGGCGCGGATGCGTTGATCCATGGCGTAGGGGAGCCGGACCGTGCGCAGCACCGTGACGGGGGTGTCGGGGCCGGGGATGTCGGGTTCGGGGGCGTCCTCGTCGAAGGTGAGGCTGTCGAGGAAATCGCGCGCCTCGGCCGCCGTGTTCGGGTACCCCTGGTCCGGATGGTCACTCATGGTCCGCCTCCCATTGTTCGAACTGGGCGAGAAGCCGTCCGGTCACCGGCCGGACGCCGATGACCTGCTGGTCCCACTGCGACAGCGGGCGAACCACCACCGCGAGCGGTAGCCCGGCGCCGGTGCGGCCGATGATCATGAGGGCGGGTAGTCCGCCCGTCCCGCGCACCGGTCGCGGCCAGCGCCGGCCGGGTCCGGTCAGGACCCGCAGGACCTCTTCCGGCGCGACACCGAGCCGGGCCGCGACGTCGAGGGCCCACTCTGGAATCTCATATCCCACGGCCGCATAATACGATCGTAAAACAGCTGGTCGCCACCTGTCGACCAGAGTTTCCAGAGAACCACGGGCGCGTCGATCGCGGGCGTGTTGCCCGAGCGGCGTCCTCGACACGCGGGACGAGGTGCGCCGCACAAGGCATCATGAACGAATGGACCCGGTGAAAACGGTCGCGCCGAGCCTCGCGGGGGTGCTGGACCGCAATCTGTTCTGGATGGTGTGGAACACCGTGCTGGCCTGGATCCCGGTGGCGCTGGCGCTGCTGGTGTTCCGCCGCCCGCCCGAAGATGAACGACGACTACCGATTTCGCCGTTCTGGTGGGCCGGTGTCGCGCTGTTGCTGCTGTTCCTGCCGAACGCGCCGTACGTGGTGACCGATCTGGTGCATCTGCGCGACGACATCCGCGCCGCGGGCAATGGCCCTGTGGTGACGACGATCCTGCCGGTGTACGGCGTGTTCATCGTGTCCGGATTCGTCGCCTACTACCTGGTGCTGGCCGAGATGGGCCGATTCCTGGCGGCGCGCGGACTGGCCGCGTGGCGGACCCCGGTGACCCTCGCCGTCCATTTGCTGTGCGCGGTAGGCGTTTTCCTGGGCCGCTGGGTGCGGCTGAACTCGTGGGAGCCGGTGGTGCAGCCACGCGGCACCTTCGACCGCATGATGCTGGCGTTGAGCTGGAACTGGGCCCCGGTGCTGATCGCCGCGGTGTTCGTGGCAACGGCGTTGGGCCACTTCGTGACCCGCGCCGTGGTGGAGGCGGGCGTGGACAGCGCCCGCCGGGGCGCCCGGCTGATCCGAACCCGCAGGTTCGCCTAGCCGGACGCCCGCGGGGGATCAGGCGATGCCGAGACGATCGGCCGCCAGCACCCGGATCGCCTTCTTGTCCGGCTTGCCCAGACCGGTCAGCGGCAGCTGCTCGATGACCAGCACGTGCTTGGGCACCTGCACCGAACCCTTGCGCTGCTTGACCGCGGCCTGGATCTCGGCGGTGACGGTCTCGACCGCGGCCGGATCGGCGGCGGTGGCCGCATCGAGCACCAGGACCGCGGTCACGGCCTCACCCCACTGGGGGTCCGCCACACCGACGACCGCGACCTCGTGCACCAAGGGGTGTTCGGAGACAACGTCTTCCACCTCACGGGGGAACACGTTGAACCCGCCGGTGACGACCATGTCCTTGGAACGCCCGACGATGAACAGGAACCCGTCCTCGTCCTGACGCGCCAGGTCACCGGTGCGCAGCCACCCGTTCTTGAAGGTGTCCGCGGTGACCTCGGGCAGGTTCAGGTAGCCGCCCGCGAGCAGCGGCCCCGAGACACAGATCTCGCCGACCTCGCCCTGGGGAACCTGGTTGTCCTCACCGTCGAGCAACGCCACCCGCACCGCGGTGGAGGGCCGGCCGCACGAGGTGAGCCGCGCCTTGTCGTGCTCGTCCTTGCCCAGGTAGCTGATCGCCATCGGCGCCTCGGACTGCCCGAAGTACTGGGCGAAGATGGGCCCGAACCGATCGATGGCCTCCTGCAACCGATTCGGGTCGATCGCGGACGCGCCGTAGTACACGGTCTCCAGCGAGGACAGGTCCCGCGTCTTGGAGTCCGGGTGATCGAGCAGCGCGTACAGCATCGACGGCACCAGCATGGTCGCCGAGATCTTGTGCTCCTCGATCGCGCGCAGCACCTCGCCCGCGTCGAATCGCGGCAGCACCACGCACTGCCCGCCCAGCAGCACGACCGGCAGGAAGAACGCCGCGCCCGCGTGCGAGAGCGGCGTGCAGATCAGGAATTTGGGGTGGCGGGGCCATTCCCACTCCGAGAGCTGGATCTGCGTCATGGTGTTCATGGTCAGCGCCGTGCCGATGACACCCTTGGGCTTGCCGGTGGTGCCGCCGGTGTAACTGATCGAGATGACGTCCGAGGGCAGCAGTTCGGTCGCCTCGACCGCGCGCGGCTCGTACTTGTCGGCGGCGGCCAGGATGTCCACGCCGACGTCGGCGAGCTGCTCGGGCACCGGGCCCAGCACAAGGATCTTGGTCAGCGTCGGCACCATGTCGACCAGTTCGCGGGCGCGCTGCACGAACGCCGGGACCGGGTCCAGGATCAGCGTCGAAATGCCCGCGTCGGCAAGCACATACGCGTGATCGTCCAGGCCGCCGATGGGGTGCAGCGCGGTGCGTCGCGAGCCCACGATCTGACCGGCGCCGATGGTGAACAGCACCTCGGGCCGGTTCAGGGCGAGCACGCCGACCGGGGTGCCGGTGGTGACGCCGTGTTCGGCGAAGGCGTCGATGTAGCGGCTCATGCCGTCGAGCACCTCACCGCCGGTGAGGATGTGGTCGCCGAGGGTGAGCACCGGACGGTTGCGATGCCGCTTCAGCCCGGCCACCAGGGCGTGCCCGTTGTGCACGGGCAGCCGGAGCATGGTGTCGGGATCGATTGCACTCATGGGGTTCTCAATTCATCCGATGGTCACGCCGTGTGGGCCGCGTACAGGGTGACGACGACCGCGCCGCCCAGGCCCAGATTGTGCGCCAGTGCGGTGCGCGCGCCCGCCACCTGACGATCGCCCGCGAGTCCGCGCAGCTGCCAGCTCAATTCGGTGCACTGCGCCAGGCCGGTCGCGCCGAGCGGGTGGCCCTTGGAGATCAGGCCGCCGGACGGGTTGACCACCCAGGTGCCACCGTAGGTCGTCGCACCCGACTCGACCAGGGCTCCGGACTCGCCCTCACCGCACATGCCCAGCGCCTCGTAGGTGATGAGCTCGTTGATGGAGAAGCAGTCGTGCAGCTCGATCACGTCGACGTCGGCGACGGTGATCCCGGCGCGCGAGAACACCTTCGACGACGCGGCGCGGGTCATGGGCGCGCCCACCACGTCGATCATGGAGCCGGTGGAGAAGGAGGTGCCGTCGTCGGTGGCCAGCTCCTGGGCCAGGATCTCGATGGCCTGGCCCTCGAGGCCGTTCGCCTTCACGAACTCCTCGCTCACCACGACCGCGGCGGCCGCGCCGTCGGACATGGGCGAGCACTGCGAGCGGGTCAGCGGGCCGTGGACCGGCTTGTCGCCGAGCACCTGCTCGAGGGTGTACGCGTCCTGGAACTGCGCGAGCGGGTTGTTGGTCGAGTGCTGGTGGTTCTTCACCGCGACCGCGGCCAGCTGCTCGGGGGTGGTGCCGTAGCGCTTCATGTGCTCGATGGCGGCATTGCCGAAGAACTGGGTGGTGATCGGCGCGGCGGAGAACTCGAAGTGCTCCTTGTTCACCTTCAGGTGGTGGTCGACCGTGGTGACCTTCGGCTTGGTGGCCGGGCCCGCCATGGCCTCCTTGGTCATCTGCTCGAAGCCGACCGCCAAGGCGACATCGGTGATGCCGGAGGCGACCCACTCGCGGGCGAACATGAGCGCGGTGGAGCCGGTCGCGCAGTTGTTGTTCACGTTCACGACCGGGATGCCGGTGAGACCGATGTCGTAGAGCGCCCGCTGACCGGCGGCCGAGGGCTGGAAGACGTAGCCGACCGCGGCGCGCTGCACCTGGTCATAGGTGACGCCCGCGTCCTTCAGCGCGCCGTTCACGGCCTCGGCGACCATCTCCGGGTAGGTCCACTCGCGGGAACCGATCTTGACGAACGGCGTCATGTTCACGCCGACGACGAAAACGCGTCGCATTGGGTTGTCCACTCCTGTTCTTCGGGAACGTAATTCGGGTGTCTAGTCGGCGCGCGGGACGCGGCCGTCGATGTCGGTGAAGCCGTACGCCTCGGCCAGGTCGGCGACCTTCCAGGCTTTCCCGGTGCGCGCCAGGCGATCCGGGTCCGCGGCCAGGGCGGTGACGGCGCGGCCGGCGAAGTGCGGGGTCTCGGCCTGATCCAGGTCGAAGGTGCCCTCGCCGGGCAGGGTGACCAGGCGGCGGCCCTGGGCGTCGGCCGGAACCATCTGCAGCAGTTCGGTATTGACGATGCCCGGCCAGATGGAGACGGCGGTGGTGCCGGTGCCCTCGAGGTCGTGGGCCATGTCGGCGGTGAGCCGGTCCACGGCGGTCTTGCCGACCCCGTAGACCGCGTTGTGCATGTGGCGGACCGCGCCGGGGGAGGACACGTTCACGATCAGGCCCCGCGACTCGATGAGCAGGGGCGCGGCGAAAACGGCGGCCACGTAATGGGATCGGACGCCGATGTCGAAGCCCTCGTCCCAGGCCTTCGGCGGCACCTCCCAGAACTTGCGGCCGATCCAGCGCGCCGAGGCGGGGGAGTTGTAGACGTTGTTGACCAGTACGTCCAGGCGGCCCTGCTCGTCGCGGATCTGCGCGAAGAGTTTCTCCACCGCGGCGTCGTCGCGGTGATCGCAGACCACCGCGACCCCGTGCCCGCCGAGGGCGTCGATCTCGGCGGCCGTCGCGGCCACGGTGCCCGGCAGGTGCCCGGCCGTGACGGTGCGCCCGGTGACGTACACGGTCGCCCCGGCCGCGCCCAGCTCCAGGGCGATGCCCTTGCCGATGCCCCGGCTGGCCCCGGTCACCACCGCGACCTTTCCGGCGAGAATCTTGGGTATTTCGCTCACGACCTCTGGACATTACCTTGAAATAGGAACGTGTTCTAGAAATTGGAGGCGGAGTGGAACTGACGCATCGGACGATCGACACCGGGGAGGTCCGCCTGCACGTCGCGGATCAGGGCGAGGGCTTCCCGGTCGTGTTCTGTCACGGGTTCCCGCACACCTGGTACATGTGGCACCACCAGCTCGACGCGGTCGCCGCCGCGGGCTACCGTGCCCTGGCCCCCGACCTGCGCGGATACGGCCGCACCGAGGCCCCCGCCGACCCGGAGGCCTACACCAACGCCGCCGTCATCGGCGACCTGACGGCCCTGCTCGACGACATCGGCGCCGAGAAGGCCGTCTTCGTCGGTCTGGATTTCGGCGCGCAACTGGTGTGGGAACTGAGCCTGCGCGCCCCCGAACGGGTCGCCGGCGTCGTGGTCCTGAACAACCCGTTCGCCCCGCGGCCCCCGCGCCCGCCGTCGGCCTTCTGGACCAAAGCGGCCGAACGCCACTTCCTGCACCTGTCCTACTTCCAGACCCCCGGCGTCGCCGATGCCGAACTCGCCGCCGACCCGCGCGGGTTCCTGGCCCGGGTCTACTACTCGCTCTCCGGCGACTACCACTACCTCGACACCTGGAAGAACCCGCCCGGCCTCGGCTACCTCGACGTGCTCCCGCAGGCCCCCGCCCTGCCCTGGCCGTGGCTGTCCCAGGCCGAATTCGACACCCTGGTCGCCGATTTCGAGCGCACCGGCTTCACCGGCGGCCTCAACTGGTACCGGAACCTCGACCGCAACTGGGAACTCACCGAGGCCTACGCCGACGCCAAGGTGGAAGTCCCCACCTACTTCCTCTACGGCGAGAACGACCCGGACATGGAGGGCTTCTCCGGCCGCGACCCCCTGGCCACGTTGCGCGCCAACGTCACCGACCTGCGCGAGGTCCGTGATGTGCCGGGCGCGGGCCACCTGGTCCAGCTCGAACGCCCTGACGCCGTCAACGGATTCCTGATCGAGGCGCTGAAGGGTCTCGAACTCGACCGGTAGCCGCGCGATGGTCGACCGGCGCGGGCCGGTCGATCCCGCGTCAGCGGCGCCGCGCTCGTCGCGCGCACTGATCAGGCGAGGCGAGCGCGGGCCTCGGTTAAGCTGTCCGCCTTGTGGAATCCTCGGTGAATCTCGATGGCGGCTTCGGCGCGCTCATCGGTCTGGACATGGTCGAGTTCGACCGCGACGGTGCGCGCAGCCTCTGCCGGCTCACCGTCGCGCCCGAACACCTCAATCCCCATCGCGTGCTGCACGGCGGGGCGATGTATTCGATGGCCGACCAGGGCATGGGCGCGGCGGTGTACTGCGTTCTGGGCGAAGGGGAGTCCTGCGCCACCATCGAGGTGAAGATCGTCTACCTCGCCGCGGTGCGCGGCGGCGTGGTCGATTGCGAGTCCCGGGTGATCAACCGGGGCAAACGCGTCATCGCCCTGGAGTCGGAGATCCGGAACGAGGGCCGCCTCGTCGCCAAGGCGCTCGGCACCTTCGCGGTCTTCCCGGCCAGAACCGCAACATAGTCGAATTCAGCTGGTGGCCTGGCAGTTCTGGCCGTCGTGACCTCCACACCTACGTGGAACCGCTATCGGATCGCGTGGTAACCGACGTCGAGCCCGGCAAGCCCCGCCAAGACCAACTGCGGGCGCGGCCCGCGTGCGCCAGCATCAGCCCGATGATGCGACCGGTGGGTGCAGAACCGGACATTCCGGTGCAGAACCGGTCATGATTCGGCGTCCGACCACCATCTTCTGTTCGTACGACCAGTCCGGGGGTACGGTCGGGCTGAGTCGGGAGAGTCGATGAGGAGGCCCGGATCATGGCAGCGCGAGTTCATGCGTTCACCGATGACGCGTTGGGTGAGCACGACGGCGTGGCGATCGCCGCGTTGATCCGGCGGGGGGAGCTCAGTGCCGCGGAGGTGGCCAAGGCGGCGCGGGAGCGGGCGGCTCGGGTGAATCCGGAGTTGAACGCGCTGGTGGTGGATCTGGATACGCCGCTGGTGTCGGGGGAACGGGACGCGCTGCTCTACGGTGTGCCGACCTACGTCAAGGACAACACCGACGTGTCCGGGATGCCCACCCAGCACGGCAGCGCGGCATGGCGAGCGCGGCCCGCGAAAGCGCACGGACCCTTCACGAAACAGTTCCTCAGCACCGGGATGACCGTGCTCGGGAAGACCACGTTGCCGGAGTTCGGGCTGAACGCCACGACCGAATTCGCCGATGCCGCACCGACGCACAACCCGTGGGCCACGGGATACTCCTCGGGAGCGTCCTCGGGTGGTGCGGCCGCCATGGTCGCGGCGGGCGTGGTGCCGATCGCGCACGGCAATGACGGTGGTGGCTCGATCCGCATCCCGGCCGCCTGCTGCGGGCTGGTCGGATTGAAGCCGACGCGGGGCCGCCACATCGACGGCCCGCAGGCCCGGTCCATGCCGATCAACCTCGTCTCCGAGGGTGTGCTCACGCGTACCGTCCGCGACACCGCCACGTATTTCGCTGCCGCCGAACGCTTCTGGCGGAATCCGGGGCTGCCGCCGGTGGGTCTGGTCGAAGGTCCCGCGCAACGCCGCCTGCGAATCGGTGTGCTCACCGAACCCATCACCGGCGCCCCGCTCGACCCGCAGGTCCGGGCCGTCCACGACGACACCATCGCCTTGCTGGAGAGTTTGGGCCACGAGGTGCGCCCCCTCCCGTACCCGGTGGATCGCGGCTTCGCCGACGACTTCGCCACCTATTGGGCGATGCTGGCGTTCCTGTTGGGCCGCACCGGCAAACTCACCCTCGACCGCTCCTTCGACGCCGCCCGCCTGGACCCGTTCACCCGTGGCCTGGCCGCGCGGTTCGGCGGATCCGCGCTGCGCTCGCCCGCGGTGCTCTACCGGCTCTCCCGCATCCGTCAGGCCTACGCCGCGTCCTTCCGCGATGTCGAACTCGTGGTGTCCCCGGTGCTGGCGAGCCTGACACCGCGCTTGGGCTACCTGAGCCCGGATCAGCCCTTCGACGAGGTCTTCGACCGGCTGTTGAACTACGTCACCTATACGCCGCTGGCGAATGTGACCGGAGCCCCGGCGCTGTCGCTCCCGATGGGCGCGTCCGCCGACGGCCTCCCGATCGGCATGATGTTCTCCGCCGCGCACGGCGACGAACGCACCCTCCTCGAACTCGCCTACACCCTGGAAGCCGAGCGGCCCTTCGCCCGCATCCAGCAGTGACCCTCGGCCCGTGTGACAGGAGATTTTGCCCTTCAAAGCAATTCGGCGGATTACCGGACCCGGGCGGGTCCGGTCAATGCACAGTGCCGAATCGCCGCGCTAGACCGTGACGGGCCGCAGCGCGTCCGGTGTCAGATCCTTCAGTGTCGGATACCCGTCCACGGCCATGATCAGATCCGCTTCCGCCAGCAGCGTGCGCAGCACGTGCACGATCCCGTCGGCCCCGCCCAATGCCAGCCCGTACGCGTAGGGCCGGCCGATGCCGACCGCCGACGCGCCCAGCGCGAGCGCCTTGATGATGTCCGCGCCGGACCGGACCCCGGAGTCGAACAGCACGGGCAGGCCGTCCGCGGCCGCCACCACGCCCGGCAGCATGTCCAGGGCCGGGAGCCCGCCATTGGCTTGGCGGCCACCGTGATTGGAGCAGTAGATGCCGTCCACACCCAGATCCTTGGCGCGGCGGGCGTCATCGGGGTGACCGATGCCCTTCACGATCAGCGGCAGCTTGGTCAGCGACCGCAGCCACGGCAGGTCGGCCCAGGTGAGCGGATTGCCGAAGACCTGGATCCAGCGCAGGATCGCCGTCTGCGGATCCTCCTCGGGCGACTTGGCCAGGCTCGCCCGGAAGACCGGGTCGGTGAAGTAGTTGGCCAGGCAGTGTCCGCGCAGCTGCGGGAAGTTGCCGGTCGACAGGTCGCGCGGCCGCCACCCGGTCACCCAGGTGTCGAGGGTGACGACGATGCCCTGGAACCCGGCCTTCTCGGCGCGCTCGACGAGGCTCGCGGCCAGGTCACGGTCGGTGGGGGTGTAGAGCTGGAAGAAGCCGGGGGTGTCACCGAATTCGGCGGCGACATCCTCCATCGGGTCCACCGTGAGCGTGGACGCCACCATCGGCACCCCGGTGCGCGCCGCCGCCCGCGCCGTGGCCAGGTCCCCGTGCCCGTCCTGCGCGCACAGCCCGATCACCCCGACCGGCGCCAGGAAAACCGGTGCGGCCCAGGTACTCCCGAACAACTCGACGGACAGGTCGCGCTCCTTCGCGCCGACGAACATGCGCGGCATCAGCCCCCAGCGATCGAACGCCGCCACATTGGCATTCTGCGTCCGCTCGTCGCCCGCGCCGCCCGCCACGTACGAGTACACCGACGGCGGCATCGCCGCCCGCGCCCGCTCGGCCAGATCCGCGTAGCTCACCGGCATCGCCGGCACCACTCCGCGCAACCCGTTGAAGTAGATCTCGTTCTGAAAATCACCGAATGCCACGCGCAACCTCCTTGTTCACGCACCGCCGCCGGAGCGCCCCGTCATTCTGCCAGCAGACCCTACCGGTGGGTAAGAAGTTGGGCAGCGGGACCTGCCGCACCCCGCGTGGTCTCTCGACCAGCGGCAGGTCCCGTCGGCGCTCGGAGCGGAAACCGGAGCTCAGCGCACCGGCGGATTCCAGCGCGCGGCCGGGGCGAACACCCCGGCCGGGTCGTAGCGGCGGCGCGTGTCGACGAGGCGATCGCGCTGCGGCTCGGTCCAGGCCGCCAGGGTGTCCGGCGCCCCGCCGAGCGGATTCAGGCCGAAGTTCGGCGTGGCCGCGCCCAGACTCCACCGGTCCATCGCCGACGCCACCCGGTCGAGTACCGCGGGGACCACGTCGGCGATCGGCGGGGCCAGCACGCCGACGGCGAAGACTTGGAACGCCGCGTGACGACCCGCGATCGTATTGAGCGACTGCGGGTCTCGCGCGATCGCGCCGCCGAACACCCGGATCTCGGCCATGCTGATCGGCGCCCCCACGACTACTCCGAGCAGGGCGTCGAGCGCCGCGTCCGGCAGTTCCCGCAGCAAGGTCCCGCGATCCAGTGCGGGCATCGGATGCGTCGGGTCATTATGGATGGAAGCCAATGCCGTGTAAGGCATTTCGGCGACGGTATCCAGCAGCGGCGCGGCGAGCGGGCGCAGCGGGGCCAGCAGCGCCGCACCCTCGGCGGCGTCACCGACGTGGGCGTAGCGCAGGTGCAGGACGGTGGCTCCGCGCAACGGTTCCGGAATCTCGGGCAGCGGCGGCAGATTCAGGATCGCGACCGAACTGGTGACCGTCTCCGGTGCGGCCGCCACCCAATTCCGCCACGCCCGCAGCACGACCGCCGCGTCCTCGATGCGGTACGTGAGGCTACCGGCGTACAGGGTGTGGATCGGGAAGAGCCGGAACGTCATCTGGGTGACGATGCCGAAGGCCGCGCCACCGCCCAGCAGGGCCCGGAACAGTTCGGGTTCGGTGTCGGGGGTGACGCGGCGCAGGGTCGCGTCGGCGGTCACCACCTCCATGGCGGTGACATGGTCGGCGGCGAAACCGTAGGTGCGCGCGATCGGGCCCAGACCGCCGCCGAGGGTGTACCCGACGACGCCGACGCTGGTCGAGGACCCGGCGAGCCCGGCCAGCCCGAACGGGGCGGCGGCGTCGAGGACCTGCTGCCAGCGCACCCCCGCACCCACGGTCGCCGTGCGCTGATCACGGTCGATCGAGATCGCGTCGAGCAGGGTGGTGTCGATGAGGATGCTGTCGGAGGGTGTCGGCAGCACGCCGTGACCGGTAGCCCGCACCGCGACGGTGTAACCCGTCTCGACGGCGACGCGGACGGTGGCCGCCACGTCGGCGGCGCTGCTGGCCACCACGACGGCCGCGGCCGCGTGCTCGATCGCCGCATTGAATCCGGCCGCCGAGCGCTGATACCCGTCCTCGCCAGGGGTGTGGACGGCACCGGCGACGGCGGCGCGCAGGCGTTCGACGACGATGGCGGCCGGAATCGGATGTCGGTCGAGGCCGGCCGGCGCGGCCGGATCGAAGACGCTGGACATGAGGCTCCTGAAAGTCGATGGTGCTGATCGATATTCAGGAGACCGCACGACGCTTATCGCGAACTTAGCTGCCGCCCAGCATCACCGGCGGGCTCGGAGGCGAGGGTGCTGACCAGCGCGTTCACTTCGGCGCGAGTCAATATCGCGCCTGCCGCGACACCCTCCTCGAACTCGGCCTCCGACAGCGCCGACCGGACCTCGGAGGCCTCGCGGACCGCATCGACCGGATCCATCACCTCCGGCAGGAACCCGATCCGTCCACCCAGCGCGCGGACCGCCCCGAGCATCCGGGCGCCGTCCGCGGGTCGGCCGCCGCGTGCCGCGAGCGCCGCGGCCAGCTGCACCATCACCAGCCACGACGTCACGTCCCCGTCCAGTTCCAACGCGGTCTGCATGGTGCGCAACGCGGTCCGCGCGTCGGCGATGTCACCGGCGTCCAGTGCGCAGCGGGCCAGCGTCCACGACGCGGAAGCCCCCGACCAGCGGTGCCCACAGCGCTCGGCGACCGCGACGGCCTCCCGCAGCGCTGTCCGAGCTTCCTCGGGACGGTTGCTGAACCGCAGGATCATGCCCTCGATCATCAAGGCCTCCGCCAACTGCCATGGTCTGCCGTCCGCGCGGGCGGCGGTGACAGCGGCCGCGGCGGTGACGGCCGCCTCGGGTGTGGGCTCGGCGATCGCGCGCATGTAGGTGGTCCACGACCACATCCAGGCGGCGGTGTCGAGATCGCCCGCTGCGGTCGCCACCTGCTCGGCCTGCGCGGTGGCCGCCGCACCCCGGTGCGGATCGCCGGAAAGATAGTGCAGCCCGCCCAATCCGCCGAGCGCCATGGACAGCGTCCCGGTTTCGACCCCGTGCCCGGGCGCCGCGCTCGCGTCGAGGGCGCTGGTGATGGCCGCGATGCCCTCTGCGATGAACCCGCGCCGGTACCAGAACCAGTGCAGGGCCGCGGCCAGCCGCAGCACGTACCCGGGGTCGCCGGCCGCGAAGGCGGACGTGATGGCGGCACGGTGCTCGGCGACATCGGCGCCGAGCGCGTCCATCAGCTCCGCCGAGCGCGCGTCCCGCAGCGGGACCGCGGCGGCCTCCGCCCGGTCCAGCACGCAGCGGCGGTGCTCCGCGCGCACCCGCTCGAGCTCGTCGGCTTCGCAACGGGCGAGCGCGAATTCGCGGATGCTCTGCAACATCCGGTAGCGGCGCGGCGACGACGCGGGCTGCACCCGCAGCAGCGACCGGCGCACCAGGCCGGTCAGCGGTTCCAGCACGGCCATCGAGTTCGCGACACCGTGTACGGCCGCGGCGGCGTCGATGTCGAAGCTTCCGGCGAAGACCGCGACGTCGCGCAGCAGCCGCGCTTCGGTGGGGTCGAGCAGGCGGTAGCTCCAGTCGATGGTGTCGGCGAGGCGGCGTTGCCGCACGGGTGCGGTGCGAGCGCCTCCGGAGAGCAGCGTGAATCGGTCGGCCAGGCCGTCGGCGATCTGCTGCTCGGACAGCACCCGCAGCTGCGCGGCGGCCAGTTCCACGGCGAGGGGAATGCCGTCGAGGTCGGCGCAGATCCGCCGGACCGGTTCGCGCACCGACTCGTTCAATGACCAGCCTGCCACCACACCCGCGGCCCGCGCGGCGAACAGCTCGACGGCGTCGGACTCGTCGAGCGGCGCCACCTCGAAGACATGCTCGCCGTCGACCGCGAGCGGCTCGCGGCTGGTGGCGAGGACCCGGATGCCGGGGCATCGGATCAGGAGGGTGTGCACCACGTGGGCGACCCCGTCGAGGACGTGTTCGCAATTGTCCAGCAGCAGTGTGCCTTCCCGGTTCGCGACGATGTCGGCGAGGCGATCGGGTGTGCTCGCGCCGAGGACCTGCAGCGACTCGGCGATCGTGGCGGCGACCAGGTCATCGGATTCGACCGGGGCCAGATCGACCCACCACGGCTCGTCCTCGGAGCCCGTGACCCGGGGCAGCCTCCGGCAGGTCTCGACCGCCAGCCGAGTCTTGCCGACCCCGCCCGTGCCGACCAGGGTCACCAGACGGGTGGCGCCGACCGCGCGGCCGATGTCGTCGAGTTCGGCCGTGCGGCCGACCAATTGGGTCCGCGGCACCGGCATGGGACAGGCCGGCGCGGTCTCGGGCACGGTGACAACGACGCGGGCGGGGGCCTCCGATCCGCGCAGCAGTTCCTCGTCATGGCGCAGGATGGCGGTCTCGAGCTCGCGCAGCCGGAGCCCGGGTTCGATACCCAGTTCGGTGTCGAGCCGGCCGCGGATGTCCCGCAGCGCCGCCAGCGCGTCGGATTGGCGTCCGGCCCGGTAGCGGGCCAGCGCCGTCAACTCCCAGACCCGTTCGTCGAGCGGATGCGCGACCGCCAAGGTCTCCGCGTCGAGCAGCGCGGCTTCGGCGTGGCCCGTCTCGAGCCGCAACTCCACCAGCGCTTTTCGCGCCCGGAGCTCGAGCGCGGTGAGACGGGAGATCTCCGGCCGCACGAAGTCGGCGTCGGCGATATCGGCGTACGGCGCGCCGCGCCACTCGTGGAGCGCGGCCTCGTACGCCCGCAGCGCCGTCGTGGTATCACCTGTGGCACGGGCTGCTTCGGCTGTCGCGAGGTGCCCGGTGAAGCGATGCGCGTCGATTCGGTCGGCGGCCAGATCCAACTGGTAGCTGGTGGCGGACCGAACGATCACGCCCGCCGCACCGCGCCGCCGGTCGGGCTCGAGTCGATCGCGCAGCTTCGAGATCCCGAAATGCAGTGACCCCACCGACGGTTCCACGGCGTCGTGCCACACCTGCTCGAGCAGCCGGTCCGCCGACACCTCCCGCGGGAACGCCGCGATCAAAGCCGCCAGCAAACTGCGCTGCCGCAGCCCGCCCAGATCGACCGGCCGTCCCTCGACCGTGGCCGCCAGCCCGCCCAGGACGTGCAAACGCACCCGCGGCCGCGCACCGTTCTCCTCGCCGTCACCCGGTAGATCACCCACGAATCACCTCACTAGCTCTCACTCGGCAATCTATCGCTGTGAGAACCGCGAAACGTATCAGCGTGCCGCACCACGCACCCGGCCCACCCGGCTCAGGCAGGGTGGAGCTACCGATCGGCTTGCCATCCACCCACTCCGACGCGATTGCCGCCCGCCGCGTGGACCTGGGAACCAGCCCCGCGAACCCGGACGCCCGGCACTCTGTCGGGCGATGGCCGGCAACCGGCTAGCTGTCGGTCGACGGCGCCGGGTAGCCGATCAGTCCCCGGGCATGGCCCAGGGCGTGGCGTCCGGCGATCATGCCGGGGGACAGCGATTGCCGGGCGATCGCGCCGCCGAGGGCCCGGATCTCGGCGAAGGTGATCGGCTGCCCGGCCGCGGCCGCCAGCAGCGCGTCGATGGCTGGGACGGGCATCGGATGCGCCGGGTCATGGTGGATGCATGTGGTGTCCAGCAATGGTGTGGCCACCTGCCGCAGCGGCGCGAGCAACTCGGCGCCCCGGGCCGGATCACCCAGATGGGCGTAGCGCAGGTGCAGGACCGTGGCCCCGTGCAGCGACGCGGGGAGGACGGGGACGGCGGGCAGGTTCAGCACCGCGACGGAGCTGGTGACGCAGTCCGGCGCGGTCGCCAGCCAGCCCCGCCAGGCCCGCAGCACGGTTCCCGAGTCCTCGACGCGATAGGTGAGTCCACCCGCGTACAGGGCGCCGGACCTGGTCGAGACGAGGACGGCGGGAGCGGCATCCGCGGCCGGGTGCCGGTAGGCGTCGGCTCCCGGCGTCGGCACCGCGCCCGCGACCGCCGCCCGCACTCGCTCGGCGACCCGATAGGCCGGAAGCGGACGCGCACCGGTGGGCGCGGGCGGATCGCAGACGCTGGACATGAAGCTCCTGTCACTCGACGGGGTCGTTGACGTCCAGCAGAATGCGTGCCTCTTAGCGCGAACTTAGCGCCCTGCCCGGCAGGCTCGCGGACTCGCCGAGAATGGAGCTGACCAGCACATTCACCTCGTCGCGGGACATCATCGCGCCCGCAGCCAAGCTCGCCTCGAATGCCGGTGGGGACAGCGCGTTCTCGACGGCGGCGGCCTCACGAGCCGCGTCGACCGGGTCCATCACCTCCGGCTGGAATCCGACCCGGATGCCCAGGGCACGGACCGCGCCGAGCAGGCGGGCCCCGTCGGCGGGGCGGTCGGTGCGCGTCGCCAGGGCCGCGGCCAGGTGAGCCATCACCAGCCACGAGGTGACGTCGCCGTCGAGCTCGACCGCGGTGTGCATGGTGCGCAGGGCGGTTCGGGCTTCGGCGTGGTCGTCGGCCTCGAGGGCGCAGCGGGTCAGGGTCCAGGAAGCCGAGGCGACGGTGAGGCGGTGGCCGCAGCGTTCGGCGACCGCGATCGCCTCGGTCAGGGCGACGCGCGCCGCGGCGGGACGATTCGCGTAGCGCAGGATTCGGCCCTCCACCATGAGCGCGTCGGCCAGCTGCCAGGGGCGGCCGTCGCGGCGGGCGGAGGCGACGGCCACGGCGGCGTCCGCGGCCGTGTCACGCGTCGGGTCGGCGACCGCGCGCAGATAGGTGGTCCAGGTGCGCATCCAGGTGGCCGTGTCGCGATCGCCCTCCGCGTTCGCGATGGAGGCGGCGCGCTCCGCCATCGCCACGCCGCGCACCGGATCGCCGGAAAGATAATGCAGCCCACCCAGCCCGCCCAGTGCGAGGGACAGGGTCGCGGCGTCCACGCCGTGGTCGGGCGGTTCGCTCGAGGCGAGCGCCGTCGTGATGGCCGGGATGCCCTCCTCGATGAATCCGCGCCGGTACCAGAACCAGTACAGCGCCGCCGCCAGCCGCAGCACGTACGCGGGGTCGCCGGCGGCGAACGCGGAGGCGATGGCGGCGCGGTGTTCGGCGACATCGCGGTTGAGAGTGTCCATCGCCTGCGCCGATCTGGCGTCGCGCAGATGCGCGGCCGCGGCCTGCGCCCGCTCCAGCACACACTGCCGGTGCGCGGCCCGGGCCCGCTCGAGCTCCTCGGCTTCGCAACGGGTGAGCGCGAATTCGCGAATCGTCTGCAGCAGCCGGTACCGGCGCGGCGACGAGGCGGGCTGCACCCGCAGCAGGGACCGCCGCACCAGACCGGTCAGCGGGGCCAGGACGGCCATCGACGAGGTCGCCCCGTGGACGGCGGCGGCCGCGTCGATGTCGAAACTCCCGGCGAAGACCGAGATATCGCGCAACAGCCGCGCTTCGGCGGGATCGAGCAGCCGGTAACTCCAGTCGATGGTGTCGGCCAGGCGGCGCTGCCGCACGGGCGCGGTGCGCGACCCTCCCTCGAGCAGCGTGAACCGGTCGGCCAGGCCGTCGGCGATCTGCTGCTCGGACAGCACCCGCAGCTGGGCCGCGGCCAACTCCACGGCGAGCGGGATACCGTCGAGGTCGGCACAGATGCGCCGAACCGGTTCGCGCACGCGGTCTTCGAGGCTCCAGCCCTCGACCATGCCCGCCGCCCGCGCGGCGAACAACAGGACGGCCTCGGACTCGTCCAGCGTCGGAACGTCGATGACACGCTCCCCGTCGAGGGCGAGCGGTTCGCGGCTGGTGGCGATGATGCGGACCTGCGGGCAGCGGGTCAGCAGGACGTTCACCACCTCGGCGACCCCGTCCAGAACGTGTTCGCAATTGTCCAGCAGCACTGTGCATTTCCGCGTCGCGACAATGTCGGCCAACCGCGCGGGCGTGCTCGCGCCGCATACCTGCATGGCCGCGGCCACGGTGGCGGCGACCAGTTCATCGGATTCGATCGGTGCCAGATCGACCCACGGCTGATCCTCGGCGGCTGGGCTCCTGGGCAGGCGGCGGCAGGTCTCCACCGCCAGCCGGGTCTTGCCGACCCCGCCGGTACCGACCAGGGTCACCAGTCGGCTCTCGCACACCGCGCGATAGATCTCGTCGAGTTCGTCCGCACGCCCGATCAATTGGGTACGGGGAACCGGCATCGGGCAGGTCGCCGCGATCAACGGGGTGACGGCCTGGACCGCGGCCGCCGACCCGGGCAGCAAATCCTCGTCATGGCGCAGGATCGCGGTCTCGAGTTCGCGCAACCCGACTCCCGGCTCGATGCCGAGTTCGGTGTCGAGCAGCCGCCGCACATCCCGCAATGCCGCCAGCGCCTCGGACTGCCGCCCGGCCCGGTAGCGCGCCAGCGCCGCGAGCTCCCACACCCGTTCGTCGAGCGGATGCGCGGCCACCAGCGCCTCGGCGTCGGCGAGCGCGGCCTCGATCCGACCCGTGTCGAGTCGCAACTCCACCAAGGCTTTCCGGGCCCGCAGTTCCAGCCCGGCCAGCCGCGCGATCTCCGGCCGCACGAAATCGGCGTCGGCGATATCGGCGTAGGGCGCGCCCTTCCACTCGCGCAACGCCGTTTCGTAGGCGCGCAGCCCGGCCTCGGAATCCCCAGCCGCGCACGCCGATTCGGCGTCGGCGAGCTGCCCGGCGAAGCGGTGCGCATCGATCCGATCCGCGTCCAGGGCCAGCTGGTACCGCGTCCCGGACCGCACGATCACCCCTTCGGCGCCGCGCCGCCGATCGGGTTCGAGCCGGTCGCGCAGCTTCGAGATCCCGAAATGCAGTGAGCTGAACGAGGGTTCGGCCGCATCGTGCCACACCTGTTCGAGCAGCCGGTCCGCGGACACTTCCCGCGGATAGGCCGCGATCAGGGCCGCCAGCAGACTCCGCTGCCGCAACCCGCCCAGGTCGACCGGCCGCCCCGACACCGTCGCGGCCAGCCCACCCAGGACATTCACCAACACCTCCGGCCGAACGCCGCCCCCCTCGGCGCCACTCGGCGGACCACCCACGAATCACCTCGCTACTACTCTCCCGCAATCTATCCCGCCGCTCGCGCGGCGGTATGGACGGGCGTTCAGTAGTGGGCGTTGAGGTATTCCGCCGCGTGGGTCGTCCACAACACGTTCGTGCCGGGCATGTTGTGGCCGGAGTACCGGACGTGCTCGCCGTCGGGCCACGGCGTCAGGTAGCCGAGCAGGCCGCGCACCGCGGTGGTGTAGCGGTCCAGATTGGCAACCGGGTTCTCGAGCAGGAAGTTCAGCAGCTCGTGGAACAGCATCGGGGTGAGGTTGCCGATGCGCGCGCCCTCGACGAGAGAGAAGGGGGAGATGGCGGTGTCGATGGCGCGCAGCGGGGAGTCGCCGGGGGAGGAGGTGATGATGTCGTCGGGGTTGGCGTACTCGCGCACGTCCAGGCCCGCCGGCCAGTCGCCGCGCTGCCCGTGCAGGCCGTAGGTGTGCGGCGGGCACAGGTTGCCGACCGACTGGCCCTTGCGGCGCATGGGGTTGGCGATGTTCACCGTGAACGCGATCTCGAGCGGCGACCCGTCGACATTGGTGTAGACGCCCGCGCGCACACCCTGCAGGATCGTGGCGGCCACGATCCCGCCGAGCGAATAGCTCAGCAGGCCACACACATTCGGCGAATCCTGGATGGCCTTGACCCCGGCCGCGACCCCGAGCCGCACCGAGGTGTTCAGCGAGGACCCCCAGGTGCTGGGCGCCGGGCCGATCTCGGCGGGCCAGTCCGGTTCGAACGCGCTGAACTTGCTCGAGTCGAGCAGCTTGGCGACATCGTGCAGCATGCCCGCCGGTGTCCCGTCCGAATTGCGCTGCTCCCCGGTGCCGCGCAGGGTGATGATGTCGATCATGGCGTTCGCCTCCATGCACCGAACCTTTCGGCGCGGATTCGACGCTAGAAGCGTCCTACCAGCTAATCGCGAGTAGTCGGCTACCCGTTTACAGCGGTGGGGCCGATCAGGGCATGCGGGACGCCGTGCGTCGGCCGGGGGCCGGAATTTCGGCGGAAACGACGAACGGCGGGCTGCAGAACTGCGGCAGCCAGCCGACCGGCAGCTCCAGCGCCTCGGCCCAATGCAC
>NZ_JBEXYE010000020.1:0-119422 GCF_040630785.1 Nocardia sp. NPDC005746
CCATTCCGAACCCGGAAGCTAAGGCCACCTGCGCCGATGGTACTGCACTCGACAGGGTGTGGGAGAGTAGGACACCGCCGGAACATCCTTCGCGAAGGCCCCCAGCAATCTGCTGGGGGCCTTTGGCGTTTCTCGATCAAATCGATACGTGCCCAGGACCTTCCGGCGCCGAATATCCACTATGCGCTACTTCTGGCCGAATCCAGTAACGTGCCGAGCCCTCACCGCAGCGGGCTGGACCCCGTCCCGTCGTATCGACATCACCGACTGGACCGACCAACTGGAAGCCGAAGGCTTCCACGTCTCGCGCCCCGCTGCGAGCATCCTCCAAGGCTTCGGCAACCTGACCCTCCAGCCTCCGGATCTCCCCGGCGCCCTCTGGTCCGCGGACCCCCTGTTCTTCGACCCCATCGACGTAGCCAACGGCATGTACGATCGCTACGCCGAATTCGAACGAGCCCTTGGCCACCGCATGACCCCCTTGGCCGCCAACACCGCCGGCACCACCTTCCTCCTGATGCTCGACGACGGCCGTATCGTCTCCGACGGCGTCCTTGCCCTCGACCTCGTGGGCCCCACCTTCCCTCAGGCCCTCGAGGTCATCATCCGCCGCCACGTCACCCCCACCTCGATCCTCTCCTACCACCGCCCGCGCCCCCGCTTCACCTCCGAGTGGATGCACGCGGGCTAGCCACACCCCGAGTGCGCGAAGTTCGAATCTCACCCTCCACCAATCTCTTCCGTCACTACCTTCGTACGGATGGTGGGGATACTGAAGATCGACCCGGTCGCGATGCGCGCGGCCGCGGATTGGCTGGACCGCGCAGCCCAGGATCTCGTGGACGACCTGACCGCACACATGCGGCTGGTCCGCTTGTTCCTGGGCGGCGACTGGCAAGGTGACGCCGCGGCCTCACACGAGACCCCGTGGACCGATTGGGAATCCGGCGCCCACCGGATTCTCACCTCCTTCGCCACCGACGCAACCCTGCTCCGCCAGGTGGCTGCGGAACACACCCGAACCGACCACCACCGGGCACAGACGGTCACCCAAGCCGGCTCGGGGCTTGACCTGCCCGAGGTGGTCTAGTGCCGGACTACCGGGTCGACCTGGGCGGTCTGCAACAACTGATCGACGGCACAGCCAAACTCGAGTCCTCTCTCGAGGCCCGGATAGTCGCGATCGAAAAGTGCGTCGCCGAGCTGCACATGGACTGGTCCGGCGAAGCCGCCACGGCCCACCGAGCCGCCCACGACGACCGAGTAGCCGCGGCCGCCCTCATGGGTGAGGCGTTGCGAGCCCTGCGCGAAAAGCTCTCCGCAGCCCACACCGCCTACGGAACGGTGGGATCCACCAACGCGTCCATGTGGCCATGAGCCCTCCCACGGTCCCGCTGATTGTCTGCCGAGCAGGCGAATACAGCTCCGCCGGCGAGGTTTTCGGCACCCTCAACACCGACGCCATCGATACCCACTCCGGCTTGCTCGGAGTCCTCCGCGCAAACGCCGGCATGGCCGGCAGCGACACCATCGGCCAAGAATGGTCCGCCGCCTACGACCAGGCCGCGACCTCGGCCCTGCAAGCCTCCGCCCAGCTGGCCACCGCCGCAGCCCAAGTCCGCGACCTGCTCGTGGTCGGCGCCTACAACCACCAGGCAGGGGAGTCCGCAGCAGACCACAACGGGGTCGAGCCCCCTCCACCGCCCGCCCTGACCCCGCCATCCTGTCTCCCCGAAGAGGCTCCTTCCGCGGCCGGCGACGGCATCCCCGAACCCGTCGGCTGGTCGATCATCCAGGACGCCGTGGGCGCGATGTGGCCCAACGGCCACCAGTCCGAACTCCTTGCCGCCCAGTCCGCCTGGTCCACCACCGCCACCAATTTCCACACCCTGGCCGACACGATCCCGAAGGCGATCGACCTCCTCGGCAACCAGCAGTCCGAGGAAATCCCCGCCGCGATCGAAGCCGCCCGAGCCCGCCAATCCGACCTCACCGACCTCGCCACCATCAGCACCGCCCTCTCCACCGCCTGCGGCGACTACGCCCACCACCTCGACGAGGCCCACCACCAAATCCTCGAGGAACTGAAGGACCTCGGCCTCGAGACCGCCGCGGTAGAACTCGGCCTCGCCCTCCTGGCCCCCGTCACCGCGGGCCTCTCCGAGTACATCGGCAACTCCGCCTGGGCAGCCCGCATAGCCGTCAAAGCGGCCCGTATCGCCTCGATCGTCGCCGGTTTGGCCACGAAGGCGAGAGAATCCGCGCGACTGGTCGTCACCCTCGCCGAACGGGTCCGCGCCCTCGCCACCAGGGTCGCCCAGTGGGTCCAAGCAGCCTCCGCCAGACTCGCGATCTTCGGCCGCCGCACCGGCTCCGTCCCTAAACTGAAGACAACCCCGATGAACCCCCACTACAGGGGCGAGAGTCTTCCAGGAAACACAATCTGGCCAGGCCAGTCGGTCCGCTACCTGACCCCCGAAGAACGCCAGAGCTTCCAACTGTTCATCCGAGACGGCAAGCTCTACGACGCCCACGGCAACCTCTTCGACACCACAAGCTCGGCCACCCACTTCAACGACGGAAGGGCAATCTTCGTCATGGACGAGAACGGCGCCCTCTACGCGTCGAAGTACCACGCCCCGGGCGAATTCCACCACTCCAGCTTCTTATCCGGAGCTCCGGTAGCAGGCGCCGGCGAGATCCAGGTAACCAACGGCGAACTCCGCTTCATCTCAGACTCCAGCGGCCACTACCGCCCCGCCCAAAAGTTCTCGAACCAGGTCATAGACCAACTCCGCAGCGAAGGCCTCCACATCGATCCCGCCCAGATCGACCTGCGAGCCCCGAAGTAGCACGAGAGGATCCGACATGACCGAGCCTTGGCGAGCCGTAGCCACCGCCATCCTGTACAAGTCCCAGTTCGCCCCGGCCCTCGACAACGCCGAGGCCCACCGCACGGCCGAATGGCTTGTCCGCAAACCACTGTGGGAACTCACCGTCGAGGAACAACACCGCGCCCTACTCGACGCCCTGGACTCTGGAGCCGCCCTCGACACCGTCGTGCAGGCCCCCTTCTCAGAGGTAGAGAAGCGAACCTTCTTCACCCGAGTGGTCGACGAACTCGAGACCATGCGGCCCTGGCCCGACCGCCCGTACCACGAGATCCCTCTCGAACGATGGCCAGAGTTCGTCAACCCCACCCCGATAGCCCGAATCTCTTTGCCGTGGACCGACCTCCAGCCGCTACTCGGCAAGATGTTCCGCAAGCCCCCCGGCTACAACCGCGAACTCCTGCTCCTCCGCCTGAAGTCCGGCGCCGAAATAGCCTTCATCTGTCCCGGCTGGCCAACCGACTCCGTAACCGCCCTGGTCTCCCGCACCCCCAACCCCGATGCCCCGGCCATCCTCCAGGAACTGCTGACCTCCGCACCCATCAACCCCACGGACGTAACTCTCCTGCCCACCGCCCCAACGCCGCCCGCCCCCTACGAAACAACCCCTCTCCGACCAGAATTCGCAGGCGAACACCTCCCCGGCAACACCTGCTGGAACGGCACCCACGTCCACTACCTCACCCCCACCGAACGCGCCCCCTACAAACTGACCATCACCAATGGCCTGCTACTCGACAGCCAAGGCACCCCCTACGACACCACCACATCTAGCACCCTCTGGACCCCGCGCGGCGGCCGAGCCATCTTCGTCATGGACGCGAACGGCGACATCTACTCGTCCCCCCATCACATCCTCGGCCGCTTCCACCACTCCAGCTTCCTGGCCGGCGCCCCGGTAGCCGCAGCCGGTGAACTCTCCGCCGAGTACGGCCACCTCAACCTGATCTCCGACCACAGCACCCACTACCGCCCACCCCGCCGATTCACCCGCCAACTCCTCGACAACCTCCGCCGCCACGGCATCCAAATCGCCGACCACCAGGTGGAATACCACATGCCCCCGGACTAGCTGGTCCCCTCACCTTCCCGGTCGTCGCCCGCGCTGTCTCGCAACGGAGGAACCGACGCCAACGTCGCTCGGAGCTCGTCCGGCGACATCCCTGCCAGCGTATCCATATACCGATCCGCTCATCTGGTTGCGGCATGGGCCGTATTCGGGCAGCCCACGGGCGGGTGTGGACGCCGAGGTTCGGTCGCTCTCGCGAACCCGGCGGGCGCTGTCAGCCGGGCCTGCCGCAGCACTTCTTGTATTTGCGTCCGGATCCGCACCAGCAGGGTTCGTTGCGGCCGGGCGGCCACGTTATGGCTGCTCCGCTGCCGGCGAGATGTGCTGCGAATGCCGCGCGGGTCGAGGGATTTTCGGGGTCGGCGGCGTATTCGGCGAGGCCGTCCGCGGTGCCTGCGACGATGGCGGCCGGCATGCCGTGGTCAGCGGAGCGAAGGGCGTGTTCGACGGTTCGACGGTGTTCGTCGAAAGTGCCGTAGTACTCGTGGAGCGCGGGCCAGCGTCTGATGACCTGGGCGAATTCGTCTTCCGGAAAGCAGAGGATCGCGGCGCGGGCGGGCAGATCCCGTTCGGGCCGTCCGAGTCGTTCGAGCATAGCCAGCCAGCGGTGGCGTTCCCGGTCCACACCCAGGTCGATGTGGTCTTCGGGCCACCCCAGCTGCTGCCGGACTCGGGCACGTCCGGATCCGAGCCGGTACCGACCCAACGTTTCGCGTGCGTCGTCGCCGGCCGATATCCGTGATCGTTCGAGCCCGGCGTCGAACCAGCGGAGCGCCTCGGCCCAATCTCCCCGACCTTCGAACGCTTCTCCGGCGGCCTCATACACGAGGTAGTCATCGGGCCCTTCGGCGAATACGACGTCCAGCAGATTTCGGGCCTCCTGCGTGTCGCCGTGTCCGAGCAGCAGCACCGCGTACCAGACCCGCGCGTCCCCGGCGACCTCGCCGCCATCGGCGATCGCGTCCAGGTATCGCCGCCGGGCCTGCTCGAAGTCCCCGGCGAGCGCCCAGTAAGACGCCGCTTCATTAAGATGACGCCGCTTCATTAAGATTCTGTGCCCGCTCGTCCGGGTCTCCGGCCGCGGCTTCCTCCTCGTAGAAGAGCGCGGTCTCTTCATGCGACAACTCGTCACCGTCGTCGTCCAGCTCGAGACCCAGTTCCGCCCGCAGCCTGTCGTTCTCGGCCTCGAGGCGTTCCAGCCTCCGTTGCAGTGTGCGGTGCTCCTCATGCTCGTCGGCGTTGTTGGGCATCGGATCCTCTCCAATCGGGTCATCGAGAGCGGTTCCACCGCAGTGGCATCGGGTCTACGGCCGCGGTGGCCATTCAGCACACCGACAGCGTCGCACCTCGCTCTAGACTTCCTCGCGGCGTCGGGAAGATTGCGCACATTGTGGCCCGCGGGCGCGGAGGGGACCGGCCGACATCGTTGGTGAAAAGGTCGCATCTCGAGACGGCAAGATCTTCTATGTCGATGGCCGAACAGGCACGTGAGCAAATCGCGAGGATTACGGCGGCTTGAATTCCTCTGAACGACGTGAGGAGTTCCATGATGGACGAACCCCAGGCGCGCGCCCTAGCAGCCCGCCACCCGGTCCCGGTGCCGGGCCCATCGTTGTCGTGAAGTTCGCCTGCTACGTCTGGATGCTTTCCAGCACACCGTCTTTCGACCGCGTGGGGGTCTGGCGCAGTCGCTTGCTGGGCTGGGGTTCCGACGATCCGGTTCTTTCGACGGGATGGCCGACCGGATGCGCCTTTCATCCGTTCAATGAGGCTATCACCGTGTGGTAGCGAATCCGCTCCTGTTCGAGTCGAACCGCGGGGCCGAAGGTGTCCTGGGCCAGGTCGTGGTAGAGGTGTGACTCCGCGTCGGTCAGATGATCCAGGGGCGTCGAGATAGGTACCGATTCGGATACCCATCGTCCTTCGTGAGCCAGCAGTATGGTCCGGTCCATGAGGACGGATTCGGTGTGTGGGTATCGCGCACGCAGGCGGTCCAAGATGGCGAAGCCGTGGGCTAAATCGGCGTGGACTATGGAGTGACGCTCCTAGTCAGCAACGAGATTCACAGATTCGTCGATATTCGGCGTCACGTAGACGATCATCTGCGTGACCGGGTGAGCACGTGGTGGACGAGCGCACGTGAACCGTACTTCGCATGCCATCGGACTCGGGTCTTCCCGCTACTGCCGAGATCCGCAGTACTTTTGAGCGGGTCACACCACTGCCGCCCACCGCCTGTACCGGCGATGGGTCGGCGGACGCATCGCCGGCGTCGGCCCCGAAACCATCGAACGAGTCGAAGCGGGCCGATGGCCCCTTCTCTCGGCCATTTGGGTCTTGCTGCTGAGACCTGCGAAGGTGATCGTGGATTGATGACAAGTGTTTCGAATCTGACCGCACCGGAACGACGCCGGCTGGCCCAGCACACGCTGGACTCGCTGACGGACCGGGCGGGGCATACGTTGACGCAGGTACGGTGCGGTTGTGGTCACCGGGTGGCGGCGGTGTTCGATACACCGGCCGGCGCGGTGTATCAGTCGGCGACCGGGCCGCACGCGCACGGGTCGCGTGATTTCGTCGATGCCGCGCACAGCGCTCACGGGCATGGCACGAGGTTTGCGGATCTGCTCGCCGGTGATGGCTTTGTCGACGACGCGTTGCCGGCGTCCTGCGAATGTGGGCCGCGCACACTGTCGCGGGTCCGACTCCAGGAAGCCGTCGCGAACCACGAGCATAAGATTCAGCTGCCCTGATCGGCCATCACAACGCCTGGCGGTCCAGCCGAACGGCGGTCGCTTCGGCGTGCCATGAGATCGGGTGGCTCAGCTCGTGCTCAGGCCGGAGTTGAGCGTGTAGGTGCCGACGAGCTCGGCTTGCCCCAGGACGTGGCCGATCATCGCTTGGCTTAGCCCCTTCCCGGTCACTGCCCCTCGCAGCGGCAGCCGTTCGACATCCAGGGCGCTGACGGTGAACACGTAGTGATGGATGCGCTGGTCGTTCCAGGGCGGACACGGGCCGTCGTAGCCGTAATGATCGTTTCCCGCACTGCTGAAGTCGTTGCGGCCGTACCGCGCGTTATGGGGCGCAGCCGGACCGCGTGTGGTCTCGAGGCTGCCTGCGGCGATCTGCCGCACGCCGGCTGGGATATCGAAAAGCACCAAATGGTAGAAGTCGTTGCGCGGCAACTCCTCCGGCACCGTTCGTCCCTCGATGTTCACATCCGAGCCGGTGTGGGGTACGTCGGGGTCGCAGCACATGACCGCGAACGATCGGGTTCCCGCCGGCACCTCGTCCCACGCCAGATGCGGGTTGCGATTGGTGCCCGCCCGGACATGGTGCGCGGTATCCGGCACGCCGTAGGCGAACGCGCCCGGAATGCGCGCGTTATCGTCGAATGAATCACTTCGGACCTTCATACCGACGCCTTTCACTCATGCGGCCCGATAAGCCTTCGCTGTTCAGGTGGCGATGGCGATGAGGGCGCAAGAATCAATTCGTGCGACACATAGATTCTGCGCTTTCGCCCTGACCCTGCCCAGAAGCGAAGGTCATCGGAGCGGAATCCCCACCGCTGGGACGATTGGCGCTCGACGAGCTCGAATACCTCGACGCCGAGCACGGGAAGACCTTCGCCGACCTCGAGACCCCGCTGCGCCGCCGGCTGCAGAACGCGCAGATCGTCGTCCACGTCATCGAGCCCTCCACACCCAATCGCGTCAAGTACGACATCTTCAAGCGCATCAACACCGGTGGCGAACCGTTGAACGCCATGGAGATCCGGCACTGTATGAGCAGCGCCCGCAGCCGAGAACTGCTCAAACGGTGCGCAGCCTCCGCTGCCTTCCACGAGGCCACCGCCGGGGTGCTGCGCGATCACGTCCGAATGAACGACCGCGAGGCGGTCCTACGCTTCCTGGCCTTCTACCGGCTGCCGGACCTCCAGGAGTACGAGTCGTACGGCTCCCTCGAGAATCTCCTCGACGCGACCGCCGAACTTCTCGACGACCCGCGACAGGTGCCCGACACCCAACTCGAATCCTGGTTCGCTGCCTTCGAACGTGGCATGCACCACGCACGAATTATTCTCGGCGACTATGCCTTCCGGCGCTGGCCCACCGGATTCGACCGGTGCTCACCGATCAACCGCGCACTGCTGGAAAGCTGGGGCGTCGTCCTCGCCGCCTACCGCCCGGATCAGCTCGAGCCCGCCCGCGTCCGGATCATCTCCGAGGCCAGTCCCGCGCCTCATCCTGGAGTCAGCGGTCGGGTGAGTTCTTTGCTCGGTCTGGCCGTCTACTCGGGCGTGAGGTAGGTGCCAGTGGAGAGCAGTACCGTTTCCTTGGTCGCCGCCGCGCCCTTCTTGAACTGAATTGGTTGCTCGTAGGGACGGAACTGGATGAACTGTACCGGCCGGTTGTCCTTTGTGAAGAGATAGAACTTATCCGATGGCCGGTCGGACATTGCCGATGATTCGGGCAGATTCCGCCAGCAATAGCCGGGGGTTTGGGCTCGCGTGTTCAGATCGGCTTGCTTTGTATGCTCTCCGACCTCGACCAGGATATCCCAGCCATCTGACCAGCCTGCCGCACGTGTGATATCCAGTAGCGGCACCGGCTGCTTGTTCTTGCTGGCCTTTGTCATCTCCTGAAACAACAGCTTGCTTGATCCCAGCGGCTGAACAGTTTCCGAGGTTTCGAAGTCGAAGCTGAAGGTGCCACGGCTGCAATCCTCCGGTTCCCGCTTCTGATCCGCGGGCTTGTCCATTGGTGCGAGAATTCCGCATGACGTGATGAACGATGTCACAATAGCGAGTAGTGCGGCGCGCCCGGTGGCCTTCATCATGGTGTCACCCTACATCGTTCCAGGGAGGGGAATGCCGACCCCGGGACCCGTGATTGTGCTGTGGACGGACGTGTCCTTACTCCAGGCAAGTTGAGGGGTTTTGCCGTCGGCGCCGGAAACGATGACGACAGCCTTGCCGTTATCTATCTCATCCAGCACGCGTGCCCGGATGGTGGCGTCGTCCGCCGTCTTGTCGAGCCCGATCGCGCGGCCGAGTTTGTTGTTGTACAGGTCCATTGCTTCACGCGCGGCGACGTTGCCGCCGGACTTCTCGTGTGCGGTCGTGTACCGCTCGGCCCAATCTTCCCCGAACTCCTGTGTCATCCGCGCATTCCAGTACATATGGCGAGCGGCGTCTCCGTGCCCGTCTTGCTCGGCGTCTTCGTCTTGGTCCGTATATTTGTTGGACTGTCCGAACGCCTTGGCGTCTTTTTGTATCGTCAAGAACTTCACTTGCTCGACAAGGCTGAGCTCGTTCAGGACCGCTGCTTCCTCTGCCGTCACGAACTTGGGTTGAAAAGTCGGGTCGTAATACTTTCGGACATACTCGAGCTGAGTGGCATTGGGCCACATCACCCCATCCTTGGTCGAGTCCTTGGTCTGGTATTTCCTGAGAATGTCCAGTAGCCCTTGGTCGGTGTAGTCACCGGCCATCTCGGTTTTGACCGAATCGGCCAGCTTCTCGATGCACTGGGATACGCGCTCCGCAACCCGCTCGTCCTCTTGCGCGACCTCCCAGAGGGCCGTCTTCAACTTCAGGTCCAGCTTGTTTATTTCGCCTTGCTTCAGGTAGAGGGAAACGATCCCCCAGGGTGGAGCGGCGGTCTCCCAGTTCGACTCACGTGACTTGACCGCGCCGTTCTCCTCGTAAAACAGGTCGTAGTCGGAATTCTCGACATCAGAAATCAGATCGCGCACCGTCTGGATCTTCTTCCCAATCGATTCGCAGCCCTCTTGGATTGCCTTCGACATGGCCGCGTACACGCCGGCGGTCGTTTCCCCATCGGTCCGATACCCCTTGGATATGGTTCGGGCACTCAGACCGGCCTGCTCCCCGAACCACGGCTCCGACTTCTGAACCTGGTCGTCGGCGTCGAACAGCTCCTGTTTCAGCTTCTTGGCGGACTCGTCGACGTGCTCGGCAACCTTGCCAGGCACTGCCAGATCCCACCCGAGGACCATCGAGATAGTGAGGTTCTCCTCGCCGTCGGCCACGTCACCCCCCGAACTTCACGGCATTGTCATCGTCCATCTGATCCGCAGCCGTCGCTGCCGCATCGGTGAGGTCCGCGAAGGAACGCAGTCGTTTGGCATGCAGATCGGTAACGTTGTCCATTGCCTGCAGCGTTTCCTCGATCCGGACCGCGAATACCGACTTCTGCATTCTGGGCCGCGCGAGCTTGACCTCCTCGCCACCGAAAGGCGTGAGTGCCTCGACAGCGTCGGCGTGGCCGCGATGCTCGTTGGCCATCGCGCGCATCAGCCCGGTCTCGAACTCGACCATGACTCAGATGCTCGACGTGTAGCGGATGGGCGTTACGTCTTCCCACTGATCGCTCGGTGACGGCGGCACGCCGGCGGGCGTGGGCGTCGCTCGATCACGTATTGCCAGGAAGACATCCGCGCCAAGGGCTTTGGCTTCCTCGTAAGCCCGGCGATGCAGTTCGGTGATGACCGCGGCGAGCCGACTGGGCTCCACGCTGGTCACGTGCGAGGAAAGATGCAGATTGGTGATGGAACCGTAGGGGTTGGTTTCGAGGATGACCGACCCGTCGGTGGTTTGGGCGCGCCCCCGGACCTTCGCGATCTCCGCATCGATTCTCTCGGCGCGGTCGGCCAATTCAGCGTTGCTTCTCACTCGTACCCCCGTTGCAGCCCTGCTCGTACGTTGTTGCAGTCCCGCAACCCTATCCATAAGGCTGGGAACCGGACCACCTGGGAACCGCGTGGCGGCCTGTTTCTCCTCGACGGCCTTCGCGAATTCGACTGTCACGAAGGCAGACTCGTGTCCTATCTGGCCGCGATGTTGTCCGGGACGTTCAAAGTCGCGTGTTCGACTTCGGCCACCTGACGACAGGTCCCGCTTCGCACCGCAAACGTTGGCGGAAGTTCGCTGCAGGTGGTCGATGGTGCGGCGACCGATGACGGCGCTCAGCGCGTCCAACTCCGCGGCGATGTCGGTCGCGGCCCATGCGCGGTTGTGTCGGCGACGGTGGCGACGAATTCGATCGGCAGGTCAAGGGCCTTGTCGATGCTCGATCCGTCGTTTGAGGTCTTGGCGGCGCTTTGGTTCGCGGCGGAAATGCCGGTCGGGTCATGGCTCGTGTGGCTGGTCGATTGCTGGGGAATAGCCATCGGCTATTGCCCTGGTGATCGGGAGGGAGGACTGTGAAATGTGCCGGTGGCGCCGCCGGGCGCTGCCTCTGTGCAGAAAGGAGGTGGGTCGTGTACGCACGGTCTACCACGCTTCAGGCGCAATTATCTGCTTTGGAATCCGGGATCGCGCATGTGCGGGACGAGGTCATGCCGGGGCTTCAGGGGATTCCCGGGTGTGTCGGGCTTTCGTTGCTGGTTGATCGGCACACCGGGCGGTGCATCGTGACCAGCTCGTGGGAATCCGAGGAGGCGTTGCGGGCGAGCGCTGCGCGGGTGAATCCGATTCGCAATCGTGCGGCGGAGATATTCGGTGGGAGTCCGGTCGTCGAGGAATGGGAGATCGCGGCCATGCATCGGGCGCATATGACGCCGGAGGGTGCGTGTGCGCGAGTCACCTGGGTGAAGACTGATCCCAGCAGGATCGACAGTGCGATCGACGTGTATCGGGGGCATACGTTGCCCGGTATGGAGCAACAGCTCGATGGATTTTGCAGTGCGAGCCTGATGGTGAACAGGGCGTCGGGGCGTGCCGTCTCGTGCAGTGTGTACGACAGTGCCGAGGCGATGGAACGCAATCGGATGGCGTCGGCCGCGTTGCGGGTGGATGCCGCCCGGCAGGCGCGCGTCGAGGCTGTCGACGTTCGCGAATTCGAGCTGGCCTTGGCTCATTTGCGGGTTCCCGAACTGGTTTGACCTCGGGCTGGAGTTGGCGGAACGGCTCATCGAGGCACGGCCGCAGGGCGCGGCCGTGCTCGGTCGGCTGGCGGCGAGTCGGGCATTGATCCTTCTGCGATCGGGGGCCGCGGTCCACGCAAGCTGATTCACCTGGGAGGTGGGGTCGGGCGCGCGGCGAGTTGCGTAGTGGAACACCGGTCGGTCGGAACTGTTTGGCTCCGTTGATGATTCGCGTGGGGGTTCACGGAAATCTGTCGGCGGGATGCTCTAACGTAGCGCGGGACCTGTTCGCCACGACCGTGGAGCGTTATGGCTTCCTCCTCCGACCTTCATTCCCTCGCGGTGCTCGGCGCGGCCGGGGAACGGATGGTCATCTGGCATGTGAATGTGGGCGCGGCGGTGGGGGAGTCGCGGCTATCGGGCGCTTGGGTGCTGGATCGGTCGTGTGTGGCGGAGATCGAGAGTCTCACGGCTGGATATCCCGTCGTGGTGGCAAAGGGCGGCGCAGCGGATGCCACGAGTGCGCGGATTGTCGACATCGACGCGACAGTTGAAACCATCCGCGCGGCAGTCGAATCCGCGGATGCGCGGTTCACCGAGCACCAGGACGCGGGCGGAAAGCTGACGCGGCCGCAGTGGCCGGTGATCGCGGAGGCCGGTGGGGTGCCGTTGACGCGGTACCAGGTCGATGTGGTGGACGACCATATTCGGCCGGTGCTGACGTTGGCGCGCGAAGTCGCGGAATTGGCCGATGCCTGGGCGGCATTCGAGTCGTTGCGGTTGGCTCGGTCGTTCCTGGTCGAGCTCGGTGGGCCCGAGGCGCGGCCGCTGCCGCTCGCGGTGCGGTGAGCATGGCGGGACTTTCGTTCGCCGCCATCGATGTCGAGACCGCCAACTCCTCCCGGGGCAGTATCTGTGCGGTCGGGGTCACCGTCGTGCGGGACGGTCGTCGTGCCGAGGAGGCGTCGTGGCTGTGCCGGCCGCCCGCGGGGCTCGACTTCTTCAACTGGCACAACATTCGCGTGCACGGGATCTCGGCGGCGATGGTCGCCGACAAGCCGGAGTTCGCGCACCGGTGGCCCGAAGTGGTGGGCCTCATCGGCGACCTTCCCGTCATCGCCCACAATGCGGGCTTCGACAGCGGCGCGATCCGGGAAGCCTGCGCCCGCAGTGGGATTCACCCGCCCACGTGGACCTACAGCTGTAGCCTCGCGCTGGCCCGCCGCCACCTCGCCCTCGACAGCTACCGCCTGCCGCATGTCGCGGACGCCCTGGGCATCGACTTCACCAACCACCACGACGCGGCCGCCGACGCCGCCGCGGCCGCCGACATCGTGATCGCCCTGGCCAACCGGGTGGGTACCGACTCCCTCGCGGCCCTCGAACGCATGATCGTCGATCGGCCGCTGCGAACGGAACGGACACCTCGGCCATTGCGGACCGAGCCCATCGGCGCCGAGCGCGCGCCCCGTCGATCCTGGTTCGCGCGTGAGGAATTGGTGCTGCCGACGGTCACCGGCACCGACCCGTCCCACCCGCTGTACGGCGAGGTCATCGTGTTCACCGGCGATCTCGCGGCCATGACCCGCCAGCAGGCGTGGGACGCCATCGCCGCGTGCGGGGCGACCCCCGCCCGCAACGTCACCCGGCGCACGACCGGGCTCGTGATCGGTGACGGCTTCCGTGGTGGCGACGCCGCCGCGTTCACCACGAGCAAGGCCCGGCGGGTCGCCGAATTGCGGATACGCGGGCAGCGAATCGAGGTGATGGATGAGGCGGTGTTCGTCGCGAGCCTCGGCGCACGGTCCGGCCCGGCAGCCGCGGCAATCTCCGAACCCCCGGCAACAGCCGCGATCGCATCAGAGTCGCTGACCGGTGGCGATCCGGCGTTGCAGGCGGTCGGTTCCGATGTCACCCGGCTATCGGCGGACGGATAAGCCGGACGGATAAACTGCCCCGGTGACCGACGAGAAGCTGCTGCAGGGACCCATCCACGCCGTCCATGTCGAGCTGGGCGCTACCTTCGCTCCGTTCGGGGGGTGGGAGATGCCGGTTTCGTACGCGGGGACAGTCGGCGAGCACACCGCCGTGCGCACCACCGTGGGGCTGTTCGACGTCAGCCACCTCGGGAAGGCGACGGTCAAGGGCGCGGGGGCCGCGGCGTTCGTGAACTCGGCGCTCACCAATGACCTGAACCGGATTCGGCCCGGCAAGGCGCAGTACACCCTGTGCTGCACGCCCGAAGGCGGGGTCATCGACGACCTCATCGCCTACTACGTGAGCGACGACGAGATCTTCCTCGTGCCGAACGCGGCGAACACCGCCGCGGTGGTGGCCGAGATGCAGAAGGTCGCGCCGGAGGGGCTCACCATCACCGACGAGCACCGAGGGTACGCCGTGTTCGCGGTGCAGGGGCCGCGGTCGGCCGAGGTGCTGGCCAAGCTGGGGCTGCCCACCGACATGGAGTACATGGCCTACGCCGACGCCGAGTGGGACGGCCGCCCGATCCGGGTGTGCCGCACCGGCTACACCGGCGAGCACGGCTACGAGCTGCTGCCCCGCTGGGAGGACGCCGAGGCCGTGTTCCGGGCGCTGACCAGCGAGGTGCAGGCCGCCGGCGGCCAGCCCGCCGGGCTGGGCGCGCGCGACACGCTGCGCACCGAGATGGGTTACCCGCTGCACGGACACGAACTGTCCGTGGACATTTCGCCGCTGCAGGCCCGCACCGGCTGGGCGGTCGGCTGGAAGAAGCCGGAATTCTGGGGCAAAGAGGCGCTCGACGCCGAGAAGGCCGCCGGTCCGCGCCGAACCCTGCTGGGACTCAAGGCCATCGACAAGGGCGTGCTGCGTCAGGGCCAGGCCGTGATGCGCGGCGACGAGCAGGTCGGCGAAACCACCTCCGGCACCTTCTCGCCCACCCTCAAGGTCGGCATCGCCCTGGCCCTGCTCGACACCGCCGCGGGCCTCGAGCCCGGCGACCAGGTCGAGGTCGACGTCCGCGGCCGTCGCCTGCGCTGCGAGGTCATCCGCCCGCCGTTCGTCGAAACCCGCACTGCCTGAAGGAGCTTCGCTCGTAACGATGAACGCCGCAGTCGAGACAACCGGCTGCGGCGTTCATCGTTCGGCGTCCGGGTGAACTCACCCGCACCAGGTGCCGACGACCTCGTTGTCCTGCTTGCAGTCCGCGACGGCCAGTCCGGCCGGACGGAGCGTGTTGTACATCTGCCGAAGGGTGTCGTCGGTGACCGCGCCGTCGACGTTCTGGTCGGCGTAGATGACCATCACCACGGATTGGCCCTTGTTGCCGGGGACAGCGATGGTGTCGACGACTGAAGCTGCGGGGTGGGAGCAGTCGTTCGGGCCCGGATTGGCCAGGGTGGCGGTGACGTGGGCGGCTGGTTTGCCCTGGACGGTGAGGGTTTCGGCGGGGGAGAGGGTGTAGGTGGAGTTGGGGCGGTCGTCGTTGGAGGCCACGACCTTGGCCCAGCTGGTCGCGATGTCCTTGGCCGCGGCGGCGGTGTCGCCCAGTTTGGAGCCGGTCACGCCCGCGAGGGCCTTGGTGTGATGGCCGTCGCAGGACTTGGGTTGCCATTCCGCCGCGCCGCTCATGACCACGCGGCCGCCGCCGCCCTCGTAGCCGACGATGGTGTCCGGGCTCGGGACCGTCCAGTTCTGGGGTGTGTCGTAGCCGGCGTTGCGGTTGACGGAGTAGGCGGTCTGCCAGCCGGGGGTCAGGGACGCGATCTGGGGTTTGGCGGCGCCGGTCGTGGTGGTGGTCGTCGGCGCGGTGGTGTGGGTGGCGGTGTCCTGGGGGCCGTAGTCGTCGGCGGGCAGGGCGGTTCCGGGGACGGTGTGGGCGGGGGTGAGGGCCGCGACGGCGAGGATGGCGACCAGGCCCAGCACGCTGACGGCGATCAACGCGATCACCAGGGGGCGGTTCGAACGGGGCGGCTGCGTCAGCGGAGGCTCCGGATACACGCCGCCCACCCTAGCCAGCGGCCGGGGCGACGGCGGGAGGGTGAACGGTCCGTAAGGGCCCGCACCGGCGTGTCGAGGGCGGCGAATTAGACTCCCGGTCATGACACTTGCCGCGCAGTTCACCCGTGTCCCGCATCCCGCGCCCGTTTCGGCGCAGCGGCGCCAGGAGATTCTCGCGGAGCCCGGGTTCGGGCGGTACTTCACCGATCACATGGTGTCGCTGGATTATGTGGACGGACAGTGGACCAACGGTCGCGTCGAGCCCTACGGGCCGATGGCGATGGACCCGGCCACCATGGTGTTCCACTACGGCCAGGCGATCTTCGAGGGTCTCAAGGCGTACCGGCAGGCCGACGGCTCCATCGCGACCTTCCGCGTCGACGCCAATGCCGCGCGTTTCCGCCGGTCGGCGGCCCGCATGGCGATGGCGGAGCTGCCCGAGGAGCTGTTCGTCGAATCGATCCGCCAGCTGCTCGAGGTGGACGGCGACTGGGTGCCCGCCGCGGGCGGCGAGGACGCGCTGTACCTGCGGCCGTTCATGTTCTCCACCGAGGTCGGCCTGGGCGTGAAGCCCGCCTCCGCCTACAAGTACCTGCTGCTCGGCGGCCCGGCCGGCGCGTACTTCCCGCGCGGGCTGAAGCCGGTCAAGGTGTGGCTGTCCACCGAGTTCGTGCGCGCCGCTCCCGGCGGCACCGGCGAGGCCAAGGTGGCGGGCAACTACGCCGCCTCCCTGCTCGCCCAGCGGCAGGCCTCGGAGAAGGGCTGCGACCAGGTGGTGTGGCTGGACGCGTGTGAGCACCGCTACGTCGAGGAGATGGGCACCAACAACCTGTTCTTCGTCTTCGGCAGCGGCTCCGACGCGCGGCTGGTGACCCCGGAACTGTCCGGCTCCCTGCTACCCGGTATCACCCGCGACTCGCTGATCACCCTGGCCGCCGACTCCGGCTACAAGGTGGAGGAGCGCAAGATCTCCGTCGAGGAATGGCGCGAGGGCGTCGAATCCGGTGAGATCACCGAGGTTTTCGGCTGCGGCACCGCGGCCGTCGTCATCCCGGTCGGTTCGGTCCGCTCCGCCGAGGGCGAATTCACCATCGGCACCGGCGAACCCGGCGAGGTCACCATGGCCCTGCGCGACACCCTCACCGGCATCCAGCGCGGCACCTTCGCCGACAGCCACGGCTGGCTGCGCACCATGGCATAGCTCGGGCGCTGCCCGAACGGACGAAACACGCCCGCCCCGAAAGAGTTTCGGGGCGGGCGTGGTGCATGAGGTTCAGCTGGGCATGAACATGTGCCACTGCTCCAGAGTCTGGGGGCGCATCACGTAGTTGTGGTCGCGGATGTGCGACAGCGAGGCGCTGGGTTCCTCCGAGTACCAGTGGCCCGGGAAGACCGTCGGGTTGGATTTCAGGTCCGCGAGGTAGCGGAGGCTGCGGAACATGGCGTCGGAGTCGCCGCCGGGGAAGTCGGTGCGGCCGCAGCCGTCGACGAAGAGGGTGTCGCCGGCGATGAGGCGGTCCTCGAAGAGGAAGCACTGGCTGCCGGGGGTGTGGCCGGGGGTGTGCAGCAGTTCGATCTCGAAGCCGCCGACCGCGACCTTGTCGCCGTGGGAGTGGCCGGTGAGCTCGGAGGGGGCGATGCCGGTGACATTGGCCACCCAGGGCAATTCCTCGGCATTGACGTGGACGGCCACCTCGGTCTTCTCCAGCAGTTCCTTCACGCCGCGCAGGGTGAAGCCCATCATCGAGCCGCCGACGTGGTCGGGGTGGTGGTGGGTGGCCAGGACTCCGGTCAGGCGCATGTCGTCCGCCTCGGCGATCTCCACCAGCTGGGCCGCCTCGTAGGCGGGGTCGACGACCACGCATTCGCCGGTATCCCGATCCCCGATCAGGTAGGCGAAGTTGCGCATCTGGGTGGCGATCGGGTCGCCCACGGCCCAGTCGCGGCCGGAGAGCAACTGGCGGAAGTACAGACGGTCGTCGGAGGACATGCCTCACAGCGTATTGCGGGCGACGCGTTGGTCCGAACCCGGACCGGCAACGGGACCGCGGCGATCCGGAACGGCGGCCGATAGCGCGGAAAGCCGCACGCTGATCGGATCAGCGTGCGGCTGTCGGTGTTCGGCGGCGCGGTGGCCGTCAGCGCAGAATGGGCTCGATCTCGTTCGCGGCCTCGGCGCCGTACGCCTCGCGCAGGCGCTTCATCGCCACATCGTGGTCCAGGGTCCAGTCCTGCGGCCCAACGGTTTCCAGCACATGCACCGCGACCAGCGAACCCAGCTGGGCCGAGCGCTCCAGGGACAGGCCCGCGGAGCGGCCGGTCAGGAAGCCCGCGCGGAAGCCGTCGCCGACGCCGGTCGGGTCCTCCTTGGCCATGTCGGGGACCACGTCCACGAACAGCTCGGAGCCGTCGCGGTCGACGATCTTGGCGCCCTTCGCGCCCAGGGTGGTGACGCGGATGCCCACGCGCTCAGCGACTTCGGCCTCGGACAGGCCGGTCTTCTGGAGCAGGATGCCCCACTCGTACTCGTTGGTGAACAGGTAGTCCGCGCCGTCGATCAGGCGCAGGATGGTCTCGCCGTCGAGGAAGGCCAGCTGCTGGGAGGGGTCGGCGGCGAACGGGATTCCGGCGGCGCGGCACTGGTCGGTGTGGGCCAGCATGGCTTCCGGGTCGTCGGCGCCGATCAGCACCAGCTCCAGTTCGCGGCCGGCGGCCAGCTCGGTGATGTCGATCTCGCGGGCCTCGGCCATCGCGCCGGGGTAGAACGACGCGATCTGCGCCATGGTCTCGTCGGTGGTGCAGACGAAGCGCGCGGTGTGCGCGGTCGTGGACACGCGGACCGCGGAGCAGTCGACGCCGTTGTCCTCCAGCCACTTCCGGTAGTCGCCCCAGTCCTGGCCGACCGCGCCCACCAGCAGCGGGGTGCGGCCCAGCACGCCCATGGCGTAGCTGATGTTGCCCGCGACGCCGCCCTTGCGGATCATCAGATCATCGACGAGGAAGCTGAGCGACACGTGCTGCAGCTGATCTGCCAGCAGCACATCGGAGAACTTGCCCGGAAAGCGCATGAGGTGATCGGTCGCGATGGACGCGGACACGGCGATGGTCACGGGTGAATCCTTCGAGTGGGGGAGGCGTCCCGAAAATGGTCCGCACCTATGAAAATAACCGGACACGCGACAGCGCGGAACATCCCGGGAGATGTTCCGCGCTGCGCGGTGCTAACTCGGGAGCTAGCTCAGTTGAAGCTGTCGCCGCAGGCACAGGAGCCGGTGGCGTTCGGGTTGTCGATGGTGAAGCCCTGCTTCTCGATGGTGTCGACGAAGTCGATCGAGGCGCCCTGGATGTAGGGAGCGCTCATGCGGTCGACCGCGAGCTTCACACCGTTGAACTCCACGACCAGGTCGCCGTCGAGGGTGCGGTCGTCGAAGAAGAGCTGGTAGCGCAGGCCCGCGCAGCCACCGGGCTGAACCGCGATGCGAAGGGCGAGGTCGTCGCGGCCTTCCTGGTCCAGCAGCGCCTTCGCCTTGAGGGCGGCGGCCTCGGTCAGAGTCGCACCATGGGTGGTGGTCTCGTTCTCAACAGTCATGAACTCTCCTAAGGGACCCATTTGTGGTGGCGTGTGGGCCAGCCCGTGAGGGTATGGCTCGAAGCCTGTCAACACCCGTCGGCGGGCGACTATTCCCTATCGTACGCGGCGCTTATTCGCCGGAACGGTCAGGCTGCGTCGTCGCTGACAAATAGCTCCGGGGTGTGCCGAGGTGACAACTGATTTCGGGTGGCGAGGGCAACTCGCCGGGGATGTCCAGAATCGGGTCGGCTCTCGACCGCCGGCCCGCATGCATGCCGGAAAACGGCTCTCAGCTGGGCGCTGAAGACTCGGGAAGGCGGGATTGTTAGCCTGGTCGGCGTGAAGTTCCTGCGCCGTGGCGAGTCCACCCCCACCTCCGACAGCACCAGCACCGACGCCGGTGCCGCGGTGGCGGACACGACCGTCACCCTGGGTAAAGGGCGTCCGACCCCGACGCGCCGCGAGGCGCAGGGTCGCCGCCGCGGTCCGGTCGCGCCCGCGCCCAAGACCGCCAAGGAGGCCCGGGCCCGCCGCAAGGCGCTGCGCGGCACCAAGGAGGAGCGCAAGGCGTCCTCGGCCGAGCGTCGCGCCGACGTCAACAACCGCCGCGCCCGCATGCTCGCCGGTGACGAGCAGTACCTGCTCCCGCGCGACAAGGGCCCGGTCAAGAAGTACGTGCGCGACATCGTCGACGCCCGCCGCAACCTGCTCGGCCTGTTCATGCCGCTGGCGCTGGTGCTGATCCTGAGCATGATCCTCTCGCCCGCGCTGCAGGCGATCGTGACGTTGGCCATGCTGGTGATGATGCTGTTCATGATCATCGAGGGCGTGGTGCTCGGTCGGATCGTGAGCAACCGGGTCCGGGAGCGTTTCCCGGACAGCACCGATTCCTCGTTCTCGCTGGGTTGGTACGCCTTCGTGCGCGCCTCGCAGGTGCGGCGCATGCGCGCGCCGAAGCCGCAGGTGAACCCGGGCGACGCGGTCTAGCGATCAGTTGTGCTCTCGGTGGGCCGAGAGCGCGCGCAATTCCTGGGCGACGCGGGCGTGGTCGCGATCGACCACGTTCGTCGAGCCCGCGAATTCCCAGGTGTTCTCGCGGTGCAGCGGGACGGCGCGGCCGGCCGCGGCGAGCAGGGCGGTGATCCGGCGGACGGCGAGGCCGACGCGGGCGGTGGCGGTCGCGGAGCGGTAATGGCCGTGTCCGTAGGTGATGGCGGTCATGCGTGGGCCTCTTCCTCGTCGAGGTGTGCGGTGGTGTCTGCGGCCATGAGGCCGAAGGTCAGGGTGCCGAGCGCGGTGATCGCGGTTCCGGCTGCGACGATTGCGGACAGTGCATCCATGGCAGTAAGTTTCCTGTAGGGAACTTTCGGCCAACAGTGGCTGTTCTGACATAGTTCGCAAAAATCCGGCCAGATGGGATCGCGACATGCTCTCCAAGGTCGCCGTCGTACTCAACGACAATCTCGCCATGTTCGAATTCGGCGTGGTCTGTGAGGTTTTCGGGCTCGACCGGACCGCGCAGGGCCTGCCCGCCTTCGACTTCCGGGTCTGCGGGCTCGAACCCGGGAAACCGCTGAAGTCCAGTTCACCGGGCATCCACGTCACCCCCGACTACGGGCTCGAGGAACTGCGCGACGCGGATCTGGTTGCCATTCCGGCCTTTCCGATCCGCGACGGCGCGGCGAAGATCGACGCCCGGGTCATCGACGCCGTGCGCGACGCCGCCGCGGCCGGGGCCACCGTGCTGACCGTGTGCTCGGGGGCGTTCCTGGCGGGCGCGGCCGGACTGCTCGACGGGCGCACATGCACCACCCACTGGCATTACGTCGACCTGCTGGCCGAACAGTTCCCGCTCGCCACCGTCGACCCGGACGTGCTGTTCGTCGACGAGGGCAATCTCATCACCAGCGCGGGCACCGCCGCGGGCATCGACGCCTGCCTGCACCTGGTGCGCCGCGAACTGGGCAGCAGCGTCGCCAATGCCATCGCCCGGCGCATGGTGGTCCCGCCGCAGCGTGACGGCGGACAACGGCAGTTCATCGAGCGGCCGGTCGTGGCCTGCGAATCCGAGGGTCTCAGCGAGACCCTGCACTGGATGGGCGAGCACCTGGACCTGCCGCACTCGGTGGAATCGCTGGCGGCACGCAGTTCCATGTCGACGCGCACCTTCGCGCGGCGCTTCGCCGCCGAGACCGGGACCACGCCGGTGAAGTGGCTGACCGGGCAGCGGGTGCTGCTGGCCAAACAGCTCCTGGAAGACACCGACCTGGACCTCGAATCGCTGTCCCACCGTTGCGGATTCGGGTCGGGGGCGCTGCTGCGGCATCACTTCCAGCGGTTGGTGGGGATCGCTCCGGTGGAGTATCGGCGGCGGTTCGGCGCCAGGGTCTCCTGAGCGGGCCCGGGCCGTTACGATGCGCACTCATGCGGTGGGCAGTGATGATCGCGGCGGTGCCGCTGGTGGTGCTGGCTGTGTCGGCGACGGCGGGATGCACGGATCCGCGCACCGCGGTGGGGGAGTGCATCGTCGGCGGTTCGACGGGTAACCACGACACGGTGGTGGCCTGCTCCACGCAGCACGACGGCAAGATCATCGCCAGCGTGGCGCACGGCTCGGACTGCCCGCAGGGGACCGATTGGTCGTACACGGCCGAGGACCTGAAGGTGCAGTGCGTGCACAACGAGAAGAACTACTGACGCCCGCACACGGGATGGCCGTGCCTACTCGGCCGGAGCACCGGCACAGTTGATACCGTGCTGACGTGTCGCACAGTGCTCAGACAACCGATCGGCCGCTGCGGACCCTGGTGCTCGGTGGCGCCCGGTCCGGCAAGTCGGCCTTCGCGGAACAGCTCGTCGCGTCGGAGGCGGTGCGGTACGTCGCCACCGCCGCGGTCGACCCCGCCGACGCCGACTTCGCCGAACGCATTGCGGCGCACCGGGCCCGGCGGCCCGCGACCTGGACCATCGTGGAGGGCGATCCGATCGCCGCGCTGGGCGAGCCCGCCTCCGCCACCCTCGTCGACGACCTCGGCACCTGGCTGACCGGGCGCATCGATGCCCGCGCCGCCTGGGAATCGCCGCGCGGCACCGTCGCCCCGGACATCGACGCGCTCGTCGCCGCTGTCTCCGGCTATGGGCAGCGGTTGATCATCGTCAGCCCCGAGGTGGGGCTCGGCGTCATTCCCGCCACCGCCTCCGGGCGCCTGTTCCGTGACGAGATCGGGACCCTGAACCAGCGCCTCGCCGAGGTGTGCGACGAGGTCTTCCTCGTGGTCGCCGGGCAGCCGGTGCGGGTCAAGCCCGACCGCGCGGTGGTCTCCGCCGCCGCGCTGTCGGATGCCGCCGGAACGGATTCATCACTCGCCGTGGCGACTTCATCGATCAGCGGAACGGATCCGGTTGCGGTGGAGCCCGTTTCGGCGAACGTCGTCGGTTCGGCCGCCGCTGACGGTGGGTCCGTCCGACGGGAAGAAGCTGTCGAAAGTGGAACCGGCGGTGCGGAACTCGGCTCGGCGAGCGCAGCGTCTCCGGCTGCCGGGACTGCCGCCGTCGCTGCTGCGGCCGCCACCCCGGGCGCCGCGTCCGCTGACGGCGAGACCGGTGACTCGGCGGTCGCGGGCCCGGTGGACGACGGAGCCCAGAGCGCGCCGGTGCTGACCAAGCCCGCCCGCATCTCGTTCGGACCCGTGACCGGACCCGATCCGCTGGTGTGGGCCGCCGCCGAGGAGCGGCAGGCGCAATTGACCAAGCCCGCAGGGGCATTGGGCCGGCTGGAGCAGCTGGCCAACTGGGTCGCGGCGTGCCAGGGCGTGTGCCCGCCCAAGCAGTTCGAGCGGGCCCGCGTGGTGGTGTTCGCCGGGGACCACGGCGTGGCGCAGCACGGTGTGTCGGCGTACCCGAGCGAGGTGACCGGGCAGATGGTCGCCAACTTCGTGCACGGCGGCGCGGCCGTGAATGTGATGGCGCGCTTGGCCGATGCCACCGTGCGGGTGGCCGACATCTCCGTGGACGGCGACACCGCGCCGGAGATCTCGCGGCACAAGGTGCGGCGCTCCAGCGGCTCCATCGACCGCGAGGACGCGCTGACCGAGGCCGAGGTGCAGGCGGCGCTGGCGGCCGGCGCGAGCATCGCCGACGAGGAAATCGATTCCGGCGCTGACCTTCTCATCGCCGGCGACATGGGCATCGGCAACACCACGCCCGCCACCGTGCTGATCGCGGCCATCACCGACACCGAGCCGGTGGTGGCGGTCGGCCGCGGCACCGGCGTCGACGACGCGGGCTGGATCCGCAAGACCGCCGCCATCCGCGACGCCATGTGGCGCGCCCGTCCCGTCCTCAAGGACCCGGTCGCCCTGCTGCGCACCGCCTCCGGCGCGGACCTGACCGCCATGGCGGGCTTCCTGGCCCGCGCCGCGGCCCGTCGCACCCCGGTCATCCTCGACGGAGTCGTGGTGACCGCCGCCGCCCTGGTCGCCGACCAGCTCGCCCCCGGCGCCCGCGCCTGGTGGGTGGCGGGCCACCGCTCCAGCGAGCCCTCCCACACCATCGCCCTCAAGCGCCTCGACCTCGAGCCGCTCGTCGACATGACGATGCGCCTGGGCGAGGGCTCCGGCGCGGTCGCCGCCCTCCCGCTGCTGCGTGCCGCCGTCGCCACCCTCGGCGAGATGGCCACCTTCGCCGAAGCCGGAGTCAGCACCGCCGACGCCGACGCGGAAGCCGCTGAGGCCTGATCTGTGAACGGGCTTCGGCTGGCGGTGTCCTGGCTGACGGTGCTGCCGGTTCGAGGGCCGGATGAAGTCGACCGGTCGGTTGCTGCTGGGGCGATCGGGTGGGCTCCGGTAGTCGGGGTGTTGCTCGGCGGCGGGGCGGCCGGATTGCTTTGGGGGCTCGGCGAACTCGGGGCCTCGGGGCTGTTGGCCGGGTTTGTCGTGGTGGCCGGGCTCGCGTTGATCACGCGCGGGATGCACGTCGACGGGCTGGCCGACACCATGGATGGGCTCGGGAGCTACGGTCCGCCGGAGCGGGCTCGCGAGATCATGAAGAGTGGCGGGGCGGGGCCGTTCGGGGTGGCGGCGTTGGTGTTCGCTGTTGCCATTCAGGCGGTTTCGCTCGGGGCGCTGGCCGAGCAGGGGCGGTGGGCGGAGGTTGTCGTGGCCGTCGCCGTCGGGCGGGTCGCGGTGGTGCTGGCGTGTCGGAGGGGGATCGAGGCGGCGCCGGGGGCCGGGTTCGGGGCGTTGGTGGCGGGGACGCAATCGCCGGTGACAGGGTATGGGTGGGGTGTGATCGCCTGTGTCGCAGCGGCGTTCGCGACCGGCGATCACTGGCAGGGGCCGGTGGCGGTGGTGCTGGGGCTGGTGGGGGCCATGGTGCTGGTGCGGCATTGTGTGCGGCGGTTCGGGGGGTTGAACGGCGATGTGCTCGGTGCCGCACTGGAATTGAGTGTCACCCTGGCCGCGGCGGTGTTGTCGTTAGGTCGCTGAGCGTGGGCCGAACAACGCGTTCCGGCCTTGGCGGGGTTGGGATTCGGACACTCGTATAACAGTTCGTCCTCTGTTCACAATCCGGCCGACCCGTGGCGGCGAATACCTTCTGATCGCATGCACCCGGCCGGAAACGGAGTCGCGAAATGCTCGGAATTCTGTTGCAGCTGGGGATATTGGCACTCTTCGCGGGCATCGCGGTGGGGATCCTGGTGCTGGGGGACCGGGTGCGCCCGAGGTCCTGGCGGCACAGCGACGATTCCGCCGCGGGCTCCATGACCTTGGACATGGTCAACATGTTCTTCGCCGCGATCGTGGCCTTCGTGGTGGTGATCCTGTGGCAGCAGTACGACACCTCGCACGCGCACACGGTGGCCGAGGGCAAGGCGCTGGTCACTGTCTACGAGACCGCCAACGGCATGCCCGAACAGGACCGCAAGCAGATTCAGGCCCTGGCGACCGCCTACGCCAAGCAGGTGATCGGCGACGAGTGGAAGGTGATGGACGAGCAGCGCCGCCTGAGCCCGGCCGCGCAGTCCACCCTGGACGATCTGCGCGAGGCCGTGGACGCCGTGCCCGCCACCGACCCGGCTGCCAAGGCCACCCAGGACAAGGCGGCCACCGCGGTCGAGGCGATCACCGACGCCCGCTACGACCGCGGTTTGGACGCGGGGTACCGACTGCCCGGATTCCTTTATGTGGCCCTGTGGTTCGCGACCGGCATGCTGCTGTTCGGCACCGTGTTCTCCGGTGTCGTCGTCACCAAGCGCAGCATCCTGATGACCGGTCTGTTCGGTCTGGTGATCGGCGCGGTCATCGTGGCCGTCTATCAGTTGGATCGGCCCTTCTCCGGCGGCAATCACGTCGCCAAGGACGCCTACGAACTCGCCCTCGCGCGCTTCCAGCACATCGCCGCGGAAACGCCGTCCAGCGGCGGCAGTCCCCGCTGACCGTCGCGACCGCGTAACCCCGCTCGGCTTCTCGGAGGCACCCGTGAACGGAAACCGCAGAACAGCACGAGGATTCGCGGCGGTGACGGCGGTCCCGGTGGCCGCGGCCCTGCTCGCCCTCCATCCCGATATCGCCGCCGCCGACCCGGGGCCGCCGTCGATCGGGGAGATCATCAGCGGCAGCGCGGGCGGGGGAGCGCCGTCTCCCGGTGACACCGCCGCGCCGATCGACGCACCCACCGGCAGCGCGCTCGGGCTGGGCACCTGGAGCAGCCATTCCGGCAATCAGGCCCAGCCGGGCGGCCTGGTTGACACCGGCAACCCCGCGGTCCGGAATCCGATGACCGCATTGGATCTCGGTAGCAGCAGCCCGGACATCCCACGCGAAACAACTGCGGGGGCACCGGATCTCGTGCCACCCGCGCCCGAGACACCCGCGACCCCGATCGCCATCCCCAACACCCTCGGCGGCCTGCTGGGCCTCGACTCCGGCAGCGTCCTCACCGCCTGCGCGGGCAGTGCCGTGGTCGGCAGTGCCGCACTGGGGCTGGGCATCCTCACCGGCAGCGGTATAAGTTCGGGCCTGATCGGCCCCGGCTTCATCCCCGGCTCCAGTGGACTGGTCGGTCCGGGTTCGGCCGGAGCCGGCAGCGTGGTGGTCGGCAGCGCCGCCACCGGCAGCGCCCTGCTGACCTGCATGCTGCTGCTGCCCGTCCCGATGGCGCCGGAACCCGGTATTCCCCTGCTGATCCCGCCGGCCGCGCCCGCGGTGGTCCCCGCCGCCGCGCCCGTCGTGGCCCCCTGCCCGAGGCGGTTCCGCCCGCGCCCGCACCGATCCCGCCGCCTCCGCCCCCGCTCGAATTCGTCGCGCCGGCGCCGCCGCAACCGGCGGTCAGCCTGACCGCGCTCCAGGTCATGACGGTCATGATCATCACCATCATCGCGGGTGCGCGCGCCCGCCTCGCCCGCGCCCACCACGCGCCCGCCGACTGACGACGGGCGCGTCCGGGTCAGGACAGCTTCTCCAGCTTCGGGACCTCCCACTTCCCGTTCAGCACGCTGTCCTTCGGCGCGTACAGCCGCAGCGTGAGGGAGAACCACCCGGACTCCGGGATCGGCAGCCAGTGCCCGGCCGGAACCTCCGGGCCGGGTTCAGCGTTCTGCACCGCGATCGTGATGGTGCCGTCCTCGGCCGGGGAGAGCGGGACCAGATGACCGACCGAGTAGATGCGCGCGGAATTCTGCACCAGGTAGGACTCGCTGTCGTAGGCGGTGAGTGACCAGAACGCCCCCACCGGCGGTAGCTGATCCTGGGCGAAGGTGACCCGGAACCGGCTGTCTCCGTCCGCATTCCCGTCGATCGTGGGATACACCGCGTCCCGGGGCAGATTCGCGCCGAGGCCCAGCGCGGCCACCTGCGCGCGCAGCGGATAGTCGGTGCCGTACGCGCCGACCTCCAGATTGAAGAGCCACCCGTTCTGGTACTGCGACTTGGGATCCCGGTACTCGGTGAGCGCGCGCCGGCCGTCGGCGAGGCCCGCGTTGAGCACGTCCGCGGGCACGGTGGCCGCCCCGCCCGGGGTGATGCCGATGGTGGCGAAGCGCTTCATGGCGTCGACGTCGTCCTCGTGGGCCGGATTGGCCGCCATGACGGCGCACATGCGCGCGAAGAACGTGGGCCCGTCCATGGCCCCCACCATCTGGGCGGGTGCGCTGCTGCTGGCGGCCAAGGCGCCCGGACCGCCCTGCACCCCATCGGAATTCCAGACGCTGAGCGGGGCCAGCTTCAACCGGTGCTGGATTGCCCGCACATGCTCGATGTCGGCCTCGCCCTGGTATTCGATGCGGCCGAGCAGCCAGGTGGTGCCGGTCGGCATGGCCAGCTGGGTCATGCCCTCGGGCACGGTTCCCTTCCAGCCGGGTCCGGTGACGAGATAGGTGTAGGGCGGCTGCTGCGGCGCGTTCTTGACGCGCGGATTGGTGCTGGCGGGATCGTGCACCGTATTGGACCAGGCGTCGAGGAACTGCATGAGCCAATACCGGCCGGTCTCGATCGCGGGCACCTGCAACACCATCGGTTCCGGCCGCAGATCCAGCCAGGCCTGCGAGTACAGGGTGTCGAGGTTGAGCCGCACCACCTGCCTCACCTCGGGGGAGGGCGGGTTCTGGTGCACGAATTGGTTTGCCGGGCCCCCGGTTTCGCGGGTGACGTCCATGAGGACCAGCGGGTAGCCGAACACGTAGGCGTCGGCGGCGATGTCCTTGGCGTCGTTGGAGGCCGGGGTGGTTTCGGTGGCGTCGGATCTGTTGTCCGAGGTGCCGCAGGCGGCGAGTCCGAGGGCGGCCGCGGCGCCCACGCCGAGCGTCCGGGCGCCCAGTGCGAGCATCTGGCGACGCGAGCGAGGTGCAAACGGGTAGCTCATGGCCAGCACCGTACTGCGACGACGCGGCCCGGAGCGTCCCTCACGGGCGTGGCGCTCCGGTGTGTCGCATGAGGTCAGAGGTTGACCGGGTAGGTCGGCTCCTGGATCTCGGGCTTGATCCGGTTCTCCACGAAGATGCCGTGCCAGATCATGAACACGATCAGCGTCCACAGACGGCGGCTGTGGTCGACCGGACCGGTGCGGTGCGCCTCCAGCATGGCCAGGATGGCCTGCTTGTTGAGCAAGTGGTCGGTGCCCGACTCGGTGATCTGGGCGCGCGCCCAATCGTAGAGCTCCGGGCCGCGCAGCCAGTGCCGCAGCGGCACCGGGAAGCCCAGCTTGGCCCGATTGAGCACGTGCGGCGGCACGATGTCGGTGAGCGCCCGGCGCAGCGCGTACTTGGTGGTCTCCTTGGTGATCTTCTGGTCGACCGGGATCTTCTCGGCGACCTTGAACACCTCGGGGTCCAGGAACGGGACGCGCAGTTCCAGCGAGTTGGCCATGGTCATCTTGTCGGCCTTGACCAGGATGTCGCCGCGCAGCCAGGTGAACAGGTCCAGGTGCTGCATGCGCGCCACCGGATCCCAGTGGTAGCCCTGCATGGCGTAGATCGGGGCGGTGACGTCCTGGTGCGTCCACTCGGGCCGGAACTCGCGCAGTACCGACCGCAGCTGGGCGTCGTTGAAGCTGCGCGCGTTGCCGTAGTAGCGCTCTTCCAGGGTGAGCGAGCCGCGGTGCAGCAGGCTCTTGCCGCGGGTGCCCTCCGGAATCCGGTCCGACACCTTGCCCGCCAGCTTGCGCAGCGGCTTGGGCAGGTAGTCGAAGGGCTTGAGCGACAGCGGTTCCCGGTAGATGGTGTAGCCGCCGAACAGCTCGTCGGAGCCCTCGCCGGAGAGCACCACCTTGACGTGTTTACGGGCCTCCTTGGCCACGAAGTACAGCGGCACCAGCGCCGGATCCGCGACGGGTTCGTCGAGGTACCAGACGATTTCGGGAATGGCGGCCGCGTACTCCTCGGGGGAGACCATGCGGATGTAGTGCTTGGCGCCGATGGCCTCGGCGGTCTCGGCGGCCACGTCGGCCTCCGAGTAGCCCTGCCGCTCGAACGCCGAGGTGAAGGTCAGCAGGTTCGGGTTGTGGCGGATGGCCAGCGCGGCGATGGCGGTGGAGTCGATGCCGCCGGACAGGAACGCGCCGACGGTGACGTCTGCGCGCATGTGCTTGGCGACGGAGTCCTCGAGCGCCTCGGCGATCTCCTTGTAGCGCTTGGCCTCCGAGCCCGCCGCGAACTTCTGCACCCGGAACTGCGGGTTGAAGTAGCGGGTCACCTGCGGGGCGCGGCCGGGCTCGACCCAGGCGTAGCAGCCCGACTCCAGGCGGCGGATGTCCTTGTGCAGGGTCTCGGCCTCGGGCACGTACTGCAGCACCGTGTAGTGCTCGAGCGCGCGCGGGTCCAGGGCGTCGGTCAGCTCCAGCTCGGCGAGCAGGCCCAGCAGGCTCTTCTTCTCGCTGGAGAAGGCCGTGCCGCCCGCGCCGGTGGCGATGAACAGCGGCTTGATGCCGAACGGGTCGCGGGCCAGGAACAGCTTGTTCAGCTCGGTGTCCCAGATGGCGAAGGCGAACATGCCGCGCAGCCGGCTCGCGGCCTTGGCGCCCCAGTAGTGGAAGGCGGCCACGATGGCCTCGCCGTCACCTTCGGTGCGGAACATCGGCTGGTCGCCGAACTCGGCCTCGTGGGCTTCCTTCAGCTCGGCGCGCAGCTCCAGATAGTTGTAGATCTCGCCGTTGAAGGTCATGGCGTAGCGCTCGGGGTTCTCCGGCGGACCCCAGCGCAGCGGCTGGTGCGAGTGCTCGATATCGATGATCGACAGGCGGTTGAAGCCGAAGATCATGCGCTCGTCGTTCCAGGTGCCGCGCTCGTCCGGGCCGCGGTGGCGCTGGCAGTGCAGCGCCTCGTACACCTGTGCAGCGGTGGTCTCGACCGTCCGCCCGTCCGGAGTAGTAGCCGTGCCAGCTGTCAGAAATCCGAGCAGACCACACACTGCGCCGAGAACCTCTTTCCGGAGTCATAAGGATTGGGGCGTACCCGCACGGGCACGCTGCACGCGAAACCTACTGCCCGAGTATGCCTGACTCGGCCCGATCACGCTCAGACCCTATCCAACACTTCGAAGTTCGCAGCCCGCCTCGGTCCGGACCGCGCTCCACCTCCCCGCGCTGGGAGCGGAAACGGGAGCGAAGCGGAGGAGCGGAGGAGGGAAGACCGAGGTGACAGGGCTGCGAACAGCCGACGCGGAGCGGAGGCGAATGGGGTGCAGCGTGTCGGACAGGACCCCGTCGCAACGGGGGGCCATTGTTGGTCTACGCTGCGTAGTACTTGGGAAACTCTCAGGGTCGGTTGCGCGTTCGCGTGCACCCTTCCCCGAGCTCCCGAACTGTGCTGATTATGTGTCGTCCGGCGGAAGGGAGCCCGGGCGGCGCGGTGTCGGAATGACGACCAGGAAGGCGTTGAGCGTGGCGCACAAGGCGAGCGAGGCGATAGGGGCACGACCCGCCCAGGGTCGGCGGGGCCGCATCCTTCGGCGGGCCGGGCTGGCGGTGTCCTTGGGGATGACCGCGATGCTCGTCTCCGGCTGCTCGATCGACAACGTTTGGCTTCGATTCGGCTGGCCCTCGGGCATCACGCCGCAGGCCACCAGGATGCGCGAGCTGTGGACCTGGTCCGTGCTCGCCGCGCTGGCGATGGGTGTGCTGGTCTGGGGTCTGACCTTCTGGACCATCGCGTTCCACCGCAAGAAGGCGAACTCCCCGGAGTTCCCGCGGCAGACCGGTTACAACGTGCCGCTGGAGCTGAGCTACACGGCGATCCCGTTCGTGATCATCGCCGTGCTGTTCTACTTCACCGTCGTCGTGCAGAACTACGTGCACGAGAAGGTCGAGAACCCGGACGTCGTGGTCGACGTGACGGCGTTCCAGTGGAACTGGAAGTTCGGCTACCAGAAGGTCGACCTGAAGGACGGCTCGCCCGTCTACGACGGTGTCGACGCCGAGCGTCAGGACATGAACGAGGACATCAAGGATCGCTACAAGGAAGCGACCAAGGATGGCCACCCGCAGCCGGGCCCGAACAACGGCCTGCCCGCGAACGACATCTCCTACCTGCACTACGACAAGGTCGAGACCGTTGGTACCTCCAACGAGATCCCGGTCCTGGTGCTGCCCTCGGGCAAGAACATCGAGTTCCAGCTGGCCGCGGCCGACGTCATCCACTCGTTCTGGGTGCCGGAGTTCCTGTTCAAGCGCGACGTGATGCCGAACCCGAAGCAGAACAACTCGGATAACGTCTTCCAGATCACCAAGATCGAGAAGGAAGGCGCGTTCGTCGGCCGCTGCGCCGAGATGTGCGGCACCTTCCACTCGATGATGAACTTCGAGATCCGGGTCGTCTCGCCCGACGACTTCAAGAAGTACATGGACGCGCGGATCAAGGACCACAAGACCAACGGCGAGGCGCTCTCCGCGATCGGTCAGTCGCCGGTGGCGACCTCCACCAAGCCGTTCAACACCGACCGCAAGGCGCGCGGCAACGAGCTCGCCGACGCCAAGTGAGGATGAACTGACATGAAGGTCGAAGCTCGCATCTTCGAACTGCTCACGGTCTTCTTCGTGATCGTGGCCGTGATCTACGGCTACTTCACGGGCCAGTCCCGCACCGGCGTCGAGTGGGCGGGCACCACCGCCATCGTGCTGACCGGTGGTCTGGCCCTGATCGTGGCCACCTACTTCCGCTTCGTCGCCCGTCGTCTGGACCTGCGTCCCGAGGACTACGAGGAGGCCGAGATCGTGGACGGCGCCGGCGACCTGGGCTTCTTCTCGCCCGGTTCGTTCTGGCCCATCCTGCTGGCCGCCGCGGGTTCGGTCACCGCGCTGGGCCTGGCGTTCTTCCAGTTCTGGCTGATCGGCATCGGCGTCGTCTGCGTCCTGGGCGCGGTCGCCGGTCTGGTCTTCGAGTACCACCTGGGCCCGGAAAAGCACTGATCCGGAGCACGACTCGAAGCGCCCCATCCGAATCCGGATGGGGCGCTTCGCTGTTCGGGGGAGCTGTACGGGGTATTCAGATGCCGAGCGCGTGCTTGAGGCGGGTGGTGCGCGGCGACATGGACGCCAGGCCCAGCAGGGCGCGCGGGAACCGCGGTGGCAGCTGGGCCGGGCGGGTGCGGATGGCGGTCTCGATCCAGCGGGCGGCCTCGGCCGGATCGATGGCCCCGTATTCGGCGTGCACGCGAGCGCTGGTGGCGCCACTGAAGCTCGGGTACTGGACCGTGGAGACGTGGATGCCGCGCGGGGAGAGCTCGGCGTCGGCGCACTGGCCGAAGGTGGTCCAGGCGGCCTGGGCGGACGCGTAGGAGGCGAAGTTCGGCGCGGCCCCGGTCTCCGGGCTCCACGGTCCGACGTTCACGACGTGGCCGGAGCCGCCCGCGAGCATGGCGGGCAGCAGGCCCAGGGTCAGGCGCAGCGGGCCGAAATAATAGGTGGCCATCATGCGCTGGTAGTCGCGGAAGCGGTCCAGGGATTGCAGGACCGGGCGGCGGGCGGGGCGGCCGGTGTTGTTGACCAGCACGTCGACGGTGTCGAATTCGGTGAGCAGCCACTCGACCAGCTGGTCGACATCGCCGAGGGCGGCGATGTCGCAGCGGTACCAGTGGGCGCGGCCCCCGGATTCGATGATGGTGGCGCAGTCTTCGACCAGCTGGGCGCCGGTGCGGGCGACCAGGATGACCTCGGCGCCGTGAAAACCGAGTAGTCGGGCCGTTTCTCGGCCGATCTCGGAGGTGGCGTCGGTGATGACCACGCGTTTGCCCTCGAGCGGGCGTTCGCCCTCGGGGTCACCGGCGGTACGGGGGCGGCGGGCAGCGCGGAATTCGATCATGGGACAGGCAACCTTCATCTGAGGATTGAGCATGAACCATGCACCGGCACCCCGCCGACAGTGCCGATACCGCCGCGTCTCCCGGCTGCTAACCGATAGCTGGCAGTGCGGCGGAACACATTCTATTCGGTCGGGTCATAACGTCGGGCGCGTTCGGCCACACAGATCTCGTCGATTCCGGACACGATGTCCCGCAACAGTTCCGAGGGCAGCGCCGCCGGGCGCAACCGGCAGGTGAAGGTGATGAAGCCGTGGTCCTCGTCGTCGAGTTCGCGCAGGTAGCGGGAGCGCACGCCGTAGGTCATGGCCGAGATCACGGTGAAGCAGCCGGTGCGCTCGCGATGCCCGGAGAACAGGTCGTGCAGGCCGTGGAAGACCCGCGCGTAGTTGGACATGGGCGCGAAAAGCGAGATGCGGTAGGCCGGTCCGCGCTCCGAGGAGCTGATCACGGTGTCGGCCAGGTACTCCGCGTCGCGCAGGGTCAGCACCTTCGGAGCGAACATGAGCGCGCCCGCCGCGGCATTGCGGACCGGCATGCCGGCGCGGCCGCCCGCCGAGGCGGCGATGGCGCCCAGCGACTTCCGGGCGCGCGCACCCACCTCACGCCGGGCGCGCAGCGACAAATTGGGGGTGGTGGGGTGCAGGCTCGACCACTGGCCGAAGCGGACCGTGCCCAGCTGCACGGTGCCGGTGCCCACCGGACGCGCGACCTTCAGCGGCGCGGTGTCGATCCAGCGGCCCACCTGCAGCATGGAGTCGCCCGGGGACTGGATCTCGCGGTAGGAGTGCTCCACCCAGGTGTCGAAGTCCAGGAAGCGGTGCGCGTCGGTGGTGAGCCAGGTGCGGTCCTTGTCCACGCCGGTCACCTCGAGGGTGAGCGCGGTGATGATGCCGGTGCGCCCGCCGCCGCCCAGGATCTTGCGGAAGCGCTCCGTGTGGTGGGTGCGCCCGCAGGTGCCGAAACGCCCGTCCTGATCGACGTATTCGAGCTCGGCGACATTGTCGGAGAACATGCCGAAGCGATGCGACGCCGCCGACAGCCCGCCCACCGCCGCGAACCCGCCCGCCGTGATGTCGCGATGGTCACCCACGATGGGCAGCCCGAGCCCGTGCGCGCCCAGGGTGCGATCGATGTCGGACAGCCGTGCCCCCGCCTGCACCCGCACAGTCCTGGCATCGGCGTCGACCACCTGCACGCGGTTCATCTTCCGCATGCTCAGGGTGGTGCCCTGCACCGGCAGTCCGAACTCCTCGTCCGGACGTTCCCCACCCCGGATGATCAGCGGTTTCGTCGAACGACGTGAATCCCGAACGGTCCGAACCACATCCGCGGTGTCGCGGGGCAGAAACTCGTCGGGGTGGGTGGAGACGGGCGTGCTCATGGCGCTACAGCTAACCACAACCGCGCGAATTGCGCTCGCGCGTAGAGTCCGGCCCATGAGTTTCCTGCGTGGGGTTTTCGGGTCGCCGCGAAATCGGTTCGGCAAGAAGATCTTGGAGCAGGTGCGGGGGTACGACGCGGTGGAATTCGCGCAGTTCGACGTGGAGGCGTTCGAGATCGCCTACCGGCTGACCAACGGGTACGCGGCGAAGCTGAATCTGGACACGCTGTATCGGCGGTTCGACGGGAAGATCAGCGCCGAACTGTTCGAGGCCGTCGATACCCTGCTGCTGCCGCCCGACGCCCCCGAGGGATGGGACGAGGTGTCGCCCAAGCTGCGGCCGGTGCTACGGCGGGCCGGCTACGGGGCGGTGCAGGTCGCGGGGGTGAACGGCCGCGATCTGGTGCTCACCCGGCCCGCGCTGCCGTACCTGTCGGAGCTGGTGGTGATCGATCTGCCCAGCACCGTGCAATTCGTGACCCGGCAGGATCTTTCGCGCTGGGGCGTGGACGACGAGCAGGTGTACGCGGTCGCGCACGCCAATCTCACCGAGCTGGCCATGAGCACGCTGACCGCCTTCGATCCGGGGCAGGGTGTGCGGGTGCTGGACTTCGCCGACGACGCCGGTGAGAACTACGTCGGCTCCCTGCCCCTGGTGGGGGGCTGGCTGGCGGGGGTGCGGACCCGAACCGGCGGCACGCCACTGTTCTTCCTGCCCGGCCATCTGGGCATGCTGGTGGTGCTGGGGGCGACGCCCGAGGCGCTGCCGCAGCTGCTGGCGCTGGCCGCCGAACGGCACGAGGCCGCGCTGCGCCCGCTGTCGGCGGTGCCCTACACCGTGGACGACAACGGCGATCTGATGCCGCTGCGGGTGGACGAGGACCATCCGGCGTACGCGGAGATCCGGCACGCGCAGGCGCAACTCGCGGTCGGCGCGTACCGGTCACAGACCGAGAAGCTGCGCGCCGAGGACGACCGCGAGGGCGCGATCATGGAACTGCTGCACGTGCGCGCGCCCGACGGCAGCGAGTACACCATGACCTCCTGGACCGACGGCACCACGAATCTGCTGCCCGCCGCGGACTTCATCTGCTTCGTCACCGGCGAAGGCGATGTCTTCCGGGTGGCCTGGGACGACGTGTCCGGGCTGGTGCCACTGGAACTCGCCGACGAGTACGACCCGCCGCGCTTCCGCGTCCACGACCACCCGCCCGCCGAGGTCATGACCCAACTGCGCGGGCTGGCCCGCTGATTCGCGCGGGGCGCGACGGACGCGGCAGGACCACCGTCCCGGCGACGAACAGGTCGGCGCGAAGGTGCTCCGCTCGGCCACGGCCGCGGCGCGTCGCCGGTGTGGCGGGATTTCTTCACGACTGTGTCATCTGGGTCGGCTAGGGTCGCGGCGTGGACAGGGCGCAGCTGACAGCGGATATGGCGGCCGGAGCGAGACCGGAGTTCCTCTTCTTCTGGGGGCACACCCGCACCCCCGGGCACGAGGTCGGCAAATGGGTGCTCAGCCAGTGGTGGCCCGTCGACTTCACCGTGGACGGCCAGACCTACTCCAGCGCCGAACATTTCATGATGGCCGAGAAGGCCCGTCTGTTCGGCGACGAGGCCATGCGCACCCGCATCCTCGCCAGCGACACCCCGGCGGACGCGAAACGCCTGGGCCGCGCCATCTCCGGCTTCGATCAGGACACCTGGGAAGCACATCGCTTCGACGTCGTGTTTCGCGGCAGCATCGCCAAATTCGGCCAGCACGACGCGCTGCGTGACTTCCTGCTCGCCACCACCGAGAAGGTCCTGGTGGAAGCCGCACCGCGCGACACCATCTGGGGCATCGGGCTGGGTGCGGAGAATCCCGACGCTGCCGACCCGTCCTTGTGGCGCGGCGAGAACCTACTCGGCTTCGCCCTGATGGACGCTCGCGACGCGCTGGCTCCCGCCCGCCAGCTCTGACGCGGCGCCCACGCGCCGCTCGTAGAGCGCGAGCACGGCCTCGACCTGCGGTGTGCGCGGGGCGTTCTCGGCCAGCCAGGCGATCCGGGTGCCGGTGAGCTCCAGCTCGGCCGCCGAGAGATCGGGTTTGGTGAGCGCGATCTCGCACAGCGCCCGGACCGTGCCGGCAGCCCGCTGGAGGGTCTCCGCGGTGTCGGCGGCCGGTTGCGGATCGGGCAGCGGAGGGCTGTCGAAGGCGAGTCGAGTCTGGTCGGACAGCGACGGCACGCTGTCCGGCGGGACGTTTCCGAAGAGGCGCACGCCGTCACCTCCGAAGAGGCGCGCGCCGTCGCTGTAGCTGCCCTCACGTGTCCGGAACGGCACCAAGTTCGCCAACCCCAGCAGTGCCGACATCGCCGTGAACGAATACCCCACCAGTAGGGGCAGTGCCCAATACGCCCAGACCGCAGCGGATATCCCTGCGAAGATCAGGTTCGCGAGTGGACCCGCGGCAACGGTCAGCCACTGGCCCCGCGGTCGCGGCTGCACCGACCAATGCACCTGCCCGACCGGATAGAAGCCCAGCCGCACTGTCACCGAACCGAATCGCAGACCACCGGTGCGGCGGCGGTTCCCGATACTCACAACCAGGGGATAGGCGCCGAAAAGCCGCCCTACCAGCAGGTGCCCGAGTTCGTGCACGAGGATGGCCAGCATCAGCGCGGCGTAGAAGTACCAGGGGAACAGCGCCATCAGCGGATGGTCTCGCCAGTAGACCGCCGTGAACCCCGCCGCCAGGCCGGCCGCCGCGACCACTGCCGCACCCTCTGTCACCCGCTTGCCTCCCACACGCACGGCCGGATCGTAGCGCGATTTCCGCACGCCGCTGATCTCGGTCCGGATGGGGCAGGATCGGGGGCATGGAGACGGTGAGTGGTCGTGAGGTGTATTCGAATCGGTGGATCACGCTGCGCGAGGATGTGGTTCGGCAGGCCGATGGGCAGGAGTCGATTTATGCCTTCATCCGGAAGGCGGACTTCGCGATCGTGATTCCGTGGGATGGGGAGCGGTTCCATCTGGTGGAACAGTTCCGGTATCCGTTGCAGCGGCGGTGCTGGGAGTTCCCGGGCGGGGCGGTGGCGGGGGAGAGTGATCCGGTCGCGGTGGCTCGGCAGGAGTTGCGGGAGGAGACCGGGTTGCGGGCGGGGGAGTTGACGGTGCTGGGGAAGGTGGCTCCGGCTCCGGGTACCAGTACGCATTACGGGACGGTGGTACTGGCGACCGAGTTGACCGAGGGGCCGCACGAGCGGGAGCCGTCGGAGATGGACATGGAGTCGGGGTGGTTCACCCGCGACGAGTTCGAGGACATGATCCGGGCGGGGGCGATCGTGGATGCGCAGACCGTTGCCGCGTATTCGCTTCTGCTGCTGCACGAGAAGGCGACCGGGCGTCCAGTCGGATAGACGGTTTATTACGTTCGAAAGCGGAAGATCCGCTGAAAGTGGATACCCGTGGCCCTTGCGGCGTGATGCGGGTGGCGTTCAATGGTCGTCGCGGTCCACGCCCGGAAGGGCTGGGGGAATGGTCATGGATCGTATTGGTGCACTCCGTAATACGAAGAAGTGATCCTATGTTCGGAAGAACTCCCGCAGCCGCGCTGGCGGCCGTGCTGGTGACGGCGCCACTGGTGACGGCCCTGGCCGCGGCCCAGGCCGCGCCGGCGGCGACTACGGTGGCGGCATCCGCCGCCACCCGGCACGCCGACCAGGGCCCGGACCGCGACCGCGGCGGCGACCAGGGCGACGCCTGGTTCATCCACCACTGCAAGCAACAGCACGAATGGTGGCTGCCGCGCTGCATGCGTGACCGCAACGATATGTGGCACCGCGGCGACCCGCCGTCCACCGGCAGCCGGTAGCGCTCACCAATCCAGGCGCGCGTACTCCTCGCTACCCCACACGTGGCCCCAGAAGGTACCGGTCGGCCCATCTGCGGGCAGGGTCGCGAGATACACGCTGGGTTCCGCGCCCTGCTCTGGGGTGCGGAAACCGCTGCGGCCGTTGAGATCCGTCGCGGTGTAGCCGGGGTTGGCGGCGTTCACCTTGATCGGGGTGTCCTTCAGTTCCTGCGCGTAGAGGACCGTCACCATGTTCACGGTGGTCTTGGACGCGGTGTAGGGGATCGCCGACGGCATCTGTGACAGCGGGCTGTCCGGATCGGTGCGCGCGGTGAGGGAGCCGACTTCGCTGGACACGTTGACGATTCGCGCGGCCTCCGCGCGCCGCAGCAGCGGCAGCAGCGCGTTGGTGACCGAGATGAGGCCGAAGACGTTGGTGTCGTACACGTGTCGCAGCGTGGCCAGGGTGCCCGAGGACGCCTTGCCGTCGCCTTCCAGGCCGCCGGTGATGGCCGCGTTGTTGACCAGCACGTCCAGCCTGCCGAACTCGGATTCGATGCGGGTGGCGGCGCGGGCGACGGAATCCTCGTCGGCAACGTCGATCTGGATGAAATGGGCGTCCGCGCCCTCGGCCCGCAGCTTGTCCGTGGCGGCCTGCCCGAGTCCGGGGCCGCGCGCGCCGATCAGGACGGTCAGGCCGCGCGCGGCCAGCTGCCGGGCGGTCTCGTAGCCGATGCCCTTGTTGGCCCCGGTGATGAATGCCGTTTCGCTCATACGAAAAGCTTCGCGCGGCAGCGGATTCCGAGGGAGGACCGGTTTGTACCACCCTGGACGGGAATACCGGCCCACACTGGAGCCATGGCTGACCGTAGCGAGCTCGCGGCCTTTCTCAAGGCCCGGCGCAACCGGCTCACACCCACCGATGTCGGACTGCCTCTGGGCCTCCACCGCCGCGCGCCCGGCCTGCGGCGCCAGGAGGTGGCGCAACTGGCCGGGATCTCGGTGGACTACTACATCCGGATGGAGCAGGCGCGCGGCGCGAAACCGTCCCGGCAGGTGCTGGCCGCGCTGTCCCGTGCGCTCATGCTGACCGTCGACGAACGCGAATACCTGTTCCGGATCGCGGGGGAGGCGCCGCCGGTGGCGGCGGGGCCGAACAAGACGGTGCCACAGGCCGTCCGGACCATCCTCGACGCGCTCGCCACCCCGGCCTACGTGGTCGACGCCACCTACGACGTGCTCGCCTGGAACCGCGCCGCCACCCCCTTCGTCGGCGACCTCGACACCGTCCCCGGCCACGAGCGCAACATGATCCGCTGGATGTTCCGCGAGGCCGCCGACCACCCGCAGTGGGCCGAGGCCGACACCCGCGACTTCGCCCGCGCCCTCATCGCCGACCTGCGCGCCGCCTACGCCCGGTACCCGGGACATCCGGCACTCGCCGCACTGGTCACCGAATTGCTGGGCACCTCACCCCGTTTCGCCGACATGTGGGGCGCACACGACGTGGAAGTGCGCCGCACCCACCGCAAACGCATCCGCCATCCGGAACTGGGCCCGCTGGACTTCCAATGCCAGGTACTGCACATCTCCGACACCGATCAGCGGGTGATCGTCTACTGCGCGACCCCGCACAGCCGCACGGCGGCCATCTTCCACTCCCTGTCCGCGGCGACCGACCGCTGAATGTTTGCCAACAATCGTTGGCCAACAAGTGTTGACATCGGGCTGACCGGGTCGTACCGTCTAATTCAACAGACGTTGGCCAACAAGTGTTGGCAGAGATTCGGGAGATGTCATGAACGCAGTGCCCGCTACCGCTCAGGTCGTCATCGTGGGTGCCGGTCCCGCCGGTATGACCGCTGGAATCGTGCTCGCCGACGCGGGCGTGGACGTGGTGCTGCTCGATCGGCTGGCCGAGGGGGCCAATACCTCGCGCGCCGTGGTGGTGCACGCTCGCACGCTGGAGGTGCTCGAGGAGTTCGGGGTCACCGCGCGGCTGCGGGAGCAGGGGCTCGTGGTGCCGAACTTCGTGATGCGCGACGGTGACTGGGCGCTGGCCCGGGTCTCCTTCGCGGGGCTGCCCACCGAATACCCCTACACCGTGATGATCGGTCAGGAATCGACCGAGGCGATTCTGCTGGCGCGGTTGGAGAAGGCGGGCGCGCAGGTGGTCCGGCACGCCGAGGTCACCGGGCTCACGCAGGAGGCGGACGGTGTCACCGTCGAGTTCACCGATGCCGACGGCGTCGCGAATTCCGTTCGCGCGGACTGGGTCATCGGCGCGGACGGCATGCACAGCAAGGTGCGCGAGGCGGCCGGGATCGGTTTCACCGGTGCCACCTACCCCGAATCCTTCGTGCTCGCCGACGTCCGCATGACCTGGCCGGAGCCGCGTGACGAGGTCTGTCTGCAACTCTCGCCCGAGGGCGTCACCGTCATTGCCCCGCTGCCGGACGCGCGGCCCGACCGCTTCCGCATCGTCGCCACCGTCGCCGAGGCCCCCGAACATCAGGACCTCGCCTACGTGCAGGCCCTCGTCGATGCCCGCCGCCCGGGCGCGCACGTGAAGGTCGAGGAGATCATCTGGAGCTCGCGCTTCCGCGTCCATCACCGCGTCGCCGACCACTACCGCGCCGGCCGGATCCTGCTGGCGGGCGACGCCGCTCACGTCCACAGCCCGGCGGGCGGCCAGGGCATGAACACCGGCATCCAGGACGCGGTCGTCCTCGGCCGCCTGCTGGCCGCCGTGGTCGCCGGCGCCCCCGTCTCGCTCCTCGACGACTACGAGAAGACCCGCCGCCCAGTCGCTCTCGGCGTCGTCGCCTTCACCGACCGGGTCACCCGCATGGCCACCCTCCGCGCTCGCCCCGCCCGGATGGTCCGAAACCTGGTGATCAGCACCCTCGCCCGCATCCCTGCGTTCCGTTTCAAGCTGGCCTTCCAGCTCTCGGAACTCGCGAATCGCTGACTTCTGCAGTCCGACTCGACGGCCCGCACCGACCCGGTGTGGGCCGCTGTGTCGATCGCGCAAGGAGATCCGCGGCCCGACCTTTCAGCTGCGCAGGGAGGTGGTGACGGTGTCGGCGGCGGCGATGGTGGCGGCGGCCAGGTCGTGCAGGCCCGCGGCGGAGAGGTTGGTGTCGGGGCACGCGACGATGGAGGCGATGACGGGGCCGTCGGGGGAGAAGATGGGGGCGGCCACGGAGACTACGGCGTTCTGGTCGCCGAGTTCGTCGGGGAGGTAGTCGATGGTGATCAGGTCGGCGATCATCGCGCTGAGGCGGTGGCGCAGGGGGTCGGTAACGGGGGAGTGGCGTAGGGCGCCCAGGGCTTCCAGCATGGGGGCGGAGTCGTCGGCGAGGCGCTCGACGGAGTAGCCGCGGGAGGCGATGGCGTTCAGGACGGCGGCCAGGCGGTCGCGGTGGGCGGGGTCGGCGGCGGCCAGCCAGGCGGCCCGCTCGGATTCCGGTGCCCAGGCGACGAATTCGCGGCACACCGGCGGGGCGAAGGGCATGCGGCGGGCCGGGCGGATCCAGGGGGCCGAGGGAGTCCCGAGAACCTCGGTGATGACGATCGTGTCCAGCGTGGCGTCGCCCGGTCCGGGCTTTGCCGACGCGGCGGCGCGCGAGCCGCTGTGGAATTCCCGCTCGGCGAGGAACACCGGCACGCCGCTGTCGGCGGCGAGGGTGTGCATCGCGCCGAGGGCGAGGCTGCGGACGGGGAACGCGGTGTCGGCGCGGCGGGCCACGGCGACCAAACCCAGGCCGAGGCTGTAGTTGCCCTCCGGATCGCGGACCGTCCAGGCGTCGGCGCACAGCTGGGTGAGCACGGCGTGCGCGGTGGCGCGGGACATGCCGGTGGCGCGCACGATCGCGGCCAGGGACAGGCGCTCACCGGAATGCCGGGACAGCAGCTCGATCGCCTGCACGACGCGGTGGGTCGGGGGTGACGCGCAGGGTTCGGTCACCGTCGCGGGGGTGGAAGCCACTGGTGCGGTGGTGGATTCAGGCAAATCGATTCCTGCAGGTGTCGGTCCCGCGATGCGGGAGGGGCGCTCGGAAATCGTATCGGTCGGTGTATCGGTTACTCACGGCGGAGTGACCCTGACCGGGCCGGTCCAGGCGGTGTCGCGGGCCGATCCCGGCTGGGCGGCGGCCGATTCCGGCGACGACGGTGCGCGCCAATTCGGGCGTGGGTATTGACCGTCGCCCGGTACCGACTTATCGTCGGTGTCACATTATCGAACAATAGCGTCGAATATTCGACACCGCAAGGGTTGGCAAGAACCCGGCCGGTTCGACAGACGCGGCGAATGGGACGAGAGATGCGCACGGGATATGAGCTGTCGCACCTGAACGCCTTGGAGGCGGAATCGGTGCACATCATTCGGGAGGTGGCGGCCACCTTCGAGCGGCCGGTGCTGTTGTTCTCCGGCGGCAAGGACTCGGCGGTCATGCTGGAACTGGCGCGGCGGGCGTTCTGGCCCGCGCCGCTGCCGTTCGCCCTGCTGCACATCGACACCGGGCGCAACTTCGACGAGGTCATCGACTTCCGGGACCGCACGGCGGCGCGACTGGGCGCTCAGCTACTGGTCGGCAAGGTGCAGGACGATATCGACGCGGGCCGGGTCACCGAGCGCCCGGGCGAGACCCGCAACCGGCTGCAGACCGCCACCCTGCTGCGCAGCATCCGCGAGCACCGCTTCGACGCGGTCTTCGGCGGCGCGCGGCGCGACGAGGAGAAGGCGCGCGCCAAGGAGCGGGTGTTCAGCTTCCGCGACGAGTACGGCGCGTGGGATCCGCGCGCGCAGCGGCCGGAGGTGTGGAACCTCTACAACGGGCGGCACCGGAAGGGCGAGCACATTCGTGTGTTCCCGCTGTCCAACTGGACCGAGCTCGACATCTGGGAGTACATCGACCAGGCCGAGGTGGAACTGCCGTCGCTGTACTACGCCCACCGCCGCACCGTGGTGGAGCGCGACGGAATGCTGCTGGCGGAGAACCGATTCCTGGAATTCGGCGCGGACGAGCGGCGATTCGAGGCGACCGTCCGGTTCCGCACCCTCGGCGACGCCGACTGCACGGGCTGCGTGGAATCCGGCGCGTCCAACCCGGTCGAGGTGATCGCCGAGACCGCCACCACCCGCCTGACCGAGCGCGGCGCCACCCGCGCCGACGACCGGATCTCCGAGTCCGGCATGGAAGATCGCAAGCGAGAGGGCTACTTCTGATGCGCCGCAACCTGTTACGGATCGCCACCGCCGGCAGTGTGGACGACGGCAAGTCGACCCTCATCGGGCGGCTGCTGTTCGACTCCAAGAGCCTGTTCAGCGATCAGCTCGACGCCATCGAGCGCGCCAGCCTCTCGCGCGGCGGCGACGGGCCCGACCTGTCGCTGGTCACCGACGGCCTGCGCGCCGAACGCGAGCAGGGCATCACCATCGACGTCGCCTACCGCTACTTCACCACGCCGCGACGCAAGTTCATCATCGCCGACACTCCCGGGCACGTGCAGTACACCCGGAACATGGTGACCGGCGCGTCCACCGCGGACCTGGCCCTGATCCTGGTCGACGCGCGCAAGGGTGTCTCCGAGCAGACCCGCCGCCACGCCTTCCTGTCCTCGCTGCTGGGCGTCGGGCACCTGGTGTTGTGCGTGAACAAGATGGACCTGGTCGACTGGTCCGAGGAGCGGTTCGAGGAGATCCGTTCGGAATTCGCGGATTTCGCCACCAAACTCGATGTCGGCGACCTGAGTTTCGTGCCGGTGTCGGCGCTGCACGGCGACAATGTGGTCGATTCCTCGGCCAACACCGCCGATTGGTATCCGGGGCCGCCGCTGCTGCGGCACCTGGAGGAAGTGCACGTCGCCTCCGACCGCAACCTGATCGACAACCGGCTGCCGGTGCAGTACGTGATCCGGCCGCACGGGGAGACCCAGCGCAGTTACGCGGGCACCGTGGCGGGCGGCATCTTCAAGCCCGGCGACGAGGTCGTGGTGCTGCCCTCGGGACGCACCAGCCACGTCAACCAGATCTGGGGTCCGGGCGGCGGCAAGGTGGACGAGGCGTTCACCGGCATGGCGGTCTCGCTCACCCTCGACGACGAGATCGACATCGGCCGTGGCGATATGCTCGCCCGGCCCGGCAACCAGCCGCACACCGATCGGGAACTCGACGCCATGGTGTGCTGGTTCTCCGACGACACCGAACTGCGCGCGGGCAACTCGTACTCGATCCGGACCGCCACCCAGACCTCCAAGGTGGAGGTGACCGACCTCGACTACCGGCTCGACGTGAACACCCTGCACCGGCAGACCGACGCGGAATCGCTGGGGCTCAACGACATCGGGCGGCTCACCCTCAAGAGCCGGCAGGCGTTGCTGTTCGACCCCTACCGCGAGAACCGCGCCACCGGCAGCTTCATCCTCATCGACGAGACCACCAACCAGACGGTGGCCGCGGGCATGATCACCGGACGCTCCACCGGTGCGCCGAAGATCGGGCACAAGGCCTCGAACGTGGTGTGGCACAGCTCCGCGGTGGAGCGCGGGCAGCGGCTCAGCACCGGCGCGACCGTGTGGCTGACCGGGCTGTCGGGCTCCGGGAAGTCCACCATCGCAGTCGAACTGGAGCGCCAGCTCATCGCGTCCGGGCAGCCCGCCTATCTGCTTGACGGCGACAATCTGCGGCACGGGCTGAACAAGAACCTGGGCTTCACCGACGAGGACCGGCGCGAGAACATCCGCCGCGTCTCCGAGGTGGCGGCGTTGTTCGCGGACGCGGGCGTGGTCGCCATCGTCTCGCTGATCAGCCCGTTCCGGGCCGAACGCCGCGAGGCTCGAAAACTGCACGACGACAAGAACCTCCCGTTCCGGGAGATCTTCGTCGATACTCCGCTGGACGAATGCGAACTGCGGGACCCGAAGGGCCTGTACCGGAAGGCTCGCGCCGGGGAACTGCCCGAATTCACCGGTGTCAGCTCGCCCTACGAGCGGCCGGAGTTCGCCGACCTCACCATCACCCCCTCGGACGGGACGCCGGCCGAGATCGCCCATCGAATTCGAGAGACACTAGGGATCGCTGACAGCTGATGACAGACATCGACAAGGCCGACACGCCGCTCACGGAACCGTTCCTGGCGGCCGTCGCGGAGGCCGAGAAGCTCATCGCCGGTGCGGATTTCATCCGTGACCCGCACGACCTGGCCGAGGGATACGACTATTTGCAGGCCGGTATCGCCGCGGTGCTGCAATTGTCCCGGGCGCACGGCACCTCGCACCCGTACCTGGTCACCGCGACCGGGCCCTACACCAAGATGGGCCTGGATAATCCGGACACGCTGTACTACAGCGCCAATATCGAGCCGGGTGCGGAATACCTGCTCACCGGCGTGCGCGGCAGCACCGTCGACCTGAGTTTCCAGGTACTCAAGGGCGATTACACCGCCTCCGATGTGCCCAACGGCGACGACGCGTTCGACGACCGGCGGCTCGAGATCAATGCGGACGGCAGCTACCAGTTGCGTTTCGGGCCGCCCAAGGAGAACCCGGAGCCGAACTACTTCGTGCTCGCCGAGGGCGCGTCCATGCTGGCCGTGCGCGAGGTATACGGCGACTGGAACGCCGAGCGCAAGGGCACCATCCGCATCGAACGGGTGGACACCATCGGCACCGCGCCGGTCGAAGCGGGCGTGGAACAGCTGCGCAAGCGGTACCGGGCGGCCGGGCGCATGCTGCTGACCCGGGTGCACACCTGGTTCAATTTCCCGAAGTGGTTCTACCTGAACCTGCCGGTCAACACGCTGACTGAACCGCGACTCACGCCGGGCGGGCTGAGCACCCAGTACTCCTCGGTCGGGCACTTCGAGCTCGAGGACGATCAGGCGCTGATCATCACCGTGCCGAAATCCGATGCGCCGTATCAAGGATTCCAGCTGGGCAGCCGCTGGTACATCTCCCTCGACTACGTCAACCACCAGACCTCGCTGAATCACCGGCAGGCGCAGGTGGATCCGGACGGGATGATCCGCATGGTCGTGTCGGCGCGGAATCCGGGCGTCGCCAACTGGATCGAGACCACCGGGCGCAAGCTGGGAATTCTCCAGTTCCGCTGGCAGCGGGTCTCGCGGACGATGACGCCCGAGGACGGGCCGACCATCGAACTGGTGCCCTTCGACAAGGTGGCGGAGAGCCTGCCGCACCATGAACTCAATCGAATCGACGAGGCCGGCTGGCGTGAGCGGATCGCCGCACGCCAGCGCGCCTTCGCGGAAAGGATGCTGGGATGAGCCGTCTGAAGACCGGACTGCTGGACGGCAAGGTCGTCGTGGTCAGCGGAATCGGCCCCGGACTGGGCCGTTCCATCGCGTTGGAGGCCGCCGCGGCCGGCGCCAAGGTGGTGCTGGCGGCGCGCACCGAATCGCGGTTGAAGGAGGTCGCCGACGAGATCGCGGCCGAGGGCGGCGCGGAAACCCTGTGCGTGCCCACCGATATCACCGATGAGGCGACCGTCGAGAACCTCGCCAAGCAGACCATCGAGACGTTCGGCCGGGTCGACGCGCTGGTGAACAACGCGTTCAAGGTGCCGTCGATGAAGCCGCTGGCGCGCACCGACTTCGAGCAGATCCGCGAGAGCGTGGACCTGACCGTGCTCGGCAATCTGCGGATGACGCAGGCGTTCACGCCCGGGCTGGCCGAGACCAAGGGGTCGATCGTCATGGTCAACTCCATGGTGCTGCGGCACAGCGAACCTCGCTACGGCAGCTACAAGATCGCGAAGGCGGCGCTGCTGGCCATGTCCCAGACCCTGGCGACCGAGCTGGGGGAGAAGGGCATTCGCGTCAACAGCGTGCTGCCCGGCTACATCTGGACCGACCAGCTGAAGTGGTACTTCGCGGAGATCGCCAAGAAGTACGGCATCACCGAGGAGCAGGTCTACCAGCAGACCGCCTCCAAGTCCGACCTGAAGCGGCTGCCGCTGCCCGACGAGATCGCGCAGACCATCGTCTACCTGACCTCGCCGTTCGCGAACGCCGTCACCGGGCAGACCATCGACGTCAACTGCGGCGAATACCACGTCTGAGCAAGGAGTTTCATCACCATGACCGGACGTACCAACGTCGGCACCGTCGAGGATCTGCACGCCTCGGCCACCAAGGTCTGCGGGCTCACCGACTTCGGGTCCGACGACCACCACGAGGCACTCGGCGTGCTGCTGGACTCCTACCAGCGCGACGCGGGACTCACCGAGATCGGCTCCAAGATGAGTCGCTACTTCCTGCGCGGCGCGCTCGTCGCCCGCGCGCTGAGTGAAGCCAGCTGGAAGGCGAACCCGGCGTACGCCGAAACCAAGGTCACCCGGCCGATTTTCGTCACCGGCCTGCCCCGCACCGGCACCACCGCCCTGCACCGCCTGCTCGCCGCCGACCCGCAGCACCAGGCCCTGGAAATGTGGCTCGCCGACTTCCCGCAGCCGCGGCCGCCCCGCGACACCTGGGCCGACAACCCCGTCTACCAGGCCGTCGACAAGGGCTTCGCCCAGCACCGGATCGAGAATCCGGAATTCATGGGCGTGCACTACATGACCGCCGCCGAGGTGGAGGAGTGCTGGCAGCTGCTGCGCCAGACGGTGAAATCCATCTCCTACGAATCGCTGGCCTACCTGCCGACGTATTCGGAGTGGCTGCGCAAGCAGGACTGGACCGACGCCTATACCCGGCACAAGCAGAACCTGCAGCTGATCGGGCTCGGCGACGAACGGCGCTGGGTTCTCAAGAACCCCAGCCACTTGTTCGCGCTGGACGCGCTGATGAAGGTGTACCCGGACGCGCTGATCATTCAGACCCACCGCGACCCGGTCACCATCGTGGGCTCGTCGTGCAGCCTGTCCGAGCAGGCGACCGCGGGCTGGTCCACCACGTTCGTGGGCGAGAAGATCGGTTCGTCCCAGCTGGAGCTGTGGTCGCGCGGCCTGCGCGAGTTCAACGCCGCGCGTGCTCGCTACAACCCGGATCAGTTCCTGGACATCGAATTCGACGAACTGCGTGCGGACCCGTTCGCCACCGTCGAGAAGATCTACTCGAAGTTCGGGTTGGACTACACCGACTCGGCGCGGTCCTCCATGACCACGCTCGACGAGGAGAGCAAGTCCGGCGACCGCAAGCCGGTCCACAAGTACTCCCTCGCCGACTACGGCCTCACCGAAGACCAGGTCCGGGCCGAATTCGAGCTCTGACCCGAGACAAGCCGCGGGCCGGACACGCTGTCGTGTCCGGCCCGCGGTGTCTCAGAGGCCGATGGCGGCGCTGCCGGTGCCGCTGCCCGTGGTGAGCAACTGCGACAGCTTGTCGCATCCGGTCGGGGTGGGCGGGGTCTTCGGTGTGGTGCCGGCTTGCGGGGGCTCCATGTCCACGGTGATGGACTTCGTCGTCTGGCCGTCGTCGGCGGTCAGGACGTGGCGGCCCGCGGTGGTCGGGATCCAGGTTATTCCCGCCATCGGGGTGTAGCCGGGCACCGAGTCCGTGCGGGTGCCTCCGATGCACACACCGTTGTCGGAGAAGATCACCCAGCGCGCTCCGGCCCCCTTCACGGTGGTCGCGTACAGGAGGTAATCGGTACCCGCATAGCGGGGGTAATTCGCGGTACCGACCCAGAATGTCTCAACATCGGCAGACGCGGTGGGGGCGCCGAAGGTGAGAGCCGCCAGACTCATGGCCAGTCCGGCTGTGCCCCAACCGATTCGGCGGCCGTAGTTGGTTTGTGTTGTCATTGTTCTCCTGGCATGGGGCCCGGGCGGCGTGCTCGTTCGGCGGTTTAGCCGCTGCCGGAGTTGAGGAAGCGTTCCAGCGGACTGCAACCGCTGGGTTGGGCGGGGGTTGCGGGAACGGTTCCCACGGGTGTGGCCAGGACGTCGACCTCGAACGTCTTGCTGGTCCGGCTGTCGGCGGCGGTGAGGACGTGGTGGCCCACCGTCGCCGGGACCCAGTTCAGTTTTGCGACCATATTGACGGAATCGACATTGTTGACCGGCTTCGACCACATGCCGCCGAGGCACTGGCCGTTGTCGGACAAGGTCACCCATCGCGGCCCTTCCGTCGGCGCGGTCGTGGAGACCAGTTGGTAGGAGCCTCCGACGTAATACGTTTGACCGGTGGGATAGATAGCGAGGGTGTGGACATCGGCGGACGCGGTGGGCGCGCCGACTGCGACGACGGCCATGGTGGCGGCCAGTCCTGTTGTGGCCCAGCCGATTCTGTGGCCGAGGCGGGTACGCGTGGTCATCGTTCTCCTGGTTCGGGTCCCGAGCTCCGGGGTCGCCGAACGCTACCGTTCGCAATGAGTGAAACGTGGTGATTTCGGTATCTGGGTCTGCCCCGAATTGCCGGGGGTTGCCCTCGGCATTCAGCCTTTGCGGCGCAGCGTGCGGTCGTAATCCTCGAAGCGAGCCTTGGTGATCACCGAGCGGTCCGGTGTGCGGAGCACGATGCCCTCCGGCTTCCCGCCGCCCGCCGCGTCCAGAGCGCTACGGGTCGCCAGCGGTTTTCGAGGGGCTGGTGGGCGGAGAGCACCTCCGTGCCGCGTGGCGAGAATTCCAGAACTCGACCCCGAGGACCTGCCGCGCCTGGCCGCGCTCGGTGAACGCTACGTCGCACTCGCCGCCAGGGACACCTACGAGCGGGGCCTGCGCACCCTGGTTGCGGGTCTGCTCGCAGCGCCCGCCTGACCGCATCGGAGCGTCCGCTCGTGCGCATGGATCTCGACGAGTTCTGTGCTTGTCACCGGCACCGCAGCCCAGCGGAGTTCGCTCACGACCCCGGCCGCGCGCCCGTGCCTACATCGCGCGATTCCCGCCACCAGGCGCACCATAATGGCCGCAACCCGCGCGATCCGCGGCGATCCGAGCCAGCTAGCTGAAGATCAACGGCGGGTCATCTCGGGGCCGTCGGATATCAACCGGCGAACTTCGCGGCGGCCTGCGCGGTGACCGGGGTGAAGAGGTTGATCAGGTTGCCGTCGGGATCGCGAAACAGCAACGACCGGTTCCCCCACGGCATCGTCGTGGGCTCGTTGACGAAATCCTCGACCGTATCTCGCAACCGCCGGTAATCGGCATCGACGTCGGGGACCAGGAATTCGATGATCGCCGTGTGATTGTCGGCTGGGTGCGCGCTGCCCGCGGCGAACAGTGCCACGGTGCGGGTGCTTCCGATCGCGAGGGTGCCGGCCGGTGTGACGATTTCGGCGAAATCCGGTGTAGCCCAGTTCGCTTCGATGCCGGTCACGTGCTGATAGAAACTGGCCAGCCGCTGGATGTCGTCAGTGATCAGACGGATCGAGACGAGCTTCATGGTGTGCTCCTGCTGTCGAATGAGGCGGAGGTTCCACCGCCGCACGCCACGGTAGAGCCGATACCGGACAGTTTCCGCCCGGTATGGATGCGAGAATTTCCCGATGACGCGCCCCACCGCCCGAGTGCTGGCCCTGCTGGAGCTGTTGCAGACCGGCGGTACTCATACCGTCGGCGAACTCGCCGGACGGCTCGGCGTCGATGAACGCACCGTCAGGCGATACGTCACACATCTCACCGACCTGGATATCCCGGTCCGATCGGTGCGGGGCCGCTACGGGGGATACCGGCTCGCTCCCGGATACCGAATGCCACCGCTGATGCTGACCGACGACGAGGCGGTGGCCGTGTTGCTCGGGCTCCTCACCAGCCGCGGAGCCGACCGGCCGACAGCGGCCGCCCGCGCAGCCGACAGCGCGACGGCCAAACTCCGCCGCGTCCTACCCCCACGTCTGACGGCCCGCCTGGACGCACTGATCGACACCGTCGAATTCACCGCCGGCGCGCGCCCGGAAGTGGCTGCCGAGACCGCCGTCCTGCTCCGGCTCGCCGAGGCCACCCGCGAGCACCGACCGGTCGCAATCGGGTACACCGACCGAAACGGGCGGTCCAGCCAGCGGACCGTGCACCCCTACGGGCTCGTCGACCACTCCGGCCGGTGGTATCTGACAGGGATGGACAGCGACAGCGACGAACTACGCCAGTTCCGGCTGGACCGCATCACCGCGGTGACCACACAGCCCGGAACCTTCGCTCCGCCTACCGGATTCGAACCAGCCGCTCATCTGCTGTCCGCATTGGCCAACGCGCCCTATCGGTACGAGGTATCGGTCCGAGTCCAGGGCACACTCACCCAGGTCCGCCCGCTGCTCCCTGCGACGATCGCGACCGTGCATGAGATCGACTCGCAGCCCGCTGACACCAGCCCGTGGGTCCGGATCCGAATCCGCGCCGAACAACTCGACTGGATTCCCGCCCTGCTCGCCGGCCTGAACCGCCCGTTCATCATCGAGCACCCCGACGCACTCAACGACGCCGTACGCGCCCTGGCCGGCCGACTCACCGCGGCCGCCGACGGCCGATACCAAACCCAGCCGCGCTGACCGCACCGGCCAGGGCCGAAGATCAACGGGCAGAGCGTCGTACGACCGCCGGAGCCGGGTCGTTGTCGAAGTCGCGACCCAGCCGAACGATGGAGTCGCCGAGGGCAGCACGCGGGGGAATCCTCGTTGTGGTGGTCGACATCTTCATGGCGGTGCAAGGTCAGGCGACTCGGACGAAGGAAGGGGTCCGGGGTTTGCGTGGGGACGCCGTTGCGCTGTAGCAGGATTCGCCAAAAGCATGCAGGTTCGCGGGTGGTTTATCCCAGAATCGCTCCGGCAGTCGGGGATCGGCTGGGGAGAAGTACGCGTCGCTTTCCAGGGGGCACTGGAAGACGAGCAGTTGGTCGCCGCCAAAGTTCGGCGATGGTGTCGAACTCATTCTTCCCCGTTCCTCCGGAGCGCTCGGTCGGCACTCAGGCGAACGATAACCACGATCTCTGACACGCCGACAGGCATAACGCGACCTGGGCGGGGAAAGCCGGGCGCAGTGGGCGCCCGGCGGGTGGGGCGCTCAGTTTCCGGCCGCGGCGCTGCCTGTGCCGAGGAGGCGCTCCAGCGTGCTGCAGCCGGCGGGCTTGGCGCTCGGGGCGCGGGGGTGCTTCCGGCGGGGGCCGGCTGGACGGTCACGGAGAGCGTTTTGGCGGCCGTGCCGTCATCGGCGGTGATGACGTGGGTGCCCGCTGTCGAGGGGGTCCAGCTCACATAGGCGTAGGGGTCCAGTTCGGTTTCCGAACTGAACGTCGTTCTCGTGCCTCCGACGCACTGGCCGTTGTCGTAGAAGGTGATCCAGTGCGATCCCCAACCGGTCGATGCGTGCAGCTGGTAGCTGGTGCCGGCGACGATGGTCTGATCGGCCGGGTGGATCGAGAGTCTCTGGACATCGGCGGACGCCGTGGGAGCGATGGCGACGACAGCCGTGGTGGCGGCCAGTCCTGTTATGCCCCAGCCGATTCGGCGGCTGGGGCGGGTATGTACGGTCATCGTCTCCTGGATCGCTGGGCGAGGGGTTGGGGAACGCTACCGTCCGGAAAGACTGAAACGTGGGGATTTCAGTCGTTGGGTGTGCCTCGAGTTTCCGGGGCGAAACGGTTGGGGGTCAGTGGGGTTCGCGCCAAGGGGCCAGGAGGAGGGTGCAGGCTCGGTGGACATCGGAGACGGCTTGGGGGGTGGTCAGGCGGCCGGCGATGGTCCAGGTGAGGATGCCGTAGACGCACTGTTCGAGGAGGCGGGCCAGACGGCGGTCCTCGTCGGTGGGGGTGGTGATGCCGGCGGAGGAGAGGATGCGCTCGGGCATGACGTGGTCGGTTTCGAGGGCGGCTGCCGCTGCGGAGGAAGCCGCGGCGGGGGGTTCGGCGCGCAGTGCGTGGCCTTCGGCGCGGACCGCGTTCATCGAGACGATCATGGCGCGGGCCAGGTGGGGATGGCGGAGGAGTTCGTCGACCGCGGCGGCCAGGAATTCGGACGAGCCCGTGATCGGGTCGCCGGGAACCGGGGTGGGGTGGGGTAGTTCGCGGACAGCGCCGTCGAGGACGCCTGCGAAGAGGTGGTGTTTGGAGGGGTAGTAGCGGTACAGGGTGCCGAGGGCTACTCCGGCGGACTGGGCTACCTCGGACATCTGGACGCGTTCCAAGCCGTGCTCGGCGCCCAGGCGGGCGGCGGAGCGGAGGATGGCCCGCTGGCGTTCCAGCTGCCGGGCCGTCGAGACGCGGCCGGGGGCGCGGGAGTCCTGGATGCGCGGCATGGAACCACCTTCTGTCCGATAACTAGAATTCACTCTAGTTTTTCTGGGCGGAAGTTTGTAGAACTGGAGGGTACCGAGTTCGATCTCACAGGCGAGGGAGTCGCAATGAGCGGTGTGGACCCGCAGCATTATGGGCCGTGGGCGGTCATCACCGGGGGATCGGAGGGGGTCGGGCGGTCGTTCGCGATAGAGCTAGCGCGAGCGGGGATCGGGCTGCTGCTGGTGGCTCGGCGCGCCGAACCGCTGGAGGCCACGGCCGTGGAATGCCGGGAGCTCGGGGTCGAGGTGCGGACGCTCGCAACCGATCTGACCGACCTGGCCGCCGTAGAGCGGATCGTGGCCGCGGTCGAGGACGTGGAGGTCGGGCTGCTGGTGCTCAATGCCGGGGCCAACACCCACAGTGCGCCGTTCGTCGACGGGGATCTCACCGCGTTCCAGCAGGTCATCGATCTGAACATCACCGCGCCGCTCGGGCTGATCCACCATTTCGGGGCGCGCATGAAAACCCGTGGGCGGGGCGGGATCCTGATGGTCGGGTCGCTGGCGGGATATCTGGGGTCGCAGCATCACACCGTGTACGGCGGGGTGAAGGCATTCGGGCGGATCTTCGCCGAAAGCCTGTGGCTCGAACTCGGCGAATACGGGGTCGACGTCCTGGAACTGGTGCTCGGTGTGACGCGGACACCCGCCATGGAGCGGGTCGGACTCAACTTCGACGTGCCGGGCATGGCGGTGTCCGAACCCGATGACGTGGCGCGCGAAGGACTTTCGAATCTCGGACGTGGGCCGGTCCACATCATGTCCGGCAACGAGGCCGGGGCCGCGCAGCGCAACGATCCGGATCGGGCGACCGCGGTGCTGCGCGCCGATCGCGGGATGCGGCGGCTCATGGGACTGCCGGAGCGGGTGGCGCGATGACGGTGAAGCTCGGGCTGTCCACGCCCATCGTCGTACAAGTACCGGGGATCGCATCGCCGTGGGAGGCCACGGCCGGAGCGGAGGAACTGACCCGGATCGCCAGGGCCGCCGACGAACTCGGATTCGACCACCTCACCTGCGCCGACCACGTCGGGGTGCCTGCCGCGGCGGCCGCGATGCGGGGCGCGACCTACTGGGATCCCCTCGCGACGCTGTCCTACCTGGCCGCGCACACCAGCCGGATCCGGCTCGCCACCTCGGTGCTCGTGCTCGGGTATCACCATCCGCTGGCGCTGGCCAAGAGCTACGGGACCCTGGACCGGCTGAGCGATGGCCGTGTGGTGCTCGGCGTCGGAGTCGGTTCTCTCGCGGAGGAATTCGCGCTGCTCGGCGCGGCCTGGGAGGACCGGGGCGCCCTCGCCGACGCGGCCCTGGCGCGACTGAAGCGGGCCTGGGGTCGTCGAGAAGCCGAGGACTTCGTCATCGAACCCCATGCGATCGACCACGCCGTGCCGATCTGGGTCGGCGGCCGCACCCGCCGGTCCCTGCGCCGGGCGGTGACGCTCGGCACCGGGTGGGTGCCGTTCGGGCTGAAGGCCGAACAGATCGCCGACCTGCTCGCCACCGTCACCGTCCCCGAGGGTTTCGACATCGTGCTCTCGCCCGGCGCCTCGCTGGATCCGCAAGGCGACGAAGCGGATTCGCTGCGCAGGCTGACCGCATTGCGTGACGCGGGCGCCACCCACCTGACCTGCACCGTGCGCGCCACCGACGCCGGACACTACTGCGAGCAACTCGCCGCACTCCGCGAACTCGTCGACCGCCATCTCCGCTAGAAGAAGGACTCTCATGACCGACGAGCGTCTCGCCGCCCTCGAAGCCCGGCTGCTGCGTCTCGAGGACGAGCTCGCCATCACGCGCCTGATCGCCTCCTACGGCCCGCTCGTGGACGCCGGAGTCGCCGACGAGGTCGCCGAATTGTGGACCGAGGACGGCGAATACGACGTGGAGGGCTGGCACATGCGTAGCCGCGACGACCTGCGCGCCATGGTCGGCTCGACCGCGCATCAATCACTGATCGCGGCCGGATCGGCGCATTTCCTGGGCCCGGCGGCGGTCACCCTGGATGGCGACACCGCCGAAGCGGTGTGCGAATCCCTCCTGATCCGCCACCGCGACGGCGAGTTCTTCGTCTGGCGCGCCGGGGCCAACCATTTCCGGCTCGCCCGCACCGCCGGAGGCTGGCGGATCACCAGCCGCGTCACCCGCGTTCTGGACGGTTCCGACACGGCTCGCGGACTGCTCCGCGCGCCCTGGACCGGCGCGAATATCACTTCCGAATAGAAATGAGGGTCCCCTAACGACAGGGCCGCTTCATCCAGTTATGGTTAGCGTCACCTAACGCCGAACCTGGGCGTTTCGTTGGAAGGACTGACATGAACGGACGAGCGAGCGGTACCCCGGGCCGCAACACCCTGCTGCGGCTGTCCGCGCTGGGTGCGGCGCTGGTCGTGGCGGCGGCGTGCAGCAGCACGAGGTCGGACTCCGACGACGTCAAGGCCCTTGACGGCAACCATTACGCCCAGGTCAACATCGCCTCCAACAAGGCCTCCGACAAGGCCCAGTTCACCGACCCCAACTTCATCAACGCCTGGGGCATCGCGGACCGGCCCAAGGGCGCGGGCGGCCACTTCTGGGTCGGCGCGGGCGGCTACTCCTTCCAGTACGTCGGCGACGTCACCAAGTCCCCGGACGCCAAGTACCAGAAGATGTTCCAGGACCAGCTCAAGCTGGTCACCATCCCCGGCGCCGACTCCATCCCGGACGAGGACGGCGACGAGGGCGAGGGCAAGACCACCGGCGTCGTCTTCAACCCGGCCCCCATCACCTCCGACATCTTCCTGGTGAAGGACCAGCCCGTCAGCTACGACGGCAAGGACGAGAAGCTCACCGGCTCCGCGCGATTCATCTTCGCCACCGACTCCGGCAAGATCTCCGGCTGGACCGAGCAGGGCGCGGGCGGCGCCATCGTCCGCCACGACGGCCCCGCCGTCCTCGAATACGACGGCACCGCCCAGGGCATGAACTTCAAGGGCATCGCCCTCGACCCGTCCGGCACCAAGCTGCTGGCCGCCGACTTCGGCAAGGATCCGCAGGTCCGCACCTTCGACAAGGACTGGAAGCTGGTGCCCACCACCGGTTTCGCCAACCCCTTCGCCACCGGTGACGCCGTCGACCCGGCCGACGCCACCAAGGGCAAGAAGATCAAGGTCGGCGACCCGGCCCCGTTCAACGTCGCCACCATCGGCGACCGGGTGTTCGTCACCTACGCCATCACCGGCTCCGAGGGCGGCGACCCGAACAAGCTCAAGGTCGGCGAAGAGGACTCCCTCGACAAGGACCAGGAGAAGAAGGAAGGCAACAAGGCCAAGAAGGGTCAGGTCGCCGAATTCGACAAGAGCGGCAAGCTGGTTCGCACCATCGACGCCGACGGCCGCCTCAACGCGCCGTGGGCCGTCGTCGTCGCCCCGCAGGGCTTCGGGCCGCTCGCCGGCAAGCTGCTGATCGGCAACTTCGCCGGCGCCGGCCACATCCTCGCCCTCGACGACCAGTCCGGCAAGTTCGTCGACTACCTGCGTGACGCCGACGGCAAGCCCGCCGAGATCGACGGCCTGTGGGGCTTGATGTTCGGCAACGGTGAGAGCCTCGGCGACGCCGACGCCCTGTACTTCACCGCCGGGCCGAACTCCGAGAAGGAAGGCCTCTTCGGCAGCCTGCGGCTGAAGTAAGCCGCGAAACCTGCGGGCCCCGAGCTGAACTCAGCTCGGGGCCCGAGTTCGTTTCCGGGGTCTCAGGGTGCGCTGTGGCGGAGGCCGTAGATGGCGAGGCGGACGCGGTTGGGGGAGCCGGTTTTCGCCATCAGGTTGGTGACGTGGGTTTTGACGGTGGTCACGCCGAGCACCAGGCGGGCGGCTATCTCGGCGTTGGACAGGCCCTCGGTGAGCAGCGCCAGCACGTCCGCTTCGCGGCGGGTCAACGGGAACAGGTCCGGGGGAGTGGCGAGTTCGGTGTCGGAGCGGGCGGCCACCGCGGATTCGACCAGGCGGTGCAGGACGTCCGGGGAGAACGGGCGTTCGCCGATCGCGGCGCGGCGTATGCCGTCGAGCAGGTCGGCGGGGGCGGCGTCCTTGACGAGGAATCCGCAGGCTCCGGCTTCCAGCGCCGGGTAGAGGTGATCGTCGTCGTCGAAGGTGGTCAGGGCCAGCACCCGGGCGGACTGGCGGGCGGCCAGGATTCGTTCGGTCGCGCGGATTCCGTCCATGCCGGGCATGCGCAAGTCCATCAGGATGACATCGGGTGTGGTGTCGGCGGCCAGTCGCACGGCGTCCGAACCGCCGGAGGCCTCGCCGATCACCTCGAGGTCGTCGGCGGTGTGGCACAGCATGCGCAGGCCCGCGCGGACCAGTTGCTGATCATCGACGATGAGGACGCGGATCGTCATGCGGCCGCACCGATGCGGCGGGGGAGGCGGGCGGTGATCCGCCAGCCGGAGCCGTTCGGTCCCGCGTCGAACGCGCCGTCGAGCAGCTCGACGCGTTCACGCAGCCCGATCAGGCCAACCCCGCCGGGCAGCGGGGACCGGTCCGGTCGTGGAGAGCCGTTGTCCCGCAAGGTGAAATCGAGCTGACCAGAGGCGTCGACGGAGACGGTCAGCCACACGGTGGTCTCCGGCCCGGCATGTTTGACGACATTGGCCAGTCCTTCCTGGGTCAGTCTCAGCACGGTCAGAGCACGCAACGCGTCCACCGCCGTGACGTCCTCGGCCACGTTCGCGGTGACGGCCAGGCCACCGCGGCGGACGCGCTCGACCGTCTCGGTGAGCGCGGCGGGCAGGTCCGCAGGAGCCAGGAAGGATGCGCCGTCACCCGCCGGGTCTCGCAGGATCGTCACCAATTTGCGCAGATCGGTGAGGGTTTGCTTGCCGGTCGAATGGATGTCGTCGAGGACTTCCAAGAGTGCGGGCGGCGCGTCGGGCACCGCGTGGCGGGCGACTCCGACCCGCAGCACGGTCGAGGAGACATGATGGGCGATCAGGTCGTGGAGTTCACGGGCGATGGCGGTCCGCTCGGTCTCCCGGGCCGCGGCGATCTCATTCGCCCGGCGCTGTTCGAGCGCGTCCGCCTCGCGGGCGGACTGTTCGGCGCGGGCCCACGCGGTGCGCAGCAGACCGCCGACGAACAGCGGCAATACGGCCATGACGACCGCGCGATACAGCATCACCGCGGTTCCGCCGACCGGATGCAGCAGGTAAGCCGCACCCAGTCCGCCCGCCGCCGGCCAGGAAGGCCGGCCGCCACGGCGAGCGGCCAGTTCGGCGAGTGCGAAGGCCGCCGCGACCTTCGCGACAATCGGTCCGGTATGGCCGAATTCGAAGCCGAGGACCAGCAGCCCGGTCGTCAGCAGCGAGGCCGCCATCGGGCGGCGCACCCCGAGGGCCGTCGCCAGCACCGCGAGCAGGCCTGTCGCCCAGTCGAAGACAGTCGGCTCATTCCCGAGCAGCAGCAGACAACCCGCTGCCAGCGCTGTCAGCACGGCGAGCCGGACCGGCAGCATGCGCTCGCCGAGCAGCGACTCGGCACTTCGGGTCACGCCGGAGGAACCAACCACGCTCCCATCATGGCGTAACCGTGAGGACCGGCGATTCCTCCGCAGGGAGGAGATCGGTCTCCGACACCGGGCCGATCGGAGGGGCCCGTGGTCGGATCCCGCACGCCGGTTCGGCGGCGAGAGTGAAGGCATGAGCAGCAACGACAATCCGGCGAACGACGACGCGAAGACGGGCAAGCCGGACGATCCGGCGGCGCAGCCACCGCAGCGCCGTCCCAGCCGCAGACGGGTCCTGGGCGCGGTGGCCGGGGGACTGGTGGCCGGCGCGGCCGCGGGCGTCGCGGGCGGAGTCGCGCTCGCGTCCGACGCGAATCCACCACACCTGCGGCCCTCGGCGCGACGGTTCGAGAACAAGGTCGTCGTGATCACGGGAGCCACCTCCGGGATCGGCGCCGCCGCGGCCCGGCTGTTCGCCGCCGAGGGCGCCCGCGTCGCGTTCTGCGGACGCCGCGTCGATCGGGGCCGCGCCGTCGAGCGCGAGATCCGCGCGGCGGGAGGCGAAGCCACCTACATCCACGCCGACGTGCTGATCGAATCCGACGTCCGCGACTTCGTCGACGCCGCCGTACAGCGCTACGGCGGACTCGATGTCGCGTTCAACAACGCGGGCATCACCATCCAGAAGCCGCTGCACGAGTACTCCGCCGACGAGTTCGACCGCGTCGTGAACACCAATCTGCGCGGCAGCTTCCTGGCCATGAAATACGAAGTCCCGCACCTGATCCACCGCGGCGGCGGAACGATCGTGGTCACGGCGTCGAGCAATGCGCTGGCCACCGATTCCGGCCGTGCCGCCTACACGGCGAGCAAACGCGGTCTGGTCGGTCTGGTCCAGTCCACGGCACTGGATTACGCGGGCCAGGGGATTCGGGTCAATGCCCTGGTCCCGGGTACAACGGACACCGACCTCGTCCGCGATGCCAGCCCGATCGGCCACCTACCCGACGACGCGTACCGGCTCGCGATGAAGCAGTGGGCGGCATCGAATGTGCCCGGCCTGGGCAGGCTCGCCACGCCGGAGGAGATCGCGGCCTTCGCGCTGACCCTGGCGTCACCGGAGTTCCCCTACCTGACCGGTGCGCAACTGGTGATCGACGGCGGAAAGACCGCGCACGCCTGATGGTTTCCTCAGCTGGCTCCCACCCCCAGCGCGGTGAGCAGCACCAGCACGACGGTGATCACGGCGAACAGGCCGTGGCCGCCGACGATCAACACGGGGAAATGTCGTTCGGCGGGTTCCCGCGCCGGGATCGATACCGGAGCCGGTTCCGCGGCAAGCGTCCGCGACTCCCGGAACACCGGGAGCCAGCGCAGCAGCATCACGAACCCGAGCGCCGCTACCGGCACCAGGAAGCCGAAGGCGACCCAGGCCAGGGCGTCGGAATCGACGACCAGATAGATGATCCACAGCACCAGCCCGATCACGGCCAGCAGGAAATGGCCGAAGACGACGGGCGCGGGCAGATGGCTGGTACGCGGTTCGCGCACACCGCCTTTGGCGATCCAGGTGCCGAGCAGGACGAAGCCGCCGGTTGCGGTGAGCAGCCAGGTGATCAGTGCCGCGATGGCCATGACGAACTCCTGTCGAATGCGAGGGATGGGGATTCAGCGGCGGAAACCCTCCGCCTGGGTGGACTCGTCGGCGACCCGGACGCCGTAGCGGTAGGCGAGCTTGCCGCCGAGATAGCCCGAGACCGACAACGTCGCCAGCGCGACGAGCGACAACACCAGCGGGCCGATCGGCACCGCGCCGTCCGGCGTGCCGCGCCACCAGAAATCCAGCGCGAACGCCACGGTCACCGCCAGATTCAGGCTCAGGTGCGTCAACCCGATGCGGAAGGCCGGGGTTCCGGCCGGAATGGCCAGGAAATCCAGGAACCCGACGGTCGCCGCGGCCAGCGCGCCCAGCACGCCGATGGCGATCAGCCACCGCGCGCCGTACGCCAGCGCGTCCGGATCCCCGGCGACGTGTGAGGCCAGATCGAACACCACGCTCGCCACCCACGCCCCGATGGGCACGGTGACCAGGATCGGATGGAACGGATGGCCGTAGGGCCCGGCCAGCGCCGCACTCACCGGACGCTTCGCCCGCTGTGGATCAGCGGTCATCGCAACCTCCCAACCAGGTCGAGCAGGACTACCTGCCGCATACCCGTTCCCGCTCGGAGATCACGATCGGCGCTATCGTGAGTCGCGTGACCAGCACTTCCGTGCCCGAGCCGACCCTGACCGCCGTGCTGGCCGACCTGGCCGCCCTGGAAGACCCCAAGGCCCGTGCCGTCAACGAGCGGCACGGCGACGACCACGGCGTCAACCTGACCACGTTGCGCGCCCTCGCCAAGCGTCTCGGCCCCCGCGAGGACTTGGCCCGCCAACTGTGGAAGACCGGCGACAGCGCCGCCAGACTCCTCGCGATCCTCATCTCCCGCCCCAAGCAGTACGGCCGCGCCGACCTCGACACCATGCTCCGCGAAGCGCGCACCCCCAAGGTCCACGACTGGCTCGTCGGCTACCTCGTGAAGAAGAACCCGAACACCGAGGTGCTGCGCCTGGCTTGGATGAACGACCCCGACCCGGTCGTAGCGAGCGCCGGGTGGGCCCTCACCGCCGACCGTGTCACCAAACGGCCCGACGGCCTCGATCTACCCAACGTCCTAGACACCATCGAAGCCGAGATGAAGGACGCTCCCGATCGCCTGCAATGGGCGATGAACACCTGCCTGGCCCAGATCGGCATCGCGCACCCGGACCTGCGTGCCCGCGCCATCGACATCGGCGAACGCCTGGAGGTTCTGAAGGACTATCCGACCCCGCCCAACTGCACCTCGCCGTACGCACCCCTCTGGATCAACGAGATCGTGCGCCGGCAGCGATAGCCGAACGGTTCAGGAGTCCATCGCCTTGCCGACGAACCAGAGGGTGAGGACCGCGCCCGCGGCGATGACCGCGCCGTAGTGGCCGGGGGAGATGGCGTAGGTGTAGGTGGACGCGGCGAAGATGATCGCTGCCGCCAGGAAGAGCAGGCGCTTCACGGTGGGCTCCACAAGTCGGGATTCAACCGTATGAGGGTCGGGAGCGGGCGCACCATGGGATGGGCGGCGTGGTGGCGGCGGTGGGGCGCGCGGGGAGGAATCGGGGGGAATTGGGCAGGGAGCGATGAGATTCGGGCCGGGACGCCGTCGTATCAGGTGAGCGCGCGAGACATTCGACTACTGATCGGCAAGGAGCACACTGATGCGCAAGGTAACGGCGGGACTGTTCATCTCACTCGACGGAATCGTGGCGGAGCCCCAGGACTGGCACTTCCCGTACTTCAATGACGAGATGGGGGAAGCGGTTTCGGCTCAGGTCGCCGGGGCGGACACCCTGGTGTTCGGACGCGCCACCTATGAGGGGTTCGCGGGAGCGTGGCCCGAGCGGGAGGCCGCGGGCGGCGAGGACGCCGGGTTCGCGAAGGCGCTCGGCGATCTGCGGAAAGTCGTGGTCTCGCATGAGGAGCTGGAGTTCACGTGGCGGAACTCCGAGCAGCTGCGCGGCGACCTGGTCGAGGGCGTCGCGGCGCTCAAGGCGGAAGCGGGCGGAGACATCGCGATGAGCGGCTCGCCGTCGGTGGTGGTGCAGCTGCTCGCCGCCGGACTGGTGGATGAGCTGCACCTGCTCGTGCATCCGGTGGCCCTGCGCAACGGCGGGGTGCGGCTGTTCGACGACGGGAATTCGGTTCCGCTGCGGTTGATCTCGGCCACGCCGTTCAAGACCGGGGTGGTGCACATGGTGTACGGGCCCGCCGAGGAGCCCGCTCCCGCGGGGTACGCGGACGCGGCGGGGCTCATCTCCTGATCACCCATCCACGGGAAAGCCGGTCCCGGGAACCGAACCCGGGACCGGCTTTTGGGCGTCGCGAAGCCTACTTGCCGTAGGAGCCGCCGGCCGATCCGCTGGCCACCAGGCACAGCGGGTTGTTGACCATCAGCATCTGCGCCGAACCCGACGACGAACCGGTGAGCCCGGAATCGAGGGCGGGCGTGTTCGGCGGGGTCGCGGCGGGATCGCCCGAGCCGCCCAGCCGCATGGACCGGCCGTCGGAGTTCGGATCGGCCGGGGCGCCCAGCAGATCCAGCACCGTCGGGGTGATGTCGGCCAGCGCGTAGCCGTTGTTCTGGGCGCCCGCGGTGAAGTCGGGGCCGCGCGCGATCACGAAACTCGCTGTCTCGTAAGCGCTCTGACCGCCGTGGCCGCCCTCGGGCTTGTGGCCGTGATCGGTGGTCACCAGAATCGTCCAGCGCTCGTCGGCGTGCGTGCGGGCCCGGTCGTCCACCGCCTTGGTGATATTGCCGACCAGCGTGTCCACCCGGCCGATGGCGTCACGGTAGGCCTGCGGCCAGACCCCGCGCAGCGTGTGGCCGACGATATCGACCTGATCGAGGTGGGTGAAGGTGAAATCGGCGCCGTCGTCGGTGATCGAGGACACCACCTTCGCCGCCGCGGCCGAATCCGCCGTCGTCTCACAGACTCCCGCGCCCGTCGGGTCGACCTGCGTCACCGACACCTTGTCCGCCGCCGGACTTCCGGTCCGCGCGATCATGCCGATCTTGTCCCAGGTGCCCAGCGACGCCGTCGCCAGACTCGGCTTGTAGCGCTCCAACTGCGTGAACACCGTCGGGTACTGCGCGAAAGGCGCGGGGTTGCAGGTGGCGTCGTTGTCCTTGATGCCGTGCTTGGTGTCCCACACGCCGGTCAACGCCGTCGCCCAGGAGACGCAGGACATGGTGGTGTGCGGGGCGATCGAGGTCCGGGCCAGGGTGCCCTGCGCGGCGAGCAGGCCCAGGTTCGGCGCGTTCGCCGCCTGCACCTCGCTCCACAGCGTGCCGTCGATGCCGATCACCACGACCTTGTTCACCACGGGAGCGGCCGTGGCCGGGGCGGCCGACGCCAGCGGGAGTGCGGCCAGCGCGACGGCGGCCACCCATGCACGAGTTCCAGACATGCGCGGCAGGTTAGCGGGGGTGCGGCACTTCCGCAGCAAATTCGGACAATTGACCAGAATTGTCCCGCAGAGTGAAACTCCTGCGGGTCTCATTTCTGGTCGGCGCGGGGGTTCAAGCGCGACTGCCGGCGGCGGGCCCGCTCCCGCTCGATCGCGTCGAAGCGCAGTTGCAGGCCGTCGAGGAAGGCAGACAGGGCCAATTCGAAACTCTCCGCGTCGATTTCGTCGGCTTTGGCGCGCAAGAGGTGGGCCTGCTCCAGGTGCGGGTACCGGTCCCGGTAGACCTGCACGTCGTCGACGAAGCCGCGCGAGAACGAGCCCATGGTGGCGCCCATGACCAGGTAGCGGGTCGCCGCACCGATATTGGTGGCGTCGCGCGGGGGCCAGCCCGCGGCGACCAGGCCGCCGTGGACGGCGTCCGCGGTGCGCAGATTCTCGTCGCGGGTGCCGGGGCCCGCGGCCAGGTACGCGACGAAATTGGGGTGGCGGACCAGGGCGTCGCGGTAGGAGTGGGCCCAGTGGGTGATGCCGATGCGCCAGCCTCGATCGAAGGATGAGGCGTCGACTCGGGACATGAGCATGCCGCCGATGTCGTCGAGGACGGCGTCCTTGGTGGGGTAGTGGGTGTAGAGCGAAGCGGCCTGCACGCCCAGCTCGGCGGCGAGCTTGCGCATGGACAGTTCGGCGAGGCCGTCGCGGTCGATCAGGGTCAGCGCGGCATCGCGAATGCGTTCGCGGCTCAGCAGCGGCACTTTCGGCCTGGCCATGCGGCTCACCTCCTGGGGTCCGGCGACACCGGTGGCGCTCCGGTGGCTCTCGAACTTATCACCGGATCCTTGATAAACCGAACGCTGTTAGGATACCGTCGAGTCATAAACCTAACAACGTTTGGTTAGGAGCTATCGCAACCATGGACTTCGAACTCGGCGAGTCGCACCGCGAACTGCGCGAACTGGCCCGCGCCTGGGTCGACAAGGAAGTCGTCCCGTACGCCGCCGCCTGGGACCGGGCCGAATCGGTGGACACCGCCATCGTCGGCAAGCTCGGCGACATGGGCTTCCTCGGCATCGAGATCCCCGAGGAGTACGGCGGCTCCGGCGGCACCGCCCTGGACTACTGCCTGCTGCTCGAAGAACTCGGCCGCGGCGACAGCTCGGTGCGCGGCATCGTGTCGGTGTCACTGGGCCTGGTGTCGAAGTCGATCAAGTCCTACGGGACCGAGGCGCAGAAACGAGAATGGCTGCCGCGGCTGTGCGCCGGGCAAGCGCTCGGGTGCTTCGGCCTCACCGAACCCGGCACCGGCTCGGACGCGGGCAGCCTGATCACCAAAGCCGTTGCCGACGGCGACGATTGGCTGCTGTCCGGCACCAAGATCTTCATCACCAACGGCACCTGGGCCGAGGTCGCCATCATCTTCGCGCGCACCGGCGGACCCGGCCCCAAGGGCGTCACCGCGTTCCTGGTGCCCACCGACGCACCCGGATTCACCCGCACCGAGATCAAGGGCAAGCTCGGGCTGCGCGGCCAGGCCACCGCCGAACTGGTCCTCGACCAGGTCCGGGTGCCCGACGCCAACCGGCTCGGCGACCTCGGCCAAGGCTTCAAGATCGCCATGGCCGCCCTCGACAAGGGCCGCATGGGCGTGGCCGCCGGATGCGTCGGCGTCGCGCGCGGCTGCCTCGAGGAATCGGTGAAATACGCCGGACAGCGTGAGCAGTTCGGCAAGCCGATCGCCGCGTATCAGCTGGTCCAGGAACTGATCTCGGATATCGCCGTCGACGTGGAGGCGGCGCGGCTGCTCACCTGGCGGGTCGCGGACCTGGTGGAGAAGGGCAAGCCCTTCGGCACCGAGGCCTCGGTCGCCAAACTGTTCGCCAGCGAGGCCGCGGTGAAAGCCGCCAACAACGCCATCCAGGTGTTCGGCGGCTACGGCTACATCGACGAGTACCCGGTCGCGAAGTACCTGCGCGACGCGCGTGTCCTCACCCTCTACGAGGGCACCAGCCAGATCCAGAAACTGCTCATCGGCCGCGCCCTCACCGGCGTGAACGCCTTCAACTGACCACTCACACAGGGAGATAACCGGATGTCGAAAGTCGCAGTCGTCACCGGCGCCGCCCGCGGAATCGGCGCGGGCACCGCGGCCCGCCTGGCCGCCGACGGATTCGCCGTCGCCATCGTCGATCTCGACGAGGCCGCCTGCAAGGACGCCGTGGACGCCATCGCCGCCGCGGGCGGGACCGCGATCGCGGTGGGCTGCAACGTCACCGACGAAGCCCAGGTCGCCGCCGCGTTCGAACGCATCGCCGCCGAACTGGGCTCGGTGGACGTGCTGGTCAACAACGCGGGCGTGCTGCGCGACAACCTGCTGTTCAAGATGTCGGTCGACGACTGGGACCTGGTCATGTCCGTGCACCTCAAGGGCGCCTTCCTGTGCACCCGCGAGGCGCAGAAGTACATGGTGAGGCAGAAGTCCGGCAAGATCGTGAACACCTCCAGTGTGTCCGCGCTCGGCGCCCGCGGGCAGGCCAACTACTCGGCCGCCAAGATGGGCATCCAGGGCCTGACCCGCACGCTCGCCATGGAATTGGGGCCGTTCGGCATCAATGTCAACGCCGTCGCGCCCGGGTTCATCGTCACCGAGATGACCGACGCCACCGCCGCCCGCGTCGGTGTCTCGCCGGAGGAGTTCCGTGCCGAGGCCGCCAAGATCACCCCGCTGCGCCGCGTCGGTGAGCCCGCCGACATCGCCAACGTGGTGTCGTTCCTGGTCTCCGACGACGCCTCGTTCGTCACCGGCCAGACCATTTACGTCGACGGCGGACGCCGTCTCTAGGACACCCCAACTCTCGGGAGCTCGGGCCTCCTCCTCCCCGCGGCCGGGCTTCCCCTGAAAACCCCTTTCGCAAGAACGACTTCTGGAGAGCTCAGAATGCAGAGAACAGTTTTCGACAAGGATCACGAAGCCTTCCGCGAGACCGTGCGGGCCTTCCTCGAAGCCGAGGTCGTGCCGGTGTACGACCAGTGGTACGAGCAGGGCATCGCGCCGCGCGAGTTCTACTACAAGCTGGGCGAACTCGGCGTCTTCGGCATCGAGGTGCCCGAGGAGTTCGGCGGCGCGGGCATCGAATCGTTCAAGTTCCAGGCCATTCTCATCGAGGAATGCGCGCGGGCGGCGGTATCGCTCGGCGGGTCCGGGGTGCACGTCGGGCTGTGCCTGCCCTACATCCTGAACCTGGCCACCCAGGAACAGAAGGAGCGCTGGCTGCCCGGCTTCGTGTCCGGCGAGACCATGTTCGCCATCGCCATGACCGAGCCCGGCACCGGCTCGGACCTGGCCGGCATGCGCACCACCGCCAAGCTGTCCGAGGACGGCACGCACTACGTGCTCAACGGTTCCAAGACCTTCATCACCGGCGGCGTGCTCGCCGACCGCGTCATCGTCTGCGCCCGCACCGCCGCGCCCACGGAAGGCGATCGCCGCCACGGCATCTCGCTGTTCGCGGTCGACACCAAGTCGGCGGGCTACACCGTCGGCCGCAAGCTCGACAAGCTCGGCCTCAAGGTCTCCGACACCGCCGAACTCAACTTCACCGACGTCAAGGTGCCGGTCGAGGACCTGCTGGGCGAGAAGCACCAGGGCTTCTCCTACCTGGGCCAGAACCTGCCCCAGGAACGCGCCTCCATCGCCGTCGGCGCGTACGCGCAGGCCAAGGCCGCCATCCGGTTCGCCAAGGAATACACCCAGCAGCGCAACGTGTTCGGCCAGCCGGTCGCCAGCTTCCAGAACACCAAGTTCGAGCTCGCCGCCTGCCAGGCCGAGGTCGACGCCGCCGAGGCCGTGGTCGACCGCGCCCTCGACGCCCTCGACAACGGCACCCTCACCGCCGCCGACGCCGCCTCGGCCAAGCTGTTCTGCACCGAGGTCGCCCACCGCGTCATCGACCGCTGCCTGCAGCTGCACGGCGGCTACGGGTTCATCAACGAATACCCCATCGCCCGCCTCTACGCCGACAACCGCGTGAATCGGATCTACGGCGGCACCAGCGAGGTGATGAAGATGATCATCGCCAAGGACATGGGGCTCTAGGCCCGCACCCCGACCCGATCGAACCCGAGGTCTCCATGAACGCGACTCTCTCCCTGGCCAGCATCCTCGCCGAACCGGCGTGGCGGCGGCCCGACCACCTCGCTCTCATCGAGGGCGAGCAGCGCATCACCTTCCGCGACCTGTGGCGGCAAGCCCGCGAACAAGCCGGGGCGCTCATCGAACTCGGGGTACGGCCGGGGGACCGGGTCGCGCTCATGGGACCCAATACCGCCGACTTCCCGCGCGCGTACTTCGCCATCCTGGCGGCGGGCGCGACCGTGGTGCCGGTGCATCTGCTGCTCACCGCCGACGAGGCCGAGTACGTGCTGCGCGACAGCGGGGCCAAGCTGATGGTGTGTCATCCGATGGTCGAGGCCGTCGGCACGGAGGCCGCGACCCGGGTCGGCATCGATTGCGTGGATCCGAAAGAGCTTTCGGGCGAGGCGATTCCGGCGTTCGTCGCCCGCAGCCCGCTCGACACCGCCGTCGTGTTCTACACCAGCGGCACCACCGGCCGCCCCAAAGGCGCCGAGCTCAGCCACCTCAATATGGTCATGTGCGCGACGGTCAACGCCTTCGACGCCAACGAGGTCAAGCGTGAAGACATCGCGCTGGGCGCGCTGCCGCTGTTCCACGTGTTCGGGCAGACCGTGTCCATGAACTCGCACTGGCGGCTCGGCGCGACCCTGGTCCTGATGCCGAGATTCGATGCGGCACAGGCCATCGAGCTCATGGTGCGGGAGAACGTGAACACTTTCCACGGCGTGCCCACCATGTACCACGGGCTGCTCGCGGCCACGGCGACCGCGACCACGCTGCCCGCGCTGCGGCTGTGCATCAGCGGCGGCGCGGCCATGCCGCCGGTCATCATCGAGGAATTCGAGAAGGTGTTCGGCGCGCACATCCTCGAGGGCTACGGGCTGTCCGAAACCTCGCCCACCGCGACGGTGAACCAGCCGCTGCTCGGCCCCGAGACCGGCACCGTCGGGCACCCGGTGTGGGGCGTCGACGTCGAGATCGCCGACGCCGCCGTCCGCGAACGCATCGACCTGCAACCCGCCGGAACCGTCGGCGAGGTCGTGATCCGCGGCCACAATGTGTTCGGCGGTTACACCGGACGGCCCGACGCCACCGCGGAAGTCATGGTGGACGGCTGGTTCCGCACCGGCGACCTCGGCGTCAAGGACGAGGACGGCTACCTGCGGATCGTGGACCGGATCAAGGAGATGATCATCCGCGGCGGGTTCAACGTGTACCCGACCGAGGTCGAGGCCGCGCTGCTGCGGCACCCGAACATCTCGCAGGTCGCGGTGATCGGCGTGCCGGACGAGAACTACGGCGAGGAGATCCTCGCGGTCGTCGTGCCGTCGGGGCCGCTCACCGCCGAGGACGTCATCGAGTACGCGAAAGAGCATGTGGCCCGGTACAAGTACCCGCGTCGCGTCGAGTTCGTCACCGAGCTGCCGATGGGCCCGACCCACAAGATCCTCAAGCGCGAATTGAAGCAGCGATACCTCTGAAGGGCAGGACCATGATCGACTTCAGCGACTTCGACGCACTGCGGGCCGCCGCCGGAACCGAACTCGGCGTCAGCGACTGGATGACCGTCGACCAGCGCCGCATCGACACCTTCGCCGACGCCACCGACGACCACCAGTGGATCCACGTCGACGCCGCCCGCGCCGCTGCCGGACCCTACGGCCGCACCATCGCCCACGGGTTCCTCACCCTGTCGCTGGTGGTGCCGATGACCGCGCGGATCATGACCGTCAGCGCGGCGACCATGGCGATCAACTACGGGCTCAACAAGGTTCGCTTCATCAACCCGGTGCTGGTGGACAGCCGCATCCGGGGACGGCTCACCCTCGACTCCGTCACCGACATCCCCGGCGGTGTGCAGGCCGTGCGCACCATGACCGTCGAGATCGAGGGCGCGGACAAGCCCGCCTGCGTCGCCGAGAGCATCGCCCGCTACCTCGGCTGAGGGCAGCGCACGCCGAAGGCCCGCCGATCGAATCGATCAGCGGGCCTTCGAGTTTCCGAGACCGGCCTACTTCATGCCCGGCCCGAACGGCTGGGCCGACAGCGGCGCGGAATCCGGGGTCAGGGTGGCCACCACCGAAATTCCGGCAGCCCGGAAATTCGTCAGCGCCCGCGCGATGTGATCCGCGGAGGTGATCAGGATCGCGGCGTGCGCGCCGATGACATCCATCAGATGCGCCGAGAAGGCGGCGTTCTGGACCGTCGAGTTCGCCTTGGTCTCGGCGTGGATGCGATTGCGGTCGATGCCGCGCTCGACCAGCCAGTCGGTCATGGCATCGGCCTCGGTGACGCCGTTCTGCGGATTGCCGCCGGTCACGATGACCGGAGCCTGGGGCGACAGCAGCGCCGAGACGTAGCCGGCGTAGAGACGGGCCATGAGTTCCGGGCGCATCTGGCCGTCGGGGAGCAGGCCGTAGCCGAGCACCACGATCGCGGTGTCCGGGGTGAACAGCGCGGGCAGATCGAGGCCCGGCAGATCCATGCCCGGAATATTGATGGACTTGACCGCGTCGAAGGTCGCCGGCAGGTCCTGGGACAGGCCGAATACCGGATCGATCTGCGGCGGCCGGTCCGCCGAGTCGCCCGGTAGTAGCCGGGTCTCCGAGACGGCCTGTTGCGGCGCCTCCCACTCGGCCGGTGGCTGGGTCCCCGAGTCCGCGAGCGGCGGGCCGGGCGTTTCGGCGGGAGCCGGGTTCACCACCTCGGCGTGGGCCGGGGTCGACACCGCCGCCAGGGCGACAACCGTCGCTCCGGGAAGCAGCGCCTGTAAGGTTTTGGTGCGCAAGGTGTTCGGTGTCTGCCGATGATGTCGGCCGGGCGGGGTGCGCCGCAGCTGCGGAACAACCCACTGCCATTGGCTCGCGGACGAGACGCGGCGGTGTCTGCCTGATTCGAGCATCGCAACCCCCTAGGTAGCCGGGATGTGACTACCGGTCGGTTCACAATCTACCGATTCATGATCGCGTGGGATCGTGCCGCGCGGAGGCGAATTGGTGAAATCCAGATTCACATTTCGCGCCAGACCCCTCTTTCCGGGGGTGACCGGGCTCACATGCGAGGCGATGTCACACCTGTGCGGGCCACGTCGTCAACCTCATGAAGCCAACGAACACCCACCAGAAAAGAGAGAACGATGACCCGCTTCGCCCTGTACGAGAACGAGATCGCCGCCAAGTTCAGCAAGCGCATCGTCACCGCCGCCCGCGTCATCGACGACTCCAGCCTGCCCAAGGCCACCCAGGAACTGGTCAAGATCCGCGCCTCGCAGATCAACAACTGCGGCATGTGCCTGGACATGCACACCAAGGACGCCGCCCACGCCGGCGAGACACCCGTCCGCCTGGCCATGATCGCGGCCTGGCGCGAATCCACCGTCTTCACCGAGCCTGAGCGCGCCGCCCTGGCACTCACCGAGGAGGGCACCCGCCTGGCCGACACATCCTCGGCCATCACCGAGGACACCTGGGCCCAGGTCCGCAAGCACTACGACGACGACCAGATCGGCGCGCTCATCTCCCTGATCGCGACCATCAACGCCTGGAACCGCCTCAACGTCATCTCCGGGCAACTGGGCGGCGAATACACCCCCGGCCAGTGGTGACCGCTCACCCGCCGCGGAAATTCGGTACCGGTTTCCGCGGCGGGCGGCTACTGTCCTTGTCGCCACCGACGCCCTGGCGCGCAGGACGTGGGGTGGTCCAGCCGGTGTGATGGCAGAAGTCGCGGGTTCGAATCCCGCCACTGGCGCAAGGAGTTTCAGGGGGCTCCGTGTCCACTCGACGCGGTCCACAGACTATCGAGCGGGAGCACCAGGCTGCCTTCCTCATGGCGGTAGGCGTGTGGGCCGGTGTAGAGGATGATCGAGGTCGTCAGGCGGTTGCCGAGTTTGGTTCGGAGCGCGCGGATGCCGCGGAGATCTTCGCCGTGGATTCGGGTTCCGGCCTTGAACTCGAACGCGATCACGCAGCCGTCGTCCGCCTCCACCACGAGGTCGACTTCATCACCGGTACCGGTGCGGAAGTGGCCGACCGTGACCGGGGCATCCCACCAGCTGAGTTGTTTGAGAATCTCTCCGACCGCGAAGGTTTCGGTGAGATGGCCGTATTGGGTGAGGACTGCTGGATCTGCCGCGGCGATCTTGCCCGGTGTCAGGCCGAGCAGCCAGGCCGCGACGCCGGAATCGACGACATGCAGCTTCGGCTGGCGGGCAATCCGTGAGCCAAGGGTGGTTCCCCAGGCTGGCAGTCGGTGGACGAGGAAGACGGCTTCGAGCAGCCGGACATAGTTCTCGGCGCTGGACTTCTCCATGCCGATGTTCTGTGCTGCCGTGGAGATGTTGAGCACCTGCGCGGTGCGGGCGGCGAGCTGCTCGAGCAGACGTGGCAGCATCTCTCGTTGGCGAACGCGGCTGAGTTCGATCACATCCCGTTCGAGGACGAGCTCGAGGTAGTTCGCGAACCATCGGTTTCGTGATCGTCCCGGCGGGCGGCGCAGGGCGACCGGCATGCCGCCGGAGGTGATCCGGCGTGCGTACTCGTCCCGGCTGGTATCGGATGTGAAGCCGCTGAAGTCCGGCTGGTCGCCCTCCAGGAGGCTGTGAATCAAACTCTCTCGTGTGCCGGCGATTTCGCCCTGGGACAAGGGTAGGACGTCGAGGATATCGACTCGGCCGGTCAATGACTGGCCGGCCTGTGGGAGCGTTGAATAGCGAGTGGACCCTGCGAGTACGTACCGTCCCGGCCGCAGGTCGCGGTTGAGTTCGGCCTTGATCGCATCGAGTAGTTCCGGGACAAGCTGATACTCGTCGATCAGCACCAAGTCGTCTCCCCCGACGAATCGCCCCGGGTCGTTGCGGACCGCGGCCCGGGTCGCTGGATCATCACAGTCGATGACCTTCCGATTGGTGGCGGCCGCGAGGTGCGCCAACAGGGTGCTCTTGCCGACAGTGCGAGGTCCATTGAGAACGACAACGGGCTCCTCGGCGACCCGAGCCTGAAGCACGTTGCAGAGCCGACGAGGCGCGATTCCTGTGAGCAGGACATCCATGCCGTTACTATGCACTACAAGGCGGCTTTCCGGGGTAATATTTTCCGCATTTACACACTGATTTCTTCCGCGTTTTCACGGAGGATTCCTCCGTATCTGCGGAACATCGTCTCCGCACCTGCACCACTGTGATTCGTGGATACGGCAGGTTTGGATGGCTTCCGGTGTTGTGCCCGCCACCGCAATTGGGCGCAGCAGCTCGTTCGCCTCGGCTGGAATGCGCGGCCATGCAGACGGATTCGATGGAATGCGCTGTCGGAAGCTGACGGGGCTCGAAGTCGTGATACCTCGGCACAGGTCCGCAGGTTTTCCGGGGCCCCGGCACGTCCTGGGCGTCCGGGCACGGCTAGGTCATCAACAGGTCTGCGATGGTGACGGCCTCGGGCAAGGTCCAAGTCGCGGCTTCCGCAGCGAGCAGCTGTTCCCACGACGGTGCTCCGGCTTCCGCGCGGGCCGCGGCATCGGAGCGGACCTTCAGCGCGAGCATGCCGATCCGCATGAGAACAGGAATATTGAGATGTCGAGCGGCAACTGCGGTTTCACCAGCGATTGTCGCCGCCGCGGTCTTCGACAAGCTGACCGCTCCGGCTACCGAGTGCGCGGCGAGAAGCATCTCCGTGTGTTTGGCCCTCGCGGAGGTCGTCAGGCGTGCGGTGCCTGTGGAAAGGTAGGCCCCGAGGTGCGAGTGGGTTCGCACGACTATATCGGTCGCGACCATCCCCAGCCCAGGTGTCAATACTGCGGAGCGAAGGTTCAACCCGTTACCGGCATTGGTGCCTGCGTACGCGTCATTGGCGAACTTCCGCAGGTCGGGATTCGGCATCTCGCAGAGAAGCGTCCACCCGGGCAGCGGAAGGTTCATCGGGGTGACAAAGTCGGCGACCCAGTGCTTCAGCAAGAGAGCGAGCGCGAGACGTGGCTCGGGTGCCTGCACGAACGGTAGACCGGATCGAGTTGCCGTCACGCGCTCGACCATCCGTTGTCCGTCGTTCCACCAGGTTCCTTCGAAGGTTCCGGTGCGGATCTGATCGAGGGCGTTGAAGAACCGGCCGATGTCGTGGCCCGCGGACCGGACGCGATGGGCCGGACCGCCGAATCTTGGACCGGTGTAATCGATCGGAAGTCGGGCGGCCTCCCTCTCCCACCGGCGCAGCAGGTCGCTCTTCTTCAGTAAGGACAGGCCACCGAGAACCGAAGCGTCTACGCAGTTGTCGTAGAGGTTGCCGAACGCGCCGATAAGCCCCGCGATGCCGACCGTCACCAGGTCGCTTCGTTCCCACGAAATCCTTGGGCTGCCCGCCATCCATCGAGCTGTTCCAGCGCGATCGGGTCGAGGATATCGGCCAGTTCGGGCTCTCCCCAACCCTCGACTGCGCGACGATCCTGATGACAGGATGTGAGTTCGGAATAGGTGAGGTCTGTCGGAATGCTCGCGATACGCTCACTCGCTGCCTGGTCGATCGGCTTGTCCGAAAGCGCTGTTGCGGCGATCAGCTCGATGTCGTCCAGGTCGCGTGTGAGTGCGTCCAAGTTGCCAATGTAGTCGTCATCGATCGGCGAGACCCGGTCGCTGGAGTCGTTGCCGGCGGTGCTCACGCCGCGTCCTCGAGGTCGTCTGCGAGGAGGCACACGCCCTGAGCAAGGCCCTCGACGGTCTTCTTCTCGCTCTCGAGGTCTTCGAGTTCGGCGATCAGGGCCTGGAGTTCCTCACTCTCAGGCCCGGCGACACGCTCCTTGAGCCGGTCGGCGACGATGCGGAAGCGAGCGACGCGATCTTCGGCAGCCAGGCGTTGGCCCCTCTCCGCGCTCAGCTCCGCCTGCTTGGCCTCGAGTTGCGCACGGAGATCGTCGATTCGCTCGGCAAGGGCCACGACGGTCTTGCCGAGGTTTGTGACTCGCGCGCGGAGACCGACGATGACGGCCTTCGCTGCCTCTTCGTTTCCGTCGACATCACGAAGGACAAGCTGAGTCACGACGTGGAGTCGGATGGCGTCGGCCGCGATGCGAGCTGCCGTGAACCCGGATGCCTTACCCGCGAGCGTGACTGCCCCGGCCCCTACGGCGCCGCTGACGCCGGTGATGATGGCAGCACCACCGGCCATTCCCAGACCACCGGCGGCAAGAGAGCCGCCACCGATCGCGGCCATGCCCGCGGAAGTAGCGACCGCGCCCGAATAGCCGAGAACAAGCGCTCCGTACGCACCCGCGATTGCGGGTGCGGCGAGACCGCCGGTCAGGACACCGAGTCCGAGACCGGCTCCGGCGAGGAGCGCGTACTTGCTCCAGTTACTCGCCTTCGACAGCTTCTTGATCGCGTCCTTGTATGCGGTTTCCACAGCATGGAGGTCTTCTGGATGAAGTTGATCCATCGACCCATGAGCTGCGACGAGAGCCTCGGCGCGGACAGCCTTCTCCCACCTGCCCTCCACCCATGGCTCGAAGCCATACAAGTCGATCAGCAGAAGCAGAGCTCGTGACCTTCGGGCCACGACCGAGAAGATCTCTGGCCCAGCGGATTCGAGCGCCTCGAGATTCGGAGACTCGCCCTCCACCAGGATCTGGCTGACAACCTCAGCGATAGCGCGGGACCAATCTTTCTCGCTGCGCTGCATGATCGCCGCAACCGCGGCGTCGCGGAAGGCATTGCGGATTTCGCGCTTGGACGGCAGGTGCTTGCCCTTCGATGCGGCGATGTCGCGCTGCATCATCCGGTACTGCCACACCGTGAGGATGAAGTCCTCATCAGGAGACAGCTCGAGCTTCTTCTGCACCTGCACCGCGTCCATGCGCTCGACATTAGCGATCGAGCCTGCCAGGAAGTAGCGGTTCCGAGTACACCGGTCGCGGTTCGCATCCCGCGACCGGTGCAAGAGAATTCGGGGAGTCCGTCAGTCGGTGAAGGCGGTGCGGTGTGCCTCGCACCATGCCGCGAAGGTGTGTGGCGGGCGGCCGAGCAGTTCGGTGACGGTGTCGGTCCGGGCGTCGGCGCGATTGGCTCGCAGCAGTGCGAAGCCTTCGATGATGGCGGCGGCCAGGGCGGGGGGAGCGCCTTGGGGGTATCGGGCGGCAACCGCCTCCTCGGGTGTCGTCGTGTCGCGAATCTTGATGTCCCGGTTCAGGATTCGGGCGAGAATCGCGACCTGTTCGGCGACGGTCAGGGGGTCTGGGCCGGTGAGATGGTAGGCCTGCCCGGTGTGGCCGGGCTCGGTCAGGCAGCGGGCCGCGACCTCGGCGATGTCGGCCGGGTCGATGGGGGCGAAACGGCCGGGGCCCGAGGGGTCCAGGATCGGGTCGCCGGAGCGGAGATGGGGGATCCACTCCAGGGCATTGGACATGTAGCCGCCGGGGCGCAGGATCGTGGCGGGAATTCCGGTGTCGCGCACCAGGTTCTCGCGATCGCGGTGCCAGGTGCCCATGGCGGGCAGGGGGTCGATCAGGACGTGGGCCGAGGAGACGAGGACGATTCGCCGCACTTCCGCTCGTTCGGCGGCGCGCAGCAGGGTGCGGGTGTGGTCGAGGCCGATGCCGGGGACCAGTAGGAATAGAGCGGTGACTCCGGACATGGCACGGTCCACGCTCGCGGGGTCGTCGAGATCGCCGAGTGCGTCCTCGGCGCGGGCGGGCAGGGTCGCCGCGCGCGCCGGATCGCGCACCAGGGCGCGGAAATCGGTGTCGCGGGAATCGAGAATCCGGGTGAGTTCGCGGCCGATGTTCCCGGTCGCTCCGGTCAGCAGTAGCATGAGATCTCCAGATCGTTAGCCGTCTAGTGAAAAACACTAGACGGCTAACGATTGAGCGTCAATGCCCGACCACACCCGTATGGAGGCTCCGTGACCGAGTTCCTCGATCTGCACGGCCGCACCTCGAAAGTCCTGCGCGCCCTGGCTGATCGCGATATGCGCCGCCTCGGCCTGCACCTGGGGCAGAACCACGTCCTGGCCGCGCTGTGGGAACGGGACGGGCGCACCCCGGGGGAGCTGGCGACCGCGCTGAACGTCACCACGCCGACCGTGGTCAAGATGGCCACCCGCATGGCCGCCGCCGGACTGCTCACCCGCCGCCGCGACGACAAGGACAACCGCCTGGTCCGGCTCTGGCTCACCGATCACGGCCGCGAACTGCGCGAACCCGTCGAAGCCGACCGGAAGGCGCTGTCGGACAAGGTCACCGCCGACCTCACCGCCGACGAACGCGAACACCTGATGTCCGCGCTCGCCAAGATCCACCACGCCGCCGCCGACCTGCTCGGCGAACCACTAGAGTTGGGCACATGATTACCGCGATCGTGTTGATCTCCGCCGAACCGGATCGGATTCCGGAGACCGCGCAGGAACTGGCCGACATCAAGGGGGTGACCGAGGTCTATTCGTGCGCGGGGGATGTGGACCTGATCGCCAAGGTCCGGGTCCGCGACCACGAGGAGATCGCCGACGTCGTCACCGGGCACATCAACAAGACGCCCGGCGTGCTGCGCACCGCCACCCACATCGCGTTCAAGTCCTACTCGCGCGCGGACGTGGAAGCCGGATTCTCGATCGGCGAATAGCCGCCCGGATCAGCGGGTCAGCACCGAGGCGCCCAGCGCCCGGCCGCTCCGACCCGGTTCGATCACGTGCGTCACCCCACCCTTGCACCCGGGAAGCAGGTACACGCTGACCGGCAAGCTGGTCGAATTGGCGACCTCGAGCCGATGCGGCCAGCGGCGGACGGTCACACAATCGGACGGAACGCCGTAGCCGCGGCCGTCCACCGAGAGGCCTCCGGCATCAGTGGCCTCGGCCCGGGCCGAGGGATGAGCGGCGCTCACCGAGACTCCGAGGCCCAGAAGCACGACCACCAGGCCGGGTAGCACCACCGCGTATCGCATAGCGGAACTGTAACGCCGCCGTGGACGGCCGAACGACCACGCGGCGCCGAGGGACCCGAACTCCCAGGACACTCTGAGCAATCCGCCCAGGGAAAGGCAGGAACCCATGTTCGTGAAAGTCTGCGGACTGACCACCGAAGAACAGATCGACTGGGCCGTCGACCTCGGCTACACCGCCATCGGCGTGGTCGGCACCACCAAGAGCAAGCGGTACGTCGAACCCGCGAGAGCCCGCGAACTCGCCGCCTACGCGCGCGGCCGGATCGAATCGTTCGTAGTCGCCTTCGACCGGAGCGAAGTCGACGAGGTGATCGACGACTTCGACGTCATCCAGCTCTACCACTGGACCGACCTGCCGAACCTGGCCTACTGCTCGGCCGAGCGGCCCGAACCCGGCCAGAGCTGCCGGTACTTCTTCTACGACGCCAGCCATGGCTCCGGCGTCTTCGCCGAATTCCCCGACTGGCTCGAGAAAGCGCCCGGTCAGGTGGTGCTGGCGGGCGGGCTGACCCCCGACAATGTCGCCGAGGTCATCGCCACCCACCGGCCCTTCGGCGTCGACGTGTCCAGCTCCCTCGAAACCGCGCCCGGCATCAAGAGTTTCGATGCCATGCGCCGGTTCATCGAGGCCACGACCTAGGCGGCTAGTCCGCGCCGAGCTCGTTGGAGACGGTCACCCAGCGCTCCAGCAGCGCGGTGGCCGCACCCGAATCCACCGTCTCCGCCACCCGCTTCAGGGCCTCGGCCAGCTTGCCGTGCAGATCGGCGTGCACGTCGTCGGCGGTCAGGTCGAACGCGACCAGCGCGGCCGCCGAGTTCACCAGCACCGCGTCACGCACCGGACCCGGCTCCCCGGCGAACATCGCCCGCGCGATCGCCGCGTTCGTCACCGCGTCGCCGCCCTTCAGCGCCGACGGATCCACCCGCTCGATGCCGAGAGTCGTTGGGTCGATGGTGGTTTCGTGCAGCTTGCCGCCCGCCACCACCCAGACGTCGGAGGTGTCGGCAGTGGTGATCTCGTCCAGGCCGTCATTGCCGCGCACCACCAGGGCCGAGGCCCCGCGCTCGGCGAACACGCCCGCGATCACCGGCACCAGCTCCCGGAACGCGCAGCCGATCAGACCCGCGCCCGGCTGCGCCGGATTGGTCAGCGGGCCCAGGATATTGAAGACCGTCGGAATCCCGATCTCACCGCGCGCCTGCGAGGCGAACCGCAGCGACGGATGGAACACCGGCGCGAAACAGAACCCGATCCCGGTCCGCCGCACACACTGCTCGACCGACTCCGGGCCCAGGGCGATCTTCACGCCCAGCGCCTCCAGCACGTCCGCGCCGCCGCTCTTGGAGGAGGCCGCGCGGTTGCCGTGCTTGATCACCGGAACCCCGGAGGCCGCGACCACGATCGAGGACATGGTCGAGATGTTCACACTGCCCGAACGGTCGCCGCCGGTGCCGACGATGTCCACCGCCGCGCCGTCGTGGCGCACCCGGCGCGCGTGCGCGAGCATGCCCCCGGCCAAGCCGTTCAACTCCGACGGGGTCGGGCCCTTCATCTTCAGGGCCACACCGAAGGCCGCGATCTGCGCCGAGGTGGCGTTATCGGTGAAGATCTCGTTCATCGCCCACGCGGCCTCGTCCGAGGACAGGTCGTTGCCGTCGGTGAGGATGCCGAGAACTTCTCGCCAGCTGCGCGCGCTCATTGCCTTCTCTTCCCGTTGCCGGATGCCCGGACACCAGTGTGGTTCGGAGGCAAGCCTAGTGCCGAGAACCCGACTCCCGGGACTCTCAGGGTGCTTCGCCTCCGAACCCCCGACTATCGGGGCCGCTCGGCGGGTTGCAGGGCGTCCCAGCCCAGAGCGTCGCCGTCATGACGCTGGGCCAGGCCCGCCATGCGGGAACGCTCCTGGGAGCAGTGCACGGCGTCGAGGAGCTGCACTCGCTGCAGGACCAGCTTCGCGGGGTCCGCGGCGGAGACCGAGGCGGTTTCATAGCCGCCCTGCGCGGCAATGACTTGCACCGCATTCACCTGGGCCGCGGGCAGGCGCAAATGGTGCCTGAGCACCACCGGCTGGTCCGCCGTCCAGTCCATGGCCTTGCCCAGGGCCGCCGAACAGGCCTCCGCGTCATCGAAACTCGATGCCACCACCACCAGATCCGGGCGCGCCGGATCCAGTTGTGTTGCGCCGCCGCGCCCTCGCCACCGCCGCCACCACGACTTCACGTCCACTCCCTCTCGCGGGCCCCGAAACGGGCCTCAGCTTCCTCTTACCTGCGCAATCTAGGCTCTGCGGGGACACGCCGGGAACCCCGCGAGAGCCACGCTCGCCCTGGGCTTTCCGACACGGACGACAAAGTTTCGTACCCGCCTACACCTGTCGTACTACGACGAGTCATACTTACCGGCGTGACGACCGCAGTAGGGACCCCAGGATCGGCCATTACCCAGCGTGTGCATTCGCTGAACCGGCCCAACATGGTCAGCGTCGGTACCATCATCTGGCTGTCGAGCGAGCTGATGTTCTTCGCCGGCCTGTTCGCCATGTACTTCGTTGCTCGTGCCCAGGCACACGGCGTCTGGCCGCCGGAGCCGACCGAGCTGAATCTGAAGCTGGCCGTGCCGGTGACCACGGTGCTGGTGCTGTCCTCCTTCACCTGCCAGATGGGCGTTTTCGCCGCGGAGAAGGGCGACGTGTTCGGCCTGCGCCGCTGGTACCTGCTCACCTTCATCATGGGCGCGTTCTTCGTGGCCGGCCAGGGCTACGAGTACACCAACCTCGTCCACGAGGGCACCACGATCTCCAGCTCGGTGTACGGCTCGGTGTTCTACATCACCACCGGCTTCCACGGTCTGCACGTCATCGGCGGTCTCATCGCGTTCATCTTCCTGCTGGTGCGCACCAAGCTCAGCAAGTTCACCCCGGCGCAGGCCACCGCGGCGATCGTCGTGTCGTACTACTGGCACTTCGTCGACATCGTCTGGATCGGCCTCTTCGCGACGATCTACTTCGTCCGCTAACACCGGACACCCGCCGGAGCAGTCAGCCCCCGCCCCGGCAACCACAAACTTGTACAAGTCGGTTCCGTCTACTCCAAAGGGACACAGATGAGTTCATCTCCCCCGTCAGCGCCAGATCCCGAGGGGATCGGCCAGGCCACCAAGACCCGCAAGCAGCGCCGCATTCGCCGGAAGCTGGCCGGCGGTCTGGTCCTCCTGATGGGCCTCGTCGGAGCCGGCTTCGCGGCATCGGCCCTGACCCCGCAGGCTCAGGTGGCGACCGCGCACGAGGATCAGTCCGCGCTGATCCGCGAGGGCAAGCAGATCTACGACACCTCCTGCGTCACCTGCCACGGTGTCAACCTGCAGGGCGTCCAGGATCGCGGCCCGAGCCTGATCGGCGTCGGTGAGGCCGCGGTCTACTTCCAGGTCTCCTCCGGCCGCATGCCCGCCGCCCGCAACGAGGCGCAGATCGTGCGCAAGCCGGCGAAGTTCGACGCGCACCAGACCGACGCGATCAGCGCCTACGTCCAGGCCAACGGTGGCGGCCCCACCGTCGTGCGCGACGCCAACGGCGAGATCGCCCAGGAATCCCTCATCGAGGGCCGCGACCTCGGCCGCGGTGGCGAGCTGTTCCGCATGAACTGCGCGTCCTGCCACAACTTCACCGGCAAGGGTGGCGCGCTGTCCTCCGGCAAGTTCGCGCCGCCGCTGGAAGAAGCCAGTGAGCAGCAGATCTACCTGGCCATGCTGACCGGCCCGCAGAACATGCCCAAGTTCTCCGACCGGCAGCTGACGCCGGATGAGAAGAAGGACATCGTCGCCTACATCAAGGACCGCATGGAGACCCCGTCCGAGGGCGGCTACGGCCTCGGCGGCTTCGGTCCCGCGACCGAGGGCCTGGCCATCTGGGTCGTCGGCATCGTGGTCCTGGTCGGCTCCGCGATGTGGATCGGTTCCCGGTCATGAGCGAACAGGAGCGAAACACCATGGGGGACAACCCCACCGAACCCACCGATGAGCAGCTCGACGCCATGTCGCGTGACGAGCTGGTCAAGCTCGGCACCGAGCTCGACGGCGTCGACGTCGCCTACCGCGCCCCCCGCTGGCCGGTCGAGGGCACGCGCGCCGAGAAGCGCGCCGAGCGCCGCGTCGCCCTGTGGTTCGGCATCTCCGCGCTCGCGGGTGCCGCGCTGATCGGTGTCTTCCTGTTCTGGCCCTGGGAGTACAAGGGCCGCAACCAGGACGGCAACGCGATGTACACGCTGACCACTCCGCTGTACGGCCTGACCCTCGGCATCGCCGTGCTGGCCATCGGCATCGCGGTCGTGCTCATCCGCAAGCACTTCATCCCCGCCGAGATCTCCATCCAGGACCGCCACGACGGCCCGTCCTCGGAGGTCAACCGGCGCACCCTGGTCGCGCAGCTGCAGGACGCCGCCGACACCTCGACCCTGGGCCGCCGCAAGCTCATCACCCGCACCGCGGGTCTGGGCGCGGGCCTGGTCGGCGTCGGCGCGCTGTTCGTCTTCGTCGGCGGCATGATCAAGAACCCGTGGGCCAAGCGCGACAAGTCGCCGCTGTGGGTCTCGGGCTGGACCCCGGACTACCCGGGCGAGACCGTCTACCTGCGTCGCGACACCGGCCGTCCCGAGGACATCGTCCTCGTCAAGCCGGAGGACCTCGACGGCGGCGCCATGGAAACCGTCTTCCCCTGGAAGGAATCCTGGCGCGGTGACGAGCACGCGACCCTGCAGTCGCTGCGCGGCATCCGCAACGCGGTCATGCTGATCCGTCTGCGCCCGCACGACGCCCAGACCGCGATCAAGCGCAAGGGCCAGGAGAGCTTCAACTACGGCGACTACTTCGCCTACTCGAAGATCTGCACCCACCTCGGCTGCCCCACCTCGCTGTTCGAGCAGCAGACCAACCGGATCCTGTGCCCCTGCCACCAGTCGCAGTTCTCGGCGACCGAATGGGGTAAGCCGGTCTTCGGTCCTGCCGCCCGCGCGCTGCCGCAGCTGCCGATCACCGTCAATGCCGATGGCTACCTGGTCGCCGCCGGCGACTTCATCGAGCCGCTCGGCCCGGCCTACTGGGAGCGTCGTTCATGAGCCCTAGCAAAGCGGCCGTCCAGGCCAACGAAATGGACGAGCGCTACCACCTGGCGGCGTTCGCCAAGCGATCGATCAACAAGGTCTTCCCGACCCACTGGTCGTTCCTGCTCGGTGAGATCGCGCTGTACGCGTTCATCATCCTGCTGCTGTCGGGTATCTACCTGACGCTGTACTTCGACCCGTCCATGTCGGAGACCGTGTACCAGGGCGCCTACCAGCCCCTGCGCGGTGTCACCATGTCGCGGGCCTACGAGACCGCGCTGAACATCTCCTTCGAGGTGCGCGGCGGTCTGTTCGTGCGCCAGGTGCACCACTGGGCGGCGCTGCTGTTCGCGGCGTCGATCATCATCCACCTGTTCCGCATCTTCTTCACCGGCGCGTTCCGCAAGCCGCGTGAGGCCAACTGGGTGATCGGCTCGCTGCTGCTCATCCTGGCCATGTTCGAGGGCTTCTTCGGCTACTCGATCCCCGACGACCTGCTGTCGGGCACCGGTCTGCGCGCCGCCTTCGGTGGTATCACCATGGGTGTGCCGGTGATCGGCACCTGGATGCACTGGCTGATCTTCGGCGGTGACTTCCCGGGCACCATCATCATCCCGCGTCTGTACATCGCGCACGTGCTGCTGCTGCCGGGCATCATCCTGGCGCTCATCGCCGCGCACGTCGCGCTGGTCTGGTACCAGAAGCACACCCAGTTCCCCGGACCGGGCCGCACCGAGAAGAACGTCGTCGGCGCCCGCATCATCCCGGTGTTCGCCGCCGACCAGGGCGCGTTCTTCGCCTTCACCCTGGGCGTCGTCGCCATCATGGGTGGCGTCTTCCAGATCAACCCGATCTGGAACCTGGGTCCCTACAACCCGTCTCAGGTCTCCGCGGGTTCGCAGCCGGACTTCTACATGATGTGGACCGACGGCATGGCGCGTCTCATGCCGCCGTGGGAGCTGTACCTGGGTCGCTACACGATCCCGGCGCCGTTCTGGGTCGCCCTCATCATGGGCCTGGTGTTCACCGTGCTGATCGCCTACCCGTGGATCGAGAAGCGCCTCACCGGCGACACCGCCCGCCACAACCTGCTGCAGCGTCCGCGCGACGTGCCGGTCCGCACCGCCATCGGCGCCATGGCCATCACGTTCTACATGGTGCTGACCCTGGCGTGTGTCAACGACATCCTGTCGCTGAAGTTCGACATCTCGCTGAACGCCACCACCTGGTTCTTCCGCATCGCGCTGCTGCTGGCCCCGCCGCTGGCGTACTTCCTGGCCTACCGCTTCTGCATCGGCCTGCAGCGGTCCGACCGCGCGGTGCTCGAGCACGGCATCGAGACCGGTGTCATCAAGCGACTGCCGCACGGTGAGTACATCGAGGTCCACCAGCCCCTCGGCCCGGTCGACTCGCACGGCCACCCGATCCCGCTGGAGTACCAGGGCGCCCCGGTGCCCAAGAAGATGGTCAAGCTCGGTTCCGCCGGCAAGCCCGGCACCGGCTCGTTCATGCGCCCCGACCCCGTGTCGGAGCAGGCGGAGAACGTCGCCATCGCCCACGAGGAAGAGCACAAGATGCTCTCCGTGCTGGAAGCGGCCCAGAACGCCGCCTCCGGCAAGCAGACCGATCACTGATCGGATCGTCACCAGGGAAGGCCCCGAGTCGAATTCGACTCGGGGCCTTCCCCGTTCCTAGGGCTTGGTCCAGATCAGGGAGAAGCGCCACAGGAGGTGGCGGCGGTAGCGGACGCCGGGGAGGAGTTCGGCCGCGGTGCGGCGGGTTTCGGGGTAGGTCTGGGGTGGGGGCCAGACGACGGGGGAGGGGTGGGCCCACTGGGCTCGGAAGAGACGGTCCTTGATGCTGGTGAGGAGAGCTGCCGCCTCCCAGGGGAGATCGGCGGGGAAAGTGCTGCGGGCCATGCCGATGACGGCCAGGGTGCCGCCGGGGCGGAGCAGGGTCCGCATGCGGGTGAGGGCCTCGACGGTGTCCATGTGGTGCAGTGCGGCGACGGAGACGATGCCGTCGAAGGACTCCGGCGGGAAGGGGCGGGTGAGGAAGTCGGCTTCGAGGTAGGTGATGTCGTCGTCCGGGGACTGCTCCCGGGCCAGCGCGATGCTCGCGGGATCGGGGTCGATGCCGGTGACCGTCGCGCCCGCGCGGCGGATTCGCCTGGCCAACATGCCTTCCCCGCAACCGACGTCCAGGACGTTCTCGGCGCCGGAGACCGCGTCGGCCAGCAGCGGGTGGTACTCGATGTTGTGGTTCCAGCGCTCGGCGTCGGGCAGGTACATCACGCCATTCTGGCAGCGATGGGGTGCGGCGGCTCGTCAGTCCGCTGGGTCGAGAGTCGAGCGCGCGGCCTCGGCGCGGTCGGTCCAGGCGAGCCAGGGGCCCGCGCCGAGGCGGGGTTCGCCGTAGCCGTCGGTGGTGCGGACGATGCGGGTGCCGGGCTGTTCGAGCCAGCGGACCAGCAGGCCCGCCTCCTCGGGGAGGGCGCCGCGCAGTGGAGGGAAGGCGGGGGAATCGCCGGAGTCCGGGAGCGGTTGGGGGAGGACGGTTTCGGCGGCGGCCGCGAGGTGGTCGACGACGGCCATGGGGGAGATGCCGCGGACCGCGGTGCCCGCGGCGGCCAGGCGGGCGTGGCGGATGATCGCGAACTGCCAGCCACCGGCGCCGTCGGGGTGGGCGGCAATCAGTTCGGGAATGGCGGCCAGGGCGGTGAGGCGCTGGGTGCGGCGCAGGGCGCGGACCACCGCGACCGTGCGGTCCCGGAGGCGGGCTGCTGCCTCGAAATGTTCTGCGGTGGACAGGGTTTCGAGTCTCGCGGCGATGGTGTGCAGCAGGGTGTCGTCCACCCCGGTGAACAGGGCGCGGATGGCGGCGGGCGCCGGTTCGTACTCCTCTATATAGAGGGGGCTGTTCTCGGCGGCTGCGGGGCAACCGCCGACGACGGCGGGCTGGCAATCGTGGCGGCCCGTCCGCGGGATGCGGGTGGTGCACGTGCGCAGGCCCGACTGCTCGGCGAGGGTGGCCGCGATCTCCTGGGCGTCGGTGCGGGAGGTGAACGGGCCCAGCGCATCCCGGGTCGGAGTGCGCGAGACGGCGAAGCGGGGGAAGGGCTCGTCGGTGAGGGTCAGCCACCACGCGCGCTGCGGGAACTTCGAGCGCCGGTTGTAGGGCGGGGTGTGGGCGATCAGCAGCCGCAGCTCGCGCACGCCCGCCTCCAGGCCGTGCGCGCATTCGACATGATCGACGCGGGTGGCGAGCTGCACCATCTCGCGCATGCGCGGGCGGGTGTCGGAGCCGGTGAAGTAGTTGCGGACGCGGCGGCGCAGATTCACCGCCGTCCCTATATAGAGGACTTCGTCGGAGGGGCCGCGGAACAGGTACACGCCCGGGGTCGCCGGAAGGTCCGCGGCCATCACGCGTTTCGCGCGCTGGCGGCGGGTCAGCTCGGGGAGATAGTCGAGCAGCTCGGTGAGACTGTGCACGCCCTGATTGCCGACCCGGGCGATGAGCGCGTGCAGCACGTCGACCGTCGCCTTGGCGTCGTCGAGGGCGCGGTGCGTCGGCCGGGTCTCCGCGCCGAGCAGTTGCGCCAGGTACCAGAGTTTGGCCGAGGGCGCCTCGTCCTTGGGCAGCACGCGGCGGGCCAGCTGGACGGTGCACACGTGTTGGAAGGCGGGCCAGGGCACTGCGCACTTCGCGGCGGCGGCCTTCAGGAAGCCCAGATCGAAGCGGGCGTTGTGGGCGACCAGCACCGCGCCCCGCGCGAACTCCAGGAATCCGGGCAGCACCTGCTCGATCCGGGGTGCATCGATCACCATGGCGGTGGTGATGCCGGTGATCTGCACGATCTGCGGCGGGATGGCGCAGCCGGGATTGACCAGGGTCGCGAACTCGCCGAGCACCTCACCGCCGCGCACCTTGACCGCGCCGATCTCGGTGATCGAGTCGCCCTCGGGGCTGGTTCCGGTGGTCTCCAGGTCTACGACCACGAACGTTGTGTCATAGAGCGGGGTTTCGAGCTCATCGAAGGCCAGCTGTCCGGACACGAGGGGCAAGCCTAGGCGCAGGGTCCGACAACTCCGCCCGAAGTTGATCTTTCGAGGCGACCTGGGGAAATGATCGAATATGTGACGGCGATTCTCGAGATGAAATCCCCGAATTGAGCGAATATGCAGCTTTGTGGCCAGGGTCACAGTTATTCGCAAAATGGATCAATTTTGTTGGGGAGGGCGGTTGGTTCGGATTCGCGCGGGGCGGGTGCTGGCCCGGTGCCCCGCGCCCGGGCGCGCCGGATGTCGGTCCGGGAATCCCCCAGGTCGCGGGCCATGGCTCTGACCTGGGTTTATGCGGAATTTGCCAAGGTCGGAGGGGCCTTGGGTGGGTGCTTTCTACCGACGGGTAGCTCTCAGGACGCTCTCAGAAAAACGGCCGCTGTTATCGTTTCGTGATTGTTGTGACGTTTGTCGCACCGAAATGCGAGTGCGCAACAATTTTGAGTCACGCGCCGGCGGCCTTGGCTTTACAAAGCACCGTTATGTCCTCGTAATCTTCCTGAGACCTCGCGGAGTCCGACGCACCACCGGGTGCGGCGTCGCGGGGCAGATTGGAAGTACCTCACCATGGCGACCACCACCGTCAAGCGACAGGTCCGGGGCATGCAGCGCACTGCGCGTCGCGCCGCCGCGGCCGGTGCCGTCGGCGCTGCCACGCTGAGCGCGCTGCTGCTGCCCGCCACGCCCGCGTCGGCCCAGCCGGTCAACACCCCCGTCGGAACCATCGACGTGCCCGACGCCATCCAGCTTCCCGCCGGGATCCCGGGCCTGCCCGAGTCCCTGCCGATCACCATCCCGGCCCTGCCCGGCATCGGGGTTCCGGGTGTCCCGGGTCCGGGTCCGCAGCGCAGCTTCCGTCAGGCCGCGGTCGACGCCGCCATGAGCCGCATCGGCGACCCCTACGTGTACGGCGCCGCCGGCCCGAACGCCTTCGACTGCTCGGGTCTGGTCCAGTGGTCCTACGCCCAGGCCGGTGTCAGCCTGCCGCGCACCAGCTACGAGCAGGCCGGCGCGGGCAGCCCGGTCTCCTACGACGCCCTCGAGCCGGGCGACGTGGTGTCGTTCTACGGCGGCGGCCACTCCGGCATCTACATCGGCGACGGCAATGTCGTGCACGCGTCGACCTCCGGTCAGCCCGTCAAGGTCGCCCCGATCTCGTCGATGCCGTTCTCGGGCGCCACGCGTATCTGATCCCTTGCTCTACCGGGGGATTCGTCTCCCAGCCGACCGTGGGCGGACGACCCGCGGGAGAAGCGGCGACCGTAATGCTTCCGTGGCCTGCTGGACACAAGCGGTCGCCGTTTCGTAATCTTACCGAGACCTTCTGACCGGCTCGGGGTAAGAGAACGGGACGACACCAGCGGTGGCAGCGCAGCAGCGACATCAGCGGACACACAGTGAGCGGACCAGGCGACTGGTAGGAGGAGCCTTCACGGTCGGGGCCCTCATGGTCGGCACGTACGGCGGCTACGGCTTCGCCGGCGCCGATCCGGTGGCCGCACCGGCTTCCGCCGGGGACGCGGTGCAGAAGCTCATCGATCTCTCCCGGCAGTCCGAGCAGATGAATCAGCAGGCGCTCGACGCCCAGGCCGATCTCGACGCCAAGTCCGCCACCGCCGACGCCGCCGACCAGCGCGCCGCCGACGCGGCCGCCACGCTGGACGCCGCCAAGGCCGAAATCCGCCGCTACCAACCGGTCATCGAACGCGCCGCGACCTCCGCGCTGCTCGGCAGCCGCACCAACCGGATCACCTCGCTATTGGTCAGCAATTCGCCGCAGCAGCTGCTCGACCAGATGTCGATCGTGGACCTGGTGGGCGCGCGCACCAATGATCAACTGGCCCAGTATCAGAAGGCCACCACCGCGGCCGCCGCCGCCGAATCCGGCGCCCGCGCCGCCGCCGACTCCGCCCGCGCCGCCAGCGCCGCCGCCGACCGCGTCCGTACGGACCTCGAGGCCAAACGGGCTGCGCTGCAAGGCTCGATGGCCCAGGTCATCGCCGCGTGGGGCCAGCTCTCGGCCGGTGACAAGTCCGCGCTGGCGGGCTCCATGTTCCCGCCCGGCTTCGATCGCGACAGCCTGCTCAAGGGTTTGGTCCCAGGGTCTGGCACCAGCGCGCTGGCCGCGGGCCTGACCCGCGTCGGCGATCCCTACGTCTGGGGAGCCACCGGACCAGACCAGTTCGACTGCTCAGGCCTGGTGCAGTGGGCCTTCCATCAGGTCGGCAAGAGCGTGCCGCGCACCTCACAGCAGCAAGCCGGATACGGCACGCCGGTCGACCAGAAGGACCTACAGCCCGGTGATGTGGTCTTCTTCTACTCGGACATCTCGCATGTGGGCATCTACGCCGGCAACGGGTTGATGCTGCACGCTTCGACTTTCGGCGTTCCCGTCCAGGTCGCGCCACTGGGTTCGACACCGTTCCATTCGGCTCGTCGGTACTGAACGAGAGGCGGCGATGAGCGCTCTGCGGCAGGTCCGCGGCTGGCTGTCGGCGAAACGACGGTTCCAGTTCGTGCTCACCCTGGTCATGGTCAGCGCGCTGACCGCCGCGTGCGGCGCGCTGCTCATGCTGCCGAACTCGGTGCTGCCGACGCTGCGCGCCGTGGTGCCGGGCCAGGACGCGAGCCAGGCCACCGATCCGCAGGTGCCGCTGGTGAAGCGGTCCATGGACGCCTACGGGAAGGTGGTCGCCGAACCGGTGCCGACCGGATCGGGCCGCACCGGCATCGTGCTCGGCCATCCGGGCCAGCGCGCCGATCTCGATGTGCTGGCGAGCGAACTCGCGGCATCCACCGCGGCGGTCTCCGCGCTGTGGGGTCAGGACTGGAATCGGGCGCCGGTCGTGGTGGTCGCCTCCAGCCCTTCGGAATTCGCGGCGCTGACCCGCGCCACCGGTGACGTGCCCGCCGAGGTCGCCGCCTCCACCGTCGCCGACCCGTACCGGCCCGGCACGCAATTGACCGGACAGCGCGTGGTTTTCGGGCCCGACGCCGGACGCCGCCTCGGCGCGGACGGCCTGCGCTCGGTGCTGCGCCACGAACTCACCCACATGGCCAGCCGTGCGGTGACCGTCGACGGTTCGCCGATGTGGATGCTCGAGGGCTTCGCCGAGTATTCGGCGCACCGGGGTATGCGCCACCCCATCACCCAGATCGCCCCGACCCTCACCGCCCGCGCCCGCGCCGGTGACCTGCCCGCCGATCTCCCCGCCGACGCGATGTTCGAACCGTCCAGCGGCAAGGCCTCGCTCGCCTACGAACAGGGCTGGTCCGCCTGCGCTTTCATCGCCGACCGCTACGGCGATCCGGCCCTGGTCGACCTGTACCGGCAGCTGGCCTCCGGACCGAAGGACCGGGCCGCCGTGGCAGCCGTGCTGCGCGACTCGCTCGGCACGACCTACACCGACCTGGTCGGCGAGTGGCGCGCCTGGCTCACCAGCCGTACGACCGAGGGCGCGTAAGGCCGCCCGATCCGCGGGTGCAGTAGGTTTGTCGCATGGGGCGAACTCTGCTGGTTACCAATGATTTCCCGCCGCGACCAGGCGGGATTCAGTCGTATCTGCACGCGCTCGCCCTGCAGCTGCCCGCCGACGAGCTGGTGGTGTACGCGCCGCGCTGGAAGGGCGACAGCCACTGGAAGTTCGACGCGCAGCAGCCGTTCCAGGTGGTGCGGCATCCCACGACACTGATGCTGCCGACTCCGCTGGTCGCGCGCCGGGCCAAGAAGCTCCTGCGCGACGAGCAATGCGACCGGGTGTGGTTCGGGGCGGCGGCGCCGCTGGCGCTGATGTCGCCGGTGTTGCGCAAGGCCGGGGCCGAACGGATTCTCGCGTCCACCCACGGCCACGAGGTGGGCTGGTCGATGCTGCCCGGCGCGCGGCAGGCGTTGCGCGTCATCGGCGATCACACCGATGTCGTCACCTATGTCAGCAAGTACACGCGGCGGCGGTTCGCGGCGGCGTTCGGCGCGCAGTCGGCGCTCGAATACCTGCCGCCCGCCGTGGATGCCGAGGTGTTCAAGCCGGATCCGGCCGCGCGCGCCGAACTGCGGGCGCGCTACGGGCTGGGGGACCGGCCGACCATCCTGTGCCTCTCGCGGCTGGTGCCGCGCAAGGGTCAGGATTCGCTGATCGCGGCCATGCCCGACATCCGCAAGCGGGTCAAGGGCGCGGTGCTGGTGATCGCGGGCGGCGGACCCTACGAGCAGAAGCTGCGCGAACTGGTCGCGGCCCTGGGCGTTTCCGACAGCGTGGTGTTCACCGGCCGGGTGCCGTCGCAGGAGCTGGCCGCCCACCACACCATCGCCGACGTGTTCGCCATGCCCTGCCGGACCCGGGGCGCCGGCCTGGACGTCGAGGGTCTGGGCATCGTGTTCCTGGAGGCCTCGGCCACGGGAGTGCCGGTGATCGCGGGCAATTCGGGCGGTGCGCCCGAGACCGTGCGTGAGGGCGAGACCGGCCGGGTGGTCAACGGCCGCAAGCTGGAGTCGCTCGCCGACGCCATCGTCGACATCCTCTCCGACCGTGACGCGGCGGCCGCCATGGGCGCGGCGGGCCGCGCCTGGGTGCAGCAGCAGTGGCGCTGGGACCTGATGGGTCAGCGACTACAGCAGCTGCTGGATCCGAACCACGCGGCGATGGGCACCAGGCGCTGAAGCCGCACCCGAAGGTTCGCGGCCGTCTCGATTCTGGACTGTGCTCCGCCTCCCCGCGCTTGGAGTGGGGGAGCGGAGGAGGAAAGAATCGAGACTTCGGGGCCGCGAACCCGCCCGGAGCGAAGCGTAGGGCAAGATAAGCACTGTGAGCAGTATCCAGGTTGCCGATATGACTTTCATCGCCGCGCCGGGCGAGGCCGTCGCCGAGATCCTCTCCGATCGTGGCCGGTGGCGTCAGTGGTGGCCGGACCTGCAATTGGACGTGCGGGAAGATCGCGGCGACAAGGGAATCCGCTGGACCGTCAGCGGGGGCGCCGAGGGCACCATGGAGCTCTGGCTCGAGCCGATGCTGGACGGCGTCCTCATGCATTACTTCATGCACGCCGAACCGCGCGGCGGCGTCGCCGGTATGTCCGGGCGTGACCTGCTGGCGCTCAACCGCACCCGCCGGGTCGCGGGCAAGGTCATGTCGTTCGAGATCAAGGCCCGCCTGGAGGCGGGGCGCAAGGCCGGGGTCGCGCCCGCGGCCGCTCACTAGAAAGGAAGCGTTGCCGCCCATGGCCGATCGAACTCAGCGGTCGATCGTGATCGACGCCCCCTCGGACCGAGTGATGGCCGTCATCGCCGACCTGGAGTCGTATCCGGAATGGGTCTCCGCGGCCCGCTCGGTCGAGGTCCTCGACAAACTACCCGACGGCCGGGCCCGCACCGCGCGCTTCGTGCTGGACGCCGGGGTCGTCAAGGACACCTACACGCTGGCCTACACCTGGCGGCCCGACGGCCGCGCGGTCAGCTGGAGCCTGGTCGCCGGGGAGCTGCAGAAGGCGCAGGACGGCACCTACGAACTGATCGCCCTGCCCGACGGCACCACCCAGGTGGTCTACGAGCTGACCGTCGACCTGAACATCCCGATGATCGGCATGTTCAAACGCAAGGCGGAGAAGGTCATCACCGACACCGCCCTCAAGGAACTCAAGAAACGGGTCGAAGGCTGACCGCCGGCGGTACCGAACGCCCGACCCGCCCCGCCGCCCGAGTCGAGCTGTTCATCGGCAAGGGCGGCGTCGGAAAGACCACCCTCGCCTGTGCGACCGCGATCGCCTACGCGCGGACCGGGCGGCGCGTGCTGCTGGCCTCCCTCGATCAGGCGCATTCCCTGGGCGACGCGCTCGGCTACCGGCTGCGGCACGGCGCGAAACCGGCGGTGGCCAGTGTGCCGCTGCCCGTGTTCGCCACGGCCGCACCGGATCTCGCGAGCGATCCCGAGGCCACCGATCCGGGGCTGCCGGTGATCGGGTCCGCCGCCGCGCCGACCCTCGACGTCATCGAGGTGGATTCGCTGGCGCTGCTGGAGGATCGGTTCCGGCAGGTGCTGATGATGGCCTCCGGCGCCGGGCACGAGCACGGATTCGATCTGGGCGCACTGGATCCCGCCGAACTCACCGGGCTGCCCGGGGTGCAGGAACTGCTGGCGCTGCTGGAGATCACGCAGTTCGCGAAGGACAAGCGGTGGGACGTGATCGTGCTGGACTGCCCGCCCTCGGCGGACATGCTGCGCATCGTCACCGCCCCCGACACCCTGCTCGGCTATCTGGAACGGGTGTGGCCCGCGCACTCTCGCACCATGGAGGCCATCGGCGCCGACTTCCGCAAGGCGGTGCTGGCGGTGACCGTCGAGCAGATCGTGGAGGCGGTGACCGAAGCCCGTGACCTGCTGGCGGATCGGACCCGCACCGGCGCGCGCCTGGTGACCGTCGCCGAACAGGTGGCGGTGGCGGAATCGGCGCGGGTGCGCTCGGCCGCGGCACTGCTGGGCCTGCGTTTGGACGCGGTGCTGGTCAACAAGGTGCTGCCGGAGATGCCGGAGCCGCATCCGGCCGCGCCGCCGCATCCGGCCGTGCAGTGGTACTTCAACCGGCGCGGTGAGCAACTCGACGTGGTGACCGAGCTGCGCAAGCGGTTGCGCGGGGTTCCGGTGCAGGTGGTGGGGCACGCCGGGACCGAACCGGTGGGGTTGGGCTCGCTGGCCGCACTGTCCTACGCGGTGGACGCGAGTGGTAACTGGGTGGGATGGCGTCCGGTCCCTATGCTTGGCACAGATGCGGACGGGGAGCCGCCCGTCGCCGCGGAACCGGTGGTCCGGCTCGAGTCCGGGGCGGGGGTGGCTTCGGTGTTCGCGATGCGCATGCATCTGCCGGTGGTCGATGCGTCGACACTGCGGCTGGGACGAGTGGAGGACGATTTGATCGTGGGAGCGGACGGGGTCCGGCGGCGATTGCGGCTGGCCCCGGTATTGCGGCGGTGCACGGTCGACGCCGCCGAACTCGACGGCGACCACCTGGTGATCCGCTTCCGGCCCGACCCGCAGGTCTGGCCGAAATGACGACCACGCACCACCCGCGCCCCGGCCAACCGGACGAGAACCTCGGCGAATTCGCCGAGGAGCTACGGCTACTCGCCGAAGCCCTGCTCGAACGCGTGGAACCGGTGCTGCGCCGCACCGCCTCCGACGGGCGCACCGAATGGTCCAGTTGCAGTTGGTGCCCGGTGTGCGCGGCCGCCGCGATCGTGCGCGGCGAGCACCACGACGTGGTGGCCGCCATCGCCGAACACGGCACCGCCATCGTGACCGTGCTGCGCGAGGCGCTCGCCGGGGTGCCGGTGGACCCGGTGATCCCGCCGGATCTGGATCCGGAATCGCCGGAATATCAAGCCTGGCACCGGTATTCGCACGGGACCGGAACCGGGTCCGGTGCAGGCGATCTGCCGTTCGCCGACGCCTACGCGAACGCCCGCGGCGAACACGACGGGAAGGACGGGCCGGGCGAGGGACCCGAGTCCACGGCGAGCGCAGCCGAATCCGCCGGCCACCACGGCGCGGCCGCGAACCTCGCGGCGGTGTTCGCGCGCTTCGTCGCGGGCGCGCAGGGTCGTGCCGCGGCCCGGGCCCACCACAGCGACGGGTCCGACGAACCCATGGGGCAGGGCCCCGGTGCCGCGCGCCGTCCCGAGGACCCGGACCCGGTGTCGGGCACGGGCTTTCGCGCCGCGAACGGTGCCGACGATCGGGTCGGGGCCGCGGCGCAACCGTTCGGGCCGCCGGTGGCACGCCCGGCCGACGACCCCGGCCGATCGGCTGATGCGGGCGGTCCCGCCGCGGGACCCTCCGGTCGTGAAGCCTCCGTGTCCGGCCGCGCCGCGCAGTCCGGGCGGCGGCCGACACGCGGCAAGTATGTGCCCATCGACGTAACCATCAAGGCATGACGGGCGGTGTGGATGTGCCGTTGACCGTGGGTATCGATGTGGGCGGCACCAATATTCGGGCGTCGGTGGTGGACGGTGCGGGCGAGGTCCTCGACACCGTCACCGCGCCGACCCCGCATTCGGCGCGCGCCCTGGAGGACGGCCTGGCCCGCGCGGTGCGCGAACTGCGCGGCCGGCACGCCATCGGCGCGGTCGGGCTGGCCGTGGCGGGTTTCGTCGACGAGGACCGCGCCACCGTGCGTTTCGCCCCGCATCTGCCGTGGGAGGACGCCCCGGTCGCGCAGCGGCTCACCGATCGGCTCGGCCTGCCGGTGATCCTGGAGCACGACGCCAATGCCGCGCTGTGGGCCGAGTACCGGTTCGGCGCGGCGGCGGGCGGGCGCAATGTGGTGCTGGTGGCCATCGGCACCGGCATCGGCGCGGCTCTCCTGATCAACGGCCAGTTGTATCGCGGAAGCTACGGCGTCGCACCGGAACTCGGGCATCTGCAGGTCGTCCCGAACGGCCGGGCCTGCGCGTGCGGCAAGCGTGGCTGCTGGGAACGGTATTGCAGCGGAACCGCTCTGGTCGACACCGCCCTGGAACTGCTGGCCACCGACCCGCAGCGCTCCACGGTGCTGGCGCGCGAGGCGGGCCGGGACCCGGGCTCGCTGACCGGTCGCCGGGTGGCGGGCGCGGCCCAGGACGGCGATCCGGTCGCCCTCGAGGTGATGGCGGACTTCGCGCGCTGGCTCGGCCTGGGTCTGGCCTTCGTGAGCGACCTCTTCGATCCGGACCTGATCGTGGTGGCCGGCGGCGTCAGCAGTTCGGCCCCACTGTTCCTCGACGAGGCCCGCGAGCACTACGCCGGTTCCATCACCGGCGCCCGGCACCGCCGCCTGGCCCGTATCCGCACCGCCCAATTGGGTGAGGCCGCCGGCATGATCGGCGCGGCGGAACTGGCGCGCGCGGCGGTGCTCGCGAAGTCCGCCGCCGTGCCGGTCGCTCCGGCGCGCCGCTGATCCGTACCTGCTCACCGGGTTCCGCATTCCGGAGCATGGGACGTTCGTCCCGACATCGGAGAATCCGGTCACCACGGTTGGTTGCTCTCAGGTCTCAGCGGTAGGGTAGGCAAGCGAGTGGTGGTGCCCGCAATGAGGCCGGTCCCGGGTATCGAAAACAGGGGAAAGGACGCAATGTTCTACTGGCTGCTGAAGTTCGTCTTGGTGGGGCCGCTGATGCATCTCATCAACCGGCCCGAGGTCGAGGGCGTCGAGAACATTCCCCCGAAGGGTGCGGCCATTCTGGCCGGCAACCACCTATCGTTCACCGACTGGCTGTTCACCCCGCTGATGAGCCCTCGCCGGATCACCTACCTGGCCAAGGCCGAATACTTCACCACCCCCGGTCTCAAGGGTCGGCTGCAGAAGTTCTTCTTCTCCGGCACCGGCCAGTACCCCATCGATCGTTCCGGTGCGGACGCCGCCGAGTCGGCGCTCAACACCGCGCGCAAGCTGCTCGGTGAGGGCCGCCTGGTCGGCCTGTACCCCGAGGGCACTCGTTCGCCCGACGGCCGCCTCTACAAGGGCAAGACCGGTGTGGCACGCCTCGCCCTGGAGACCGGAGTGCCGGTGATCCCGGTCGCCCTGATCGGCACCGACGAGGTGTGCCCGCCCGGTCCGTTCCGCTGGCGGCCGCGCAAGGTGACCGTGAAGTTCGGTGCGCCCATCGACTTCTCGCGCTACGAGGGCATGGGCGGCAACCGCTTCGTCGAGCGCGCCGTCACCGACGAGATCATGTACGAGCTGATGCGGATGGGCGACCAGGAGTACGTGGACGTCTACGCCGCGAGCCTGAAGAAGGGCGTGCCCTCGGGCAGCCGCCCCGACGCCGACCGCGTCCCCGAGACGATGGCGGGCTGACCACCGCCACAACGCAGTTCGCGAACAGGCCCCCGGAGCTCAGCTCCGGGGGCCTGTTCGATGAAAGGTGACGACTGATTTCGCATCGATCGCGGTAACTCACCGGGTACGGCCGGAATCGTTTCGGCTCCCACCCGCCGGCACGGGTCCGAGACGGTTGGCGGCTCTCAGAGGCCCGCTGAAGTCGCGGAGTGGCGGCGGAGTCGGTGGGCTTCGATGGCCTCGAACTTGGCCAGGTTGTGGCGGGCGTCGGCCAGCGCGTCGTGCGCGTCCTTCGGCACCGGCGGCAGCGGCGGGCGGCCGTGCTGGTCCCAGTGCTGGCGCAGTTCGTTGGTGTAGCGGGGCAGCGTGTTGGGCAGGTCCACCATGGAACCCCACAGCTGGCACAGCGCGACGTGGTCGTAGGCGCCGACCCAGGCCCACAGTTCGGGTTCCACGCTGGGGCGCGGGACCAGGAATTTGTAGAGTTCGTCGCGGATGCGCTGACGGGAACGCCACAGCGGCGAGGACGGCGCCGGTAGCTTCGGCAGCACATTGCGGCGGACGAACGGCCCGGCCTTCTCGGGGTCGAATTCGGTGGAGACCGCGTAGAACTCACGTCCGTCCTCACAGACCACCGCGATGGAGACGAGGTCGATGACGGTGCCGTCCTCGATGAATTCCGAATCGTAAAAGTACCGCAATGAGATGGGTCTCTCCTCAGCTCGGGTCCGGGATGCTTCCGGGCAATCCGGTCCCAGCCTAAGCGGCCGCGCCACGCGGCCCGACCGCGGTGTGAGCAATTCAAGCCCTGGGGGTAGTCCAGTTCACCCGGAGCAATCCGTATTCTGAAACAGTGAACTGGACTGTCGACGTACCGATCGATCGCCTGCCGGAACTTCCTCCGCTGCCTGATGAGCTCCGTCGGCGTCTCGACGAGGCGCTCGCCAGACCGGCCCTGCAGCAGCCGTCCTGGGATCCCGAGCAGGCCGAGAAGATGCGCACCGTCCTCGAGAGCGTGCCGCCGATCTGCGTGCCCGCCGAGGTCGAGGAACTGCGCCTGCGCTTGGCCGAGGTAGCGCGCGGCGAGGCTTTCCTCATGCAGGGTGGTGACTGCGCGGAGACCTTCGCCGACAACACCGAACCCCACATCCGCGGCAATATCCGCACTCTGCTGCAGATGGCGGTGGTGCTCACCTACGGCGCGAGCCTGCCCGTGGTGAAGGTGGCGCGCATCGCGGGCCAGTACGCCAAACCCCGTTCCGCCGACGTCGATTCGCTGGGCCTCAAGTCCTACCGCGGCGACATGGTGAACTCGCTGGTCGCCGACGCCGGGCTGCGCGAGCACGACCCGTCGCGCCTGGTCCGCGCCTACGCCAACGCCTCCGCGGCGATGAACCTGGTGCGTTCGCTGACCTCGGCCGGAATGGCCGATCTGCACAAGGTGCACGACTGGAACCGCGAGTTCGTGGCGCAGTCCCCGGCCGGGGCCCGCTACGAGCAGATGGCCACCGAGATCGACCGCGCGCTGGCCTTCATGAAGGCCTGCCGGGTCAACGACCCCAACCTGTCCAGCGCCCGCCTCTACGCCAGCCACGAGGCGCTGGTGCTCGACTACGAGCGAGCCATGCTGCGCCTGAGCGAGCACCCCGTCACCGGGGAGCCGGTGCTCTACGACCTGTCGGCGCACTTCCTGTGGATCGGTGAGCGCACCCGTCAGCTCGACGGCGCGCACGTCGGGTTCGCCGAGCTGATCGCCAACCCGATCGGCCTCAAGATCGGCCCGAGCACCACGCCGCAGCAGGCCGTGGAGTATGTCGAGCGCCTGGACCCCAACAACGAGCCCGGCCGCCTGACCATCGTGGCCCGCATGGGCAACCAGAAGGTCCGCGACGTGCTGCCCCCGATCATCGAGAAGGTGCAGGCCACCGGCCACCAGGTGATCTGGCAGTGCGACCCCATGCACGGCAACACCCACGAGGCCTCCACCGGCTACAAGACCCGCCACTTCGACCGCATCGTCGACGAGGTGCAGGGCTTCTTCGAGGTGCACCACGCGCTGGGCACCCACCCGGGCGGCCTGCACATCGAGCTCACCGGTGAGAACGTCACCGAATGCCTCGGCGGCGCGCAGGACATCTCGGACCTCAACCTGGAGGAGCGCTACGAGACCGCGTGCGACCCGCGCCTGAACACCCAGCAGTCCCTCGAACTGGCCTTCCTGGTCGCGGAGATGCTGCGTTAGCCGGATGCGGCTTGCCGAGATCCGAGTGCCCGGACCACGTCAGCGGTCCGGGCACTCGCGTCTGTATCGCCTTGTCCAAGGCGACTATTGATCTCGTAACGGTTGGGGTGACTCGTCGGGTACGTCCAGAAGCGGTTCGGTACTCACCGAGGTCCGGATGCGGGACGGTCAGCGGCGCTCAGCTGCCCGCTGAAGTCGCGGGGAGGCGGTTACGGTATCGCGACGATGGTGACGGTGGAACCGGGTTCGACCGCGTCGCCGGGGGCGATGCTCTGCGAGATGACGATCGAGCCGTCATTGCTGGCCAGCTGGCGCACGGTGACCGACAGCCCCATTTGCTGGAGCTTGCCGCGCGCGGTACCGACATTGGCGCCCAGCAGATTCGGCATGTCGAGGGCGCTGTTGACGATGAGGACCACGCCGGAGCCGGATTCGGCGCTGGCGCCCGCGGCCGGATCGGTGCCGATCACCTGACCGGACTTGATCTTCGGATCGAACTGCTCGCGAGTGGAGCTGACGGTCAGCCCGGCCTTCTGCAGGGCGATCTTGGCCTCTTCCTGCGTCTTGCCGCGCAGGTCCGGCACCTTCACCGGCAGGGATCCCTTGCTGCGGTAGACCTTCACCTGGCCGTTGGCCGGTAGGACGGTGCCGGGCGCCGGATCCACCTTGGCGAGCGAGCCTTTCGGTGCGCTGCTGCCCACCTCGCCCGCGTCCACGGGAGTGAGCCCGGCGTCTCTGATGGCCTTGTTGACCGAGCTGACGTCCTGGCCGGGGCTCACATCCGGAACCTTCGGCTTGCCGCTGGAGACCAGCACCGCGACCAGGGAGCCCTTGGTGACGCGGGTGCCCGCGGGCGGATCGGTGCCGACCACATTGCCGACCGGGATCATGTCGGAGGGCTTGTTGCGGGTCTCGGTCTCGAAGCCCGCGTCCTTCAGCGTCGCGACCGCGCGCTGGGTGTCCATGCCGGCGATGGTGGGCACCGGCGAGTAGCGCCCGACGCCCAGCCACCAGCCGCCGATGCCCAGCAGCACCGCCAGCGCGACCACGATGCTCAGCCACACGACGACCCGGCGCCGCGACTTGCCGCGATCCTCGATCAGATCCGAGCCCGGGTGCTGGGTGCCCGGCGGCGGGGCGTAGTCGTGCTGGCGGTACTCGGCCGGGATCTCGCGCGCCGCGGTCATGACCCGCGTGTGCTGGGGCTGCTGAGTCGGCGCGAACACGGTCGGCGGGTCGGCCGGGAGCCGGGTGGTGGCATCGGCCTGGAACCGGGTGGTCTGGTCGGCCGCGCCCGGAATCGGCCGCGACGGGGGATGTACGGGGCCGCGCGGGGCGGGCGTGGGCCCGACCCGGTACTTGGCGCTGAGGTGTTCGGCGGATTCGGTCGGCGCGGGCACCCGGTAGTCCGGCAGTTGCAGTTCGCGGGCGACGCGGCGCAGTTCGTCGGCCATCTCGGTGGCGTTGGAGAACCGGTGCATGGGTTCGCGGGCGGTGGCGTGCGCGACCAGCTCGTCGATCTCGGTGGGCACGCCGCCGATCAGGCGGCCGGGCGCGGGCACGTCCTTCTCGACCCGCTGCAGGGCGATCGAGAGCGAGTTGTCGCCGGTGAACGGGGTTCGGCCGGTGAGCATTTCGAAGATCAGGACGCCCGCGGAGTAGACGTCGCTGCGGGCGTCGGCGCTGCCGCTGGTGACCTGCTCGGGGGAGAGGTAGGCGGCGGTGCCGAGAATGACGCTGTCGGAGGTGATCTTGGCCTCGGCGACGGCGCGCACCAGACCGAAGTCGGCGATCTTCACCTCGCCGGAGTCGGAGATGAGCACGTTCTCCGGCTTGATGTCGCGGTGCACCAGTCCGGCCGCGTGGGCCACGCCGATGGCGTAGAGCACGGGTTCGGCGACGGCGCGCACCGCGTGCGGGGGCATGGGGCCGCGTTCGCGCAGCAGTTCGCGCAGGGTGCCGCCCTCGACCAGTTCCATGATGAGGAACGGGTGGTCACCGTCCACGCCCTGGTCGTAGACCGCCACCAGGGAGGGGTGTTTGAGTTTGGCCACCGCTCTCGCCTCGAGTTCGAAGCGAGTGAGGAATTGCGGGTCGGAGGCGAACTTCGGGTCCATCACCTTGATGGCGACCGGTCGGTCCAACCGGGTGTCCACCCCTCGGAACACCATGGACATACCGCCACGCGCGATCGGCGCGTCGATGCGGTAGCGCCCTTCCAGCATCTGGCCGATCAACTGCGACCCTTCCGATTTTCGTCGATGCCGCCCAGCGCGGCTCACCCGATGGTAGCCGCGTCGGGGTGTGATGCGACTGTGGCGACGCGAGAGACTACCGTGGTCGGCGTGAGTGCCTTTCCTTGCAGCGAAGACGTCCTGCCGGATTCGGTGACCCTGATCCCGCTGCCCGACGTGGCCGAGCAGCTGGGCATGGTGGTGACCCGGGTCCATCAGATGCTGCGTGACCATCAGATCATCGCGGTCCGCCGCGACGGTATCGCCGGAGTCCCGAAGGAGTTCTTCGACTCCACCGGCGCCGTCGCCAAGCACCTGACCGGTCTGATCACGGTCATGCGTGACGGCAAGTACACCGACGAGGAAATCCTCGAGTGGATCTACACCGAGGACGAGACCCTGCCCGGCCGTCCCATCGACGCCATCCACGGGCCACTGGCCCGCGAAGTGATCCGCCGCGCCGCCGCGGATCCCTTCTGACATAGCGCCACTCCGCGCGCGGTGCTCGATGCACCGCGCGTGGTCCGATGCCCACGGCGCCAACTGATTCAGCGCCGGATGAGTAACTCCTCGGGAACGTCCGAAAGCCGACCATCATCTACCGCCGGTCCGGCCGGTTACCGGTGGGGCTCGCCCAAGGTCGGCAAGAGCCGCGAAGAGGCGGACAAGCATTCGCGTGCCGCGACCCGGAGCCGGCGGTGCTGGGGGACCACCGCACGGCTCGTGAAGACCGCGTAGTCGGCGCGCTCGATCTCGTCGAGGATGCCGCCGTAGAGCGTGGCCGCCGTCCGGATGGCCGGGCGCACGCGCGGGGCCAGCAGCTCGATACCCGGGGTGGCGCGACGGTAGACACCCCTGTTGATCGCGATCAGATGCGCGAGCGCACGCCGCACCCGCGGCTCGGTCCGGCCCGATTCGCGGCAGTGGAACAGCAATTCGTCGTCCACGCCGAAGGCCGCCAGTTCGTCGGCGGGCAGGTACACCCGGCCGCGGCCCAGGTCCTCGCCGACGTCGCGCAGGAAGTTGGTGAGCTGGAAGGCTTCCCCGAGCGCGGCCGCGGCCGGTTCGGCCTCGGCGACCGGGACGACGGTGCCCAGCACCGGCAGCAGTTGCAGCCCGATGGCGGCCGCCGAGCCGCGCATGTAGTCCTCGAGTTCGCCCATGGTGGGGTAGCGGTCTCGGTATTGGGGTGCGCCCGGAATGTCCATGCGCATGGAGTCGAGGAACACCCAGAAGTGTTCGGCGGCAATCGAGTACCGGCGGATGGTATCGGAGACCGCGAGCAGCACCCGCTGTTCGCGGCTGTCACCCGGTTCGGTGGGCGCGTCGGCCAGGCGGGCCCGCAGTTCGTGTTCGATCCGGTCGAGCCGGGCCGCGGATTCGGCGGCGCGGCTGGGCGCGTCGCTCGCGTCGACGATGTCGTCGACCAGGCGGGCGAAGGCGTACAGCGCGTGCACGGCCGGTCTTCGCTCGGGTTCCAGCAGCCGGGTCGCGAGGAAGTAGGTGCGTCCGTGGGCGGCGGCGATGCGCCGGCAGTCGCGGTAGGCGCGGTCCAGCATCACGCGGGGCTGGGCGCCGGCGCGCCGCCGAACTGATCGGAATGCGGGCGTCCGGCACGCAGTTTCAGCGGATCCACCTTGCACAGCGAGACCGCCGCCACCACGGCGGCGACGATCGCGAGGGTGCCGTGCACGTAGTCGGACACGGGTGCGCCGTCGGGTTGGAAGATCAGCATGAGCCAGGTACACAGCCCGACCAGGACCTGCAATGTCCGGGTGGAGAGCGCGAAGCCCGCGGCCAGGGCCAGCGGCCACGAGTAGTACCAGGGCAGCGCGGCGGGGGACAGGATCACGATGGCCACGAACGCGACCAGAATGCCGAGCACGGCCTCCTTCTCGCTGTTCTTGAACCGCCACCACGCCCACACCAGGATGGCGACCATGGCGATCGCGCACAGCATGCGCGTCCACGGCAGCACCTTGTCCATCGGCAGCGGCGTCACCCAGGTGACGACGTGGGCCATGATGGTCGGCAGCGAGAGCCAGTTGATGATCTTCTTGGAGCCCGACAGCGCGGTGAGCCAGCCGATCTGGTGATCGCGCAGCCCGGTCGCGAAGGTGGCGACGGCGAACACGGCCGCGAACACCGCCACGCCGAGCGCGCCGATCTTGGCGAAGGTGCGCAGCGGATGCGGCAGTTCGCCCTCGTGCTGGGCGGCGCGGCGTTCGCGTTCGTGAATCATCCAGATCCACACCAGGAATGGCAGCGCCACGCCCGCGGTCGCCTTCACGGCGACGCCGATGGCGACCACCACGATGCCCGCGGCGTGATGGTGTTCGAGCACCAGCGCGATGCCGGCGGCCATCAGGCCGACCATGAGCATCTCGTTGTGCACGCCGCCGATGAGGTGGATCAGCACCAGCGGGTTGAGCACGGCCAGCCACAGCGCGGTGGTGGGCTTGCCGCCCAGATGCTTGGTCAGGTGCGGGACCGCCCACACCATGAGCGCCAGCCCGGGCAGCATGACCAGCCGCAGCGCGATGGTTCCGGCCACCACGTTGTCACCGGTGATGGTGGTGATGGCGCGCCCGATGAGCAGGAAGACCGGCCCGTAGGGCGCGGTGGTGGTGGTCCAGACAGGGCTGACATTGTCGAGCAGGACCGCGGCGTTGGCCTTCAACTCCACGGGCCCGTACAGGTACGGGTTGATGTTGTCGCGCAGCATCGCGCCCTGCGCCAGATACGAGTAGGCGTCGCGGCTGAACATGGGGACCGCGAACAGCAGCGGGAAGGTCCAGACGCCGACGATGCCGCGCAATTCGTTGAGCGTGACCGAGGCGCCGGGCTGGCCGCCGATCACGATGCGCCCCAGCCGGACCCACGCGGTGATCATGGCGATCACGCCGAGCCATACGAACATCGACGACAGCACCAGGCCGTGCCCGAACCGCAGCCACGAGAGGTGCATGGCCTCGAGCAATGGATCGCTGCGCCGCACGCCGCCCGCGCCGAAGCCGCCGAAGGTGATCAGCAGGGCGCCGAAGAAGCCGAGCGTGGCCGCGTGTCCCTCGGGGGTGCGGGCGAAGTCGGCCGCGTGGCGCACCCGGTTTTGCCAGCTCATCCGGGCGCTCGGAGACGGAACGTCCGGATCTGCGGCATCGGCGGTGCTCGAGGCGCCGGCGGGACGCGTGGCGACAGCGCCGGTGTCGGGGGTGGCTGCGTCCACATCGGGGGTCGGCATAGGCGGTCGTTCCCCCCGGAAAGGTCAGCGGCGGCAGCCGCGTTGGTTCAGGACGCGGTCAGTCTAGTGCGTGTGCGCGGACGCCACCGCCCCGGTGTCGGCGGATCCGATACCGGCATGTCGTACGTCACCCGTGATGCGTGCCGCCGCCAGTCTGCCCGAAAGCAGCACGGTCGGCACGCCGACGCCGGGTACGGTGCCCGAGCCCGCGAGAACGACATTCGCGCGACCGGCCACCAGGTTCCGGGTCCGGAACGGCCCGGTCTGCCGGAACAGGTGCGCGGCTGAGAACGGGGTGCCCGCGAGCATGCCCTTGGCCCGCCAGGTGCGCGGGGTGTCGAGGTGGTCGACCCGGAAGTACCGCGAAATGCCTTGGTAGCCGCGCGCTTCCAGGATCTGGAGCAGTTCGCGCAGGTAGTGCGGGCCGAGTTCGTCCCAGGCCAGCGGCGCGGCATCCAGGTTCGGGCAGGGGGCGAGCAGCGAGAGCGGTTCGTAGCGGACCGTGTCGCGCAGGTGGCCGGCAGCGTCGATGTGCTGTTCGGGGCGGTCGATGTAGAGCGTCGGATCGGTGAGGGCGGGGCGGGTGAGCAGCAGCGACGGGTCGCTCATCAGCGCGCCGCTGCCGCGCCGGGCGGCGATCTCGGCGAAGGTCCGGTCCCATTCCGCGCCGAAGTCGATGGTGTGATGCGCCTGCACCGGCCAGGCGGCCGCCACCTCCGCGGGAATGGTGCCGTGCGCGACCACCGCGGACGGGGAGGCCCGCAGTCCGCGGCGATGCCGCAGCCCGAACCGGGTCAGCGACCCGATGTCGGCGGTCACCACCAGGGCGTCGCAGTCGAAGACGCGGCCGTCGGCGGTGTGCACGGCGGTGGCGCGGCGGCCCGTGTAGTCGACGCCGATCACCTCGGCGTTCAGTTCCAGGGTCCCGCCGGCGGCGGTGAACGCGCGGCTCAGCGCCGCGGCGATGGCCCGCATGCCGCCCTCGGGGTAGGTGACGCCCAGGCAGGTGTCCATGTACGGGATCGCGCCGTAGACGCCGAGCGCCTTGTTCGGAGCCATGCCCGCGAAGAGGGCTTGGAAGCTGAACAGCCGGGCGATGTCCGGGTCCCGGATCACGCGACCGACCTTGGGGCCGAGTCGCCCGAAGGCGCCGAGCCGCACGAGCCGCGCCAGCGCGGTCCGCTTCTCCGGAATCCGCACCATGTCCAGGGGCGACTCGAAGTTGGTGTCCATGAACTGCCGGAACTCGGCTTCGTACACGCCTCGCAGCCAGCCGCGCAGCCGCCGGTAGCGGCGGGCGGTGGCGGGTCCGCGCACTCGCGCGACTTCTTCGGCCATGCGCTCCTCGTCGGAGTAGACGCCGATCCGGGTGCCGTCGGCGAATCGCGCCCGATAGGCCGGGGCCATGTCGAGGATCGTCAGGCCGACCGATTCCCGGGTGTGCCCGACCACGCCGAGCGCCTCGTCGATGAGTTCGGGCAGCGTGAGAATCGTTGCCCCGGAGTCGATCTCGTAGTCCGGCCCGCGGTAGGACCCGACCCGGCCGCCGGGGCGGTCATCGCGTTCCAGCACGGTCACCTGTCGCCCGGCCGCCAGCAGGTGCAGCGCCGCGGCCAGCCCGGACAGTCCCGCGCCGACCACGACCACCCGATCGGTCGGTCCCGCAACCGTTTTCATGCCACCCTCCTGCGGCGTGCTGTCTGTCGGATCCGGCGTCAGTAGTGCCGCGCGGTGGCCGAGAGAGCCATGCCCCGCAGCTGCCGGGCCGCCTCCGGTGTCACGGTGCTGGCGTCCAGCGCGGTCAGGGCCTGCTCGGTGAGCGAGGCGATGCGCTGCTCGACAGCGTCGACCGCGCCGAGTTCGGTGAGGGCCGTGCGCAATTGGGCGACCTGCTCGGCGCTGAGGTCGGTGCCGAGGCTGGTGCGGATGAGCGCGGCGGTGGCGGGCGCGGTGGCGTCGGCGCGTCGCAGGGCCTCGGCGATGAGCACGGTGTGCTTGCCCTCGCGCAGGTCGTCGCCGGACGGCTTACCGGTGACGGCCGGATCGCCGAACACCCCGAGCAGGTCGTCGCGCAGCTGGAAGGCGATGCCGATATCGGTGCCGAATTCGCGGTAGGCGGCGATCACGTCGGGGGAGGCCCCGGCCAGCGCCGCGCCCATGTGCAGCGGGCGTTCGATGGTGTAGGCGGCGGTCTTGAACCGGTTGATCCGCAGCGCGGCCTCCACCGACTCGTCGCCGGCGGACTCGCCGTGGATGTCGAGCAGCTGGCCGCCCAGCACTTCGGTGCGCATGGCCGCCCAGACCGGGGCGAAGCGGGCGGCGGCGTCGGCGGGCAGCCCGGCGTCGCGGGTCATGTCGTCGGCCCAGGCCAGGGCCAGGTCGCCGATGAGGACGGCGACGCTGACGCCGTAGTGGTCGGCGTCACCGGTCCAGTGCTGGTCGCGGTGCCGCTGTTCGTAATCCACGTGCACGGTCGGGAAGCCGCGCCGGGTGCGCGAGGAGTCGATGATGTCGTCGTGGATGAGCGCGCACGCCTGCACCAGTTCCAGCGCCGAGCAGGCGGTGAGCACCGCGTCGGCGTCCGGGTCCTCGGGGCTGCGGCCCGCGCCCAGCCAGCCGGTCCAGGCGAAGGCGGGGCGGGTGCGCTTGCCGCCGCGAATGACGAAGTCCTCCAGGGCCGCGGCCGCGTCCACGAAGACGGGGCCGAGGGGTTCGACGATCGGTTCCCGGGTGCGGAAGAAGGCGGTGAGACGGTCCTCCACGGCGGCGACGAGTGATCCCGCGCCGACCGGGTGGCGGGTCGGGGTACCGGGTCCGGCGGACAGGGGAGCCTCCTTGGTGAGTGCGCGGCGCGGCGCGAGCGCGATTCCCCGGTGATCGGTCCCGGTGTGCGTGCGACGATGGCGAACGCCCCTATTGACCGGCCCGATCGCGCGGGCGTCAGGTCCGCGCGCGGGGTTCGCCCCGACTCTACCGACCACCGGGTCGCGACCGGGAATCGGTCGGGCCCGGTCCGGTCCCACCTGCTGGGATAGGCACAGGTCGGGGTCCGGGGCTCGGGTGCGGGCCCGTAAAATACTGGCGTGAGTTTCGACAATGTACGGGGATATTCGACCCCTGGCCGAGTTTCCCGCACACCTCATGTGTCCGGAACTCGCTCCGTGGTGCAGCAGCTGGGCCCACGTCCCGATGGGTCGGTTCCGTTCTCGGTCGAGTTCAATCCGCCGCGTGACGCCGCCGGCGAGGCGCGCCTGTGGCGGGCCGCCCGCGAGTTCGAGCGGCTGCATCCGGCGTTCGTGTCCATGACCTACGGCGCGGGCGGCTCCACCCGCGACCGCACCATCCGGGTCACCGGCGAGCTGGCGCGCGAGACCACGCTGCTGACCGTCGCCCACCTGACCGCGGTGGACCACTCGGTCGCCGAACTGCGCTCCATCGTCGGCGCCTACGCCGACTCGGGCATCCGCAATCTGCTGGTGCTGCGCGGCGATCCGCCGGGCGACGTGCTGGGCGAGTGGCTCAAGCACCCCGAGGGCGTCGAGTACGCCGAGGAGCTGGTGCGCATCGTGCGCGAGCTGGGCGACTTCCACGTGGGCGTCGCCTCGTTCCCGCAGGGCCACCCGCGCTCCACCGACCTCGACGACGACACCCGCTTCCTGGTGTCGAAGCTGCGCGCGGGCGCGGAGTATTCGATCACCCAGATGTTCTTCGACGTGGATCACTATCTGCGCCTGCGGGATCGGGCCATCGCGGCCGATCCGATCGAGGGCGCCAAGCCGATCATTCCCGAGCTCATGCCGGTCACCTCCCTGCGCACGGTCGAGCGCGCGGAGGAGCTGTCGGGGCGTCCGCTCCCGGCGAAGGTGATCGAGCGGCTGCGCAAGGCCGCGGGCACCGGGCCGGAGGAGGATCGCGCGGCGGTCCGGGCCGAGGGCATCCAGATCGCCACGGAGATGGCGCAACGCCTGATCTCCGAGGGCGCGCCCTGCCTGCATTTCATCACCCTGAATTTCGCCAAGGCCACCAGCGAAGTGCTGGCGAACCTGGGCTATTCGGTCTCGGCCGCTCCGGCCAACGCCTGAACCGACCGGTTCGCCTCGCGAATCTGGTCCGGCATGCCGGAGCAAATGACCGGAATGCGCTGGTCAGCGGAGTACCTTCCCCTCACGACTCGTGACCTCGAGGGGAGCCCTTCATGTCCGTGTTCCACCACATCGTCCGGGCGGCCGGCGCTGTCAGCGCCTGCGCCGTGCTCGCCGCCGCCGGACCGGCAACCCTGGCGGGACCTGCCGCCGCGGCCCCGGCGCAGGCCGATACCGGCGCCGCCACCGTCGCCGCGGTGAGCTCCGAGGCCGCCGCCGCGCTGGCCGCCATCACCGCGGTGAAGGAGACCACCGGCCGCGCCGACGCCACCGCCCGCCCCGACACCACCGGCCGGTCCGATACCGCCGGGCCGGCGGCCGCTCCGACGGACTGGCTGTCGGCCTACGGTCAGGCCGTCGAAGGACTCCAGACCTTGGGCATCAAGCCCTTCCTGTACCCGACCGCCGCGCCGTTCTGCCTCGGCGGCACCACGCTGGGCCTGGCTCCCGCCATGGCGGGCAGCATCCCGGGCCCGTGGCCGCACTACGCGGTCTCCATTCCCGGCCTGGATCTTTCGGCCGTCAAGGCGGGCCAGGCCATGTTCGCGTTCGTGCCCTACGGCATCGCCCCCGACGGCGCGGACACCTCCGGCATGCAGGTCGCCTGGTTCAACACCACCACCGGCCGCGGCGGCCTGGTGCCGATGGGCCCGCTGAACCAGGTGCTCAATGCCATGATCCCGCCGCAGGTCCCGGCCGAGCTGCGGCCCATGGTCGAACAGGCCGTGCACGACTACTTCACCGCGGCCCTGCCGGTCGGCGGCGTCCGCGCGGTTCCGGTGAACACCGGGTCGGGCACGGTGCTGGCGGCCATGTTCGGCACGGTCCGCAATGGCGACGCCACCTGCTTCTTCCTGCCGACCATCGGGATGACGCCGGTTCCCTGATCGGGACTCAGCCGACGGTCCGGCCCTTCCAGCGCAGCGCGCGGGTGCGATGTGCGCGGTGGGACCGGGCCGACAGGGCCAGGTAGGCGGCGACCGAGAACGGGTGTGCCAGTGCCGCAAGGGCATCCGTGGCGTCGACCGGGCCGCCTTTCTCGGTGGAGCGGGCCAGCAGGCGGGCGGCGACCGCGGCGGTATAGCCGAGCAGTCCGATCCGGCGCACGCGTCCGCGCCCGCACACCGCCGCGATGGGTGGAACCCAGAAGGCCAGCGCCGCAATCGAACCGACCGCGAGACTGCCCGTGGGCCCGCCGTAGGCCGACCACAGCCAGCGGGTGTAGCCCTCGCTCACCTCGGCGGCGTCGCGGTACATGCGGGTCTCGGCGAGGGGCCCGGCCGCGACCAGTGCGGTGGGCCGGCCCGCGCGCCGCAGCTCGCGGGCGATGGCCAGATCCTCGGTGACGCTGTCCGCGACCGCGGCGTGCCCGCCGACGGCCCGGTAGGCGGCGGCGTCGAAGACCAGGAACTGCCCGCACGCCACGGCCATCGACGGCCGCCGGGTCCGATTCGCCGGCGCGACCGGCAGCGTCGAGGCCCACGACCAGCACAGCAGCGGCTGGACGAGGCGTTCGGCGGGGGAGACCGCGAGCTGGCGGGGCCACGGGCAGAGCAGATCGGTTCGGGCCGACCGCAGTTCGCGGACCGCGGCCGACAGCGCGCCGGGCGCGAGCCGCACGTCGGCGTCGAGGAAGATCAGCACGCCGTCGGCGGTGTCGGCGAGTTCGGCCAGCCGGGCGCAGGCCGCGGTCTTGCCGGTCCAGCCGGGCGCCGGCTCGGTGTCGTTGCGGGAGAGCAGGAATCGGTGGTCGCCGCGGATGGCCGCGCGCGCCGCCTCGAAGGTGTCGTCGGTGGAGCCGTCGTCGAGCACGAGGACCCGCAGGCGCGGCAGATCGGGCTGGGCGCGCAGATCCGCGATGAGCTCGGGCAGCCGGTCGGCCTCGTCGCGGGCCGGGACGCAGACGGTGACCGGTTCGATGACGGTGGGCCCGCCGCGCCGCAGCCGGGGGAGGGTGAGGAGATTGGCGAGGGCCACCGATGCGCCGAAGGCGGCGACGGCGCTCGCGGCCGTCACCGCCTTCGGGGCAAGAGTCATGGGGTGAGTGCTATCGCGTGTTGGTGCGGTCCGGGCGCAGCCAGCGCGCGGCACGCACGTAGGCCGGCGGATCGGGGTTGCGGGTCATGTACGCCAGCACCGCGACCACCGCCGCCACCGCGAGGGTGATGCCGCCGACGATGCCCGCCCAGCCGGCGAAGGACCGCGTATTCGGGTCCGCGTAGCCGACTTCGGCGCGCAGCGTGCTGACATCGCCGGGCGGCAGCTTCCAGGTGACCACCGAGTCGCCCTCGCGGGTGCCGTTGGTGGTGGCGACGCGCGCCGGGAAGGCGACGGTCAGCTGCACGTCGGAACCCTGCGGCGGCAGCGACTTCAGGTCCACCCGGCCGGTCAGGGTGACCAGGTCGCCGGTGCGGGCGAAGACCAGGTTGAACATGCCGGAGGTCTGGTCGGACAGGCCGCCGAGCTGCTGCACCTCACCGAAGGTGAGATCGTCGAAGTACACCTGGCTGCCGACGTAGCCGTCCTGCGCGTAGGAGTCCACCCGCACCTTGCCGGACAGGCCGTCGGGGGCCTTGAGCTGCGGGCCCTTGTCCTTCTCGTGCTGCGGCACGGCCGCGGCGACGATGCGCCCGGACACCCGGTCGTTGGAGGACACGCCCATCGATACCTGTACCCGCAGGCATCCGGTCAGCAGGACCGCCAACCCCGCGAACAGGACGACGGCCACGGTCCGTACCCATCGCCGCGATCGCCGCCGGGGTGGGGCGGATTCGAGTGTTCCCTCGGCTGTCGACATGTTCGGACTCGGCTGCACGGCTCACATCGTGCCATGCGTCCCGGGCCACAGCGTGATTCGACGGGCCCTCAGCCCCCGAACCAGTGGAATCCCCAGCACCCCGAGCCCGCAGCACCCGTACACCGCCGACACCGGCAGCCCCAGGAACACCGCGTGCGCCAGCGTCGACCCCAGCCACGTCCACCCGAACACCGCCACCGGAACCACCCGAGCCGCACCCGAACCCGGCGCGGTCCGATCCCATCCCGCCAGCAGCCCGGCCATCACCGCCGCCACCGCGAACCAGCCGAGATAGTTGCTGAGCGGAATCTCCGCCAGCCCCGGCAGCCCGGGAATCGGCGAACGCCACGTCCACTGCCCATCGGCCACCATCTGCGGATCCAGGAACAGATCCCACCCCACCGCTCCCGCCGCGGTCAGCGAAATCCGCCCGGCCGCGTTTCTTGCCAGCATCCCGGCGACTACCCACACCGGATACAGCCCGCCGGTCCACGCCAGCGGCACCACCACAGGCACCCCGAGTACCTCGGGCCCCAGCCGCCCGCTCGCATAGTCGTAACCGCCGAACGGAATCCCGGTGGCCGTCCCCACCACCTCGGCAACCAGCCCGATCCCGGACACGATGACCAGCAACCCGGACGCCCACCGCACACCCCGGGTCACCGCCGCATGCGTCAAAGCCGCACCGGCCGAGAGCAATACGACGGCCACCGTCACCCGATCCCGCCCGACACCGTGCGTCAGCGGATACGAGATCTGCACCAGCACCAGCAAGACCGCGGGCACCGCCGAGATCGCCACGGCCCGCCGCTCGGCCGAGACCGCTGACAACCTCGTCACGGTCATCGGGCGGCTCGCAGTCCGTGTCTGGCCGCGGGCCCGCCGCCCGCCGCGCCCAGACCCGGTGGAGTTCCCATCACCGGCGACAGCCCAACTTCGGGCTGCTCTCTGCGGCGGAGCGCGGTCGCGGACCGTCCCGGCGCGTCGGTCTCGGCGGCGCGGCGACGGGTTGCGTCGTGTGGCCCGGCCGAGCGGGGACGCGCATCGCGGATCGGGCGGAGGGTGCGGTCACACCGAGGGTCACCGGGGAGCACGATGGCGGTCCGTCCCGGCGGGCAGTCTCGGCTGACTCGCAAGGGGTTTCGTCGTGGCGGCCCGATAGGGCGGGGTCGGTCATCGGCGGCGCGGGAAGCGGAGGCGGGGGAAGCGGAGGCGGGGGCGGAGGTCGCGCTCGACGAGGCGGGCCGCGCTGCGGCCGCTGGCGCCGGAGACGCCGCCGCCCGGGTGCGTGGAGGCGCCGGTGAGGTAGAGGCCGGGGGCGCCGGGGACGCGCTGGTCGGCGAGCTCGGGCAGGGGGCGCCACATGAACATCTGGTCGATAGACATCTCGACGTGCATGACGTTGCCGCCGAGCAGGCCCATCTCGCGTTCCAGGTCGGCGGGGGTCTGGACGTAGCGCCGGGTGATGGAGTCGGCGAATCCCGGTGCGAGGGCGTCGACTTCGGCGATGATGCGGTCGGCCTCGGTCTCGGCGTGCGCGGACCAGTCGCTGCCGTCGGCGAGATCGTAGGGATGCCACTGCGACCACAGGGTGACCTGGTGTTCGCCCGCGGGGGCGATGCTCGGGTCCAGGGCGCTGAAGGTCATGGCCAGGACGACCGGGCGCGGCGGCAGGTCGCCCGCCAGGGCCGCGCCGTGGGCGCGCCGCAGTTCGCGGCGGTCGGTGACGAGGAGTTGCAACCCGTGCGCCGATTCGCCGGGCTCGGCCCCGGGATAGTGGGGAAGTTCGCTGATCGCGGCGCGCACCACCATGCCGATGCCCGGGCCCACGCGGATGCGGCGTCGCCAGTCGGCGATCGTCGCGGCGTCGAATCCGCCCTGTTCCAGCAGGTTCAGGGTGGTGAGGATGTGGCTGCCCGCGATCACGGTGTCCGCGGACAGGTTTCGCCCGCTCGCGGTGCGCACCTCCCACCGGTCGCCGCGGCGGGTCAGGGCGGTCACCGCGTCGCCGGGGGAGACGACGCCGCCGTCGGATTCCAGCCGCGCGACCAGTGCCGCGCTCAGCGCGCCGCTGCCGCCGATCGCGCGCCCGGGCGGCACGGTGTGCATGAGCGCCGCGAACCCCACCATGGGCGCCGAGCCGGGCTCGGACATGGGCGGCCCGGACTGCGCGCCGAACCAGGCCAGCGCCGCCTTCAGTCGTTCGCTGTCGAACAGGCTGTCCAGCAGCGCGTCTCCGGTCTGCATCATTTCCCGGGACAGGGCCCCGCCGCTGGCGCGCCCGGTGGCCCCGGCCGCCTCGCGGGGATCCATGCCCCAGAACGACTTCAGCAGATGCCCGCCGGTCGGGGTGCCGGAGAAGGCCCGCATCACCCGTGCGCTGCGCGGACCCCACACGGTCGCGAACCGCCGGTACGCGTCGGCGTCGCGGCGCCCGCAGGCGGCGGCGATGGACGCGCAGGTCAGGTCCAGATCACGGTGGAACACGATGGGCGCCAGCCCGCTCCCGGCGGGCGCGGGCGCGAAAGCCCAGGGGTCGCAGTCGATATAGCGCAGCCCGAACCGGGCCAGCTCCAGCTCCTCGATGATCCCGGTGTGCCGGATCATGATGTGCGCCGAGGACCCCCGATCGACCAGATGCCCGGGGAACCGTTCGACAGTGGAGACGGCCCCGCCGAGCACGGTGTCGCGTTCGAGCACCTCGACCCGATGCCCGGCCTTGGCCAGGTAGCAGGCCGCGACCAGCGCGTTGTGCCCCGATCCGACGACTACGACTGTGCGGGAACCGTTGTCGCGCCCGCTCACAGGGGCAGCCGCCGCCCGAGCACCGCGAACCGCCGGGTGTCGCCGGAGAAGATGAAGTGCCGCACCACATCCCCGAACCCCTGGCGCCGGTACAGCCGCCAGGCCCGGTTGGACTCGCGGTCCACCTCGGGGGTGGACAGCAGCACGGTGCGCTCGGGCCGGTTCTGCAGCAGCCGGGTGAGCAGGATCTCGCCGAGTCCGCGGCCCTGCGCGGCGGGGTGCACGTGGAGTTCGGTGAGCTCGAAGTAGTCCGAAAGCAGTTCCCGCGCGCCGGATTCGGGCCAGCCGGTGCGCCGCATGCCGCTGTACACCTGCTGATGCCACCACTGGTGCGGCGCGCCGTGATAGCCGTAGGCGATGGCCACGATGGGCGCGGTGCGCAGGTCCAGGCGCCCGTCGTCGTCGGGCAGCACCGCGGCCACGGCCTGCCATCCGGGGCGGGTGGTGTGCTCGGTCCACATGGGTGCGCGCTGGTGTTCGGTGCCGCGCGGATAGTCCATCGCCGCGACGTAGACCGCCAGGGCGTCGTGCAGCCGGTGCCGCAGGGTCGCGGCCGACAGGTCGACCACGACGGGTGCCGGCGTCGGTTTGGGGGTGACTGCGGTCATCGGCTGGACGCAACTCTCGTTGGCGCGGACGGATGGATCGACAGTAGCGCCACGGCGGGCGTCTCAACTTGTCGGTGGGTCTCTCTATATTCAAACCCAACAGAAACCTTCGAATGCCTGTTCGATCATCGAGTTGGGTGAAATGCCTGATCGGGACGCGTTGTCCTCATAGATGTGATTCGGGTGTGCGAGTGGGGAGGTACGCGAAATGACCGGGAAAACTGAACGTCCGGGCCACCCGGGCCGCGCCGGCGACCTGCTGCGCAAGGCCGACGGGCTGCTGTCGGAGGCACGGGGAGAACGCGATCCGGCGGAGCGTTTCCGCATCGCCTACCTGGCCGCGCTACGCGGGGCGGGCGCGGTACTGGCGCTGACGGGGGCCGACCGGGCGCCCCGGGCCCGCTCGCGCAACGCCTGGGTCCTGATGCAGCGCGCGGCACCGGAATTCGTCATGTGGACGGACTATTTCACCGGCCAGTCCGAGACCCGCGCGGCGCTCGAGGCGGGCCTGTCCCGGCCCATCGGCGACCACCGCGCCGACGAGTTCGCTTCGCGGGTAGGCGCATTCCTGCACGACGTGGCGGATCTGCTGGCCGCCGCGTCGCGACTTCGGCCCAGTTCAGGGTGGGTGAACGGAATGCTGGCGTGAGTATCGGCGAGTAGGTGGTCCGGTTCTGATCGAACTCGTATTATTGGTGGCAGATAGCCGCCAAGGTCGGCTACCCGTCGTCTACCCGGAGGCGACAGCCACCATCTAGTGCCGGGGGAGGTACCGTGCCACTCTCCGAGCACGAGCAGCGCATGCTCGAACAGATCGAGAGCGCGCTCTATGCTGAGGATCCGAAGTTCGCCTCGACTGTTCGGGGCGGACGGTTACGTTCTGCCACCGGTCGGCGCAGACTCCAGGCGGCGGCCTTGTTCGTCCTCGGCCTGTTTCTATTGGTGGCCGGCATCGCCGCTCCGTTCAAGCCCGGCGGCTTCCCGATCATCAGTCTCGTCGGCTTCATCGTCATGTTCGGCGCGGGTGTGCTGTTGCTGATTGGTGGCCCCCGCATGGGCGGTTCGGCCGGTCGGGCCTCGGACGCTCATCCCAGCCAGGGCGGCGCTCCCGGCGCCGGCCGCGGCAAGCCCCGCAAGCAGGGCGGGTTCTCCGCGCGGATGGAGGACCGGTTCCGCAAGAGGTTCGAACAGGACAGTTGACCGGGCTGCCGTGCGGCCGAGGGCTTTCGGACCCGCACGGTAGCGGACCGCGATCGACCAACTGAAGATTCACGACACGCCGTGACGCCACACCGATTTGAGGTGTGGCGTCACGGCGTTTCTGGTTGGTCGGGTATCGGCGTGTCGGGTGTCGGCCACGATTCCCCACACCTCCCCACGAGGGTGCCGCACCCCGCCCCACAAGTGCCGGATATGCACGCTATCTGCGGGTTTGCTGGCGGTTGTCGGGTACCCGCCGGCGCGCGTCGCGCGTGTCGGGGGAACTGCGCGAAATCTTCCCCACCATCGTGATAGCTGGTGTGACCTGCGAAGTTCGCCAAGCGGGGACCGAGATCACCGGCGCTTTCGATTGAAAGTGGGGGAAAGTGGGGTAATGTGGAGCCCGCACTACAGGAGGCCGACAGTCGAGAGGGTGATCCGGCAGGAGGTGTCGAGACGTGTTTCTCGGTACCTATACCCCTCGATTGGACGACAAAGGGCGACTGACGTTGCCTGCGAAGTTCCGGGACGAGCTGGCGGGAGGGTTGATGGTCACGAAGGGACAGGACCACAGCCTTGCCGTTTATCCCAAGGACGAGTTCACCGCGCTCGCGCGGAGAGCTGCGGCCGCGTCCCGATCGAACCCGCAGGCCCGAGCATTCGTCCGGGCCTTGGCGGCTTCCAGCGATGAGCAACGTCCGGACGCACAGGGCCGGATCATGCTGTCGGCAGAGCACCGCCGCTACGCGAATCTCTCCAAGGATTGCGTGGTGATCGGCTCGGTCGACTTCCTCGAGATATGGGACAAGACGGCGTGGGATTCCTACCTCGCCGAGCATGAGGAGGACTACTCGCAGGCCAGAGACGAGTCGCTGGGCGAGATCTTCTAGCCCGAGCGTGGCGAGTGCCCTGCGGCCTCTGCCCGACACCGACCCTGACGTACTTCCCCAACGCCAGGTGCGGTGCTTCGGTCAGAGACCACGGGGCATTCGCCCTAATTCGAAGGTCGTTGTGAAGAGGCCCGCCGTCGCTCGCTATCCGATGTGGCCGTGCGAATGAACGTGAGGCAGTGAATTCCGGGAGGTCCTAGGTGAACCAGAGCAATGACGGCCCCCGCCATGTTCCGGTTCTCCTGCATCGTGCCGACGAAATCCTCGGTCCCGCACTGCATTCCGAGGGCGCCGTCTACCTGGACTGCACGCTCGGTCTCGGCGGTCACGCCGAGCACTTCCTGCGCGCCTACCCGAACATCAGACTCGTCGGCCTGGATCGAGACACCGCCGCGCTACGGCTGGCGGGGGAGCGACTGGCGCCGTTCCGGGATCGGATCACCCTGGTGCACACCAGATATGACGGGATCCCCGCCGCGCTCGAACAGGCCGGTCTGCCCGAAAAGGGTTCGGTCAGCGCCATTCTCATGGATCTGGGCGTGTCCTCCATGCAGCTGGACGAGGCCGATCGCGGTTTCGCCTACTCGGTGGACGCGCCGCTGGACATGCGGATGGACTCCAGCACCGGCCCCACCGCGGCCGACGTGCTCAATACCTACAGTCACGGCGAACTGGCCCGGGTGCTGAAAACCTATGGCGAGGAACGGTTCGCGGGCAAGATCGCCTCGGAGATCCTGCGGCGGCGCCAGCGCACCCCGTTCACCACGAGCGCCCAGCTGGTGGAGCTGCTCTACGACACCATCCCGGCCGCGGCCCGGCGCACCGGCGGGCATCCCGCCAAGCGCACCTTCCAGGCCTTGCGGGTGGAGGTGAACCGCGAGCTGGAGTCGCTCGAGGCGGCGCTGCCCGCCGCGCTGGACGCGCTGGCCCCGGGCGGCCGCATCGTGGTGATGAGCTATCAGTCCCTCGAGGACCGGGTGGTGAAGGTGGAGCTGGCCAAGCGGTCGGCCTCGCGCACCCCCCTGGACCTGCCGGTCGAATTGCCCGGCATGGGACCGGAATTCAAGATCCTGACCCGCGGTGCGGAGAAGGCGACCGAGCAGGAGATCGAGGAGAACCCGCGAGCCGCTCCGGTGCGCATGCGGGCGGCGGAACGTATCGCAGGGGAGAACAGGGCATGAGTGGTCAGGCGCGGAGGCGGCAGCGGAGCGTAACCATGGAGCGCTCCGCTCATGCCCCGGAATGGCAGAGCATGAACCGAGCACCTGACGGGGCGCGGCAGCGCCGGGGCGGCGGGCGGTTCCGGGCCGCGACCCGAGAGATCGGAGCCGCGCTATGACGATCAAGACGCAGGTGAGCCGGGGGGCCCGCCGGGTGCAGGCCGCCGAGCGGGTCAAATCGGGTGCGGCGCAACGGGCCTACGCCCGGCGCCGCAATCGCGAGGGCGGCGTGGAGCTGCCCGGGATGCGCCGTGGCCGGCGTAGTGAATCCATCTCGCGCGGGCGGATGTCCTTCGTGGCCACCATCATCGCGCTGCTGGGCTGTGGTCTGGCCTTGACGCTGTTGCTCACCACCCGCGCCACCGAGGACAGCTACCAGCTCGGCGATCAGCGCCGCGCCAATCAGAAGCTGTCCGACGAGCGGGACGCGCTGCAGCGCGAGGTGGCCGCGGCCGATTCGGCGCCCGAATTGGCCCAGCGCGCCGCCGAACTCGGCATGATCCCGGCCAGGGATCCCGCCCGCCTCATCATCGGCCCCGACGGTCAGGTGACGGTGGTCGGCAATCCGCAGCCCGCGCAGGGGGCTCCGGCGCCGCCGCTGAACACCACCCCGCGCGCGGCCGCGCCGCCGAACGCGGCCCAGGGGCAGGGCGAGCGCGTGGTCCCGGCGACCACCACCCCGGCGCAGCCCCCGAGGCCGTCCGCCACCCCGGCTCCGCCGACCACCACCGCCGCGAATCCGGTTCCGGCGGCGCCATTTACAACACCGCCGACGACTACAACGGTCTCGGCCGGATCCTGGGCAACCACAACGGGGGTGGCGGCGGACCGCGCACCATGCCGTCGACTCTGCCCACGCCGTCCGCCG
>NZ_JBEXYE010000021.1:0-118551 GCF_040630785.1 Nocardia sp. NPDC005746
GCAACGCATTTGCGGGTGGTCGGCGAATGAAAAAGCCCCCTGACCTGTACTCCAGATCAGAGGGCCTTGGTGGAGCTGCCGGGAATCGAACCCGGGTCCTCCGCCGCATCTCCAGGGCTTCTCCGTGTGCAGTTCGCTATGCCTCTGCTCGGATCTCCCGGTCACGCGAACAAGCCGAGATGACGATCCCAGTCGCTGTTAGATGTCCCATCCGGCGCCGCGACCGCGCCGGACGGTAGAGCCCTCTAGCTGATGCCAGGGACCGGGTCGAGGGCGAACCCGGGCTGACAGACACGCTTCGTTGCTTAGGCAGCGAGAGCGTAGTCGCGCTGATGAGAATCGGCGCTTATAGGGTTACAGCGACGCTTATACGGTGGTCTCCTGCCTGCACCGACACGCTTCCCCTGAATCAACGTACGCAGTCGAAACCGTTCAGCCCCGTCTGTGTTCACCGATTCAGATGAACTTCCCGGCTCTCACCGGGCTACCTATCCTAACACCGCACAAACCTTGGTTCATTCCATTAACGCGCGAGCGGACGGATCAGCCGCGCATGCCCTTGATACGGCGGCCGAGTTCGCGGGTGACCTCGCGTTCGGCGTCGCGTCGGGCAAGGTCCTGGCGCTTGTCGTAGTCCTGCTTACCCTTGGCGAGGGCCAGTTCGACCTTGACCTTGCCGTCGGAGAAGTACATGGACAGCGGGACCAGGGTGAGGCTGGACTCCTTGGTCTTGCCGAGCAGCTTGTCGATCTCGCGACGGTGCAGCAGCAACTTGCGGGTGCGACGCGGGGCGTGATTGGTCCAGGTGCCGTGACCGTACTCGGGCACGTGCAGGCCGCGCAGCCACACCTCACCGTCGTCGATGGAGGCGTAGGCGTCGACCAGCGAGGCCTTGCCCTCGCGCAGGCTCTTCACCTCGGTGCCGACCAGCGCCACGCCGGCCTCGAACGTCTCGAGGATCGCGTAGTTGTGCCTCGCCTTCTTGTTGCTGGCGATGACCTTGCGCCCCTTTTCCTTCATGTCTCCTCTATCGTCCCGTCGCCGGTCGGAATTCCCAACCAGCTTACGGATGGTCCGGCCGGGTTCCGGTGGCCGGGACGCGCCCAGCCCGGACCGGGCGGCCCGGTGTTAATCATGAAACCGGCGCTGGCGTGAGCCAGTTCACAGCGACTCTCCTCGAAAGGACCTCCGTGCATACGGCTTTCATCCGAATCAAGGTCGATCCCGCCGCCGCCGACCAGGTCGCGCAGGCCATGCTGACGCTCACCGCACCCACCCTGGCCGAGCCCGGGTGCCACACCTACGAGTTCTACCGCGACAACGACGACCCGTCACTGTTCCTGTGCTTCGAGCACTGGGATTCCCGCCAGGCCCTCGACGATCACGGCTCGACCCCGCACGTGCAGGCCTTCCTCAGCGAGTTCGGCCCGCACATCCAGGTGTGGGAACAGAACCACACCACAGCCCTGGCCTGATCCGCCGCTCTACCCGGACCGGCCGTCGAGTGCGCGTTCGGCACGCAACTCGGAGGCCGCGTCCTGGTGGGACGGGGCGGCGCCGCCCGCTGCCGGGTTGGGCTGTCCCGTACCGGTATTGATCAGGTTGCGGAGGCTGCCGCCGAGGTACCCGCCCCAGGCGTTCGAGCACACGTCGTAGCACTCGTACTGCGGCACCAGGCCGACGTGGGTGAAGTGAACCTCTGCCCCGCCGTCCTTCTCGGTGATCTCGAAGATGATCTCGGTGCCCTTCCATTCGGCCTGGTCTTCGATGAAATTGAAGTAGTTGTCCACGACGAGCCAGGCCACCTTGCGGCCCGGCACCAATTCCGTGACGCGGACCGTGCAGCGATGCACGTCCTGATAGCGGTGGACGAACTCGCCGCCGACCCGATCGGTGACGCCCTCGGCATCCTCGGACCACCAGCCTCGGACATTGACGATGCCCTCGAAGGCTTCCTGAGGAGACCGATCCACCGAGAACGTGGTGGTGAAATTGCGCGCCGATTCTGCTTGCATCATGAAAGTGAGCTTAAGCGCATTCGATTTCATGATGCAAGCAAAATCACCGTCAGGCTTCCTCACGCACGTCGAGAACGACCTTCGCGCCCGGCGACGCCGCGACCTGCAGGGTGCGCAGGCGCAGCAGCACCGGGTTGTCGGTGAGCAGCTTGGCCGTGTTGGCCAGCGACCGCAGTGCGGCCGCCTCGGCGCGGGCCCGCTCCAGCTCGGCGCGACCGCGCTCACGGGCCAGGACCGTCTCGAGGGCGGCCTTGCGGAGCTCGCCCGGGAGCATGATGTCCTTGGCGCGCACGGCGTCGACCCGGATGCCGAGCCGCTCGACCGCGGCCGCGACCGTCGCCGTCCCGGAACCGAGCAGCGCGCGATCCGCGACCAGCTCGTCGAGGGTGTGCGCGGCCACCAGGTCGCGCGCGACCTCGTGGACCGCTCCGTACAGCGCCATCTCGGCGTTCTGCGCCCCCACGGTGAAGGCCACCGGATCGGTGACCGCCCAGTCGGCGGCGAGGCTCGCGCGCAGCGACAGGCCGTCCGAGGTCAGCAGCTCCTGGCCGCCGACCTGGAGTGTCCGCGGGCGCATATCGACGGTGACGAGCTTGCAGCGCTTCTCGTCGTAGCGGTGGCGGCCCGGCTCCAGCGTCCGCTCCAGGACACCGTCTCGGTACAGCAGGGTGCGCTGCCAATCCATGACAGTCGCATACGTCTTCGTGAACATCGTCTTCGTGAACATCCCAATCTCCTTCCCTCGCTTGGCATCGGGCACGACCGGACACGCCCTGACCGATCACGGCACGCGGCGGGAGCCTCCCCCGTCCGGAGACGGAGAGCTCGCAGAGCCGCGATACCGCCCACGACCGGTCAGGGCGCATCACGTCAAGGAGTCGAACCTCGGCAGATGGAATCTGCGTCACCAGGAAATAGCCACCCCCTATACGGAGAACGCGGTCCGGAGATTCCGGTGCGCCCCTTGGTCGTGGCCGAGATCAACGGTAGCCAGCGCATCGCGCTGCGCGCCAACGATTTTCCGGGCGCGGAACGGCAGCCGTGAAATGCGAAAAGGCCCTTCAGTTTTCACTGAAGGGCCTTTCACAGTAGTCCCGACGGGATTTGAACCCGCGCTACCGCCTTGAGAGGGCGGCGTCCTAGGCCGCTAGACGACGGGACCAGGTCGCTCGCTGCGATCCGTGGACCGCGGCAGCTCCGAAAGCTTATCCTGCCGCCGCCCAGCAACCAAATCGCCTGTTGACAGGCTTGCGGAGGGCCACAGGACCCGCCCACACGGACGCCGCGATCAGCTCCCGGGGACCTCGTCACGCCAGCCGCGCTCGAAGATCACTTCGAGCTTGTCCCCGATCGCGGCCTCGAGATCGATCCCGAGTTCGGCGGCGGTCAGCCACGCGCAGATGACCACGTCCGCCAGCTCGGCCCGCATCTCCTCGAATGTGCCTGTGCGGCGGGCCTGTCCGGACCAGCGGCGGTACGCCCCGACGAACTCGCCCGTCTCCTCGGCCAATGCGAGCACCTGCCGGTTCTGCGACCCCTCGGCCGGGAACCCGGCATCCCGCAGGCGGGCCAGGATTTCGGCCGCGACCTGCGGCATGTCGACTGTCATGGCGGCGACCGTTCTCTCGATGGTTCGCGGCTCTACTGGTAGTCCGGCGGCAGATCGTCGAATTCCGGCGGCGCCTCATCGGGCCAGGGGATGTCGTCGGCCGCAGCGAAGCCGCTCGCCCGCGCGGCGAAGCCAGGCGCTAGTCTGGCGGAGCCGGCGGCCGGGTCAGCGGAGCGAGGCGCCGACGCGGCGGAGCCAGGTTTCGACGCGGTGGCGCTCGACCCGCGGCCCGCGGTGGACGTCGTGGCGGCACGCGTGCCGCGCCGCGCTCCGGGGGCAGCCGTCGCGAGCCCCTCGGTCGCCCCGAACCTGGACCCCGAAGCCGGGGCCGAAACCGCCGAGCCAGCCGAGGCCGACCCGGAAGCCGGTGCGGGACTCGCCGATTCGCGCCGTGGGCGAGCGGTGGCCACTGAACCACCCGCATCCGAGGAGCCGCGGGCGACCGCGGAATCACCGGCGGGCACAGAGTCACCGGCGACCGCCGCACCGCCTGCGATCACGGAGCCACCGGCTGCCGCAGAGCCACCCCCGGCGTCGGAGCCGCCCGCCGCGGCGATCACCTCGAGCACGCCTTCGCCGTACTTCGCGCGCTTGTTCTCGCCGATCCCGGAGATGCCCGCGAGATCGGACAGCGAGGCGGGCTTGCGGGTGGCGATGTCGCGCAGCGTCGCGTCGTGGAAGACGACGTAGGCGGGCACGCCCTGTTCCTTGGCGGTGGCGGCACGCCAGGCGCGCAGCTTCTCGAACAGGTCGGTATCGGACTTGCTGAGGTCGCCCGCCGCGAGGCGGGAACCCTTGGCGGGCTTGGAGGTTCGTGCGGCCTTGCTGCGTTCGGGCTCGCGGCGGAGCATGACCTCGCGCTTCTCGAACAGCACCTGGTTGCTGGATTCGGTGAGCGTCAGGACCCCGTAGTCGCCGTGCACGGCGAGCAGCCCCTGCGCCAGCAGCTGGCGGATCACCCCGCGCCATTCGATATCGCGCAGTTCGGTGCCGATGCCGAAGACCTTCAGCTCGTGATGGGCGTGCTGCTCCACCTTGGGATTGCGCTTGCCGATCAGGATGTCCACGATGTGCCCCGCGCCGAAGCTCTGCCCGCGTTCCCGCTTGAGCCGCAGCACGGTGGAGAGCACCTTCTGCGCGGGCACGGTGCCGTCCCACGCCTCGGGCGCAGTGAGGCAGGTGTCGCAGTTGCCGCAGCGCTCCCCCCGCTGCCCGAAGTAGGCGAGCAGCTGGACCCGGCGGCACTGGACGGTCTCGCACAACGCGAGCATGGCCTCCAGGTGCAGCTGCAGCTGACGGCGGTGCATGGCGTCGCCGTCGGAGGAGTCGATCATCTTGCGTTGCTGCACAACGTCGCTGAGGCCGTACACCATCCACGCGGTGGACGGCTGCCCGTCACGTCCGGCGCGGCCGGTCTCCTGGTAGTAGCCCTCCACCGATTTGGGCAGGTCCAGGTGGGCGACGAACCGCACGTCCGGCTTGTCGATACCCATGCCGAAGGCGATGGTGGCGACCACGACCAGGCCGTCCTCGCGCAGGAACCGCGATTGGTTGGTCGCGCGGGTCCGGTTGTCCAGGCCGGCGTGATACGGCACCGCTTCCACACCGTTGGCGGTCAGGAACGCCGCGGTCTTCTCCACCGAATTGCGGGATAGGCAGTAGACGATGCCCGCGTCGCCGGCGTGTTCGTTCTGGATGAACGACAGCAACTGATGCTCGGCCCGGTTCTTGCCCTCGATCCGGTACTGGATATTGGGCCGGTCGAAGCTGGCCACGAAGTGCTTGGCCCCGCGCCCCTCGAGCAGGTCCAGCCGTTCGGCGATCTCCTTGCGGGTGGCCTCGGTGGCGGTGGCGGTGAGTGCGATGCGCGGCACGTCCGGCCAGCGCTCGTGCAGCATGGACAGGCCCAGATAGTCGGGCCGGAAGTCGTGGCCCCACTGCGACACACAGTGCGCCTCGTCGATGGCGAAGACCGAGATCTTGCCCCGGTCCAGCAGCTGGGCGGTGGATTCCAGCCGCAGCCGCTCGGGTGCGAGGTAGAGCACGTCCAGCTCCCCCGCCACGAATTGCGCCTCGACCGTGCGCCGTTCGTCGGGGAACTGTGTGGAGTTGAGGAACCCGGCCCGCACGCCCACCGCGGTGAGCGCGTCGACCTGGTCCTGCATGAGGGCGATGAGCGGCGAGATGACCACGCCGACACCCGGCCGGACCAGCGCCGGGATCTGATAACACAGCGACTTGCCGCCACCGGTGGGCATGAGCACCAGGGCGTCGCCGCCGGAGATCACTTGTTCGACGATCTCCCGCTGTGGCCCGCGAAAATTGTCGTACCCGAACGTCTTCCGCAAAACCTGGTGTGCCGGATCACTTCCGGCATCACCCAGGTTCCCGTCAATGGTCTCGACCTCCGGCGCACTCACGACGGCAATCCTACGGACACCATCCGACGACCGGTGCCCGCTCGAGAACTTCGCACCCCGTCACTCGCGCACGTAGTACCGCAAGGCGACATACGCGGTGAGAGCGGCGAATCCGATACCGATCGGTGTGACGACCATGGCCACGGCCGCGATGTCGTCGCCGGTGATCCGCGGCAGCACCTGATCGTTGAACAGCGACCCCAGGGCCCGGTTGATCACCAGCGGCTGCGCCACGAACAGACCACCCACGGCCAGCACCGATCCCACCAACGCCGCCAGCACGGCTTCCAGCAGGAACGGCAGCTGCGTGTACCAGCGGGTGGCGCCGACCAGTCGCATGATGCCGACCTCGGTCCGCCGGGCCAGCGCCGCGACCTGCACCATATTGGCGATCAGCATCAAGGCGGCGAGGGCTTGCAGCGCCGCCAATCCGAAGGCGGCATTGCGCAATCCGACGAAGAAGCTGACCAGCCGGTCCACGATGTCCATGTCATTGAGCACGGTCATGACGCCGGGCCGCTTGGAGAAGTCGTCGTAGATGGACCGGTACTTGGTGACGTCGTCGAGCTTCACCCGGAACGAGGCGGGCAGGCCGTCCTTGCTCACCTCGTCGGCGAGTCCCGGCTGATCCTTGAAGGTGGTCTCCTTGACCTCTTTCACCGCGTCCGAGCTATTGATGAACTGCACGTTCGCCACATAGTCGTGCTTCTTCAGATCCGCCATGAGCGAGGCGCACGGCTGTCCCGTGCAGTCCGGGTCCGTCTTCGACACCTGATCGTCGAGGTACAGCCGGATCTCCACGCGCTGGACGTAGTAGTCCTGGATCTTGTCCGCCATCCGGACCGCGAGCAGACCGCCGCCGAGCATGGTCAGCGACACCGCGGTGGTGAGGATCATGGCGATGGTCATGGTGACATTGCGGCGCAGGCCGGTGAAGACCTCGCTGAACAGGAATCCCGCGCGCATTATCGGCCCACCCCGTAGACGCCCATCTCGTCGTCGCGCACGATGCGTCCGCGATCGAGTTCGACCACGCGCCGGCGCATGGCGTCGACGATGGTGTTGTCATGGGTGGCCATGACCACCGTGGTTCCGGTGCGGTTGATGCGTTCGAGCAGCATCATGATGTCCTGACTGGTCTCCGGGTCGAGGTTGCCGGTCGGTTCGTCCGCCAGCAGCACCAGCGGCCGGTTCACGAAGGCGCGGGCGAGCGCGACGCGCTGCTGCTCACCGCCGGACAGTTCGCCGGGCAGCCGGTCGGCCTTGCCCGCGAGCCCCACCATGTCGAGCGCCTCGGGCACCGACCGATTGATGAATGCTCGCGATTTGCCGATCACCTCCAGCGCGAACGCGACATTCTGTTCCACCGTCTTCTGCTGCAGCAGCCGGAAGTCCTGGAAGACGCACCCGATGCGCTGGCGCAGCTTGGGAACCTTGCGCCCGGGCAGCCGGTCGACCCGGAAGTCGGCGACCCACACCTCACCGGTGGTCGGCTTCTCGTCCTTCAACAGCATCCGCATGAACGTGGACTTTCCGGAGCCCGAGGGCCCGATAACGAAGACGAACTCGCCTTTTCCGATATCGACGGAGACATTGTCCAGCGCCGGCCGCGTCGAGGTCTGATACGACTTGGTGACGTTGCGCAGGGTTATCACGGGGAGCCAGTGTAGCCAGCACGACCGCGCGGCCGACCACACCGCGCGGGTGGGGAGTCAGCGCCGCGTGTGCTCGGATGTGTTTGGCAGATAGTTGCTGAGCACGGTATTCACGATCGGCGGGGTGCTTTTGGGCTCGTGTCCGGCGGGCTTGACGACCACGTAGAGCACGAATGTCGCGACCCACACGGCCATCAGGATCGCGGTGGACTTACGGATTCGCTTGATCGGCACCGACACTCATACCCTCCCGGCGCAGTGCCGCGGCCACCCGCACACGGAGCTCGCGCCCGACTTCGAACTGTTTGCCCGGGAGCGTCCGGGCCACCATCTTGATGTTCATCTGATTGACGGTGAGATCTTCGACACCCATCACGCTGGGCTGGTCCAGCAGCAGGGCCTTCAGCTTGCGATCGGAGAACGCCTTGGCCCCGACATCGCGCAGGACTTCGTTGACCTTGTTGATGTCGGACGTGGCGGGCACCGGCACATCGATGGCGGCGCGCGCCCAATCCTTGGACAGGTTGGTCACCTTCACGATCTGACCGTTGGGAACGATGACCACTTCGCCGTCCGCGCTGCGCAAGGTGGTGATGCGCAGCGTGACGTCCTCCACCGTACCCTCGGCCTCCGCGGAGTTCCCGCTGACCGCGATCCGCACGACATCGCCGAAGCCGTACTGCCTTTCGGTGATCAGGAAGAATCCCGCGAGCAGATCCTGCACGATGCGCTGCGCGCCGAAACCCAGCGCCGCGCCCAGCACCGCCGCCGGGGCGACCAGTCCGCCCAGCTCGAAGCCCAAGCGCCGCAACACTTCCAGCGAGACCAGGAAGTAGACGATGGACAACACCACCCAGGTGATCACCTGGGCCAGCGCGTGCCGGTGCTTGGACGCCTCCGACCGCACCAGCGAGTCACTGCTGCGGAATCCGGCGTCGATGCGCCGGGTGATCCGGTCCCGCACATAGTTCGCGCCGCGGCTGAAGAGCATGGTGCCCACGACGAGCAGCACGATCTCCAAGCCGCTGGACCGCAGCCAATTTCCGAACTCTGTATTCATAGCGCCTCCGCTCCCCTCCGCCGTGCGGAGCGGGCAAGCCGAGTTGATCTAGTTGGCCGCCGACTGCTCCCGCATGCGCCAACGAATTCCGGCTTCGATGAAAGCATCGATGTCGCCGTCGAGCACGGCGGAGGGGTTGTTGACCTCGTAGTTGGTGCGCAGATCCTTGACCATCTGGTACGGGTGCAGCACGTAGGACCGCATCTGGTTGCCCCAGGACGCGCCCTCGTTGGTCTTGAGCGCGTCCATCTGGGCGCGTTCTTCCTGCCGCTTGCGCTCGAGCAGCTTGGCCTGCAGCACGCGCATGGCCGAGATCTTGTTCTGCAGCTGCGACTTCTCGTTCTGGCAGGTGACCACGATGCCGGTCGGGATGTGGGTCAGGCGGACCGCGGAGTCGGTGGTGTTGACCGACTGACCGCCCGGACCCGAGGAGCGGTACACGTCGACGCGGACCTCGCCCTCGGGGATCTCGATGTGGTCGGTGGTCTCGACGACGGGCAGCACCTCGACCTCGGCGAAGGAGGTCTGGCGGCGGCCCTGGTTGTCGAACGGGCTGATACGGACCAGTCGGTGCGTACCCATTTCGACCGACAGCGTGCCGTAGGCGTAGGGCACCTTCACCGCGAAGGTCGCCGACTTGATGCCCGCCTCTTCCGCATAGGAGGTGTCGTAGATCTCGACCGGGTACTTGTGTCCCTCGGCCCAGCGCACGTACATGCGCATCAGCATCTGCGCCCAGTCCGCGGCGTCCACGCCACCCGCGCCGGAACGAATGTTGACCAGCGCCTCACGCTTGTCGTATTCGCCCGAGAGCAGCGTCCGGACTTCCATCGCCTCGACGTCGGCGTGCAGGGCGGCCCGCTCGGCGTCGGCGTCGGCCAGCGCCGCGACCTGGTCCGCGCCCTCCTCGGCCTCGGCGAGCTCATAGAGCACCGGCAGATCCTCGAGCCGCTGCCGCAGGTCGCGCACCCGCCGCAGTTCGGCCTGGGCGTGCGACAACTCACTGGTCACGCTCTGCGCGTGCTCCTGGTTGTTCCACAGCTCCGGGTCGGCCGCCTGGTGTTCCAGCTCGTCGATGCGGCGAGCCAGCTCGTCGATATCGAGCACCGACTCGATGGTCTTCAGAGTGGTGTCGAGTTCGGCCAGATCAGCGGAGACGTCAGGATGCACGGTGTTCAAATCTACCGTCCCGCCGCACCGGGCCCTAACTTCGGCATTCCCCCGCTTCCCCGAGCGGTCGGCGAGCCAGCCACCGGCAACTATTGCCGCGACTCACCCGGCGACGGCACGTAGCCCGCCGGGGCGGCGACCGACCAGACGATCGAGGGCGGCGGCGGTGGCGTCGTCGGCGGGCAGGTAGACGATGAGGGTCTGGTCGTCATCCGCCGAGAAGTGCAGGGTCTCGTAGGCCAGGCGCAGCGACCCGGCCTCGGGGTGTTCGAGGCGGCCGACGCCATTGGTGTCGGGCAAGCCGGGGATGGTGTCGAGCCGGTCGGTGAATTCCGGGCCCAGGGTCGCGGCGAGCTCGTCGAACAGCGCGTTCACGTGCGGGTCGGCGCGGCCCGGACCCTGTTTGAGGGTGGCGACCACCTTGTCCGCCTTGTGTTCCCAGTCGGGGTAGAACTCCCGGGCGCGCGGGTCGGACAGCACGTAGCGGGCGTAGTTGCCGGGCAGTCCGGCGTCGAGCATGCCGATCGGTCCGAACAGGGCGCGGTAGCCGTCGGTCACGGCGAGGATCTCGGTGAGGCGGTTCATCACGGCGGCGGGCGCGGGCTCGAGCTGATCCAGCATGGCCCGCACGGCGGGGCGGATGCGGCGGTTGGGCCCGGATGCGCCGCGGCAGTTGAAGTTCGGATCCCCCGCCTTCGCGAAACCGAGCAGGTGCACGCGCTGCGCGGGAGTCAGTCGGAGCGCGTCGGCCAGCGCGATCAGCACCGGCGAGGACGGATGCCGGTCGCGCCCCTGCTCGAGCCGGGTCAGGTATTCCACGGAAACACCCGCGAGCGTGGCCAATTCGGCCCGGCGCAGCCCGGGCGTGCGCCGCCGGGGACCGGTCGGCAGGCCCACCTCCGCGGGTGTGACGGCCTCGCGGCGCAGGCGCAGGAACAGTCCCAGCTCGTTCTCACTCACGTTTTCGACGGTAACAACCGGGGCGGTCGCGGAGGGTGTCCCTGCCACTACCACCCTCAGCGTGGTCTCCCTACCGGTCTCGCGAACTCGCAGAGTTGATCCCGAGCGGCCGACCGGCCGCACCGGATCCCCGAAGGAGTCCATCATGACCAGCACGTCCCTGCGCCTCGCGGTGATCATCGGCAGCGTCCGGGAGGGACGCTTCGGACCGGTGGTGGCCGACTGGTTCGCCGCGCGGGCCCGCGTCCACGGCGCATTCGAGGTGGATGTGATCGATCTGGCCGACTACGACCTGCCGCACGAACTGCCCGCGATCCCGCTGGCGATGGAGCCGAATCCGGCCCGCCCCGGCAAGGGCGACGAGTTGGCGGCGCGGCTGGCGGCGGCGGACGCGTTCGTGGTCGTCACGCCCGATATCAACCGCAGCTTCCCGTCGTCTCTCAAGACGGCTATCGACTGGCATGTCACCGAATGGGATCGCAAGACGGTGGGATTCGTCGGCTACAGCGGTGGATCCGGCGGGCTGCTGGCGATCGAGGGTCTGCGCGCGGTGTTCAACGAGCTGAACGCCCACACGGTGCGGAATTATCTCTCGTTCTCCCGCTACTACCTGCTGTTCGACCAGTCGGGCGCGCTGATCGAGCCCGCCGAGTACGAGGAGGCCGCCGACCGTCTGCTGACTCAGCTGCACTGGTGGGCAACGGCCCTCGGCGCCGCCCGGCGGGCCGCTGTTCCGGCCTGACCTGCCGTTGGGATACCCAGAGCGAGCAAATCTCCGCTCACCGGTGTGCCATCCATCGTTCGGGACGTGGGACACCCGGTGTTAACGGGGGAGGACTAACGTGCTCGGGGTGACCGGATACTCCGCTGACCTGGAACTTGCGCTGAGGCTGGCCGACGCGGCCGATGTGATAACCCGTGAGCGGTTCGGGGCGCTCGACTTGAAGATCGATTCGAAACCGGATCTGACGCCGGTGTCGGACGCGGATCTGGCGGTCGAGCGGATGGTGCGGGAGGTGCTCGCGGCCGAGCGCCCCGACGATCTGGTGCTCGGCGAGGAATTCGGCGGGGATGCCGAGTTCACGGGGCGGCAGTGGGTGATCGATCCGATCGACGGGACCAAGAACTTCGTGCGCGGCGTGCCGGTGTGGGCCTCGCTCATCTCGCTGCTGGAAGACGGTGTGCCGGTGGTGGGCGTGGTGAGCGCGCCCGGCCTGTCGCGGCGCTGGTGGGCGGCGTCGGGCCACGGCGCCTGGAGCTCCTTCGAAAAGGGTGAGCCCAAGGCGATTTCGGTGTCCGCGGTGGCGGAGCTGGGAGCGTCCAGCCTGGCGATCTCGAGCCTATCCGGCTGGCGGGCGATCGGCCGCCGCGCCAAACTCATCGCGCTCACCGACGAAGTGTGGCGGGTGCGCGGATACGGCGACTTCTACGGCTACGCGCTGCTGGCGGAGGGTGCGGTGGACATCGTCACCGAGCCGGAACTGTCGCTGTGGGACATGGCCGCGCTCGACATTCTGATTCGTGAGGCGGGCGGCACCTTCACCTCGCTCGACGGCAATCCTGGGCCGCACGGCGGCAGTGCGGTGGCGACCAATTCGCATCTGCAGGACCAGGTTCTGGCGGCACTGCAGGCCTGATTCGAATTCTTCGGGGAGTGCCCGGCGCGGGCTGCGGTCCCGCCACCGGGCGCGTGGCTGCACCTGAACTTCCGGTGCGGCTACGCTTTATCGTGCTGCGTTGCTACGGGTTTCAGCCCAGCGGGATGCAGACCGAGCCGGCGTCGATGTAGGGGCCGCCGAGGGCGGAGGAGCCCACACCGACCGAGCCCAGGCCGATCTCGGTGTTCAGCACGCCGCTGCCACAGCCGGGGCCATTGCTCGAGCCGAGGCTGGAGCCGGTGATGCCGATGTCGATGTTCTGCAGCGGCACTTCGGCATTCACGGCGGGGGCGGTGAGGAAGAGACCGGCGGCGACGAAGCCGACCGTTCCGAGCGCGATCTTCATTATGTACGAGCCTCCATCAGGATCGGGTTATGCGCCGACACCTTAGCCCAGCTCGCCTCCGTTTGAAGTGAGTTTGTTTCACTAGATCCGGGTTACGTCATGGGCACGTTCGAGCCACCGCTCTGACCTCGTGATTCGACAACACTCGACGACAGTTCTTACTCTGAAGTAAGATAGTCTTACTCAGGAGTAAGATTGCTGGGCAGGATCACCCACCTCCTCGATAGAAACTTGGTGATTATGAGCACTCGAGACACCGCAACGAAGCGGGATACGTCCGCCGTTGGCCTCAACCCGGTCAAACGTGACTGGATGGGCGCGGCGATGCGGGTCATGACGACCATCACGGGGTCCGACCTGGCCGAGAAGTACAACCTGCGCAAGCCGATCGAGCGTCTCACCTATGAGGGCACCAAGACCGGATTCCGCACCCTCGGTGCCGCGACCCGCGCGTTCGAGAAGGTCGCCGGCGGTGGCGCTCCGAAGCGTCTGCCCGCCAACGAGTCTCGCAAGAAGGACTACTTCGACCTCACCCCGACCGACGAGCAGCAGATGATCGTCGAGACGGTGCGTGACTTCGCCGGCGAGATCCTGCGCCCGGCCGCGTACGAGGCCGACAACTCGGCCAAGGCGCCGCGCGACCTGCTGGAGCGGGCCGCCGAGCTGGGCGTCACGCTGATCAACGTGCCCGAGGAGCTCGAGGGCGCGGCCTCCGAGCGGGGCGCGGTCACCAACTCGCTGGTCGCCGAGGCGCTGGCGTACGGCGACATGGGCCTGGCGCTGCCGATCCTGGCGCCGAGCGGTGTCGCCGTCGCGCTGTCGCAGTGGGGCACCGACGCGCAGCAGAAGAGCTACCTGGGCGCGTACGCGGGCGAGAACGTGCCGCAGTCCTCGGTGGTCATCGCCGAGCCGCAGGCGCTGTTCGATCCGTTCGCGCTGAAGACCAAGGCCACCCGCTCCCCCAGCGGTTTCCGCCTCAACGGCGTGAAGACCCTGGTCCCGGCCGCCGGTGACGCCGAGCTGTTCATCGTCGCCGCCGAACTGGACGGCCGCCCGACCTTCTTCATCGTCGAGTCCGACACCGAGGGCCTGGTGATCGAGGCGGACCCGAGCATGGGTATGCGGGCCGCGGGCCTGGGTCGCCTGATCCTGAACAATGTCGCGGTTCCCGCGACCGCCCTGCTGGGTGACTCCGAGGGCGCGGTGCGCGCCGAGGAGTACGCCGACGCGGTGCGGCTGGCTCGCCTGGGCTGGGCCTCGCTGGCCATCGGCACCGGTCAGGCCGTACTGGACTACGTGATTCCGTACGTGAAGGAGCGGGAGGCGTTCGGTGAGCCGATCGCGCACCGGCAGGCGGTCGCGTTCATGGTCGCGAACATGGCGATCGAGCTGGACGGTCTTCGTCTCGTGACGCTGCGGGGTGCGTCTCGCGCCGAGCAGGGCCTGTCCTTCGCCCGCGAGGCCGCGCTGGCCAAGAAGCTGGCCACCGACAAGGGCATGCAGATCGGCCTCGACGGCGTGCAGCTGCTCGGCGGCCACGGCTTCACCAAGGAACACCCGGTCGAGCGCTGGTACCGCGATCTGCGCGGTGTGGGCGTCGCCGAGGGCGTCGTTCTCCTCTGACCCGACTTCTCAACGGAGAGACCACTCATGATCAATCTCGAACTCCCCAAGAAGCTGCGGGCCAGCGCCAACCAGGCCCACCAGGTCGCGCAGGAGATCTTCCGTCCCGCGTCGCGCAAGTACGACCTGGCCGAGCACGAATACCCGGTCGAGCTGGACACCATGGCCGCCATGGTCGAGGGCCTGTCCGACTCGGGTTCCGCCGACGTCTCCGGCGCCACCGGCGGCCGTAAGGCGGGCGAGTCCACCGAGGGCGACAAGCACGCCACCGAGCTGCTCGGAAACACCAACGGCGGCAATATGTCCGCGCTGATGAACGCCCTCGAGACCTCCTGGGGCGACGTCGGCCTGATGCTGTCGATCCCCTACCAGGGTCTCGGCAACGCCGCCATTGCCGCGGTCGCCACCGACGAGCAGCTGTCGCGGTTCGGCAAGGTGTGGGCCGCCATGGCCATCACCGAGCCGTCCTTCGGCTCCGACTCCGCGGCGGTCACCGCCACCGCCACCCTCGACGGTGACGAGTGGGTCCTCAACGGCACCAAGATCTTCGTGACCGCGGGCTCGCGCGCCACCCACATCGTGGTGTGGGCGTCGGTGGACCGGTCCCTGGGCCGCGCCGCCATCAAGTCCTTCGTGGTTCCCCGCGATGCCAAGGGCCTCACCGTGTCCCGCCTCGAGCACAAGCTCGGCATCAAGGCGTCCGACACCGCCGAGATCCGCTTCGAGGACTGCCGCATCCCGAAGGACAACATCCTCGGTTCCCCGGAAGTCAACGTGGAGAAGGGTTTCGCGGGCGTCATGCAGACGTTCGACAACACCCGTCCCCTCGTGGCCGCCATGGCGGTCGGCGTCGGCCGCGCCGCCCTCGAGGAACTCCGCACGGTGCTGACCGACGCGGGCGTCGAGATCTCCTACGACACCCCCGCCAACAACCAGCACGCCGCCGCCGCGGAATTCCTGCGCCTGGAAGCGGATTGGGAGGCGGCCTACCTCCTCTCCCTCCGCGCCGCGTGGATGGCCGACAACAAGAAGCCCAACTCCCTCGAGGCCTCCATGTCCAAGGCCAAGGCCGGCCGCATGGGCACCGACGTCACCCTCAAGGCAGTCGAGCTCGCCGGCGCCACCGGCTACTCCCAGCGAACCCTCCTGGAGAAGTGGGGCCGCGACTCGAAGATCCTCGACATCTTCGAAGGCACCCAGCAGATCCAGCAGCTGATCGTCGCCCGCCGCGTCCTCGGACTGGGCAGCGACAAGCTGAAGTAAGTTCTGGCACAACGAAACCCCGGTGTGCGGCCCGCAGGGTCGGCACCGGGGTTTTGCTGTCTCTGTGGGCGGTCAACCTTTGTGGGTGGGGCGGCTGACGGGGAGTGGGTGGCCGGTTTCCAGGAGGGATTTGAGGTCGCTGAGCATGAAGGGGTAGCCGCCTCCGAAGCCCTCGGGTTCCAGGTCGCCGGAGATGATGATCGAGATGAGTGGGGCTCCGGCCACGTCGTGGATGACGGTGAGGGCGCAGGTGCCGTCGCCGCGGTCGCGGATTTCGTAGCTGAGGTGGGTTTCCGGCTCGGCCGCCAGGTTTTCGTCGCCCAGGAAGCGGATGCGGGCGGACCAGCGCAGCGGTGGGGCGTAGTCGGTGACCGTGCCGCGGATGATGATGTCCGGGTCGGTGTCGATCGGGCGGGGGCCGGTGGGCGCGAAGACCGCGAACGCGCCGCCGACGCGGGGTTCGATCACGCTGCGGCCGCCGAAGCCATAGCGCACGGTCCAGTCGGGATCGGTGATGGCTTCCCAGATCCGTTCGGGCGGTGCGGCGATGATCACGCGGTGGATCTGCGTCGTCTCGGGGCGCGCACGCGGGAGGATGTCCTCGAAGCTCACGATTCCAGGTCCTTCTTCAGCTCGGCGAGCGCGGAGATCTGCTGTTCGGTGAACTTGTCGATCCACCGGTCGTGAATCAGCCGGATCGGCACGGAATTGAGGTAGTGCAACTTCTTCCGCCCGCTCCGCACCACGGTCACCAGGCCCGCGTCCTCGAGCAGCCGAAGATGCTTGCTGATCCCGAACCGGGTCATCTCCACCCCGGATTCCAGCTCGGTCAGCGTCTGCCCGTCCCTGACGAACAGCGCGTCCAGCAGATGCCGCCGAGTGGGATCAGCCAGCGCCTTGAACACCGCGTCCTCGTCCACACCCCGACTCTATACGAGACCAATCGGTCACCTAACCATTGACATGTGACCATTTGGTCACCTATCGTCGGCTCATGAACCGCTACGTAGTCCTCTATCTCGCCCCACAATCGGTCGCCGAACGATTCGCCCAGGCCACCCCCGCCGAAGCCGCGAAAGGCATTCGAATGTGGGCGGATTGGGGCACCCGCCTCGGCCCCGCCCTCCTCGACCCGGGCAAGCCCCTCGGCAACGCCCGCCGCATCACCCCCACCGAAACCACCGAAACCTCCAGCGAAGTAATCGGAATGTCCATCCTCCAGGCCACCTCCATGGACGAGGCCCTGAAACTGGTCGACAACCACCACCACCTCCACTGGGCCGACCAGTGCGAAATCGTCGTCCTCGAAGAGCAACCCATCCCGGAACTCCAGCAATGAAACTGTCGAGTTGGGTCCGGTAAGCGTCCAGATCGGCACGGACACGGCGGATTTCGACCACGGAGTCGGCGTACTTCAACCTGTCGACGGTGGCGAGGATGTTGCCGCACGGGTGCGACGGGCGAGTGACGGCGGCATACCGGAGGCTCTGCGCGCCGGACTGCTCGATGCGGGGACAATTGGTCCATGGTCGAACTTGTGCTGGTTCGGGGGGATATCACCGAGCAGAAGGTTGATGCTGTGGTGAATGCGGCGAATTCTTCACTGCTCGGGGGTGGGGGTGTTGATGGGGCCATTCATCGGAAGGGGGGTCCGGCGATTCTGGCTGCTTGCCGTGACCTGCGGGCGTCGCATTATGGGAAGGGGCTGGCGACCGGGAAGGCCGTTGCGACGACCGGTGGGAATCTGCCCGCGCGGTGGGTGATTCACACAGTGGGGCCGGTGTGGTCGGCGCAGGATGACCGATCGGAGCTGCTGGCCTCCTGCTATCGCGAATCACTGCGGGTGGCGGATGAATTGGGTGCGCGGACGGTAGCGTTCCCGGCCATCTCCACCGGTATTTTCGGCTGGCCGATCGACGACGGTGCCCGGATCGCGATAGAGACGGTGCGAGCAGCCGACACGGCGGTGCGGGAAGTGCGGTTCGTACTGTTCAGCCAGGACGCTTACGACTCCTTCGCCAGCGCGCAGGGGCGATCCACTGACTGGTAGATCGGCGATCGGGCAGGTGGTGGTGAGGATGCTGACCGGCTTCATTGTTGTGGGGTTGGTGGTGGCGTCGGTTTTGATCGTTGCGGCGGTCGTTTTCGCGGCGCGTAAGGATGGGGTGCGCGGGCTGGTACGCGATACGAGTATCGCGGGTTGCGGTGTTCGTCGGGTGTGCTGTGGGTGTCCGTGTGGCGTTGCTGGCCATACTCTTCGGATTTCGTACCGTGCTCGAGTTCCTCATCAATCTGCATCCGACACCGGACTGATGAACCAGATGTATCTCCGCACCCGCGAAGTCACAGATTGAAAGACCTTACGGACTAGGTGCGCGCGTATCCGTCAGCGAATCGGTTAGGTTTCAAAAACCGGCTGAACATAGCCGATGATGCTTTGCACCACGTGATACGTTGCCCCCGTTTGTTTTAGGGAGCCGCGCCGAAGCAGCGGCGGCTCCTCAGTTTTCGGGGAGGGTCCCATGGGTTTCGGTGCTGCTATCAAGAGCGTCCTATCGAAGTACGCCACCTTCAGCGGCCGCGCCCGCCGCAGCGAATTCTGGTGGTTCACACTGTTCTTCTTGTTGATCATCGTCGGCATACCCGTCCTCAACGCCGCTCTTACGGCCCCCGACCGCACCGGCACCTCCCCGCTGGCCGTCGTCCACGGCCTCGTCGTGCTGGCGCTCTTGATCCCCTCCCTCGCGGTCCGAGTACGCCGCCTGCACGACGCCGAATTCTCCGGCTGGTTTATCCTCATCGCCTTCATCCCCTTCGTAGGCGCGCTCACCTTGTTCGTCCTCTCCGTCATCGACGGCACCCACGGTCCCAACAAATACGGGTCCGACCCGAAAGACCGTGAACCCCAGAACCTCGGCCCCTTGGCATACTCCTGACGCAGCCGCACGATACTGGCGAGATGGGGAACCGCTGGGTCGGCTTGACGATCGATTGCTTTGATGTGCAAGAGGTTGCCTCCTTCTGGAGTGCTCTGCTAGATCGTCCACAGGGTCCGTCCGAACCTGGTTGGGTCTACCTCGGGCATCCTGAGGATCCGCAGCCGCGTCTTGTTTTCCAGCCCGTGAGCGAACCCAAGAACGGCAAGGTGCGCCTTCATCTCGACGTCGCGGTCGACGATATCGACCAAGGGATAGCCGAGGTGATCGCGCTCGGGGGCAGGCACACGGGCGAGCGGCACGATCATGACGGAGGAGTGGTCGTTGTGATGGCCGACCCTGAGGGCCACGAATTCTGCTTGGTTCAGTACTTCTGATGTTCGCAACGCTCAGTCGAGGCAGAATTCGTTGCCTTCGATGTCCTGCATGACCAAGCACGATTCGTTGACGTCGTCGGCGAGCAGCAGCCGCTGCCGAACTGCGCCGAGGGCGACCAGTCTTGCGCATTCGGCCTCGAGGGCGGCCACGCGCTCCGCGCCCACGAGACCGGTGCCGACGCGCACGTCCAGGTGCAGCCGATTCTTGACGACCTTGCCTTCGGGAACACGTTGGAAGTACAGGCGCGGGCCTACGCCTGCGGGGTCGACGCAGGCTGATCCTTGCTGCTCGTATCCCAGTACCTCGCACCAGAAACGGGCGAGGCGCGCGGGGTCCGCGCAGTCGAAGGTGACTTGGATCGTTCTCACCGACGGCATTGACTCTCCTCATGCGGTTCCCGGCGCATACACCAGGTGCGCAGGCCGTTGTCGGCCAGCGTGATATCGGCGGTGACTTCGAAGCCCAGGTGTTGGTAGAAGCGGACGTTGGCTTCGCTCGAGGTTTCCAGGAAGGCCGGATAGCCTGCGCGGGCGGCCTCTTCGATCCCTGGCCCAAGGACGGCATTGCCCAGTCCCCGGCCCTGATGCTCGGGGGCGACGGCGAGGGTGTGGAGCATCCATCCCGGCTCCCGGGGCCGGTAGGGCTCGATGGCCGCTTCGGAGGCGGCGGCTGCCTCGGACCGGTCGCCGATGAGTTCGTCCAGTTCCACGGCCATCTCGGCGAATGCGGCCGTCGGGTCCTGGTCGGGAGTGGACCAGGCCGCGACAGCACGACCGCCGTCGGCGATCCAGACTTTCCCGTAGACCATCGCGATGCGGGTCAGGCACAGCTCCTGGTAGCGGCGGATTCGTTCCACGTGGTTATCGGCGTCGATCACGTACCGGGTGTAGGGGTAGTCGGCGAACGCGCGGGCCAGGGTGTCCACCGCGGTGGGAACATCGGCGTCGGTGATCAGCCGCGTGGTGCCCGTCGATGAGGTCATGCCCAGCCAACGAGCGCCTCGGCGATCTCGTTCCGGCTGGGAGTATTGCGATAGCGGTCGTTCGAATCCGATCGGGCGGGCCAGGTCCAGGAGGTGGGGATGGTGGTGAGGCTGCCCGAGGAACATCGGGCGGATGTGGAGATCCTCTGGGAGTTCAATCGGATGGGGCACGCGGTGCGGCCGGTTGATGTGGGGGTCGGGCTCGGTGGGCACGACATCGGGGTCGCCTCCTACGCGGCTGAGCTCTATCACGCCGGAGTGTTTCCAATGATTGTGTTCACGGGGGCACATGGACCTTCGACCAGGGAGCTGTTTCCGCGCGGGGAGGCGGTTCACTTCCGGGAGCACGCCATTGGGCTCGGGGTGCCCGGCGAGGCGATCCTGGTCGAGACCCGGGCCACGAATACCGGGGAGAACATCGAGTTCACGCGCGATCTGCTCGCGGAGCGGGGGCTGCTCGAATCGATCGGGTCGGTGATGTTGATCGCGCGGCCGTATCACCAGCGGCGGAGTTTTGCGATCTGCCGGAAGCGTTGGCCGGCAGTCGATGTCCGGTGCGGGTCGCTGCCGCTCGCGCTGGACGACTACGTGGCGAGCATCGGCGACGTGGAGCGGGTGATGAACATGCTCATCGGTGATACTCAGCGGGTGTGGGCCTATCCGGCGCGAGGGTGGGCGATCGACCAGGATGTGCCGGACGAGGTCAGGGCGGCGTACGGACGGCTCGTTGCAGCCGGGTTCGATCGGCGACTGCTGGCCGAGGGGTGATCAGGTTCCCGAGGCGGTTATCTGGAGCTTGGAGTTGACGTATTCGACTCGGAGCCACCGTTTCTCGGTCTGGGTTTTGCCGGTGGCGTAGGTGTAGGTGAGGGTGGCGGTGCTGGTTCGGTAGTCGGTGTTGGTAATGGAGCCGACCTGGACCGTTGTGACGGTGGACCAGAATTTGGTGTAGCCGGCGTAGCCGCCGCTCTGGGATTGGTACGACGAGGAGAGCTGGTTCCAGGCGGAGTCCGTGCCCGATGGGAGTTGGGCGTAGTAGCTGCGGATGAAGGAGGCCATTTGGTCGGCAGTTGGGCCTTTTGAATCCGTTTTGCCCGTGTCGGTTCCATGTCCGTTTCCCGTGCCGGTTCCGTTCCCGGTTCCGTTCACGACGACGGTGGCGGGCTGGTCGGCGTTGCCGGAACCGAAGTGGATATCGCCGAAGGCGCCGACGGCTATCAAGGCCGCACCGATGGTGGCCGCCGCGCCGATGACGGCTACTGCGATCGCTACGCCTGCCCGGTCGGACATGCGCGCCTCCCCTGGTCGATCACGCACAGTGGCCGCTCGGGCGAAGCGGCAGGATCAGGATACTGCCGGTAATCCGGGAATCACAGGGAATTCTCGAGGTCCGGTAGCGGTCAGGCGACCAGGTGATACAGGTGAAACCGGCGGTGCGGACGCGGCGCGGCGGTTGCCGAAATGTGATCTGCGCGGATAGGTTTCGGCGGTGCGTGGATTCAGTAGGCGAATGCTATTGGGGGCAGGGGCTCTGACGGCGGGTGCGTTGATACCGGCGGCGGTCGGCCGGGCCGGGGTACCGGTCGTGGGGCCCGCGTTCGACGCGCAATACCGGGCGATCACCAGAGTCGCCGGCGGCCGCTGGCATTGCCTGGTGACCGATCTGGGCTCGGGGACGCCGGTGCCGGTCGTGGAGGAGGACGCCGACTTCGTGATCGAGGGCGCCAGCGTGCAGAAGCTGGCGGTGATGGCGGCGCTCATGAGCGAGGTGGACGCGGGGCGGGTGAAGCTGTCGGACACCACGACGCTGGACGCCGATATCATCGCCGAGGGCAGCGGGCTGTATTTGAATCAGGCCGCGTTCGGGGATCAGCTGACCGTCGCGAATCTGCTGACCACCATGCTGCAGGTCTCGGACAACACCGCGGTGCGACTGCTGTCGCGGTTCGTGTCGGGGGATCAGGTCAACGAGACCCTGGATCGACTGGGGTTCAAGCAGACTCGCGTGGAGCCATTGCCCGGGGAGAGCCGGTTCTATCTGGGCGTCACCACGGCGCGCGAGAACAATGACCTGTTGTATCGGCTGGCTTCGGGGACCTTGCTGTCGCAGGAGTCGACGCAGGCGGTGTTGCGGATCATGGCGTGGACGTCGGTCGGCTACACCGACGGCGTCCGGCGCAACATGTCGTCGGAGGAGCGGGCCCGTTTCGCCACGAAACACGGTGCGTCCGATGATAGACGGCACGACACGGGCGTCATGTTCGACGAGGCCGGAGCCCCGTCGGTGGTGTTCTCGTTCTTCGCCGATCAGGCTCCCGACGCCGACAATTACGGGGCCACGAATCCGGTGGTGGAAGCGCACGCCGCGCTGGGACGGGCGTTGCTCGACACGTATACGCATCTGTCGCCGTTGCAGTCGTTCATCGATCCGAAGAAGATCGCGGCGGGCGGGCACTGAGCGGGAAGTTCAGCCCGCCAACATGTTTCGCATGGCGGTGAACACCTCGGACGCGCCGCCCAGGGACCAGCCGCCGTCGACGGGGATGATCGCGCCGTTGACGTAGGCGGCGTAGGGCGAGGCCAGCCACAGGCAGCAGTCGGCGATCTCCTGGGCGGTGCCGTACCGGCCCATGGGCACCGATCCGGTCACCAGATCGGCCATCGCGGGCGTGGGCGCCAGCCGCGCCATGCCCTCGGTGTCCTCGATCGGCCCCGGCACCACCGCGTTGACCCGGATGCCGTGATGCCCCCATTCCAGCGCCGCGCATCGGGTGAGCATGTCCACGCCCGCCTTGGCCGCGCACGCGTGGGCCTGCATCGCCATCGGAATGGTCGACTGCGGCGCGGAGATGGTGATGACCGACGCCCCGGGCGCGCGCAGATGTTCGCGGCCGGCGCGCAGGACGTTGAAGGTGCCCTTCAGGTCGATGTCCACGACCGCCGCGAACGCGCCCGCCGACAGGGTGTCCGCGGCAGCGGGAAAGTTCCCGGCCGCCCCGGACACCAGCACGTCCAGCTCCCCCAGTTCCCCGCAGATGGCGGCGATCCCCTGCGCCACCCCTTCGTAGTCGCGGACATCCGCGGCGAAGCCGAGCACGGTGCCCCCGTTCTCCCCGATCGAGTCGACGGCGGCGCGCACCTTGTCCGGCGAGCGTGACAGCACCCCCACCGAGGCCCCCGCCCGCGCGAACGCCTGAGCCACACCGAGATTGATACCGCTGGTGCCACCGGCCACGAATACCGTCCGGCCGGAGTAGTCGAAGAGGTCGCTCATCTCCTGATTCTGCGGCGATTCCCCCGCCCCGGGGTCGGGTTCACGCGGTTCGATGCAGGCTCGCGACCGGTTCGGGCCGAGCCGCGGGCAGTCCGCGCCATTTCTCCTGACACCCCGGAAACGCGAACAGCCCGCCGGTCCCCTCGGCGGGCTGTTTCATGCGTTCTGCCTACAGCGCCGTCAGCGCGGCACTCCCGGTACCCAGGGCGGTGACGATGTTGGCAAGCACGGCGAGAAGTTCCATTTGAGTTCCTCATCGGTTCGAGAGCGGGAAACACGCAGCCTGGGCGATGAGAGTGACGTCCGCGCGACGGCAGGGTTAACAATCCGGACAATTTCGCGAATCATACCGATGCCCGATGTGACCGAAAATGTGTAACCGGCGTCACATACCCCTGTTACGGTGGCGCTACCGTCGTCGGGTGGGCGGCGGGCGTCTCGTCAACGGAGGTGGTCCGCATGGCCTCGGTTCTGCATTCGACTCGGCAGCGCATGGCGCACACCGGCGAGGCGCTCAAGGGACTGCGACGGTTGCGAGAATTGGGGTTGAGCGACCCGTCGGATCCGGTGGAGACGGTGCGATTGCTCAGGGACGCAAGGGTTTTCGGACCACCTGCGACGGCGGTGCGCCGGGCGGCCCGCATGTTCCCGGATCTGCCCGCCCTGGCCGACGAGCGGGGTGAACTCACCTACCGCGAGCTGGATCAGCAGTCCAACGCGCTGGCCCGCGGCCTGCAGCGCAACGGCGTCCGCCCCGGCACCGTGGTGGGCGTGCTGGCCCGCGACCACCGCGGACTGATTCTCACCATGGCCGCCCTGGGCAAACTCGGGGCGCGGCTGGCGCTGATGAACACCGGTTTCGCCAAACCCCAGTTCGCGCAGGTGTGTGAGCGCGAGAATGTGCGAGTCGTCCTGCACGACAGCGAATTCCTCGGCCTGCTCGACGCCCTGCCCGAGGAGCTGCCCCGAGTCCTGACTTGGGTCGACGAGGGCGCCGAAATACCGTCCGGCGCGAAGACTCTGGACGAGCTGATCGAATCCAACGCGAAGACGCCGCTGCCCGCGCCGAAGAAGCCGGGCGGCTTCATCATCCTCACCTCCGGCACCACCGGCCTGCCCAAGGGCGCGCCGCGCGATCGCACCGGGCCGCTGTCGACCGTACAGATGGTGGACCGCATCGACTTCCCGCATCGGGGCACGATGGTGATCGTCTCCCCCATCTTCCATTCGACCGGCTTCGCGACCTGGCTGACCGGGTGCGCGTTCGGCAACAAGGTGGTGACCACCCGCCGCTTCGACGCCGAGCGCACACTGCGCCTGATCGCCGAGCACAAGGCGGACATGCTGGTGGCGGTGCCGACCATGCTGCATCGAATGGTGGAGCTGAACAAGGAGATTCGCCAGAAGTACGACACATCCTCACTGAAGGGGATCGTGCTGGCCGGGTCCGCGTTGTCGCCGGAGCTGTCGATGCGCACGGCCGAGGTGTTCGGCCCGGTGCTCTACAACCTCTACGGCTCCACCGAGTGCGCGATCGCGTCGGTGGCGCGGCCGGAGGATCTGACCGTGGCCCCGGGCACGGCCGGGAAGGCCCCGCTCACCTGCGAGGTGGCGCTGTTCGACGACGACGGCCGCCGCATGCTGGCCAAGAATGTCACCGGCCGCGTCTTCATCCGCTCCGGTTCGCCGTTCAAGGGCTACACCGACGGCCGCAAGAAGGAAGTCATCGACGGCTACATGTCCAGCGGCGACGTCGGGCATTTCGACGACCGCGGACTGCTGTTCATCGACGGCCGCGACGACGACATGATCGTCTCCGGCGGGGAGAACGTCTTCCCGCAGGAGGTCGAGAACCTGCTGCTGGAGCGGCCCGACATCTTCGACGCGGCTGTGGTCGGCGTGGACGATGTCGAGTTCGGCAAGCGGCTGCGCGCGTTCGTGGTTCCCGAGCCCGGCGCGCAACTCGACACCGAGGAGATCAAGGCGCATGTGAAGGCGAACCTGGCCCGCTACAAGGTGCCGCGCGACGTCTTCTTCCTCGAAGATCTCCCCCGCAACGCGACCGGCAAGCTGCTGCGCCGCGTCCTGGTCGAATACGAGCCGCCCGCGGCCTGAATCACGGGCGGCGCTTACCCACGCCTTCCCGGTCCCGCTCACCGCGACACGGTGGCAATCCTGGGATACACACCACGAGCTGCGAGGTTTATTCGTAACCGCGAGTAACGGAGACCTCGGCCACATCCTCGCTGCCTGCGCTTGCTAGGGTTAGCACCGCACTGGATCTCGATGTTGTGGTCCGTCGGCGGACTCGTCCGGCAGGGGGACCGCGGAAGGTTGTACCCATGTCACTTCCATCGGCGGGCACGGTTCTACGCAAGGCCGGCGATACCGCACTGAGCGTCAACGCCATGGTCCGAGGGGGACTGTTCAATCCGCTGCGCCCTGATCACGCGGTGCGCTCGGCGATCAACGTGTTGAAGTTCGGCCCCTTCGCGGGCGCGGTCGTGCACGCCGCCAACACCCATCCGAAGTCCGCGGCCATCGTCGACGAGCGCGGCGAGCTCACCTTCGAGCAACTCGACAAGCAGTCGACCGCGCTGGCCCGTGGCCTGATCGCGCAGGGCCTGGGCCCCGGCGACGTGATCGGCGTGCTGGCCCGCGACCACCGCGGCATGGTGCTGAGCCTGGTCGCCGCCGGCAAGCTGGGCGTGCGCGCGGTGCTGATGAACACCGGCTTCGCCAAGCCGCAGTTCACCGATGTGGCGGTCCGCGAGAAGGTCAAGGCGGTGCTGCACGACAGCGAGTTCTTCGACCTCATGTCGGCCATCCCGGCCGAGATTCCGCGCATCCTGACCTGGGTCGACGAGAAGGACAATGCCGACCCGTCGATCCCGACCATCGAGTCGGTCGCGGCCGGTCAATCCACCGCGCCGCTGGCGCCGCCGGAGAAGCCGGGCGGCATGGTCATCCTGACCTCGGGCACCACCGGCACCCCGAAGGGCGCGCCGCGCGACAAGGTGTCGCCGTTCATCACGGCCCAGTTCCTGGATCGAATCCCGTTGCCGCGCAACAGCACCGTCGTGATGGCCGCCCCGATCTTCCACGCCACCGGCCTGTCGCAGTTCACGCTGTCGATCGCGCTGGGCAACCGGGTGGTGTTCCAGCAGCGCCGCTTCGACCCGGAGACCACCCTCGCCAACCTGGTGAAGTACCGGGCGCAGGGCCTGACCGTGGTACCGACCATGCTGCAGCGCATCCTCGACCTGCCGGAGGAGACCCTCGCCAAGTACGACCCGAAGGCGACCCTGCGCGTCATCTTCGCGGCCGGCTCGGCGATCCCGCCGGACGTCGTCACCCGCACCCTCGACTACTTCGGCGAGACCCTCTACAACGTGTACGGCTCCACCGAGTGCGCGGTCATGACCGTGGCCACCCCGAGCGAGCTGCGCAAGGCCCCGACCACCGCGGGCAAGGCCCCGGTCGGTATTCGCGTCGCGCTGTACGACGAGAACCGCAAGCGCATCACCGCCCCGAACGTGACCGGCACGGTCTTCATCGAGAACGGGCACTCGTTCAAGCAGTACACCGACGGCCGCACCAAGGAGTTCGTGGACGGGCTGATGTCCTCCGGCGACGTCGGCCACTTCGACACCGACGGGCTGCTGTTCATCGACGGCCGCGACGACGACATGATCGTCTCCGGCGGCGAGAACGTCTTCCCGCAGGAGGTCGAGAACCTGCTGTCCAACCGGCACGACATCCTCGAGGCCGCGGTGGTCGGCGTCGACGACCGCGACTTCGGCAAGCGGCTGCGCGCCATCGTGGTCCCCGGCCCCGACTCCAAGCGCGACGTACAGGAGATCAAGGACTACGTGAAGGAGAACCTGGCCCGGTACAAGGTGCCGCGCGAGGTCATCTTCCTCGACGAGCTGCCGCGCAATGCCACCGGCAAACTGCTGCGCAAGCCGCTCATCGAGATGGAGATCACCGAGAACTAGGATCTTCGCCGCAGGTTCGCGACCAGCGGTTTCCGCGCTCCGACCGAGTGCGGAAGACTCTCGTAGCCAGTTCTTTTCGTGCCCCGCCGCCCGGCAGCGGGGCACGAGCGTCTGAGCAAAACCGCGATCGCTATTATCAGCGCGTGAGTTTCGAATCCGGCCGCCGTACGGCGCAATTCCGCAGTGATGCTGCGGTGTTGCGCGGTGGGGCGGCCGGTTCGGTTTCCGGGGCGCTCGCGATGGCCGCGCACGGCTGGATCTCGGGGGCCGCGCCCCTGGAATCGGGGCCGTTGACGCTGCTGGTCGCCGCCTCGGCCACGGTCGGCGCGGCGGTGGCGAGCGTGCACGCGCTGCGCTCCACCGTCGCGGGCCTGGTGGTCGCGTTGATCGGCGGACAGCTGCTCGGGCACTTCGCCATGATGTGGGGTTCGCCGGGGAGCATGCACCACATGCATCACACCGCCTCGATGTGGAGTCCGGCCATGCTGGGCGCGCACATCACGGCCGCGTGTGTGGCGGCCGTGGTCATCCTGGGCGCGGAGGCGGCCTACCGGATCGGCACCACGGTGCTGGCCCGCGTGCTGCCGCTGCCCGTTTCGCTGCCGGTGCTGTCGGGGCCGCCGCTGCTGCCCATCGCGCACCGGGATCTGGTCGTGCTGCGCATCTTCGCGGCCGACGTCTTCCGCACGCGTGGTCCACCCGCGCTCGTTCGAGGCTGATTCCTTACTTTCATCCGGGCACACGGACTTTCGCGTCCGTGTGACATCGCTGTGTTCCCGCGACCGTCGCGGTGATGACATCCGCGTCCCGGTATCCCATGACCGGTGTGCGCCGCGGTGGCAGTCGCGTGTGCGCTACGAGGGGGTCATGGGCTGCCCGGACCGGCGCCGCATCGACGTGTCCAGGTTCTCCGCGGCCCGGGTGTTCACTCGAACCCGAAAGACCACTGGTGACAATCACTGACAGCGGTGTCGAGACGACACCGCCGCCCTCCCCTGCCCCGACGCCGGAACCGGCGTCCGGGAAGTCCCCGAAACGCGGCGCGGGGAATGCCTTCCAGGCGCTCATGCTGCGGCTGCATTTCTATGCCGGCGTCTTCGTGGCGCCGTTCATCCTGATCGCGGCCGTGACCGGCGCGCTGTACGCGATCTCGCCGACGCTGGAGAACATCACCTCCAGCGGTCTGCTGCACACCGATTCGACGGGCCCGGCCAAGCCGTTGAAGGAGCAGATCGCAGCCGCGCAGGCGGTCGAGCCTGCGCTGGCGCTGGTGGCCGTCGCTCCCGGCCAGAACGCCGGCGACACCACACGCGTCATCTTCAGCGATCCGTCGCTGGGTGAGTCCGAGCGCCGGGCCGTGTTCGTCGATCCGGTCACCGCGCAGACGGTGGGCGATGACGTCGTCTACGGCAGTTCGGGCGCGCTGCCCCTGCGCACCTGGATCGACAAGCTGCACAAGGATCTGCACCTGGGCAAGGTCGGGCGCTTCTACAGCGAGATCGCCGCGTCCTGGATGTGGCTGGTCGCTCTGGCCGGGCTGGTGCTCTGGTACCGGCGGGTGCGGGCGCGGCGCGAGAAGCGCTCGGCCGGTTGGCTGCTGCGTCCGGATCGGTCGCGGCCCCGCGCGCGCACAGTGAATTGGCATGCGGTGGTGGGCGTCTGGATCCTGCCGTTGCTCCTGCTGCTGTCGGCCACCGGTATGACCTGGTCGAAGTACGCGGGTGAGAACGTGACCGAGCTGCGCAAGGCCATGAGCTGGCAGACCCCCGCGGTGAACGCCAAGCTGCCGGGATCGACCGGTCCGGCCAAGCCGGCGGGCGGCGAGCACGACGGGCACGGCAACGCGCCCGCGGCGACGCCCCCGGCGGGCAAGGCGGCACTGGCCGACACCGTGTACGGCGTCGCCCGCGCCAACGGCCTGGAGGGACCGCTGGAGATCAGCATTCCGGCCAAGGACGGCATGGCTTTCGTCGCGCAGGAATTGCGGCGTCCGGGGCAGTACACCCGCGATGCCATCGCGGTGGACGGCGCGACCGGCAATGTCACCGCCAAGCTGCCCTACGCCGACTGGCCGCTGATGGCCAAGCTCACCAACTGGGGCATCCAGTTCCATATGGGCCTGCTGTTCGGCCTGGTCAATCAGCTGCTGCTGCTGGCGGCGATGATCGGGCTGGGCACGGTGATCGTGCGCGGCTACCTCATGTGGTGGCGTCGTCGCCCGACCAAGGAGTCGAAGCTGGCCGTGGGCAAGGCTCCGCGGCGCGCGATCGCGCAGACTCCGTTGATCGTGCTGCTGCCGCTGGCGGCCGCTGCCGCCGTGGTCGGCTGGTTCGTGCCGATGATCGGCCTCCCGCTGCTGGCCTTCCTGGTGATCGACGTGCTCGTGGGAGTGGGAGCCCGCGTGCGCGCCAAGACCGCCTAGGCACCGAAATCCACCGAGCGACACGGCCTCCGGGCCGTGCCGCCGAACCCTTGCACCCTTTCGCAGCTCGCGCGACCGCGACCTGCGCCTCTCATGCGGCCTCTGACCCGCACCGACGAAAGATCGAAAACTGATGAAGCTCAACAAGTTCGCCGTGTCCGCCGCCCTCGTGACCACCGCCCTGGGCGTCACCGCCGGAACCGTGAACGCCGCCCCCGCCCCCGCGGACGCCGGCGCCATCAACTACACGGCCACCAGCAGCGACAAGGACGTGGTCATCCGCACCGACGCCGGTTCCATGGGCGTCGAGAACGGCGTGTTCACCATCAAGGCCGCGGACGGCACCACGGTCGCCGGAACCGAACTGTCCCTCCGTGTGGACGATTTCGTCTTCCCCATCGCCACCGAGATCCACGACCGCGTCGCCACCCTGACGCCGCAGATCGACCTCGCGCACGCCACCTACAAGCCGGTCGCCCTCCCCTTCGAGAACAGCGCCCCGTGGAAGACCGACTACGAGCGTGAGCAGGCCGCCTGGAGCCGCATGACCAGCACCCTGTCCATGGGCGCCACCATCGGCACCCTGACCGGTGGTCTCGGCGGCGCGGCCTTGGGCTGCCTGATCGGCGGTGTCGCCGGCACCGCCCTCACCGGCGCCCTGCTGACCATGTTCGGCGCGGGCCCCCTCGCCGGCTGCATCGCAGGCGCCGCCGCGGTCGGCTTCCTCGGCACCATTGCCGGCCAGGTCTTCGTCACCGCCCCGTTCGCCATCGCCGCCGCCGTCCAGTACTTCACGACGATCAACCAGCCGTCGATCAAGCCCGCCAAGTAACCCGAAAACCGCTGCCCGCCATCCGATCACCGCATCAGGGATCGGCTGGCGGGCACACCGCCCGGGTGCTACACGGCCGGAGGGCGGGGTGCCTGGACCGCGGTCAGGCCAGACGGTGGGCACCGGCAGAGGCGGTGGCGGTGAAGATGTGCGGGGTGGGGAATCCCTTGGCGGTCAGCGACTCTCGAATGAGACGGGACGCCGGGGTGGCGCGGTCTTCGTCGATCAGGGCGAGGATGCTGCCGCCGAAGCCCGCGCCGGTGAGGCGGGCGCCGTGGGCGCCGGCGGTGAGGGCTGCGGCCACCGCTGTTTCGAGGGGTGGGGCGGAGACTTCGAAGTCGTCTCGCAGGGAGGTGTGGCCGGCGGTGAGGAGGGGGGCGATGGTGCGGGGGTCGGCTCCGGCGCGCAATTGTTCGGCTATTCGCAGGACACGGGCGTTTTCGGTGATCACGTGGCGGGCGCGGCGGCGGAGGACGGGGTCGGGGAGGCGGTCGACTTCGGCGGCGGTGGGGACGTCGCGGAGGGCGGGGACGTCGAGTTGGGCTGCGGCGGCGGCGCATTCGGCGCGGCGGGTGGCGTAGGCGCTGTCCATGAGGCGGTGGGGCGCGCCGGTGTCGACGATGAGGAGGGTGAGGCCGAAGCGGGCGAGGTCGAAGGGTATGTGGTCGGCCTTGCCGGTGCGGGTGTCCAGGAAGAGGAGGTGGCCGGGGGTGCAGAGCAGGGAGGCGGACTGGTCGAGAACGCCGGTGGGGACGCCCGCGTAGACGTTCTCGGCGGTGCGGGTGATGTCGACGAGGTCGGCGGTGGAGACGCTGGGGGCGAACAGGTCCCGCACGGCGATGGCGACCGAACAGGTCAGGGCGGCAGAGGAGGACAGGCCCGCACCGATCGGGACGGTGCTGTCGAGGTCGATGTCCAGGCCGCGGATCTCGTGGCCACGGCGCTCGAACTCCCGGATCACGCCCAAGGGGTAGCGGGACCACGCGGGGAAGCCGGACCAGCCCGCGGTGGACAGGTCCGCGGTTGTCGTGTCGACCGTGTCGCCGGGCGCCTGCTCAGATCTCAGGCGCAGCACGCCATCCGGTCTGGCGCCGGCGGTGCAGGTCGTGCCCAGCGGCAGCGCGAGGGGCAGGACATACCCGTCGTTGTAGTCGGTGTGCTCGCCGATCAGGTTGACCCGTCCGGGAGCCCACCAGCGTCCCGCAGTCGATTCCACGTGTCGGGCTCCTCTTCACCGGGGCGTGCGGGGCGTACGGTTCGATCTGCGGGGAGCATAGCGAGTCTCCCGAAAGCGGCCCTGCGGGTTCGCCGAACTCCCATCCGGACCGCCCGCTTTCATGTCATGATCGGTTCGGTTGCCCAATAAGTGGCAGCGCCTTTCTCGACCGGGCACTCCGCCACCGCAGCGCGGGGACCTATGCTCGTACCGCAACACACGGTTGATGATCGGCGGTGTCTTTTCGAGTACTGCTCGGACAGGGGGGCTGGTGGGAACAGAAGTACATCCGGCCGAACGGCCGCGGCGCTTCAACATCTGCTGGCGCACCGTCCTGTTCATCTGCGGCGTACTGATTCTCGGCCTACCCATGGTGATCAACGCCAAGGCGGTGGCGCTGGGCACGCTGTTCGTGTCGGTGGCCATCAGTCTCACCATGATCGGCATGGGGGTGCGCAAGTTCCGCCCCCGCCATCCACTGCCGTGGTATCTGCTCTCCGCGGCCGCCGTGCAATTCGCCATCGGCACCGCGCTGCGCCACATCTCCGATTCCCAGCGGCACCCCTTCGACGACCTGTTCACCCTCAGCGGCTACTGCTGTGTCGGGGTGGCCGCGGTGCTGTGGTTGCGCCCGCGCCAGAACAGCACCGACCACGACCTGCTGCTCGATTCCGGGCTGATCGGGCTGGGCGCGCTGCTGCTGTCGTGGACCTTCCTCATCTCGCCGGTGCTGCACATGTCCCGGGACCTGGACTTCACCACCGTCACCTGCGTCGCGGACCCGATCGTGGACGCGCTGCTGCTCACGGTGATCGTGCATTCGGTGATCACCTCGGCGCGCTCGGAAACCTCACTGCGCCTGGTGCATCTGGCCATGCTGGTGATCCTCGCCGGTGACCTGGCCTACAACCTGGAGACCGCGGGCTCGGCGGTGATCGGCCGCCAGATCCAATTGCTGCCGCTGCAGCTGGGATTCACGTTGATCGGCGCGGCCGCGCTGCACCCCAGCATGGTGGTGCTCGGCGGGCCGCGCGATATCCACCCGCACCGGTCCCGGCAGCGGGCCAGCATCATCGCCATCGTCATGATCGTGGCCTCGCTGGTGCCGGTGGTCGGCTCCAGCCTGGACACCCTGGACCGCACCGTGGTCTCGTCGCTGTTCGCGCTGCTACTAGCCGGCGTGCTGCTACGCAGCGAGCGCGCCATCGAACGCAGCGCCCGCAGCGAGCGGCGCGCGCAGTATCAGGCAGACCACGACATGCTCACCGGACTCCTGAACCGCGCCGCCCTGCTGCGGGCGCTGCATCGTAATCGGGACCGGTGGGCCGGACAGCCCCTGGCACTGCTGTTCATCGACCTGGACGGATTCAAGGGGGTCAACGACAACTACGGGCACGCGGTGGGTGACGAGCTCATCGCCAATGCGGCGGCCCGCATCCGCCGGGTGATCCGCCGCGACGACGCGGCCGCCCGCTACGGCGGAGACGAATTCGTGGTGCTGGCCCCGCTGGCCCGGCCGCACGCCCTGCAGCTGGCCGAACGCCTGCTGGCCACATTGGGCGAACCGTTCGAGTTGAGCGCGGCCGAGGTGCGCATCGCGGCCAGCATCGGCATCGCGTGCTCCAAACCGCGCGAGACCGAGACCACCGTCTACGAGCTACTGCGCGAGGCGGATTCGGCCATGTACCACGCCAAGGAATACTCCCTCGGCTATATCTTCCACGACGACTTGCGTCGCAACCGCCCCGAGGCGGGCCCCCGCACCTGGCAGCGCGAATCCGCGGTGTGAGCGCGCGGTAGCCGCCGCGTACACGGCGCTGACTCGCGCTGGGGAGAAGTTCACTCGACCCCCCGCTCGGCGGTCACGCCCGACCGACGCGGGAGTTGTGGCCCAACCCACACGAAAAGGGTTGGGCCGTCAGCCCTCAGGCCAGGTCTTCCAATAACCGACGCGCCGACTCGAGCTCGGCCTGCAGCTGCTCGACCTTGGCGCGCTGGGAGGCGCGCACCGACTCCAGGATGGAATCCACGACCTCCGACACCTCGGGGTGCAGGATCTTGGCGGCCTGGGAGACAGCCGAACTGGGCACGGCCAGGCCGCGGATGGTGCGCTTCTTGCCATTGACGACATCAAGGGTCCACTCGCCCTCGGCGGTGCCGCTGAGGGTGACCGTCACCTCGGGAGCCTTGGGCTTGCGGGCGGCCGACGCGGTGGCGGCGGCATTGCGGGCTGGGCGCGAGGCCTTCTTGGCCTCGGCGGCGGCCTCGGCGGCCGGTTGCGGGGTGGCTTCCGGAGCGGGCGGGGTGCTCGGCGCGGCGGCCGGCATCGTCGCGGGGGACGACATCGTCACGGTCGGTTCCTTCCTGGTTGCCGTTCTGGGGGTTGCACTCGCCGGTTTGGCGGCGGAGGCCGGCGCGGTGGCCGGTTTGGCCGGGTTCTGCCGGGCCGGCTTGGTCAGGGTCACCTCGGTGGGACCGAAGGACAGCACGTCCTTCGAGCCCGTCGGCTTCACCTGCAGGAAATCACCCTCGGACGGATCGCCGAGGGACATCACCTTGCCGGAACGACCTTCCGGAACACCGACCGCCGCCGCGGTGAACCACACCATAGGCGGTCTGCCAGCGTCGATTTCCGCGGCGATCTCCCGAATCTCGGTATCCGACAAGGGCTGTGGCTTGGTACGGGTCGACATGGGCACTCCGGGACGGACGGGGCGGACAGCTGCGTGCCAAGAGCATGCACCATGGCACCGACAAATCCACATCCGGAGAACGCGCCTGGTCACCCACGCACGGTCAGTGATCCTTCAGCTATTCCTACTGGTGCGGCCCACGGAGCATGGCCGGCGCTGGTGATCCTAGGCGTCCGCCCCTGTCCCCGCGCAACTTTCGTGACGGACCCATCCGACCCGCGCCCGAATAGCGAGTATCGATCAGAGCTGCTCGACACCGCGCAGCACACACCGCACGGTCTGTGGCCGGGCCACCGGATCCAGCAGCGTTTCGGTGGTGAAGTCCTGGGTCGCGCCGGGCGCCACCAATACCTCGGTGCGCGTGCGTTCCAGATCCGCGGACTCGGGCGTCTGGAAGCTGATCACCACCAGATACCGGTGCTCCACCACATCCCGGTTGCTGACCACGGCGGTCGCCTGCCAGCCCGCGGAGGTGCCCGCGCAGGCGGTGACGAAGGCGCTGCGCTGCATCTCGGCGGTGTCGCCGACGGACCGCTCGGCATTGGACTGGTGCGTGTGCGCGGCTTCGCCGTGTCCGCCGTGCGCGCACCCGGTCAGCAGCGCCGCGCATCCTGACACGACACCGACTAGACCTCGGCCGGGGGTGATCATGAATCTCCCATTCCACCGCGCACTTCCGCCCCCGCACTCCTGTTGCGGCTGATTAGCCGCGGGCCGAGACTACCCCAGCTCGACCGCGTGTCGTCACATGACGACATAGGCGTGTCGCGCTGGAAAACCGGCCGTATCCTCGCCTTTCGCGAGTGTCGGAGCCCCTGCATACGATCTAGTACGTGAAGGTACTGGGAGCATGCCCCCTCGACTGCCCCGACGCCTGCTCCTGGGTGGTGGACGTCCAGGACGGCCGGGCCGCCGGCCTGCGCGGAAACAAGGAGCATCCGGTCACCCGGGGCGCGCTGTGCGTCAAGGTGAACCGCTACCTCGAGCAGGTCCACTCACCCGAACGCCTCACCCGCCCGCTGCGCCGCGTCGGCCGCAAGGGCGAGGGCCGGTTCGAGCCGATCAGCTGGGACGAGGCGCTCGACGAGATCGCCACCCGCCTCACCGCGATCATCGCCGAGCACGGCGGGGAAGCGGTGTGGCCGTTCCACGGCACCGGCAGCCTCGGCTTCATCCAAGGTCTGGAGGGCCTTTCCGGGCGGCGTTTCTTCAACGCGCTGGGCGCGTCCGGGCACGACCCGACCATCTGCTCGGTCGCGGGCACGGTCGGGTTGCGGTACACGCTGGGCACGTCCGGCGGCATGGATCCCGAGGACCTGGCGAAATCGAAGCTGATCCTGTTGTGGGGCACCAACCCGCTCACCTCCGGCCATCACGTCTGGAAGTTCATCCAGGACAGTGGCGCGCACACCGTCGCGATCGACCCGGTGCGCACCAAGACCGCCGAACGCTGTGACGAGCATCTGGCCCCGCTGCCGGGCACCGATGCCGCGCTCGCGCTGGGCCTCATGCACGTGATCGTCGGGCTGGGCGCGCAGGACGAGGAGTTCTTGTCCGCCCACACCGAGGGCTGGCCCGAATTCCGGTCCCGCATCGCCGAGTACCCGCCCGAGCGAGCGGCCGCTATCACCGGGGTGCCGGTCGAGCGCATCGTGGCGCTCGGCGAACGGATCGCCGCCACCCGCCCCACCGCGATCCGCGCCTCGCAGGGCATGCAGCGGCACGCGGGCGGCGGCATGGCGCTGCGCACCCTGGCCTGTCTGCCTGGCGTCACCGGCGACTGGGCGATCCCCGGTGGCGGGCTGCACTATTCGACCAGCGGCCACTTCCGCCTGGACATCGACGCCCTGACCCGTTTCGATCTGCTGCCGCATCCGGTGCGGACGCTGTCGATGACCCGGATGGGCGAGGCGCTGCTGGATCCGGACGGTCCACCGGTGCACGCGCTGTTCGTGATCGGCGCGAATCCGGTGGGCTCCAACCCCGATCAGCGCCGGGTGGTCGAGGGCCTGTCCCGTGAGGATCTGTTCACCGTGGTGCTGGAACACTTCCCGACCGACACGGTCGACTACGCCGATATCGTCCTCCCGGCCACCATGCAGCCCGAGCACCTCGATGTGCTGGCCGCCTACGGCAATCTGTATCTGGTCTGGAACGAGCCCGCCGTGGCCCCGCCCGGCGAATGCCTGCCCACCACCGAGACCTTCCGGCGGCTGGCCCGGCGCATGGGGCTGACCGAGCCGGCGATCTACGAGTCCGATGAGGAGCTGGCGAACCAGCTGTTGAAACAGTACGACGTGGACCGGCTGCGCGCGGACGGGTTCCTGAAGATCGAGCCGGGTCCGGTGCCCCACGGGAAGCTCCGGTTCGTCTCGGACCAGGTGGCGGCGGGCCACGATCCGGTGGCCGGATACACCCCGCCCGCGGATTCCGGTGACGGCCTGGTGCTCATCTCGGCGGCGTCACACTATTTCCTCAATACCGGGTTCGGTTCGAATCCCGAATTGCGCCGCCGCGCAGGCGAACTCCGCGTCACCATCCATCCGGACGACGCGGCCGCGCGCGGTATCGCCGACGGCGATCCGGTGACGGTCGGCAATGATCGCGGCAGTTTCGAGGCCGTCACCGAGGTCTCCGACATGGTCCGCCCGGGTGTGGCCGCGACCCCGAAGGGCCGCTGGGCCAAGCATTCCGGCGGCGCCACCGTCAACGCCACCGTCGCCGAACGGGATTCGGATTTCGGCGGCGGCGCGGTGTTCCACGACAACCGGGTGTGGATCCGCCCCCGGAACTCGAGGGTTCAGGACGCGGCGAGCCGCTCCAGCACGCGCCTGGCCTGATAGTCCGCGCCCAGCTGGTTGGGGTGGAAGGGGACGGCGAGGCCGACCGGGTTGCCGGAGAACGGCAGCAGCCCCTCCACCCAGCGGGTGCCGACGGGCCGGCAGGCGTCGTGGCCCGCGCTGCCCGCGTAGGTGTCGACGAAGTCGACTCCCGTGCTCGACGCGACTCGTTCGAGCATGGTGTGCAGTTCGATCAGCTTCTGCCCCAGCCAGACCGCGTCGCCGTCGGAGATCGGGATGACCGGCCAGCAGCCGCCGTCGAGGCCGATGCCTTCGAAGTAGTCGAGCAGCAGGATGCGGGCGTGTGGCGCGCGTTCGCGAATGCCCGCGATGGTGGCGGCCACGCGTGGCTCGGTCCGGGCGATGTTCTGCGACATCCGGTCGATGCCGTCGGTGACCATCGAGTTCAGGCAGGGGCTGATGGCGGGGTCGAGGGTGATGCAGTCGGTGACGATGGCCGCCAGATTCGCGTCGTTGCCGCCGATTTCGAGGGTGACCAGATCGGTGGATTCGGTCAGCGAGTCGAACTGCGGCGCGTTGGACCCGAGCACGGTGTGCTGCGGCTGGGTCATATTGGCGGTGACCGCGCCGCCGCAGGTGGCGTCGCGGAAGACCGGCACGGCCAGCGCCGCGGCCACCTGTTTGGCGTAGTTGTGGGCGCTCTGCACGCAGGGCGCGGGGGTGAACGCGGTGCTGAGCTGGCTGAGGGTGGCGTCGGCGGCCCAGGAGTCGCCCAGGGCCACATACTCGTTGACCGTGGTGGCGGGTGGTTCGGCGGACACGGCGCCCGCGGGCAGGACGGCGGCGAGGGCGGCTGCGGTGAGCAGTGCGCGCGAGGTCTTCATGTCTGGTCTCCCCTGGATCAGTCCCAATACCGAAGAAGGGACTGTTTTCAGTGCGGAACCTAGCAGTTGGACCTTCGTCCTGCTCGCTGAAATCTCAAACCCGGTCCGCCACCTCCCGGAGGTCCGCGCCCACCATCTCCCTGCGGTCGAGGCTCGCCGCCTCCATCCGCTCGTACCCGAGCAGGACATCGTGCGCCACTTCGCCGTCGGCCACGGTGACCCGGCTGAAGGCGGCCGGATAGCCGCGGGCCATCACGGTGTAGCGACCTTCCGCGAGATCCGGCACCACGTAGCGGCCGGTGTCGTCGGTGCGGGTGACCGCGATCAGGTCCCCGGCCTCGTCGAGCACGGTGATCTGGGCGTCGGGGATGCCGTCGCCGCGTTCGTTGCAGGCCGACCCGGCCAGGACCGCGCGCGGCGCGAGTTCGATGTCGTGGCGCAGCATTCCGCTGTCGGGCACGGTGAGGGTGACCGCGGACGGCCGCATGTGCTCGGCCACCGCGACCAGCGTGTAGGTCCCGGCCAGCACGCCGCGGCAGGTGAAGTCGCCGTCGGCGGTGGTGACGGCCGAGCCGACCACGTCACCGAAGTGGTCGGTCAGGGTGATGGTCGCGTCGCCGAGCGGCGCGCCCCGGCCCGCCGACCGCACCACGCCCGACACCTCGCCGGAGCCGAGCAGGGCGACATCGAGCCGATGTGGGCGGCTACCGACCGAAATGCTCACCGCGGCGGGCTGATAGCCGTAGGCGGACACGATCAGCACGTACCCACCCGTCCGCGGCGCACCGATCAGGTACTCCCCGTCCGCATCGCCGACGGCCCGCGATACCTGGCGTCCGCGCTGGTCGATCAGGGTGAGCACGGTGTCGGGCACCGACTGCCCGTCCTCCCGGCGCACCCGGCCCGACACCGACAGCCCGGGCGCCTCCTCGAACACGAGCTCCGGTTCCGATTCCGGTTCCGGTTCCGGTTCGAGCTCAGGCTCGACGATCTCCTCCTCGACGACCGCGACCGGTTCCGGAGTGTCTTGCAGCGGAATCTCTTTCATGAACAGCAGCACGACCGCCGCCACCACCGCGACCGCGGCGGCCACCGCGAACACCCCGCCCATGGCGTGGGTGAAGCCGGTCAGAATGGGTGTGCGCACCTGTTCCGGCAGGTCCGCGATCCCGCTGGTATTGGCCTCGATCCGCCCCAATTGCGCAGCGTCGAAACCCGGCGGCAGTTGACCGCCGAAGGCGGCCAGGATCTTTCGCGGCAGCAGGTTGAACAGGATGGTGAGGAACACCGCGACCCCGAGGGTGCCGCCCATCTGCCGGAAGAAGGTGGCCGACGCCGTGGACACACCCATGTCGGCGCGCGGTCCGGCGTTCTGGGCGGCGATGATCAGCGTCTGCATGCAACCGCCCAGGCCGAAACCGATGACGCCGCAGTACAGCAGCGGCTGCCACAGCGGGCTGTCGAAGCGGACCAGCGCGAACAGCACCGATCCGGCGGCGATGATCAGCGAGCCCAGGATGGGCAGCGCCTTGTAGCGTCCGGTGAACTTGGTGACCAGCCCGGACAGTTGCGCGCCCAGCATGATGCCCAGCACCAGCGGCAGCATGAAAAGTCCGGAGCGCGTCGGTGAGTACCCGCGCACCACCTGGAAGTACAACGGCACCAGCACGATCGCGCCGAACATGGCGACGCCGACGATGAACCCGCCCAGGATGGCGATGCTGAAGGTGCGACTGCGGAACAGCCGCAAGGGAATCAGCGCGGAGTCCTTCATGAGCAGTTCGACGATGAGGAACGCGATCAGCCCGGCGGCGGCGATGCCGTAGCAGAGCAGCGCGTGCTGCGACTTCCACCCCCATTCGCGTCCCTGCTGGGCGACGATGAGCAGCGGAACCGTGGCCGCCGCAAGGGCTATCGCCCCGAGCCAGTCGGTGCGGTGGCGGTGCCGTTCGAAGGGCACGTCGAGCACCTTGCCGACCACCACCAGCGCGAGTGCGCCGATCGGGACGTTCACCAGGAACACCCAGCGCCAGCCGGACAGTCCGAGGATGTGGTCGGCGTTGGAGAAGAAGCCGCCCAGGACGGGGCCCAGCACGGTCGCGATGCCGAAGACCATCATGAAATAGCCCTGGTACCTGACCCTTTCGCGGGGCGGCACGATATCTCCGATGATGGTGAAGGCCAGCGACATGAGTCCGCCCGCGCCGACGCCCTGCAGCGCGCGGAATCCCGCGAGCTGGTACATGGAGGTGGCGAAGGTGCAGGCCACCGAGCCGAGCACGAAGACGCCGATGGCGATGAGGTAGCAGGGTTTCCGGCCGTAGATGTCGGCCAGCTTGCCGTAGAGCGGCGTCGAGATGGTGGCGGTGATCAGGTAGGCGGTGGTGGCCCAGGCCTGTTTGTCGAAGCCGTGCAGGCTGTTGGCGATGCGGACGATCGCCACGCTGACGATGTTCTGGTCCAGCGCCGCGAGGAACACCCCGAGCAGCAGGCCGGACAGGATGGTCATGATCTGGCGGTGCGAGAGCGTTCTCTCGGCGGGCGCCGAGGGTTCGCTCGGCGCTGTTTTCTCGGTGGACGGTGCGACCCGGACCGGCGCTGCCACCCGCGACGGGGTGGATACCGATGCCTGGGTAGAGCTGTTTGGCATGTTTGGGGCCCTTGTCGGATTTCGGCTTGCCGTGCGTGCGGTGCTACTCGAAAAGACCTCGCCATGAAGCAATTCGGGCAGCTTACTCCCGCCGATCGGGGCCCCTCACAGGAGGTGGTGGTTACGCCTCCGTTTGCGCGTAGAGCGGAATGCCGGTGTGGAAGAAGCGAATGAGGCGGCCGATGCGCACGCAGTGGTCGGCCGCGCGCTCGAAGTGGTGGGCCAGCAGGGCGATGTCGATGGCCATGGCCGACCCGTGCGCCCAGCCGTCATCGGCCGCGAGCTCCACCAGACGGCCGCGCAGGCGCTCCAGGTTCTCGTCGCGCGGGACCAGCACGCGGTCGCGCGGCGGGTTCTGCGCCGCAATGACTCTCACCGCGCCGGCGGCGAGATGCGTGACCGCGCCGGACATTTCCCCCAGCAGGTCCAGGACGTGCTCGGGGGCCACCGGGTTCGGGTAGCGGCGCACCACCACGTCGGCGACGCGGCTCAGCGATCGGCTCACGGCCAGGAGGTCGTCGGCGATCTGCATGGCGGTGATGACCTGGCGCAGGTCACGGGCCACCGGGGCTTCCAGGGCCAGCAGGATGACCGACCGGTCCTCGCATTTGGCGTGCTCGATCTCTACCTGCTCCTCGAGCGCGAACACCTCGTACGCGGCCGTCAGGTCGGCGCCGAGGAGCGCTGTCGTGGCCCGCTCGGAGGCCTCCTGTGTCAGCTGCGCCATATGCGCGAGCTCCTCGGTCAGCGCCATCAGTTCGCTGGAGAATTTCGTGCGCACTCGCATATCTTGGCCGCCCTCCCGCATGCCTGCACACTATCGCGGGAAAACCTTTCTCTCCGAATGGGTCTCGATTCCGTTCACCAGAAGTAAACAGACCGTCCAGATTTGTCTGATTTGTCCACCGGTTGTTCGATTCGACCTGCTTCGGTGGGTCGTAACCGGAAACACCCGCCGGTAACCGAGACTGGCCCCGTGGCCGCCGACAACCCAGACCCGCCGCAGCGGACCGCCATGCCCGCCTGGCTTCCCCGCGCCATGGTGCTCGCCCTGGCCCTGCTCGGGCTGTTCGAACTCGCCAATTGGGCGGCGCACCAGCTCATCGGGATCGCGATCATGATGACGGTGGCGTTCTTCGTGTCGCTCGCCATGGAGCCCGCGGTGGACGGGCTCGCCGGGCACGGCGTGAATCGGGGGCTGGCCACCGGGGTGGTGTTCGTCATCGTGTTCGCCTGCGCCGCGGGGTTCGTCGCGACGCTGGGCGTGCTCCTGGTCGAGACCGTCTCCCATGTGGTGAGCGAACTGCCGCGACTGGTCGACGAATTGGTGAATTGGGTCAATCGCGTATTCCACCAGAATTTCACCTTGGATCAGTTGCGCGATCGACTCTTCAAGGACTCGGACATCATCAGTTCCTATGCCGAGCGGGCGGCGAACAATGTGTGGGGCTTGTCGAGCACGGTGCTGGGCGGGCTGGCGCAGTTCGTGACCATCGCGCTGTTCAGCGTGTACATGACCGCCGACGGCCCCAAGCTGCGGCGCTCGGTGTGCTCGCTGCTGCCGCCCGCGAAACAGGGTGCGGTGCTGCATGCCTGGGACCTGGCCATCGACAAGACCGGTGGGTATCTGTATTCGCGGGCGCTGCTGGCGGTCATCTCGGCCATCGCGCACGGGGCGTTCCTGGCGCTGCTCGGCCTACCGAACGCGCTGGCGCTGGGCATCTGGTTCGGCGTGGTGGCCTCGTTCGTGCCGACCATCGGAACCTATATCGCGGGCGTGCTGCCGATCCTGGTGGCGCTCACCATCAGACCGCTCGACGCGGTGTGGATTCTGCTGTTCGTGGTGGTCTACCAGTGGGTTCAGGACTATGTGCTGCAGCCGCGCATCACCGCGCGGACGGTGGACGTGAATCCGGCGGTGGCGCTGCTGTCGGTGATCATGGGCGGGGCGCTGCTGGGGGCGGTGGGGGCGCTGCTCGCCATTCCGGCGACCGCCACCTTGCAGGCGTTTCTCGGGGAGTACGTGAAGCGGTACGAGGTCAGCGAGGATCCGCGGATCGAGCGGAAAGGCGGGGCACACAAGCAGCGCAAGCTGGATGAGGCCGCGGCGAAAGACGCCGAGGAGTCCGAGTCCGAGGACTAGGCGCGGACCGGGACGGCGTCCTCGGGCCGCTTGGCCCGTGCGGTACCCAGGATCGAGCCCAGGATCACCAGCGGGAAGCCGATCGCCATGCCGGCGGTGAGCGGCTCCTTCAGCAGCGAGACGCCGATCAGCAGGGCCACGGCCGGATTGATGTAGGTGATGACCGTCGCGCGGGACGGGCCGACCTCGCCGATGAGGGCGAAGAAGACGACGAACGCGAGCGCCGTGCACAGCAGGCCCAGCCCGACCACCGACCAGGTCGCGCCCGCCGGGAAATGGGACGGCATGCGCCACAGCGTGAACGGCAGGTAGAGGGTGGCCGCGAAGACCAGCGACGCGGTGACCACGCCGATCGGCGGCAGCTCTTTCAGCTTGCGGTCGATGATGATCGGGCCCAGGGCGTAGCCGATCACGCTCACCCCGATGGCGGCCAGCGCGCCCAGGTTCGACATGTCGATATCCAGACCGACCAGTGCGGTCACCCCCGCGAAGCCGATCACCAGGCCGAGGATCCGGCGCGGATCGAGACCCTCGTGCCCGAGGCGGGTGGTGATCACGATCGCGATCAGCGGGACCGCCGCGATGAGCAGCCCCACCGTCGAACTGGTCAGTCGAGTCTCCGCGTGCCCGATGAGCAGCCACGGCCCGGTGATCTCCACCAGCGTGTACACCAGCACCCAACGCCACTCCCGGAACACGGGCCACAGGACCTTGGTGAACAGCGCGACCGGCAACAGCACCAGCGCACCCAGCAGCGTCCGCCCGAATGCCACGAACACCGGATCGAACTCCCCCACCGCCACCCGGATCATCGCGTACGGCACGCCCCAGATAACGCCCATACCCAGGAACAACAGCCACCCGCGCTTACTCACCGCGCACTCCTTCCGATCCCCGGGAGCGTAGGGCACGCCGCCGACACGCTGAACCAGTCGTCCGAACGCGGCCGCCCGCCGAAGTATTTCGGTGAGGAACGCGACACCGGCAGCTTCGGAGACAAACGGGGCGCCGGGAGGTAGACAGATGTGGATGCGAGTCGGCACTGTCGTCGCGGTCACGGCGGCCGCGATCGGACTGAGCGTCACCCCCGCCGCGGCGGCCCCACGGCCCGGCCCGATCGGCGAACCGCCGTCGAGCATCGCCGGGCCGCTCCGGAACAACGGAACCGGCCAGCCCGCCGAACACTCGCAGCGCAGGCAAGCAGGACAGACCTCGACGACCCTCGAACCCGCGCTGGACTGCGTGCCATCACCGGAACAACCGAATCCGGTTGTGGTGCTGGGCGGTTTCGGGGCGGCCGGCGACATCCGCGGCACACTGGAAAGGCAGATGGCCGGAATCACCAGCGGGATAAGAGATCTCGGTGGCTGCGCCTTCATCTTCGGTTACGGCATCATCGGCCAGATGCAAGCGGCGGCACCGGTCGCTGAATCAGCGGGCCAGTTGGGAGCATTCATCACGAAGCTGCTCGCGACGACCGGAACCACCCACGTCGACATCGTCGCCCACTCGTCAGGCGCGCTGGTCGCGAACTACTACCTGAAATTCCTCCACGGCGGCCCGCACGTCGACCGCGCGACGTATCTCGCACCGGTCACCCAAGGCGCCACCGCCGCCGCCCTGATCGGCGGCCTCCCGGGCTCCCCCGAGGGCCTCGCCGGAATCCTCGACGACGCGGCAGATCCCCTGCACCCCGCCATATTCGCCGGGGTAGCAGGCGCCCTCGACTGCCTCGCCGGATCCCCGGTCACCCAAGCCCTGCTCACCGACGGAGTCACCGTCCCCGGCGTCATCTACGCGGTCCTCGCCACCCACGGCGACCAAGTCCTCACCCCACCCGGCCAAGCCTCCTTCATCAACGACCCCCGCGTAGAAAACGACTACTTCGAAGACCTGTACCCCCAAGCAGGCCTGTCCAGCCACGCCACCCTCCCCATGCAACCCGAAGCCGCGCAATGGGTGATCAAACAGCTCCTTTCCGAATAGCCGAATCCGTTCCCCCACTGAACATTCACCCAAACTGCTCCGCTTCGTAGCCACCACCAGCCGACCACGTTCACTGATCAGCCAGAGACCGTAGCGACCCCCACGTACGACAAGCCCGCGTGCCATCAACTGCACCAGCGCATTCCGCGTACTCCACCCGGTCAGCGCGGCCGCCCGCTGAATCTCCACAACCGACAACCGCCCATCAGTGCCGCTCAACACCCTCAGTACGGCGAACTCCGCGGTAGTCATGCCGCTCGATGCCTGCCCTGATGCCACCATCCCGCGTGCCCCCGAGCTAGGAGCTCGAGGTGTCCTCCACCTCCGAGCAGCGCGAGCCGAAGAAGCCGGGCACCACCACCCGGATGACTATCGCGATAGAAGCCCCAAATCGACCACACGATGACGCAGAGACAGAGACCGAGAATCGACAACAACGCCCATGTGTCCCAAAGCATTACGGCACCTCCCAAAAGTTGATTCGGTCGATGCCACAAGCACACCGCTGCCACCGGAAATTGGCATTGCCATTGCGGCAGAACCGCGAAAACCCTCCGAAAGCCCAGGGTCATTGCCAAAATGGCCTGACATCGTTGCCAATGCTCGTGAGCATGAGGGTGGACGTCGTGGCAGATACCAGCCAACAACCAACATCGGTGGCACGTAAGCAGATCGGCATGCGGCTACGCGAAGCGCGGCAGCAAGCGAACCTGGATTTGGCGGACGTCGCGAACGCCATGGGGCCCGGTTGGAGCATCAGCAAGGTCGGTCGTATCGAGCGCGGCGAGTCAGGCCGGGTCAGCCTTCCGGAGGCCGACGCGCTCGCCGAGATCCTCGAGATGGATGCGGACACCCACGCGAACATGATCGCCTTGATCAAGCAAGCCGCGTCGAAGTCCTGGTGGTACGAGTACCGCGACGTGATCCAGGGCGGATTCCGCATCTACGCCGACATGGAAGCGTGCGCCCTCCGATTGACCATGTACCACAACAACATCGTGCCCGGACTCCTCCAAACCGCGGACTACGCACGCGCACTAGACCGCGTTTACTTCGCCAGCGAACCCGAGGTCACCCTCGATCGCCGCCTCCAGCTCAAAATGGAGCGCCAGACGTTCATCACTCGGAAGACCAAGCCGATCATCGTCGATGCGGTCCTGCACGAATCGGCCATCTACACCCAGGTGGGCAGCCACGCGGTGATGGAAGGGCAGCTCGAGTACCTCGTGGAGATGAGCAAACGCGCCAACATCACACTCCGAGTACTCCCCTTCGCCGCAGGACATCCGCTGGGGACAGCGACGGGTTCGTTCACGATCATCGACATGAAACCCATGGCCGGAACAGAAACCCATCCCGTCGTCTACTTCGACTCCCTGGTCGGCGCAGCCTGCCTCGAGAATCCCGACGAAGTCGAAACTCACCGATCCGCACTTGTTTCCATCCGTCACGCTGCCCTGGACGAAGTCAGCACCCGCACCCGACTTCGCCAGGTAGCCAAGAACACCAGTAGAAGGGCCTAGCCACCCATGCACAACCTATCCGGCACAAACCCTCGCCTCCACGACGCCGACTTCCGCAAAAGCTCCCGCAGCGGCAACGGTCCCGACTGTGTGGAAGTCGCCTTCCTCGCGGACGGGGACGTCGCGGTACGCCACTCACAGGCCCCGAACGGGCATGTCCTCGTCTACACGCCCAGCGAGTGGGACGCGTTCACCCTGGGCGTCAAATCCGGCGAGTTCGACCGCACGACGGGTGATTGACAACAAAAGGTGCTCAAACACCGAAGTTTAGATGTTTCTGAAATCCGGCTCCCGACCCTACTGTTGCTCCTCGACCGGCCCGCCGGAGTGGCCCGGGTCACCATTCGTCAGTGGCGCCGATCAATCGGATTGGTCTCGCGACGATGAGGATTCGGAATGAGGAAGCTAGCCACGGTGCTGCTCTTGCTCGGAACACTGGTGGTTCCGTTCATGCACAGCACCGTTCCCGCAAACGCTGATCCCGGCGGCATGAAGGGCCCGTTGAGTACGAGCGGACGGTACATCGTCGACGCCAACGGCAATCGGGTGAAGTTGAAGTCCGGCAACTGGCACGGCTCGAGCGGCACCTGGACCGGCAGTGGCGACGACGAGGTCACGGCCAACAATTTCTCCGAGGAGAACGGGCACCGCGCCCCGCTGGGCCTCGACCGGGTGCCGATGGCCAAGCTGATCGGCGACTTCAAGGCGCTGGGGCTCAACAGCATTCGCCTGCCGTTCTCGAACGAGATGATCACCGATAGCCGGGCAGTGCAGGGCCTGACCGCGAATCCGGAACTCAACGGCCTACGGCCGATCGAGGTGTACGACCGGGCCGTCGCCGCGCTCACCTCGGCCGGACTCGGCGTCATCCTCAACAACCACACGACCACCACCCGCTGGTGCTGCGCCGTGGACGGCAACGAGCGCTGGAACTCGGGCCAGTCCTGGGAGAAGTGGATCGACGACTGGGTGTTCATGACCGCCCGGTACCGCAATGACCCCGGGGTCATCGGCGCGGACCTGCGCAATGAGGTGCGCCGCGACACCTGGGACAACCCCAACTGGGGCCAGGGCGACAGCCACGACTGGGCCGACGCCGCACAGGAAGCCGGCGACGCCATTCTCACCAAGGGCAATCCGGATCTGCTCATCATGGTCGAGGGCGTCAACTGGATGGGCATCCCCACCGACCTGACCTGGCATGAACGACCGATGCTGGAGCCGGTGAAGCGGCTGTCCACCACCTTGGTGAAGTCCCACAAGGTTGTCTACGCGGTCCACTTCTACGGCTACATCGGCCCCAAGCACACCGGCGGCACCGGCATCAGCGGCGGTGAGACCCACGACCCGCGCTTCCGCGACATGTCTCGCACCGACCTGTTCAAGTCCATGGACGAACGCGCCGGATACGTCGCCACCACCGCCGACACTCACTTCACCGCCCCGGTCTGGGTCAGCGAATTCGGCATCGGCAAAAGCGATGCCAACGACCTGGACAAGGCGTGGTTCAAGAACATGGTCGACTACCTGATCGAGCGCGACCTCGACTTCGCCTATTGGCCGATCATCGGCTACCAGCAGAACGACAAGGGCAACTCCTGGGGTCTGCTGCGCTATGACACCACGGGCGGGCTGCGCAAGATCACCGACGCCGACGACTGGCGCGGTGCGCATTTCAGTCGCCTGATCGAGGCGAACGGCTTCACCGGCAAGGTCAACCCGAGCCGTACCTGGTCCATGCTCCAGGGCATCCACGAGGACGACAACCGCTCGATCCGCGCCGCCGCCGACTGGGACAGCGGCGCCCACAAGATGGTGTGCCCCGACGGCCAGCGGCTGTTCGGTGTTACCGACCGCGGCCAGGGCGGCCTCTGCGGTGACGCCACCCTGGGTGATCTGTGGCAGTCGGGCACCGGTGCGGTCAAGGTCAGCACCGAGAAGGTCAGCACCGACTGGGCGAGTGGTTTCACCAAATACCAGTGCGCCGAAGGCCAGTTCATGATCGGCTACAGCCTCCGCGGCGACTCCATGTCCGGAATCCTGTGCGCCCCCGGCCGAGTCCCGCTCGCGGGTTCGGGCCGCACCCTGTGGTTCGACCGCGGCGACAACCGCCCCTCCTCCGGCGAAGGCGGCGACTGGGCCAACAGCTACTACAAGGGCCAGTGCAACGCCAACGAGTACGTCGCCGGAATCGCATTCTCCGGCAACAACAACCGCGGCAACCGCCCCCAGGCCCTGTACTGCCGCACCCTCCCCTGAGCCCCAGCTGCCCGGCAGCCGAAGCTCACGGGCCTGATCCTTCCCCGGGAACACAGGCCCACCACCGGCCGACCGGTGCCCGGCCGTCTCACCCAGAGACGGCCGGGCACCGTCCTCGTATTAGCGGACTCGCAGCGGCGCGCCCGGCCAACCGTGATCTAGACTGCGCGCCATGATCGGTGGACTCGGATTCGTCTGCTCGTGCTGTGGAGTGCACCATTCCGAGGTACCGATGAATTACACAACCGCGGCCCCGGTCGTGTGGGAGCTGGACTTCGCCGATGTCGTCGTGATGCCCGCATGTCGCACTCGTCAGCGATAACGACGTCCCGCGAACTCCAGGCCCCCACTCGAAATCAGTTCAGCGCATGGGCAGGTTGAATTTGCTGCAATAGTCAGCCGGCGGCGTGGCTTCGTTCAGCAAACGCACGCATATGATGGCGATCAGACCGATACCCACGCAGGTAATCAGCGTCGGAACGATTCCACTGATTTGGCGGCGAGTCGCCGAGGTGCGCAGCAGGTGATTGGCCATGACCGCGAGCAGCCCCGTCACCAGACCCACGAACGACATGCTCAGCAGCCCAGCGACACCAAGAAACAAGAGTGCGAAACCGGCTCCCCCGTCGATGAGGTGCACGCAATCGAGGGTTATTCCCACCATCCGGTGGTAAGTCCAGGCCGCTACCATCACGCCTATGACCGGATAGAGCAGAATCAGCCACGGCGACCACCGACACGGCATTGCATAAACCTGGCCATCGGGAATATTCGTCGCAAGCACTCGATCATGCTGGCACGCACCGACGAACGGCTCAACGGTCACACCGAATCCGCACGAAATCTCCACGGGCTCTCCACAACTGCCTATACGAGTTCCCCGGCTGCCTTACTAAATGCCATCCACGTCGCATAGGACCACGATGTGGGATTCTGCCTCCAGCACCAACTCTCGCCCCGGAAACGAGTGCAATACGCAGCCATCCTGAACGTTGGAACCCGAACCGATGACGATCTAACCGAAATCGCCTCGCAGGCTGGCCGTCGGACCGATGTAGCAGCCACTCTCAACCACCAACCTGCTGCCATCACCCTCGAGCAGTGGCCTTCCACGCTTCGGTGACGCACCCTTGCTCCCAGTGCCACCAGCCCTGCTCCGCACCGTGTTCCAACAGCTTGCGGATCTTCGGCAGGTCCGCATCGGGCGGTACATCCAAGGCCACCATCCGGTAGTGCTCAATGCCTTCGCCTGTCGTGCCGAGGCGGTGGAAGGCCTTCAATACGCTCTCCCGAGCGGCAGCCGAACCGTCGTCTTTCAGCACGATCAAGCGGATGGTGCAGTTCTGCGAGGGCTGGACCGTCTCGCCGGCCCAGAGGACACCCTCGTCATCCGGCTGCACCGTGATGATGTCCCCGCTGGCGACTCCGCGGACGAACCAGGGCGTGTTGTCCAACCGCGCGGTACCGTCACCGAGGTCTATCGCCCACAGACTTTCAACGCTTGCCGGCGGCCACCCCCGCTCGTCGATGTCCATACGGAAGTGGACTTTCACGTGGTCGTCACGGATCTCGGTCACCTGCCTATCGTCCAACATCCACCAAAGCCCGCGGTCTCAGGCGGTCATCGCGGGGCACAGAAGATTCACGGACAGAGTGCTTCATGGCCGCCTGTGGTGGGCGCTGAAGCCGATGGGCGCGCCCTCGGATAGGGCAAGGTCACGCAGATCCATGGTGAGGTGGGCACGTGACGAGACAGAGTCCCCCACCACGTTCCTACGGTCCGGAGTGGTCGAAGACAGATCCTTCGGTCAAGGCCGTGGCCGATTGCCATGACGTGTATGAACTGCTCGACCACAATGTTCGGCAGCGGCCGGGGATGTGGGCCCGCGGGGAGTCATTGCAGGAACTCATGATGCTGCTGTGCGGATACGGCATCGCACTCGAAGTGCATTCCGTGCCAGAGGAGTTCGCCCTCAGCCCGACTGGGCCCTTCGCATGTTGGCTGCGCAAGGAGTTCGGGTGGGGTATGGCTATGGGCTGGGCCACGGCCATCGAGGACCACCTTGACGAGGATGAGACCGCGATAGATGCCTTCTTCCGTCTCCTCGATGCGTACCGGGCCACTATCGGAGCACACCAGTCGCGGTGAACCAGTAGACGGAACCATCTGCTACTGCCGCATGACGTGCGTCTCGCGCGAACTGCGCGTCAGTCCGGCAGCCAGTGCAGCTCGTGCGCCAGGGCTTTGGCGATGGTGCGGATGCGGCGGTGTAGTGGTGACTGCTCGCGCGGGAGGACCAGGTGGATCGTCAAGGTGGGTGCGCCCTGTAGCGGTCGCCACGTGAGGCCGGCCGGTGATGTCGTGACCGCGGCTTCACCGGCCGGGGCGAGGGTGAGCCCGTCGCGGAGGTCGCGCTGGGACATGTCGAAAGAGACTGCGGGCGTGTGGAATCGGGGGGTTGGCTGGATGTCGCGGAACAGGGCGGACAGCTGATCGTGGATCACGGGGTTGGCGGTACGGTCGGGGAGTCGCAGCGGATACGCTGCCGCATCGGCGATCTCGATCTCCGGGTGTTCGGCCAGCGGATGATGCTGTGCCAATAGGATCCCGACGCGCTGACGCCGCAGCAGGAACCGGCGCACGCCACGACCCGGCTGTTCACCGCGGGTGATCCCCGCATCAATGCGGCCGTCGGCGACCGCGGGAGAGATCTCCGGTGTCGCCATCGGGACCGCGCTGACCTCGAGTCCCGGGCTGCTGTGAATGAGCCTGTCCACCAGGGCCGGTGCCGTCTCGGCCCCCGCGCTGAGGCTGTATCCGATGCGTAGCGTGCCCAGTTCACCGGCCCCGGCATGCCGGGCGGTTTCCCATGCCCGGTCCAGCGCCGCCAGCGCGGGCGGCGCGGACTCCGCCAAAGCCGCACCGGCCGTGGTCAATACGACGCTACGCGTGTTGCGAACCAGCAGGCTCGTACCGAGTTCTGCCTCCAATCGGCGCATCCGGGCACTGAGCGCGGGTTGCGCGATACCGATCCGTTCGGCCGCGCGGGTGAAGTTCAACTCCTGCGCCAGCACCAGAAAGTACCGCAGGCTCACCGTATCCGGCGCCACATGCCCTCCCCGTCGAGTGATAACGATCCGTTCTGAGCCTATCCCGTCCCAGTCTTTCCCTCGACCACACATCACGCCCTAACCTGCGTTTATGACGATTCGAACCAGCCGCCCAGGAGGCAGTTATGCATAAGTTGGTGGTCCTATACCCCAAGCCCGCCGACCCGGACCACTTCCGCGACTACTACGTGAACAACCACCTTCCGCTGGTCATGAAATGGCCCGGCCTGCTCGCGTGGCGCTACAGCTTCGACGTGGCGGCGACCAAGGGCGAAGCGCCGTATTTCGCGGTCTTCGAAGCCGACTTCGCTGACGCCGCCGCCATGGCCGCGTCGCGGGAATCGGAATATGGCCAGCGGGCGGCCGCCGATGTCGTCAACTACGCCACCGGCGGTTTGGTCGTCATCGACTATCCGGTGCAGGACGGCACCAGCTAAAGCAGGGATCGGGCGCCGCGAATACCTGCGGTGCCGAATTCCGGAGCGGCCCGATTCCGGTCGGCGGGGCCGCCCCGACTTCCGGGCTCCCAAGGGCCCGAAGAGTTGCCGCCGGCACCATCGGGCGCGACCGACGTCGTGGGCCTGGACGAACCTTCCGTTTACAGGCCCTCTCGGCACCGGTTGACGGCGACCCGCGTCCAGTTCGTCAGGCTCGCGCTGTCGCGCCGCTCACTCTTGACCGTCAGTGCCCGGCGTGGTGAGGTGTTCCGGCCTGTTGTCCTGGATCCACGACGACGAATTGGCCCATCATGCCCAGATCCTCGTGCCAGAGGAGATGGCAGTGGAACATGTACGGGGCATTGGGATCCGCGGGGCCGTCGAAGCGGACCAGCAGTTTCACGGTGGAGCCCGGGGCTACGAAGACGGTGTCCTTCGGGCCGCGGAGAGACTCGGGCGGTTGGCTACCATTCACGTCCGTGACCGCGAATTGGGTGTCGTGGATGTGGAAGTTGTGCGGGGTGCCGTCGCCGTTGTGGACGACCCAGGTCTCGGTGGTGCCGCGGGTCACCGTGGCGTCGACGCGGCTCATATCCATCGCCTTGCCGTTGATCTTGCCGAACTCCAGCTCGAAGGACCGCTCCCCCACCGAATCCGCGGCCTTCGGCGTCTGCGGGGTGACGAGGTGGTCGGGTAGGGGCGGTGCCGGCCGAAGGGTTGCGGCGGCTCGTAGTTCGAGGATGTCGAATCGGTCGTCGCCGCCGCTGAATCGGTTGGTGAACATGTCGAGTCCGGCGTCGAGGCGGTCGCTGCGCAGGGTCACGCGCTCGCCCGGCTTCATGCGGACCACGATTTCGGCGCGCTCGCCCGGGGACAGTTGTACGTGCTTCAGCCGGGCGGGGCGCTCCAGCAGGCCGCCGTCGGTGCCGATGAGCGCGAAGTCGCGGCCATCGGAGAGGCCGAAGTTGTAGATGCGCGCGGGGGACGCGTTGACCAGGCGCAGTCGCACCAGTTCGTCGCTCACCTCGCGGTAGGGCGCGAGGGTGCCGTTGACCAGGACCTCATTGCCCAGGAATCCGGCGTCGCGGAACGCGCTGTGCCCGAAATCGAACCGCCCGTTGCGGAATCGCACGTCCTGCACGAGCAGCGGGAAATCGTCGACACCGTAGCTGTGGGGCAATGCGAGCGCGTCCGAGGCGTCGTCGTCGAGCAGGAACATCCCGGCCAGCCCCCGGCTGACGTGGGTCTCGGTGGCCCCGTGCGGGTGCGGGTGGTACCAGAGGGTGGCGGCGGGCTGATCGACCGTCCATTCCGGCTTCCACTCCGCACCCGGTTCGACCATCTGATGCGGTCCTCCATCCATCGCGGCGGGCACATGCATGCCGTGCCAGTGGACGGTCGACGCTTCCGGCAGTTCATTGCGGACCCGCACTCGAACCTGCTCCCCGCGGCGCGCACGCAGGGTCGGTCCGAGATGGTCGCCATTGAATCCCCAGGTATCGGTCACCTGTCCGGTGCGGAATTCCTTACTGCCGGAACGCATGTCGAGTTCGAACTCCCGCGCCCCGTCCGCCGCCACGGTCGACGGGGCCAGCGGCGGGATGGCCAGCGGACGCACGAAATCCACCTTCCCCACGGTGGATACTTCAGCCGAGGTGTAGAGCCAGGCCGTCGCACCGCTCAGCCCAACGACCACAACCAGCACCGCCACGCCCAGCCGGACCAACACCCGCCGCATTCGGGACCCGTCTCTCATGCCTCGAACGCTAGGGAAAACCCGCCGTTCCGCGGATCCGGCGGATCCCCCAAATCGCTCCCTGATTCACCCGAGAGAATCCCCGGTGGATCCCCTAGGCCGGGTGGGCGCGCAGCGCGGCGGCGAACCAGGTGAACACCGGCCCCAGATCGGGCATCTCCGGCCAGCCGTTGATGGCCGAAACCAGCCGCCAATAGCGTTCCACGCGTGAATCATTGGCCACCTCGAGCCGCTCGAGGATCCAGCGGCGCAGTCGCGCGTCGTCGGGCTTGCCGAAGGTGTCGGCGTAGCGCGCGGTGAGCCCGTCGACGACCGTGGCGGCGGCCTCGGAGTCGGCGCTCAGTCCGTCGGCGAGGGCCTTACCGATATCGGTGCGGACGGCTTCGGTCAGGTCGTGGTGCAGCCCGGTGGAATCGCCCTCGGCGCGTTCCCGGGCCTGGTACTCGGCCATGGCCCGGACCGATTCGCGGAAGTCGTTGTCCTGCACCAGTTCCACAAGTTCCATCCACGCCGTGATCTGCGCGACGGTCGGGTCGTCCGGCAGTTCGGGCATGCTGGTGCGGACCAGCTCCACCATGGCGGGATTGGCGTCCACGCCGCCGTACGCGGCGTCGACGAAGTCGTCGATCAGCCGGCGGCGTTCGGCCTCGGACAGGCGCATCAGGTTGTGCATGAGTTCCATTTCCTCTCGGTGGGAGCCCCGCTCGGCCACGGCGCGCAGGACCGCGCGCCGCATCCGCAGGATCCGGATCTGCACGTCGAGCGCATCGGCGTGGGCCGCGGCCACCGCGGTCAGCGAGGTCTCGCGCGCCAGCACCCGCGCCACGGTGGGCAGGTCGATGCCCAATTCGCGCAGGGTGCGGACCAGTTCCAGGCGGGTAGCGGCTTCGGCGTCGTAGAGCCGGTAGCCGGTCGGGGTGTGATCGGTCGGCGGCACGATCCCCTTGTCGGAGTAGAACCGGATCGTCTTGACCGTCAAGCCGGTCCGTTCGGCCAGAGCGCCGATCGTGAAGAGCGTGTCGTCGTCCATGCCCCAACCTTCCTGTCTCCCCCGGATGGAGACTCAAGTCCTCCAGCTATCGTCGGACCGATAATCGGAGATTCCGAGATTTCGGGACATGCGAAACGGAAGCGGCGATGACCGAGACGAGTTCGACAATGCAATCCGCGGCCGGAACTCGCCTCAACCGGAAGGGGCGGGAGACCAGGCAGCGGCTACTCGAGGTGGCCATCGGCTGTCTCGCGACGGGGTCCGGGGAACCGCTGTCGGCGAATCGGGTCGCCCGGGAGGCCGGGGTCAGCTGGGGGACGTTGAAACATCAGTTCGGCGATATCGACGGACTGTGGGCGGCCGTGCTCGTCGAATTGACCGATCGCACCGGGGCGAACAGCCCCGAGAGCTGGCCGCAGGTGACCGGGACGATCCGGGAGCGGGTGTGGGAGATGGTCGATGCCATGTGGACCATCCTCGGCACTCCCGAGGGGCGGGCGGTCGAGACGCTGCGGGCCGGACTGCCCAATGGCCAGAAGGAACGGCTCGAGGATTTCCCGCTGACCACGGCGGCGATGGCCGGGTACGAGGACGCCTGGCTCAGGGCCTTCGAGTACTTCCTCGCGGACCTGCCTCTCGACGCGGACAAGGTGCATCGCGTCCAGGCGCTGATCCCGATGGCCATGCGCGGCATCAATAACGAGCGCCGGCTGTCCTCACCCGCCGAACTGACCGAAGCGCGCCACTGCCTGGTCGACTCCATAGCGTTTTACCTGCTATGACTCACACTCTTTGAGAACCCTCGTTGACAATTGTGACGGGGAGGTCCACTGTTACCTCCAGCTTTCGCAATCCAGTCAGGAGTGACTCATGTCTCCGTCTCCCGATGATCAGGGCATGCGCCTGCAGCGCAGTAGCCGTGACACCGCCGCCCTGATTCCCCGCCTCACCGCATGGCTGGCCACGCAGCTGCCCGACGACGCGAATCCGGAGCTCACGCTGGGGTCCGGCATCGACAGCAACGGCATGTCCGCGGAGACGCTCACCCTCACCGTGCGCTGGCAGGAAGCCGGAACAGAGCAGATCAACGACCTGATCGCCCGGGTCGTCCCCGCCCCCGGCGACTTCCCGGTCTACGAGCGCTACAACCTGCGCGAGCAGTTCGACGTGATGCGCATCGTGGCCGACGCGAGCGACGTCCGCGTTCCCCTGGTGCGGTTCCTCGAACCGACCGGCGAGGTACTGGGCACACCGTTTCTCCTGATGGATCGGGTCGACGGCCAGGTGCCGCCCGATGTCATGCCCTACACCTTCGGCAACAACTGGCTCTTCGACGCAGATCCGGAGCAGCAGCGCAGCGTGCAGGAGAGCACGGTCGAAACGCTCGCGAAGATCCACGCGATCCCGGACGCGGCAACCACGTTCGCGTTCCTCGACCCCGCGCACCCCGGTGACAGCCTGCTCGAGCGGAACCTGAACCGCGCCCGGGCGTGGTACGAGTTCGCGGCACGCGACATCGGGCCATCACCGTTGGTGGAGCGAATCCTGAAGTGGCTCACCGACAATATCCCGGAGCCGTCGTCGTACGAGACCGTGCTGTCCTGGGGCGACGCGCGACTCGGCAACCTCATGTACCGGGACTTCACCCCGGTCGCGGTGCTCGACTGGGAGATGGCGACGATCGGCCCCCGCGAACTCGACGTCGCCTGGATCACGTTCGGGCACCGTGTCTTTCACGCCATCGCCGAGAACTTCGGCTTCCCCGGCATGCCGGACTTCATGCGCGTGGAAGACGTCCGGGCGAGCTACGCCCGGCACTCGGGCGTCGAACTCGCCGACCTCACCTGGTACACGATGTTCGCCGCCCTCAACTACGCCGTCGTCTTCCTGCGCGCCGGCGGCCGCCAGATCCATTTCGGTGAGATGGAGCGCCCCGAGGACATCGAGGTGCTGCTCCACCACCGAGCGATCGTCGAAGAACTGCTCACCGAACTCGGCGCCTGAAACCCGGCGTCCGCCTGTTTCGAAACCTATTAGGGAAGTACAACTCTCGTGACCGATCAACTGAACGAACTGTCCTACTACTGCATCACCCGGCATCCCGCCGACGCCCGCGTCCTGCTGCCCGAGGCCCGCGACGCCGAGCGAATCGGCCTCGGCTCGTGCATGATCGGCGAGCGCATGACGGTGAAGGACTCCGCCGTCCTGTCCGGCGGTCTCGCCGGATGCACCACCGACCTCGGAATCGCCGCCGCGGCAACCAATCACCACACCCGCCATCCCATGGTGACCGCGACCATCGGCTCGACCATGCAGGCGATGACCGAGGGCCGGTTCGCCATGGCCTTCGGGCGCGGGATGGCGGCGAACTGGAAGGCGATCGGGCTGCCCGCCGTCACCGAGGCGCAGCTGCGGGATTTCGTCGGCATCCTGCGCCGCCTGTGGGACGGCGAGACGATCGTGAATCACGATGGGCCCGCGGGCAAATGGCCCGTGCTGTACCACCAGAACGGCCTCGACGAAGCGCCGCCGATCGGCTTCGTCGCGGTGGGCCCGAAGACCATGGAACTCGCCGGTGAGATCGGTGACTTCGTCGTCCTGCACACCTTCTTCTCCGACGAGGCCACCGCGAACTCCGTCGCCGCCGTGCGGCGTGGTGCCGAGCGGGCGGGCAAGGACCCCGACAGCGTCCGCATCTGGTCCTGCCTGGCGACCGCGAGCGACGCGCTCACTCCCGAGGACCAGCTGCGGCGGCGGACCGGTCGCCTGGTGACCTATCTGCAGGCGTACGCCGACATCCTGATCAGCGCCAATGGCTGGGATCCGCAGGTGTGGGAGCGGATTCGCGGCACGCAGCTGTACCAGGACGCCGCGGCGGCGGGCCCCATCGACGCGTCCGCCTCGGTCGAGGTGCTGGAGCAGCTGGACGCGCTCATCCCGGACGAATGGCTCGCCTCGGCCGCCTACGGCACGCCCGAGCAGTGCGTGCGGAAGATCTCCCGCGAATACGACCTCGGCTGCCACTCGGTGATCATGCACGGGGCCAGTCCGCACGAGCTGGAATCGGTGGTGGACGCCTACCGGGCCAACCGGCCCACCCTGCGCCGGGCCGTGGCCGCCAACCCGGGAAAGTTCGCCTGAGACAGGGGTTCTCGCTGTGCGTCGAGCCGATGGTCAGCCATCGGCTCGAGGTGCGGCGACCGGGGTGGCGCAGCTGGCGGGTGGATCGATCAGGCGACAGTCGGCGACTGGACGCAGGGGCAGGTAGTCGGCGGAGACCCCGTCGTGCGCGATGATGGCGCGGTAGGTGACGACCGCGTCCGTGGGGATTCGGGTCAGGGCCGGATCAGTGCGCACGTTCACCGTGTAGAGACCGAATCTCGGTGTGTAGGAGCTCCATTCGTAGTTGTCGGTCAGGCTCCAGTAGTTGTAGCCGATGAGGTTCATGCCATCGGATCTCGCACGCTGGAGCCAGTAGACGGTGTCGCGGAGGTGATCCGAGCGGGTGTAGCCGTCCGCGCGGGGTCGAGCGTTCTCGGTCGGCATGCCGTTCTCCACGATCCACAGCGGCCTACCTGGAAAACGCTGTGAATAGTGCTGCAGCGCAAAGTAGATGCCCTCGGGACGGACGGGGAGATCCCACATGCCCGAGGGTGCGTTCGCGGCGGCGAGATCCGGCGGTTCGTAGCCGAAGTAGTAGTCGACGCCGATGACGTCGAGCCGGTCGCCGATCCGGTCCATCAGGGGTCCGTTGACCTGCGACTCCGCCCCGGCGACATAGCCGACATTGCTGGTCACGAGCGCGTTCGGCTGGATCTGGTGGATGTAGTCGTAGATGGCGTCGTGCGCCTGCGCCACGCTGTCGAGCATCTGATCGGCGTCGGTTCCGTTCTGGCGGACCTCGTGCATGATATACGCGATCGGCTCGTTGATGGTCACCCAGACCGGGTTGCGGGCGGCGTAACGGTCGACCACCTTACGCATGTTGGCGAGCCAGTCCGAGACCATGCCGGGATCGCGCCAGCCGCCGCGGTCGGCCGCCCAGCCGGGATACACCCAATGGTCCAGCGTCAACATCGGACGCATACCGGCGGCGACGATGGCCCCGATCACATCGTCGTAGTAGGCGAAGGCCGACGAATCCCACACGCCCGGTTGGGGTTCCAGTCGAGCCCATTCGATCCCGATACGGAAGACCTTGACGCCGAGGCTCTTGGCCAGGGCGATGTCGGACCGGTAGCGGGTGCGGAAATCGACGGAACCGCCGAGGCGATCCCAGCCCGGATCGGCGTCGATATAGCGCGTCCAATTGCTGTCGGGTGACTGACCCTCGGATTGGAATCCGGACGCCGCCACTCCCCAGAGGAAATCGTCCCCCAGCACCCCGGCGCGTTCCTCCGACGCGGTACCGGACACGCCGGGGACCAGGAGTAGTGCGGCGGCCGTGACGAGGGCGGACGCGACGAGACAGCGAAATCGAGTGCGCATGAGCACTTCCCCGGGACCAGTACTCGAAACGAGTGAATGCGGCTACTCACTCCTGGATAGCTGCGCATTGTTTCGAGCGCGCAGCGGGTCGATAGTGGTTTGGCACAATCCATTAGAGTCAGCCCATGTCGAGATCGAAGGCGGGGCGGGCGGTGCGCAAGCGGGTGCCGCGGCGGTCGCTGGGTGAGTGGAAAGCCGCGGTGGATCGGCCGGATCCGGTGGCGGTGCTGGAGCGGCAGGCCGCCACGCGGCTGCCCGAACTGATGGGGATCCGGTACGAGCGGATGGCGGCCGGACGGCTCCCGTTCTTCCGGGGCGCGCCCGCCATCATGGCCGGGGATCTGGCGAGCGGCGCGAACACCGGCCTGCACGTGCAGCTGTGCGGTGACGCCCACCTGTCCAACTTCGGGCTGTTCGCCTCGCCGGAACGGTCACTCGTGTTCGACGTCAACGACTTCGACGAGACGCTGCCCGGCCCCTTCGAATGGGATGTGAAGCGGCTCGCGGCCAGCGTGGCGGTGGCGGCACGGGCCAATGGCAGCGACGACGAAGAGGCCGGCGAGGCCGCGGTCTCGGCGGCGCGGGCCTATCGCGAGGCCATGAACCGGCTGGCCGAGCTCGGCGAGACCGACGTCTGGTACGAGATGGTCGACGCCGACAAGGTCGCCGCCCTGATGCGGCCGAAACACCGCAAGCTGACCGCCAAGGTGATCAGCCGGGCGCGGACACGGACCAGCCTGCACGCGCTGGACAAGCTCACCGAACTCGGACCCGACGGCGCACCGCGCATCAAGGCCGACCCGCCGCTGCTGCTGCCCGTTCCGAAAAAGGCACAGAAGCAACTGCTTTCGGTGCTGACGGACTACCGGGACACGCTGCCCGAGGAGCGCCGCATCCTGCTGGACCGCTACGAACTCCGCGACATCGCCATGAAGGTCGTGGGCGTCGGCAGCGTCGGCACCCGCTGCTACATCGCGCTGTTGACCGGCCGCAACACCGGCGACCCGCTGTTCCTCCAGGTGAAGCAGGCCGAGCCCTCGGTGCTGTCAGCACACCTGAGCCACAGCCAGTTCCTCCATCAGGGCCACCGCGTCGTACACGGGCAGCGGCTCTCCCAATCGGCCGGCGACATCTTCCTCGGCTGGGCCACCGGCCCCGACGGACGCTTCTACTACTGGCGGCAGTTGCGAGACATGAAGGGCTCCTTGAGCATCGACGACATGTCACCCGCCCAGTTGCGCGAGTACGCCGCCCTGTGCGGCCACACCCTGGCCCGCGGGCACGCCCGGTCCGGCGACCGGACGGCCATCGCGGCCTACCTGGGCGGCAAGGACACCTTCGATCGGGCCATGGGCGAATTCGCGCTGGCCTACGCCGACCAGACCGACGCCGACCACGAATCCCTGCTCACCGCAATCGAATCCGGGCGGATCACAACTGGGCGTTGACCGCCAGGACCAGTTTGCCCGTCGAGGAGCGGCCCGCCATCAGCCGATGCGCGTCGGCCGCTTCGGCGAGCGGGAACTCGGCGGTGATCGGCAAACGCACCTTGCCGGAGGTGGCCAGGTCGAAGGCGTGAGCGGAGATCTCGCGCAACACCTCCGGAGCCGAGCCGCTCAGGCCCAGGATGGAGAATCCGGCGACGGAACGGCCCTGCGGGAACAGTTCGGGCGCACCGACCTGCCACGGGGCCCCGCCACCGGCATTGCCGAATGAGACCAGGCGGCCGAAGCGGGCCAGCGACTCCAAGGTACGGCGGAAGGTGTCACCGCCGATCGACTCCAACGCCAGGTCCACCCCGCGGCCACCGGTGGCGGCGCGCACGTCGGCATCGAACGATTCGTTCAGGAACGCATCGTCATAACCGTATTCGCGCGCGTACTCGGCCTTGGCCGGGCTGGAGACCACGCCGTACACCGCGCCCGCACCCGCCAGCTTGGCGATCTGCGCGGCCACCGTGCCGACGCCACCGGCAGCGGCCTGCACCAGCACGGTCTCGCCCGGTTGCAGGCGGCCGACCGTGTGCAGCAGCGCGTAACCGGTCGGAAGCACCGTGGGAAGCGTTGCGGCAGTGCGTAAATCGACACCGTCGGGCACCGGGAAGACTGTCGTCGCGGAGACGACGACGACCTCGGCATACGCGCCACCGTCCGAGATCGCGGCCACCGCCTGCCCCACGCTCAGCCCCTCGACGCCCGCGCCGACCGCCCGCACCCGACCGGACAGCTCCAGCCCCGGCACATACGGCAACGCCGGAACCCGATACCCCACCGAACGAGCCTGCAAGTCAGCGAAATTCACCCCGACGTACGCCACCTCGATGGACACCTCCCCCGCGCCCGGCTCCGGCACTTCCAGCTGCACCGACCGCAGCACCTCGGGCCCGCCGTACTCGTCGAATCGAATCGCGCGCATACCGCCACACTCCCTCTCCGCCTGCTCACCAGACGCGTCGCCACATCGCCCGAACCCGGACGCACGAGTGCAGCATGCGCGACGCGCCGACTATTCCGCAGGCCGCGCGGGTGTCCCCTGTCGGCCACCGGTCGTCTTCGGCGCTGCCTACTCGCCTCATACCGCGGTCGTAGTGGGTTGTGGCCGTACATGTCTCGGATTCACCGAGGTTCCCGGCGTGCGGCGGAGGTGGCCTCCAACCCGGCCTATCCCGGCCGGTTGGAGTTGCGGGCGGTGCCGCGGTGGGCGACGACGGTGGTGGGGTCCTCGGGCCAGGCGTGCTTCGGGTAGCGGCCGCGCAGGTCGGCGCGGACCTGGAGCCAGCCGGCGCGCCAGAAGGACGGCAGGTCGGCGGTGACCGCCACCGGGCGCCGGGCCGGGGAGAGTAGGTGCAGGACAGGCGACACGCGGCCGTCGGCCAGGCGCGGCGTCTCCGTCCAGCCGAAGATCTCCTGGACCTTGACGGCGAGGACCGGTGGGTCGGTGGAATAGTCGAGGCGGACGTTGCTGCCGGAGGGCACCTCCAGGCGTTCGGGGGCGAGTTCGTCGAGCCGGGCGGCCTCGGGCCAGGGCAGCAGGCGGCGGAGGGCTTGACCGGCGTCCACGCGCTCCAGGTCGGCGCGGCGGCGGGCGGTGGAAAGTTCAGGGGCGAGCCAGGTTTCGATGTCCGCGAGCAGCGTGTCGTCGTCGACGGCTGGCCACGGCGCGCCCAGCGTGCGGTGCAGGAAGTCCAGGCGCTGCCGCAGGCTCCGGGCATCATCGGTCCAGCGCAACAGGTCGAGGCCGGTGGCGCGCAATCCCCGCCGCAGCGCAGCCGCGACCAGTTCCGGGCTCGGATCGCGCAGAGGCTGCTCCGACAACACGATCGCGCCCAACCGGCGCACTCGGCGAGCCACCAGATCACCATCGACCCAGTCGACCTCGTCCACGGTGGTGAGCAGATTGGCGGCAGCTCGGCGGGCCAGTTCCTCATCGGCCTTGGCCGCCAATCGGATTCGCCCCTCGGATTGCCCGGGATCTCGCCCCGCCACCGCGATCGCCAACCATTCGGCATCGCCCAATCCGCTTCCGGGCGGCAGGGTCACCGCGGTCCCACCCGCCATCAGATAACTGGCCGACCCGGAAGCGCGACGACGAGCGAGTCGCTCCGGATAGGCCAGTGCCGCGACCAGAGCCGGATCATCGCCACCCGAACGGGGTGTGGACCTCCGACCACTGTCGATGTCGTCGCCGACGAGGCGCGCCAGACGTTGCGCCTCCTGCTGCCAGCGGGCCGGGCGATCGCCGCGCAGGGCGCGCAGGGCGGCGACCAGATCCACGCCGGGGGCCAGTGCGTCGTCGTCGAGGAGGGCCACCACCTCGGCGGCCGCGCGGGCTCCGACCTCGGTCGCGCCGTCGAGAAGGGCTCTGGCCAATCGGGGGTGGAGGCCGACCGCTGCCATGCGGCGGCCTCGATCCGTCACCGCGCCATGGTCGTCCACGGCGTCGAGGGCACGCAGGACCGCGCGACCCGCGGCGAGGCCGCCGGTGGGGGGTGCGTCCCACCAGGCCAGGCCCTGGCCGTCGACGGTGCCCCAGCAGGCCAGTTCCAGCGCCAGCCGGGTCAGGTCGGCGGTGCGGATCTCCGGCTCGGGGTAGCCGGGGAGGGTGGTGTGCTCGTATTCGGGCCAGCAGCGCCAGGCGCGGCCGGGGCCTTCTCGGCCCGCGCGGCCCGCGCGTTGTTCGGCGACGGCGGCCGAAACGCGGACGGTGGCAAGGCCGGACAGGCCGCGGCGGTGGTCGATGCGGGGGACTCGGGCCAGTCCGGAGTCGACCACGGTGCGGACGCCGGGGACGGTGAGGCTGGACTCGGCCACCGCGGTGGAGAGGACGACTCGACGGCGGGCGCCCGGGCGCAGGGCGGAATCCTGCGCGGCGGCGGGCAGTCTGCCGTGCAGCGGGACGACGTCGACGTCGGGCAGGTCGGAGAGCAGGGCGGCGGTGCGGCGGATCTCGCCCGCGCCGGGGAGGAAGACCAGGACATCGCCGGGGCTGTCGGTGAGGGCCAGGCGGGTCGTGCGGGCCACCTGCTGCTCGATGCGTTCGCGGGGCAGCGGTGGCACGTAATCGAATTCGACCGGGTAGGTGCGACCGTGCACCTCCAGCACGGGGGCCGACGGTTCCGACTCACCACCCAGCAGGACCGAAAGGCGATCCGCCGCAACGGTCGCGGAGGTGGCCAGCACCCGCAGGTCGGGGCGCAGTCCGGCGCGGGCGTCGAGGAGCAGGGCCAGCAGCAGGTCCGCGTCCAGGTGTCGCTCGTGGCATTCGTCGAGGACGACCACGTCGACTCCATCGAGTTCGGGGTCCTTCTGCAAGCGCCGCACCAGCAGTCCCGAGGTCACCACCTCGATGCGGGTGCGGGGTCCGACCTTGCGGTCGCCACGCACCGAGTATCCGGCGGTCTCCCCGACCCGCTCCCCCAGTAACGCGGCCATACGCGCGGCGGCGGCGCGCGCGGCCAGTCGCCGCGGCTCCGCCACCACCACGCGGCCGGCGGTGGCGGCGGCCAGGGCCAGCGGGACCAGCGTCGTCTTACCGGTGCCCGGCGGGGCGACCAGGACGGCGGTGCCGTGCTCGGCCAGCGTGTCGGTGATCTCGCCGAGCGCGGCGCGCACGGGGAGGTCGGGGAGATCGGGCAGTTTCATTACCGTTCAGTCTGCCGCGTGGGCCGGATCGCGCCGCGACCACCTCACACGCGACGGATCTCGCGACCGGTTCACGGTGGTTCACCCTGCGACAAGATCGGTCTAAGGTGGGCGGGTCGATCGCGAACGAGGAGCCGCCTACCCCATGGGAATTCGATCCCGCCGTCGCTCGAGCCATGCCGAAATCCCTGCGGCGCTGTCGCTGTCGGCCGTGGTCACGCTGGGCGCGATACTGCTGCCCGCGACCCCCGCCGCCGCCGCGCCGCACCCGTGGGCGCCCGCGCCCGTGAACAGCTGTGGAGAAACGGGATTCGACCCGGTCAACCGGCAGGCCGACCCGAGCGGATCGACCTCGCAGCCGCCGCTGACCATCAAGGTGCCCATCCCGGTGCCGCAGATCGTGACGGTCAGCCAGTACGCGCCGACGCCGGACGCCAACCGGGTGGATGTCGCGTTGCCCGAGGACCCGTGCGCCAGCCCGTGCCCGGACGTCCGCGACACCGAGGCCCCGACCCCGGCCCCGCCGGGCGGCGGCAGCGCGTCGCTGCCGCAGATCGAGGTCGCCCCCGATCCCGAACCCATCCCGATCGTGGTGCCCGGCGGTGAACCGCCCGAGCCGCAGCCCGCGCCCACCCCGGCCGTCCAGCCGTCGGTGCCCGCGCCCGCGGCCGCCGCGGTGGCCGCGCCACAGGTGGATTCGGTGGAGCTGGTCAATCAGGTGACCGGGCGCGGGTCGGTCAACCGCACCGACACCCGCTGGTCGGTCGACGGCACCGACCTCGGGCTGATGTGGGAGAGCAAGCCCGGCCAGGTCGCGGTCGTGTTCGGTGACACCTTCGGCAAGGGCTGGAAGCCCGGCGGCGCGGGCACCGACACGCAGGACTGGCGCAGCAATGTGATCGCCTACAGCAGCACCCGTGATCTGTCGCAGGGCCTGGTCCTCGACGACTTCGTGCAGAACACCCGCTGCCACGCCACCGAGATCCTGGACAGCCGCAAGGTCAAGAACTACGAGACCACGACCATCCCCACCTCCGGCTTCGCCGTCGGCGATCGCCAGTACCTGACCTACATGTCGGTCAATCGCTGGTCCAAGATCCCCGGCATGTGGTGGACCAACCTCGGCGGCATCGCCTGGTCGGACGACCACGGCCGCACCTGGACCAAATCCCAATGGGCACGCTGGGACAACCTGTTCGGCGTCGGGCGCTTCCAGGTCGCGACGATGGTGCCGCACGGCGACTTCGTCTACATGTTCGGCACGCCCAACGGCCGGCTGGGCACCATCGGGCTCGCCCGGGTGCCCGCGGATCAGGTGCTCAACAAGTCCGCGTACCAGTACTGGGTCAAGGACGCCTGGGTTCCCGCCGACGGCGCCAACGAAATGCTCGCCACGCCCCTGATCACCGGCACGGCCAGTGAGCTGTCGGTCCACTTCGACGCCGAGTCGAACCGCTGGCGGATGGTGTACCTGGACACCGTGCGCGGGCAGATCGTGCTGCGCACCGCCGCCGACCCTCAGGGCACGTGGACCGAACCGGTCGCGCTGATCAATACCGAGGACTACCCGACCGCCTACGGCGGGTTCATCCACCCCTGGTCCACCGCCCAGGACCTGTATTTCACGATCTCCGCGTGGAACAGCTACAACGTCTACCTCATGCACGCGAAACTGAAGTAGCGCAGCTGTTTTGTATCCGGTCCACCCCGCGCGGGCCCGGACCGATCGAATCCATGCGCGATCACGCCGTGGTGCGGACGGTCGATCACGCCGGTCGGGGAACCTTTGACGTCGTCGGGCACCATGGGTGGTCGTGGAGAGGTGTGTGACGTGAGATCCATGCGGGTGACTCGGCAGGAGTGGGTGCGGCTCGGGGCGATGGCCGGGGTCATCGTGGCGCTGCACATCGTGGGATGGGTGACGCTGGTGGCGTTCGTCGCGCCGCAGCAGCTGAGCGTCGGGGACCGGACGCTCGGGATCGGAGTCGGGCTGACCGCGTACACGCTGGGGTTGCGGCACGCGTTCGACGCCGACCACATCGCGGCCATCGACAACACCACGCGCAAGCTCATGGGCGAGGGGAAGCGGCCGCTGTCGGTGGGATTCTTCTTCTCGCTGGGGCATTCGTCGGTGGTGTTCGGGCTGGCGCTGCTGCTGTCGCTCGGGGTCAAGGCGATCGCGGGGCCGGTGGAGGACGACTCCTCGGCGCTGCACCGCTACACCGGGCTGATCGGCACCACGGTGTCGGGGACCTTCCTCTACATCATCGCGCTGCTGAACATCGTTGTGCTGGTCGGCATTCTGCGGGTGTTCCGGCGGATGCGGAGCGGGGACTTCGACGAGGCCGAGCTGGAAGCCCAGCTGGCGCAACGCGGTCTGGTGAATCGGCTGCTCGGGCCGATCATGAGATCGGTGACCAAGCCGTGGCAGATGTACCCGATCGGGCTGCTGTTCGGCCTCGGATTCGACACCGCCACCGAGGTCGCGCTGCTGGTGCTGGCCGGGACCAGCGCGGCGGCGGGACTGCCCTGGTACGCCATCCTGTGCCTGCCGGTGCTGTTCGCGGCCGGCATGAGCCTGCTCGACACCATCGACGGGACCTTCATGAACTTCGCCTACGGGTGGGCGTTCGCGAACCCGGTGCGCAAGATCTACTACAACCTGACCATCACGTCGCTGTCGATCGCGGTCGCGCTCATCATCGGCACGATCGAACTGCTCGGTCTGCTGGCCGAGGAGTTCGGCTGGACCGGCGGACCGTGGGACACGATCAGCGGGCTCGACCTGAATCTCATCGGATTCCTGATCGTCGGACTGTTCGTCGTCACCTGGGCCGCCGCCCTGCTCACCTGGCGGTACGGCCGGATCGAGGAGAAGTGGGCGGCCGGATTACAGCCGCGCGCGGACACTCTCGACTGATCCATCGGCCGCAATCCGGCGAGGCGCTAGGAACCCGCCTGGGAGCCCAGGAAATCCAGCAGCAGTTCGGTGTCGTCGCCGTAGTCGACGTGGGCCTTGGAGGCGTAGAAGTTGGCCAGGTCGACGCCCTGACGCGTCATTTCCATCAGGTTGTTGACGCTGTCCGGATCGCCGAGGCTGATCAAGGTGCGCGCGGCGGCGCGGAGGTCGCTGCGGATGGCGGAGGTGAACGGGCCGAGCACCGAGCCCGCCAGATCGAGGCCGGCGGGGGTGAGGGTCACCAGTTCGGCCGCGGCGGCCAGCGCGTTGTCGTGGGCGAGGGCATCGGCCGCGCGCCACAGGCTGTCCTCGACGCGGCCCAGATTCGTGGCGATGCCCACGATGTCGATCTGGGTCAGCGCGTCGGCCAGAACACTTGTCGCGGCGGTCCAACCGGTCGGGTCGACACCGCCGGCCGCCCGGATCACCGAGGCGACCAACGGCAGGTCCACCCCGGCCGCGGCCTGGACGAGCGGGCCCAGCGCGGTATTGAGGTCCTTCGCGATCTGATGCGCGGCGGGGATGTTGCCCGCCTCGATCAGATCCTGCAGCCCGGTGAGTTTGGCGAGGATGGCGGGGATGTTCGCCGCGGTCGCCGACCAGCCCGCGCCCACCTTGATCGCCTGCGCGAAGACCGGGCCCGGATCGATGCCGGGCGGGATCACGGCCGCGATGGCGTCGGGGTTACCGGACACCACCTGGCCGAGCGCCGAAAGGAACGGCGACCCCGCGGCATTGAGCGAGCAGTACAGGTCACCATCGGCGCACATGGTGCGCACGCGGTCGGTCAGCGCCCCGAAATCCTGGGTCCGGATGCCGGCGATGCCGTGGCCCGGCTGCGGAGTCCCCAGCGGGAGAGCGGTTCTCGGGTCGCGGTGCGGGTCCGCCACCAGGCCGACGCCCACCACCCGGTCGGCGGCGATCGGGCCCTCGCCATTGCCGATCTCGGTCGCGAAGTCGCCGACGCCGTCCGCGCCCTGGCTGTACCCGGCGAGCATGACACGGGTCTTCGTGCACAGACCGCTCACCATCTCGCGCAATCGGGCCTCGAGGGTGCTCAGCGACTGCGCGTAGGTCAGGCCCTGGTCGAAAGCGCTTGCGGCATAGGGGGCGTAGAGGACGGTGATGTCGGATCCGAACTGCCGTTGCAGGCCGTCGCCGATCGGCCGGAGCAGGCCGACAGGGACGGTCGGATCGGCGTCGGGATTGGTCTCCCAGGTGCCCGGCGCGAGAATCGCGGTGTAGCGGGTGCACGGCTCCGGGCCAGGCGTTTCCGCCCGCGCCGCGCCGATACCCGGGGTCCCGACCGTGACGGCCGCGGTAACCAAGATCACCGCGCACGAGGTCGCCAGCCTGCTCATCGTTCCGATTCCTCTGCCGCCGAAGGGGTCCCGTTCCCGAGCCGCGAAGGACAGATCCGCAGCACAGTCATAGCTAATTCTCGCCGCTCGGCGGCGATTTCGCAGGGTTTTCAGACACATCGGCGTTTCAGTTGGTTGGCAATTTCCGCCATGCCGAATCGCTATCAATCACGCGGGCTGATCCGGCCATGCGCGAATCGCCGTTGATCGAATCACCGGATCGCCCGAAACTGAGTCGAACCCGAATCTCCCAGGAAGTGAAACGACATGCAGCACAGCACATTACTGGCCGACGAAGTCCTCGACCCGCCGCACGCGCCCCCGACCTTCGGGGTCATCTCCCTGATCGCCGCCACGGTGACGACCGGGCTCCTGGCGGGCGTGTTCTACGCCTACGCCTGCTCGGTCATGATCGGGCTGGGCAAGTTCGACGACAAGACGTACGTCGAGGTGATGAACAGGATCAACGTGGTGATCGTGAACCCGGTGTTCATGCTCAGCTTCCTCGGCTCACTGGGCTTCTCGGTGCTGGCCGGGGTGTTCTACCTGCGTTCGGACCTGCGCCCGGTACTGATCTGGATCGCCGTCGCCGTCGCGCTCAACCTGCTGAGCCTGATCATCACCTCCGGCTTCAACGTCCCTCTGAACAACAACCTGGCCACCGCCACCGACGCAGCCCCCGGCCTCGCCGACTACGCCGCCCTGCGCAAGGACTTCGAAACCCCGTGGCTGACATGGAACATCGTCCGCGCCCTGGCCAATACCGGGGCCCTGGCCACCCTCGCCTGGGCACTGGTCCAGCACGGTCGCCTGACCAGGTGATCTCGCTTCCACCAGGCGATTAGCGCCTTTATTGGGATCTCATCGATGAGCGGCGCGACCGTTGGGTCACTCCGCTCACACCCGAGGAATCCCATGAACCTCCGCCCCGCAGCCGCCGCCCTGGCCATCGCCGCCGGCGCCACCGCCCTGCCCACCACCGCCCAGGCCGCCCCTCCGAATGGGCCGGCAACGACAGCGCGAACCGCGGCTACTCCCCGCCACCCGAGCCGAACCAAGGCATTGGCCAATCGCTTGACCATCGGTGAAAAGTGAGGCACTCTACTGAACATGTTCACTGAACGTGTTCACTCTCGCGCCGAGGCGCGCGACGCGACGCGGCGAAAAGTGCTCGCAGCGGCTGAAAAGCTTTTCCGCACACAGGGTTTCGCTTCGACGACCATCCGGCAGATCGCCACTGACGCCGAGGTCAGCACGGGATCGGTGATGGCGGTCGGAGACAAGGACGCACTGCTGGTCGCGGTATTCGACGACTGGATCGCGGCCGTGCACCGCACTCGCGGCGAACGCGGCGACCTGCCGGAGACCCCGCGCAAGGCCATCATGGCGTTGTTCGAGCCGTTCATCGGCTACTTCGCGCAGGACCCGGCGCTCTCACGCGAATACAGTTCGATCATCGTGCGCGGCACTCACGAGTCGGCGATCTTCGCCGACCTCGCACTCGCGCTGGTCTCCGAAATCGAGAACGTACTCAGCGCGGCCGGGCTGAACAACGCGGAGGCGGCGCGACGCGCGCGGGTCGTGTACTTCGCCTACCTGGGCATCGTGATGACCACGGGAAACCAGGCGGCCAGCGGCGGATCACCGCTCGAGCAGTTGTACGAGGTCATCGACTTCGCATTGCAAGAAACCAGTGAGGGACAGCGCTGACCGCGCGACAAGCGTGCGGTAGTTCGGCATCGGGGAGGCAAGTATGAAAATCGTTGTGGCGGGAGCCGGGTACGCGGGAACGATCGCGGCGAATCGGCTGGCGAAAAGGGTGCGCGATGCGCAGATCACCGTGGTCAATCCTCGCGCGGAGTTCGTCGAACGGGTGCGGCTGCACGAGCAGATCTCAGGAACCGGCTCGGCCGCAACGCCCTTGAGGGCAATGCTCCGCGACGGGATCGGGATCCGCGTCGACTCGGTGGAGAAGATCGGCGACGGCGTCCTCACCCTGCGCGACACCCCGGAGCTCGCGTTCGACTACGCGCTACTGGCCGTCGGCAGTACCGTCCTCTCGCCGACCGGCACGGTTCCCGTAGGCACCTGGGAAGGCGCGCAACGGGCTCGAAAGCTGTTGGGCGAGTTGACCGAAGGCAGCACGGTCACCGTAGTCGGGGGCGGGCTGACCGGCATCGAGACCGCGAGCGAGATCGCCGCGGCCCACCCGGATCTACGAGTACGCCTCGTGGGCGCCACCATCGGCGCGAGTCTGTCCCCGGTCGCGCAGCGACGCGTGCTCGCCGATCTCGAGCGTCTGGGCATCGAGCTCGTGCTGGGCACGTTCGCCGAGGTGCGCGCGGGCAAGGCAGGCGACGCCGTCGTACTCGAGACAGGTGATGTGCTCGGTTCGGATCTCACGCTGTGGGCGATCGTGTCCGGGGTACCCGATCTCGCGGCCCGCAGCGGCTTGCGGGTCACTCCCGATGGCCGTGCGGTGGTCGACGACTTCCTGCGCAGCGTCAGCGACCCGAGAATCTTCGTGATCGGCGACTGCGCGGCCGTCCTGAACGCTCGATTCGCCTGTGCCACAGCCACTCCACAAGGAGCACACGCGGCCTCGACCTTGGCCCGACTGATCACGGGCCGCGCCCCGAAGCCCTTCTCGATGGGCTACACCGGCCAAGCACTGAGCCTCGGCCGCCGCAACGGCCTCGTGCAAGCCTCCCGGCGCGACGACACGCCACGCCGGCTTTTTATCGCCGGGCGACTGGCCGCGATCAGCAAGGAATCGATCAACCGCTACGCGAAGTATGGTTCTCGCACAGCCAATTACGCGTGGCTGCCGGGCGCCGGCACGTCGCATCGGCCGCGGTGAGGCCGGCGTCGATCGACCCCGAACCAGCTCAGCTCTGACTTCGGCCGCCCAGCACCTCGCGGAACAGGGCTTGCCGGAGCGCGAGCTCCCGCGGATCGCTCCACAGGTGAAATCCGTACCTGTTGGTCACATACGCGAATCCGATCCCGGTGTCCGGATCGGCCATCCCGAACGACCCTCCGGCGCCGGGTGTTCCGAACGCCCGATCCGACGATCCGAAAGTGAACGTCGGAAACGGCTTCATGAAGCCGAGCGAGAACTGCGAATCGCAATACAGAACCTGGTCGCGCAGACCCTTGACCGGCGGCGCGGCGGGGTTGATCAGCGCATCGAGAATGTCCGGCGCCAAACCGATTTCCGCACCGCCGGTGGCCGCGCACCCATAGAGAGCGGCAATAGCCCGGGCCGTGCCGATTCCGTTCGCGGCCGGCATCTCGACGGTGCGGGTCTCCTCGTGATTGAGATCGTCGAACTCCCGAACACCCGGTGTCGTGAACGCTCGCGCGGCCAGGCTGCGCGGATTGAGCAGCCCGAGCACGAACCGCGGCGGCATCGTATTGAGGTGCAGCATCGCCTCGTAGCGCGACCAGGCGTGCAATCGCGCCACCCGGTCTCGATCCACCGAATCCGGCAACCCGATATGGAAATCGAGGCCCAGCGGCGCGGCTACCTCCTCGGCGAAGTACCGCCCCAGCGTCCTCCCGTCAGGATCGGCATGCCGTATCAACTCGGATTCGTACCAGCCCAACGTAACCGCGTGATACCCGTGCCGCTCCCCCACCGGCCACGCCGGAGCCTGGGCCGCGATCTTCGCCGACAACCGCCCCGGATCAATCAGATCCGCCAGGGTCAATGCCCGGTCGAGAACGGGTAGCCCCGCCTGATGCGACAACAACTCCCGCACCGTCACCGAGCCCTTCCCCGCCTGGCCGAACTCCGGCCAGTACTCCGCCACCTTCGTGTCATAGGAGATCAGCCCCCGCGACGCCGCCACCGCGACCGCCAGCGACGAAACCCCCTTCGAGGTCGAGCACACCGTAACCATCGTGTCCCGCTCCCACGGCGCCCCACTGACCCCGTCTCGATACCCACCCCACAGATCGACGACCTTCACGCCACCCCGATACACCGAAACCGCCGCCCCGATCTCTCGCCCGCTGCACATGGTGCGGCGAAAGACATCGGCAACCTTCCCGAACCCCTCCTCGACCTCCCCCGAGATCAGATCGGGCGGCACCTTGACGCTGAGAACCATGGCTCACTCCGTCGCCGGCTGAGGCGGGCCCCGGCGAACCCCCCGCCTCGATCCGATCGTAGACCCGCGCTACCGCACGCCCGCCACGCCCTCCTCTACTCCGGCCGCAGGTAGGGGCCGTAGGGGACCAGTCCCGTCGACTTGGTCGCCAGATGGTCCCCGACAATACGAAAGCGGCCCGGAACCAATAGGTTCCGGGCCGCTTCGTTAGTAGCGGGGACAGGATTTGAACCTGCGACCTCTGGGTTATGAGCCCAGCGAGCTACCGAGCTGCTCCACCCCGCGTCGGGTGAAGACAACCGTACACAGGGGGCCTGCGATACACCTAATCCGCTGATCAGGGGATGTTTTCAGGCGTCGCCGGGGCCGCAGGTCAATCCGTCCTTGTTGCGGTCGAGGTTGTGGCGGTCGCGTTTGCCGTGGATGGGAAGGGAGGTGAGGCCACCGCGCATCGTTACACCCCGATCGAGGACACTCCGAAAAGAGTGCACTGCTCGAAAACGATTGTCGCAGTACATGTTCCGGCAACTCGAACTGGGCCGTCGGTATATGAACACGGCAGCCCCAAGAGCCTGTCGCGGACCGCGAAATTCATGATCAGCCGAATCATGGTGTGCCGGGCCGATGGCCGGATGGCCCGCGCCAGATGCGAGAACGGCCCGGAACCAGGAGGTTCCGGGCCGTTCTCGTAGTAGCGGGGACAGGATTTGAACCTGCGACCTCTGGGTTATGAGCCCAGCGAGCTACCGAGCTGCTCCACCCCGCGTCGGGTAATGACAACCGTACACAGGGGCGGAGGCTGCGCCTAATCGGCTCGTCAGGGGCTGTTTTCAGGCCGGAGTCGGGGTGGGGTGCAGGGGCTCGGGGGTGGCCGCGGGGGTGGAGCGGTCGGTGGTGGTGAGGTGGCGGGCGACGAGCATGAGGGCGAAAGCCGTGAGGAGCATGGCGACCAGGACGGCGATCGAGGTCCAGAACATGGTGTCGTACAGGGCGATGTCGGCGCGGATGACGGCACGGCGGGCGAAGGTCATCGGGGCGATGTCCTCGAAGGGACGGAACGCGGGAGGGGTTGTGCCCGCGGGGAATACACCGCCGAAGGTGAAGATCTGGAACATATAGAAGGCGAAAGCGGCGATCGAGCCGGTGACGCGGCCGAACACCACGATGAACAATTGCGTGGTGACCGCGGCCACCGCGCCGACCAAGACGATCACGGCCGCCATGACCGGCCACTGCTCTGGCGACCAGCCTGCCGAACTGCCGTAGCCGGCGGCCAGCGCGGTCAGGACGATGACACCGGCCGCGCCGACCGCGGAGCCCCGCAGCAGAGGTACGGCGGTGCGTCGCCAGGGGGTGCGGCCGGTCGCGGCTCCACGCCACGGGCGCACCAGCATCCAGAGCACGATGGCGGCCAGGAACGCGCCCATGACCACCAAGACCGGGCCCGCGCCGCGGGCGATCTCCTTGTGGCTGCGGTCGCCGCCGCGGACCAGTTGGCTCGGCTCCTGGTTGCGGACGTCCATGGTGACGGGCTGGGCGATCACGTCGGCGGAGGCCGTGGTGTCGGTGATGTGGGGGGCGGCGGAGGCGCCGTCGCGGAGGCCGGTGTCGAGTTGGGTGGCGCCGTCGTCCAATTGGGTGACGCCGGAGCGGAGTTCGTGGCCGCCGTCGGCGAGTTGGCGCAGGCCGGTGGAGAGTTCGGTGGCGCCCGCGCCGAGTTGGACCGCGCCGTCGCGGAGTTGGGTGGAGCCGTCGGCCAGGGCGAGGACGCCTGCGCGGTATTCGGCCTTGGGGTCGGTGAGCTGGCGGGCCAGTTCCTTGGTGCCGTCCCGCAATTGGGTGAGCTGGCCGACCAGGGAATCGGGGTCGCCGGGGCGCTGGCCGATCAAACCCTTCAGCTGGGTGGCGGCGTCGGCCACGGACGGATCGGGGTTCTTGCTCAGCTCGTCGAGCAGCGGGGTCAGCTGCGTCGCGAGCTTTCCGGCGGGTTCGACCACGTCGAGCAGGGGCGTGATGATCTGGTCGACGCCGTCGCGGATCTGGGTCGCGCCGGTGCCGAGCTGGTCGGTGCCGGAAACCAGCTCGTGGGCGCCGTCGGCGAGTTGCACGGTGCCGGTGTGGAGTTCGCGGGTGCCCGCGACCAGTTGGGAAGCGCCGGTGGCGGCCTCGTCGAGACCGGTCGAGAGTTGCCCGGAGCCGTCGGCCAGCTGAGCGGTGCCCTGCGCCAACTGGGTCGCGCCCTTCGACGCGTCACCGATGCCCGCGCCGAGACTGTTGACGCCGACCAGGATCTGCGAGGCGTAGCTGCGGCCGATGGTGGCGGCGATCTGATTCTGGGCGTCGGCGATCACGCTATTGGCGACGGCCGGGCCGAGGGTGCCGTTGAAGTCGTTGTACCAGACCGCGATTCGGGCGCGCTGCGGCACAGGATCGGTCACGCTCAGCACACTGCGTGTGAAATCCGCGGGGATGACGACCGAGAACGCGTAGCGGCTCTCGCGCAGGCCCTGCACGGCTTCGGCGCTGCTGACCCGATGGAACTGCAGCTCACCGCCGGACACCAGGGTGTCGAGAATCTCGGTCCCCATGTTCTGGGCCTTGCCGTCGGAGACGCCGCCCACATCGTCGCTGGCGACCGCCACCGGGATCCGCTTCAGATACAGCTCCGGGTCCCACATGATCCACATGTAGACCGCTGAGATGAGCGTCGGCACCACCAGGAACAGCACCACCAGGACCCGAAGCGGACCCGAGGCCCGGCGCGTCCGGAGCAGCTCGCCGATGCGTGCGCGAATGGATGTCGATCTGTCTGCCACGGCGAAACCCCGATGCTGCCCAGTGAAACGTTCGAGCCAAAGCTAGTTGGTCGCTCGTCCAGTATGTGGGGATTCGGGGAAATTGTCCTGCCGAGTCAGCGAATCGCGTCCACCACCAACGCGGTCGTGTTATCAGTGCCGCCGCGCGCGAGCGCCGTACCGACCAGACCCTCCGCGACCTGACCCACCGAGGAACCCTGCGCCAGGATCGATTTGATGAGCGGCATGCCCAGCTGCTTGCCCACCCCATCACTGCACAGCAGCAGCCGCCCCGCGCTCGACCCGGTGGAGGCGCGCCCGATATCGCCGGGGCGCACCGTGCGCACCGACGTGGTCACCAGATGCCGCATGCCAGGCAGCGGATCGTGCCCGCGCGCCCGGAAATATTCGGCCACGGTGTGATCGGTGGTCATGCGGTGCAGGACACGGCCGTTCCAGCGGTAGGCCCGGCAGTCGCCGACCCACGCGACATCGCACGGACCGTCCGGCTGCCCCTGATTCGGCAGCACTGCGACCACCAGCACACAGTCGGCGGCCGACTCGGGTAGCTCGTCCACCAATCCCTTTTGCGCCGCCAGGATCGCAGCCTGCGCACCCTCCGTGACCGCCACCTTCGCCCCGATCGAGGCCGCCAGCCGTGCCGCACGGGCCGCCGCCAAATGATCACCGACCCCGTCGGCCACCACGAAAGCGCTGCGCCCACTCCGCGTATCCGTGAACGTGGCGAAGGCATCGGCGTTGACGGTCCGACGCCCCAGTCGGGTCACCCCCAATCCCGCCACCCGGACGAGCAGCGCGCCGGCATCGGCTTCTTCCACCTCGATGGCTTCGGTGTGCACGACCCGACCTCCTGGGACTCGGTCTCACGGGGTGCTGACGACCAGCACTACCCATTCAACGGGCGAAACCCCTGCTCCGCTCCCGAATTGCCTGTGGGCTTGCTGAGGAACCGCCGAACCGACCCCGCGTATTCAGTGCTACGCCCTGTAACGGATACCATCGCATCCGTGGCCAAGCTCAAGGTTTCCGTAGACGTCCCGATCCCGCCCGACCAGGCCTGGTCGCACGCCTCCGACCTGCCCGAACTGGACAAGTGGCTGACCCTGCACGAAGGCTGGCGCGGACCGATCCCCGACGACCTCACGCCCGGCACCCGACTCATCGGCGTCGCCACCGTCAAGGGCTTCCGCAACCGGGTCACCTGGACGGTCAAGACCGCCGAACCCCCGAACCGCCTGATCCTCAACGGTTCCGGAATCGGCGGCACCAAATTCGGCATCGAACTGCGCGTGGCACCGAGTTCGACCGGCTCGCAGGTCACCGCGCACTTCGAACTGGGCGGCGCACCCCTGTTCGGGCCCATCGGCTCGGCGGTCGCGCGCGCCCTGCGCGGAGACGTCGAACGGTCCCTGGAACGCTTCGTCCAGCTCTACGGCTGAATATCGCTCGGCGGCAGGGGAATTCAACGCCCGAAGGAGTCGGCGCACTATTCCTTCCGATCAGAAACCACGAATTCCCCTCCACTGACAAGCGCAAATTGTAAATACGGATACAGCGATCGCATGTCTAGAATTCAGCCATGCAGGTGCATACCCAACAATTGCGCTGCCTCATGACGGTCGCCGAGGAGAAGAGTTTCGCGAGCGCCGCGCAGCAGCTGTGCATTTCCCAGCAGAGCGTGAACGCGCAAATGAGGCAGCTGGAGCGGGCGCTGGACATCGTCCTGTTCGCCCGCACCACACCCGCCATCGAGATGACGGCGGCCGGTTCGGCGTTCCTGCGGGAGATCGACCGAATCGACGACCTGGACACGGCGATCGAGCGCGCCCGCGACATCCAGCACGCGGAGCAGGATCGCCTGGTCCTGGGGACCCTCGAAGGTGCGGCGCTGACCCTCACCGAACCGATCCTGGACGCGTTCCAGCAGCGCCATCCCGGGGTCATCGTGCAGCAGCGGCAGTCCAGTTTCGACGACCCGACCGCGGGGCTGCGCGATGGCGCGGTGGATATCGCCCTCGTCCGGCGGCCCTTCGCCGACGACGGAATCCACTGCGAAACCCTGTTCACCGAGCCTCTGATGGTCATGCTCCCCACCGACCATCGGCTCGCCGATCGCACCCAGGTCCACGTGGCAGACCTGGTGCACGAGACCATCATCGGCGCGTCCTCCAAGGACCGGGAATGGAACGCCTTCTGGGAACTGGACGCCTACCGCGACGCTCCGGCAACGATCACCCACCGCACCGCGTCGGCGCTGGAATCCCAATACAAGGTGCCCCTGGGCCTCGGCATCGTGGTCACGGTGGCCGCCGCACGCTGGCTGCCGTTCCCGGGGATCCGGCTGGTGCCGATCACCGGCGCCGCCCCGAGCGAGGTCGCGGTCGGCTGGCGCGCGTCGGGCGAGAGCGCCCTGGTGCGCTCCTTCGTCGACGTGGCCACGAATATTCGAGACACCCGCCACGACCTGGTCGACCCGCTGCAGCGCCCCGACTTCACCGACCGGACGATGCCGTTCCGCCTGTGAACGTGGATCACCCAGACAACCGCAGGACAATTCGCCCTCTCGGCCGGCGTTCTTCCCGTGCTTCAAGAGAGCGAATTGCCTATCGGCGCATCAATTGATGCCGCGTTGGACGCGTACGGCCGAGGGCGACACCGCATATTGCCTGTGCGGCCAACAGCTTTCACTGAACGCAGTCGATGGGGTGGCACCGTTGTGTGGCGCCACCCCATCGACTCACTTCGAGACCCGATCCAGTGTGGGATGAGCTCCAGCCGAAGACGCTATCCAGGAACGGATTCAGAGAGAAGTCACTCTTTCCGATCCACCCACAAGCACGAATTATTGGTCATTACAGGCGCATTCGGTCGCCGATCGGCGCGACCGGCACCCTGGTGGCGCGCATGATCGCGATCAGCCGTTCCAGGTCCGCAATGCGCTTGCGGAGCCGCCTGTTCTCCTCCGCTAGGCGCTCGCAGCCACTCGATTCGCCCACGCCCGCTTCGCTTTCCGCCTGCCTGATCCACAGGCGCAGCGCTTCGTGATGCACCCCGAGTTCGGCGGCCATCCCGCGGAAGGTCGGCTTGGGATCGGACTCCCGGTACAGCCGGACGGCGTGCGCCCGCAGCGCATCGGGGTATTTTCTGGGTGGCGCCACGGGCGAACTCCTCTCTAGCTGATGACGAGAAACGTTAGCTCACAAGGGAACCCGGGTGAAACCACGATTTCGGGATCGTTCACAAGCGGAGGCTGTCAATCGCGCCGACTCGCGGACACCACAGCCGAGAGCACGGCAGCCACGGCATCTCGGCGGTTACCCGGTCATCGACCCTGACCGCCGCGAGTCCGGCGGCCGCCAGTTCGCCGGCCACTTCGCCGATCTGATCAGCCTGACCTCGGTAGTCCAGGACCAGTGGACCCAATTCCACATGCAGATGGAGATTTGGAATTAGAGCACTCATCGGCTCGCTCCCGTACTTTCCGGACCGACACCGAACACTACCTGACCTGCGATCTCTCGATAAATCAATTCTTGTTGCCGATTGTCACGTCCGACTTGTCAATCGCGGCAACGATTGACAGATCAGCCTTGTGAATGGACCCGAGATTCTGATTTTTCTTGTCCCCCTTGGTGTTCTAGCGTAATTACGGCATTCGGGCGCGAATACGAAGCCCCGAACACTCCCATTCAATGCCGTTTTTGCCGGAGGAGTACATCCATGAAGCCCAGCCTCGTGCGAGCGTCCGTCGTCACGTCCCTGGCGCTGCTGCCGCTCGGTCTCGCTGCCGGCCCCGCCCAGGCGGATTCGCAGGCTCCGACGACCATCGACTTCCAGTGCCAAGCCAAGCCCCCGATCGGAGAGGCGCAGACTTTCCCGATGGCACTGGGGGTATCGGGCGCCGCACCGAGTGTCGCGAGCGTCGGTGACGCGGTGGCGATTACGCTCACGCCGGCGGCCCAAGAGGTCCCCGACTCGGTCTCCGGCCATGCCCTCCGCAGTCTGCGCGGATTCAAGCTGTTCATGCCGGTTCCCACGAATTCGACGTATGTATCGAGCACGGTCTCCGGCGGCACGGTCGCCGCGACGGTCGGGCAGTCGGGTGGCCGGATCACCCTCGACGCGCCCGGGACCGCCACGGCCGGAGCCAGTTTCACCCTGCCCGCGGTGACCGTGAACGTCACCGCGTCCGCGGCCGGGACCATCACCAGCACTCTCGCGGGCACCAGCTTCGACGATCCGGGTCTCACCTTCACCGCATCGGTGGATTCGGGCACCATCCTCGGCGCGGTCGACGTGCCCGTGAAGTGCTATCCCGGTTCCGCGCCGACCCTGACCAGGACCACGGTGACGGCCGGGAACCCGGGTGGCAACCCCGGCGGCACTCCGGGCGGCAACTCCGGGTCCGGCAACAGCAACTCGGGGTCGTCGCGTCTCCCGGGTCTGGCGGCCCTCACCGGTTCCGCCGGGTCCTAGGCGAGACCCGACACCGCGAAAGAACGTGCGAGCCGATAGATCCCGGCTCGCATACGGCCCCTCCGCAGCGGGGGCCTGTCGAGCACCGCCGGCCGCCGGTTCTTCTCCCACAGCCGAATCGGCCGGCGGTGCTCGACGCATCGGACGGAGTTCCGAAATCCCGTCAATGACAAAGGACATCTCGATGACACACGCATCCGCCCGCGCCGCCGTCGGCGCGGCCGCCACCGTCGCCCTCGGTGCGATGACGCTGCTGGGTTCCGCCGCTGCCGGCGCGGCCCCCGCGACGATCAGCTGGGACAACGGCTCCAGCCATTACACCCGGACGGTGAGCAATTCGACTCCGAAGGCGGGCGAGAAGATCACCGTCAGCACCAAGATCGAGCGGTCCGGTTCCGAGGAGAAGATCAACTGGTTCAAGGACTTCCACGACGCCTGCCTGACCTATGTCGCGAATTCGGCGAAGGTGACCGATAGCAGCGGCGACCATCCTGTGGAGCCCCACCTGGAGATCCAGTCCACCTTCATCGCGGGTGATTTCACCGCCACCACCTACCAGGTGATCGCGAAGCCGGGCAACGTCTCATCGCCCACGTTCAGCGCCCAGTACACGGTCGGCACCGACTGTGCGGAGGACGTGGCGCTCGCAAGCGGCATGGAGTACCTGTCGAGCGCTGGGAAGGCCACCTTCACCGACAAGGGACCTTCGATCACCGTTACCAAGGCCACGGCCACATCCACCACCACGCTGGCTCCGGTGACCGGCGCGGTGGCCGGCAAGGCCATCACCCTGACCGCGACCGTCGCCCCGGCCCAGGCCGGAGGCTCGGTCACGTTCAAGGACGGCAGCACCGTCATCGGCACCCCCCAGGTCGACAGCACCGGCAAGGCGACCGTCCAGTGGACCCCCGCCACCGCGGGCCAGCACACCGTTACCGCCGAATACTCCGGTTCGAACGGCACGTCCGGCTCCCAGGCGACCGCGAGCGTCACTGTCGCGTCCTCGGGCGGAACGGGAGGCACCGGCGGTACAGGTAGCGCGGACGGCATTCTCGGCAGCCTCGGCTCCCTGCTCGGCGGCACCGGGTCCAGCCAGTAGCCACGACCAGCCGGCTGAACGCAGAGCGGCCCGGAACCACACGGTTCCGGGCCGCTTTCGTGTCTGGTTCCCAGCTTCGAGCACGTGGGCGTCGAGGTGCATCCCAACATCGCGGGGTGACCGCTCGCGTAGGCCGGTTGCCACAGCCGGTGGCGTGATCCAGGCCGCGGCCCAACGCCGCCCCACGACAGCGGCACTGGCGGCGACCTGGTCTCCGGGTGGCCGACACAAGAGCAGCTCAATTCGTCAGCAGGCGTAGCAGATCCGGTCGACCGCGACGGGCTAGCCCATCCGGCGACGATCCGAGCGCGCCCGGCCGGACCTGAACCCCGTGGGATCCAACAAGTCCCGGCATCGGACACGGCCCCCTCACCCTGACACGGATCGAGCCGCACCCGGTGGCCGGGTGCGGCTCGAATTACTCAGGAAGCGCGCCTACTTGAGCTTGCGGCAGTAGAGAGCGTCCGGGTGACCGCCTCGAGCGTTGGCCCAAGAGAAGCCGATGCCCGCGGCATACTCGTCGGAATTGCACTGGCCCTTGTAGTGATCCTTGGCGTAGTCTCCGCCTTCGCCGGAGGCCGGGCGGTTGTCGCCCTTGTCGTCCCACACGGTGCGACCCGCGCCGGCGAGGGGGATGCGGCCGGGGGCGCACAGGATGGCCGACATGCCGCCGCCGTTCAGGCTGTAACCGATCATGAACTGCCCGTTCTGGCACTGGTACTTGGTGAAGCCGTTGGCCCAGTCGGTGTCCACCCGCTCCTCGTTCACCTTGTTCGCGAGCGTGCCGGGCTTCCACAGGTCGCCCTCGTTCGAGTCGGTGCACAGACCTCGCCTGCCCGTCGCGCTGATCCCGATCAGGCGCTGGTCATCGGGGCACACCATTTTCGTTGCGCCGGAATCCCAATCGTTGCCCGCCCGCAGCGACGCGTTGTGGTCGGAGTTGGTGCCGTAGAGCATCGACCAGGTGCGCATCGGCGTGACCTGCCCGGACTTGCCCTTCTCGCCCACCAGTCGACGGAAGTACCCACCGCGCCAGTCACCGCCGTTGGAGGTGACGCTGCTCAGGTTGCCGTCGGCGGCGTAACGCAGCAATCCCCAGTTGTCGCCTTGATCCGGGGTCTGGTACCCGACCATCGGCCAGTAGGCCCAGTCCAGGTCGCGGCTGATCAGGTAGTCGACCATGTTCGCGAACCAGGCTTTGTCCTGGTCGGTGGCCTGAGTTCCGACGCCGAATTCACTGACCCACACCGGTGCGGTGAAGTGCTTGTCGGGCGTGGTCGCCACGTATCCGGCCAGCTCGTCCATCGACCGGAACAGGTCATCGCGGGACATTTCGCGGAAGCGAGTGTCGTGGGTTTCGCCCAAGCCGGTCGCGCCGGTGTGGTTCGGGCCGATGTAGCCGTAGAAGTGCGCGCTGTACACGACCTTGTGCGAGCGAGTGAGCGTCGAGCTCAGCCAGACCTGCGGCTTCAGCATGGGGCGTTGGTGCGGGAACAGGTCGGAGGGAATTCCCTGCCAGTTCAGGCCCTCGATCATGATGAGCAGATTCGGGTTGGCGGTGGTCAGGATTCGATCACCGGCCTGACGGGAGGCCGCCTCCCAGTCCTGGTCGTCGCCCCAACCCACGTTGGGGTCATTCCAGGTGGTCCGCCGGATCTCGTTGCGCAGGTCCGCGCCGATGACGCCCGGGTTGCCCTTGTACCGGGCGGCCATGAACGCCCAGTCATCCACCCATTTGCCGGTGGACTGGCCCGAATTCCAGAATTCGTTGCCGTCGTTCGAACAGCACCACTTCGTGGTGGTGGTGTGGTTGTTGAGGATGACGCCGAGCCCGGCATCGGTCAACGCCTGCACAGCCCGGTCGTACACCTCGAGCGGCTTCAGCCCGTTGAGCGAGGGATTGGCGGTCAGGCCCCGCACCGGCCGGTCGTCGGTGATCATCTCGTTCGAGAACGGCAGCCGGACGCTGTTCAGCCCCAGCGCCTTGAAGTCCTTGACCAGCTTGTCCATCGAGACGCGCTCCAAGCCGAGCGGCGCGCGATGCCCGACCTCGCCACCCGAGTTGTTGGCCGGATCCTCGTCGTCGCCGCTGCCGTTCCAGGTTCCACTGGAGCCGTGCCAGTTACCGGATTGCAGCTTGACCCGGTTGCCGTTCGCGTCGACGATATAGCGCCCACGGGTGCTGAGCGGGCCTTTCAGATCCGATCCCCCCGAGCCTGAGCCTCCACACCCGGCAGATCCGGTGAAAAGGCATGGCCAAGCTTCGCTGGTAGGCGCGAAATACATCCCCAGGGCCAGCAGCATCGCGGAGACCAGGGTGAATGCCGACAGCGCCTCCCACCCCGGCCGTCGCCGAAAACGGCTTTCAGTCAACGTCATTCGAGTTCCTCATCCGAAGGTCGATCACCGGGTGCTACTTGCTGGACCCGGTCCCGAGCAGCGAACCGAGGCTGCCGGTGGAGACGCCACCCCCGTCGCCGTCCTTGGCGACAGTGATGAACGGGCCGTAGCTGTTGTAATCGCCCTTGCCGAGCGAACCCATATAGGACGTGCCGCTCGAGAGGGGGGTGCCGCGGGTGCAGCTCGCGCCGACCGTGTACTGGGCAGTGAAGGTGACCGGGGCAGCGGCCTTGACGAATACGCGATAGCTGGTGGACATGAAATCTCCCGCGATGAATCCGGGCCTGATCTCGAGATACGGCTCGACACCCTTCGCACCGGTACCGTCGTCGAGCTTGGCCGAGTCGCTGACGTAGGTCAGGCACGCGTCGTGGAAGTCCTTGACCCAGTTGAGCTGGAGGTCAGGGCTGGTGCTGCGCTCGAACTTGGTGGTGACGGTGATGGTGTCGCCGGCCTTCGGGGTGGCGTCGCTGACGGTGCGGGTGACGCTCGCGACGCGGTCGGTCCACGTGACGGAGTCGGGTGCGGCGTGCGCCACGCCGGTACTCAGCAGAGCCAAGGCCGCCGCGGCGGTCGCGGTGCCGACGGCGATGCCGTGCCGAGTTGCTCGGTGTGTCATTGAATTCCTTCGGACGCAATGCGGTTGATTAGAACGTCGATCCGGGTGCGGCCGACTCATCGGCAGAACTGTAAGACGATGTCTTTTCACTGTGAAACGCTGATTTCGGATGGATCCACAGGTTTTGCTTGTGAAAACATTTCGCCCGGTCAGCGCCCTGGTTCAGGGCGGTGCGCCCCTGCCGGTTCCCCATTCGCGGTCGGAGAATTCGCCGGCCGCAGCTCGGCGGCTAGAATCTGGGCATTCGCACAGGATGCCGGATGTCCGTGCGCCGAACAGGGTTTGGGAGGCATGGGCGGTCCCGCGCGCGAGCAACCCCGACAGGAACGCAGCCGGCTGAGGCGCGAGGCGCTGGTCCGCGCGGCGCTGGAGTTGATCGCCGAGCAGGGACCCGCGGCGGTGACCCATCGCAAGGTGGCCGCCCGCGCCGAGTTGCCCGGCGCGACGACCGGATACTTCTTCGCCTCCGTCCAGGATCTGATCGACGAGGCGCTCGCGCTGCAGGTCCGGGACCGCATCGCCGAATTCGGGCCGATGTTCGAGAACGCCCTCGCCGACCGTCCCACCCTCGACGAGCTGCTGCGGCTCATCGCGGTCACCGCGGCTCGATCCCGCACCGCGGTGATCGCGCAGTTCCAGCTGTACCTGGACGCCGGGCGGCGACCGGAGCTCGAGGGTCCCGTCACCGAGGCGCTCGAACAGTTCGAAGCCCTCGCCGCCCGGGTGCTGCGCGCCTGCGGGGCCGTCGACCCCGAAGAAGCGGCGGGGCAGATCGTGGCCATGATCGACGGTTTCCTGCTGCATCGCCTCGGCCGTCCGCGCACCCGGGCGGTGGAAGCCGATTCCCTGCATCAGGCATTGCGCGCGCTGACGCTGTCGCATCTCGCCGGGCCCGAACGCGACGCGGCCGACCGGCTGCTGCAGCGACGCGTCGGGGCGGAACCCTAGTAGCTCCCCGAAACCCCCAGCGGCGCAGCGAATCACCAAAGAATCCTGTACAAACGCACAGATTCGAATAACCTGTACATTCGCACAGATTTCAGCCTCGATCGAGATGAGGACATATGCGTTCCGCACTGACCAGCCTCGCAGCCGCGGCGGCTTTCGCGACGATGCTCACCACGCCGGCAGCAGCCGACACGAGCCCGCACAGTTATGGGGAGTACGTCGCCCTGGGCGACTCGTTCGCGGCCGGACCTCTGGTACCGGCACAGGGCGGCGACTCGGCGAGCTGCCTGCGGTCGGTCGACAACGGGTATCCGGCACGACTGGCCGCCACCCTGGGCATCCGGAACTTCCGGAACGCGACCTGCTCCGGAGCCAAAGCCCAGGACTTCGACAAAGCCGGCCCCGGATGGGGACGCGGCACGACACCGCAGTACGACGCCCTGAGCGTGAGCACCGACCTGGTCACCCTCACCATCGGAGCGAACGACGCCGGACTGTTCCAGGACCTGCTCGGCTGCTTGAGCCCGGCGCCGGACAACGCCGCCCGCGCCTGCGTGGACCGCTTCACCGGCGGCGGCGTCGATCAACTCGCGGACAAGGTGGACGCCGCCGCCTCGACCATCGGCGCCACCCTCGACGAGATCACCCGCCGCGCACCCCGCGCGCGTGTCGTGATCACCAGCTACGGCCAATACCTGCGCCCCGGCGGATGCCCGGAACTCGCGGCCCCGATCACAGCCCGCGACGCCGACTACCTGCAGACCACCATCGACCGTCTCGGTGACCGCATCGCCGAACAGGCCGCCACGCACAACGCGACCTTCGTCGATCTGCGTCGAGCGAGCTTCGGACACGACTCGTGCGCCGCCCCACAGGACCGGTGGATCGAGCCGCTGCTGCCCGCCTCCCCGGCCGCGCCGTTCCATCCCAATGCCCAAGGCGGACAAGCGTTCGCGAACCTGATCGCAGCGGCGCTGTGAGGAGGTAGCGGGACAGGGTCGAACCTGCGGACGATCAGTCCGTGACCAGGTTCATGCGGAGGAACTCGGTGATGCGGAGCAATTTCGGTGGACGCACCGCCTCGTTGAGGAAGGCCTGGATCGCCTCGCCCGCTCCGACCAGGCGCGGTGCGGTGAGTTCCACGTCCTTCCCGTCGATCCGGAGGCTGGCCCCGCCTGCCGCGAGGACATTGCGCACCCAATCCGAGCGCGATCCGTACACGGGGACGAACAGGTAGCCGCCGTCGACCGGGTAGGCGTCCATCGGGGTGCGATACGTCGCGCCGGAGACGCGGCCGACGTGTGTCAGCACTGGCCACTTCCCGCTCGCGATCGCGCGCGGGTTGAACACCCGCTTGTTCACGTGCCCCCACCATCTCGGCATCGGCATGGTGCATCTCCTTCTGACGGTAGTGCGCATGACCGCGGTGTCTTACAGTTGTAAGTCACCCTTACATGCGTAAGGGTGACTTACGATCGTAAGCCTGTCAACATCTCGTCCAGGGAGCCGCTGTGTCGCGACCATCGCAACCACTGAGCAGGGAACGCGTGCTGGAAGCCGCCATCCGAGTCGCGGATCGCGGTGGCGCGGAAGCGATCACGATGCGGCGGGTGGCTCAGGAGCTGGGCGTGGAGGCGATGTCGCTGTACCACCACGTGCCCAACAAGGACGGACTCCTGGACGGCGTGGTCGACGCGGTGTTCGCTGCGATCGAACTCCCCGCCCCCGGAGGCGGGGACTGGCGTGACGCGATTCGCGTGCGCGCCCGGTCCGCCCGAGAGGTTCTCTCGCGGCACAGCTGGGCGCTCGGACTCATGGACTCCCGGCGCAACCCGGGACCGGCCACGCTCCGCAGCCACGACGCGGTGCTCGGCGTACTCCGCGCAGCGGGCTTCCCGCTACCGCTCGCCGCGCACGCGGTTTCGCTCATCGACAGCTACACCAGCGGATACGTTCTCCAAGAAGCGAACCTGCCGGCGACGACGCCCGCCGACGTCGACGATGTCGCGGGCGGGATCCTCGAACGCCTGCCGCCCGATCAATTGCCGTACCTGCGGGAAATGATCGTCGACCACGCCCTCGGGACGGACTACGACCACACCGGCGAATTCGCCTACGGCCTAGACCTGATCCTCGATGCGCTCGAGGATCGCCGGAAGCAGCCCTGATCGACGCGGCGACGCACCGATCACCCTCGACCAGGTCCTCACCGCCGGCGGGGCGCTCACCCCATTGGACGCTCCGTCAGTCCCAATCGAACCAATCGAAGAACTCGAACGGCAGTAGATGCTTGTACCAACCCGGAGGGATTCCCCAGCCCGGAGGGAACAAGAAGTGCTTGCTGTCCCTGACCTGGTCCGAGTGCTGATCGACAGGGGTGGGGGCGTAGTTGGTGACCACATCGGCCTGGGTCGGGACGGTCACGGCGGTGACCGGAGCCACCGCAATAGCACCGGCGAGGATGGCCCGAGCCACCGTTTGCCTGGTCATTGCGAACATTGCTGAACCTTTCTGATGATCGAACGGTCGCATCATCGTGATGCTCCCGAATCCCGCACTGCAGGCGGTGTACGCCGAGGTCGACCGCGCGCGGGGAATGCCACGAAGGCCCAAGGGCAATGCCGAGGGGTCTGCGCCCCCGCAGAGGGGGCCGACGTGCGCCACGGTAGGCATTCAAGGTCAACGGCGGGCTACGTTCGAGCCGATTCTCGGAGTAGATCAAGCGCGACATCGACCCGTGCTGGGCGCGGCGCGCAGCTTCGAGACCAAGGATGCGATCTGGGCGGGCGACGCCAACCTCCGGTTCCTGGCGAACAGTTGGCGCGTACTCGTCCGTAGACGCGAGAAAGGCCCGGAACCTGATGGTTCCGGGCCTTTTCGTAGTAGCGGGGACAGGATTTGAACCTGCGACCTCTGGGTTATGAGCCCAGCGAGCTACCGAGCTGCTCCACCCCGCGTCGGTGAACACAACATTACACACGGCCGAGCAGATGCACCAAATCGACTGGTCAGGCGGGATTTCGAGGGCGATTCGGGCCCGCTGGGCGAAGGTCGCGGAGCGAATCGGACCGGACGGTTGCCCATAAGCGGAGCAATCGAAGTGAAAATCTCCCATTTGAGAGCCTCGCGCACGCGTATGGCCGCCGGCATGCGCCAGAAACGTGACCGGTGTCACAAATTATCGGTGATTCGAGTCACATCACGGTGAGATAACAGACCGTTCCGGCTTGGCATTTACAGCATAGCCAACCTGCATCAATGCCGATTTTTCAGTCATTCGCTTCATGCAATTCTGACGTTATCAAGACGTGATCTACCGAGATTTCCTCGTTATCGTCAGTCGCGGCCCGGACCAAACCTGCGATGGGCTCCGACTCGAACCGCTGCACTCCGGAAACCCTGTCCCGCGGTCGAGCACCCCGACTCCTGGGGACAGGGACACGGCGGAGCATCCGCGCCGGGCCGGTCGGCACAGGGAGGGAAAAACACATGAAACAGAACCGGAAGATCAACACCCGCGCCCTCGGCCTCGCCGCCGTCACCGGCGCACTTGTTGCCGTCCCGTTCGGCTTCACCGCGACCGCCTCCGCCGCTCCGGCCCACGACTGGGACGGCGTCGCCCAGTGCGAGAGCGGCGGCAACTGGGGCATCAACACCGGCAACGGCTACTACGGCGGCCTGCAGTTCTCGCAGAGCACCTGGGCCGCCAACGGTGGTTCCGGCAACGCCGCCAACGCCAGCAAGGCCGAGCAGATCCGGGTGGCCGAGAACGTGCTCGCCTCCCAGGGCGTCGGCGCCTGGCCGGTCTGCGGCCAGTACCTGCGCACGGGCATCTCCGAGCCCGAGCCCGCCCCGGAGCCCGCCGCCCCCGCGCCCGTCGCCCCCGCGGCCCCCACCGACCGCCAGGCCCTGATCGACCAGGCCAAGGGCGTCGCCAACACCGTCGCCGAGCAGCTGGGCGTGCAGGATCAGTACAACCAGATCCTCGCCTCGAACGCCGGCCTCATCGAGACCTGGGGCAAATAGCCCGAATCTCCTTCCTTTTCCGGAAGATATGGAAAGGTGCTGCGTCAATGGCGACGCGGCACCTTTCGCTATTTCGAGGCAATAATTCTTATTGTGCGACAGTAATTTCCGTGTCGCGAAAAGCGAAAGGCGCTGTCATCCAACGGATGACAGCGCCTCTCACGTCAACGGATCAGCTACCGGCCTTCTGGTAGTTGTTCACCGCGGTCTGCAACTGCTCGAGCGCCTTGCCCAGCGCGCCCAGATCGCCCGACTTCTGCGCGTCCTGCACCTGCCGCAGCGCGTCGTCGAGCTGCTTCACCGCCGCGTCCTTACCGGTGGATCCGGTCGGCGGAGGCGGATTGGCCGGCGGCGTCGCGCCCTGGGTGGGCGGCGTGGCCGCTTGTCCCGGTTGGTCGGTCGCGGCATTGCCGGCGGCCGGCAGGACCTGGTCGAGGGCTTCCTTGACCGTCGCACCGTAGCCGACCTTGTCGCGGTAGCTGGCCAGGACCTTCACCAGCTGCGGGAAGGACGGTGCGTTCGGACCGCCGGTATTGCGTTCCAGATACCAGGGTTCGACGTAGAGGATGCCGCCGTCACCGACCGGCAAGGTCAACAGGTTGCCGTACTTGATCTTGTTGACATTGCCGCCCGTCAACAGGTTCCGGTCCCGCGACACTTGATCGGCCGTCGTCATGGACGTCTGCGTCTGGCCCGGGCCCGCGGTCTGTGAATCCGCGGGCAATCGGAGCACCGTCAGCTTGCCGTAGTTCGCCGGATCCGAATTCGCCTGCAGGTAGGCGGACATGTAGTTCCGCTTGTAGCCCACGATGGCGCTGGTCAGATTGAACTGCGGCTTACCGGTTTTCGGATCGCCGAGCAGCACGTAGTACGGCGGCTGATGGGCGCTGCTGGCCGCGCCCTCCTGGGTCGGATCATTGGGCACCGACCAGAAGGCGTTGCCATTGAAGAACTCCACCGGATCGTCGACGTGGTACTTGGCCAGCATCTCGCGCTGCACCTTGAACAGGTCCTCGGGATACCGGAAGTGCGAACGCAGCTCGTCGGAGATCTCGCTCTCCGGCTTCACCGAGTTCGGGAACACGCCCATCCAGGCCTTGAGCACCGGATCGGTCTTGTCCACCTCGTACAGGCTGACGGTCCCGTCGTAGGCGTCCACCGTCGCCTTCACCGAGTTGCGGATGTAGGAGACTTCCTTGCGCGGTAGTAGACGCCCCGTGGCCTGGTCGATGCTGTCCTCGACCGCGCCGTCGAGCGGAGTCTTCTGCGCGTACGGGTAGTTGTCGAGGCTGGTGTAGGCGTCCACGATCCAGACGATGCGGCCCTTCACCACGGCCGGGTACGCATCGCCGTCGGCGGTCAGCCACGGCGCCACCTTGGTGACGCGCTCGCGCGGACTGCGGTTGAAGATGATCTTCGAGTCCGACCCGATGGCGCCCGAGAACAGGATGTTGCGCTCGGCGTACTTGGCCGCGAAGGCCAGCCGGTTGAACCAGTTGCCGATCTTCACGCCACCGGCGCCGTCGTAGGTGAACTGGTCGGTGGGGGTGTCGTATTCACGCGCGGTCTGGCCGTTCGCGCCGACGATGGCGTAGTCGGCGTCGGTCTTGGAGATCAGCTCGCCGTAGTAGATGCGCGGCTGATCGACCGGAATGGCCTCCTTGAGCCCGGCCTTCTTGGTGATCAGGTCGCTGACCGTGGACAGGTCGCCCACGGTGAACACGGGATAGCCGTAGCCGCCGTTGGAGTCATTGCCCGCGCTCTGCCCGGCCTGCTGGGATTCCTTGGGCGGGGCCGCGTTCACCTTGTTGGCGGGCGAGGCCACGAAGCCGTTGCCGTGCGTGTACACGGTGTGCTTGTTGAGCCAGTTGGTCTGGTTCTCCGACAGGTTCTGCGGCTGGAGTTCGCGCGCCGCCACCACGTAGTCGCTCAGTTCACCGTTGACGGTGTAGCGGTCGATGTCGAGCGGGTCCGGGAAGCCGTAGAAGTTCTGCAGCTGCTGGTTGCGCTGAATGAACGTCTGGGTCAGCAGGTTCGGGTCCAGCAGGCGGATGTTCTTGATGGTCTGCTGGTCCGCGGGCGAGGAGACCTGCTCATTGGTCGCCACGCCCTTGTAGTTGACGTATTCGACCTTGTCCGGGGTGAGCCCGTACGCGGCGCGGGTGGCCGCGATATTGCGCTCGATATAGGTGCGCTCCTTGGTGGCCGCGTTCGGGCGCACCGAGAACTGCTCCACCAGCAGCGGCCACACCGCGCCCACCAGCACCGAGGACAGCACCAGCAGCGCCGCCGCCATGGCCGGAATGCGCAAGTCGCGCAGCACGACTCCGGCGAAGAAGGCGATGGCGCAGATGACCGCGATGGACAGCAGGATCAGCTTGGCGGGCAGCACCGCGTTGATGTCGGTGTAGGAACCGCCGGTGAAGGTCGGCTCCTTGCGGGTGCTCGACAGCAGCGCGTACCGGTCGAACCAGTAGGCGACCGCCTTGAGCGCCACGAAGATTCCGGCCAGGATCGCCAGCTGCACCCGCGCGGAGTTGCTCAGCGTGCCCTCCCGCCCCGACAGCCGCAGCCCGCCGAAGACGTAGTGCGCCACCAGGTTCGCGAAGAACGCGATCACCACCGCCACGAACAGCCAGTTCAGCACCATCCGGTAGAACGGCAGGTCGAAGGCGTAGAAGCCGACGTCGAGATGGAACTGCGGGTCCTGCACCCCGAACTGGCCGCCGTGCAGGAACAGCTGCACCGTCACCCAGTTCGACTGCGCCACCAGACCCGACAGCACGCCGATGAGCACCGGGATGCCCAGGCCGAACAGACGCAGCCGGCTCATCACCGTGGTGCGGTAGCGGGCGATCGGATCGCCGGGACCGCTCACCGGCACGAACACTGGCCGGGTGCGGTAGGCCAGCAGCAGCGCCAGCCAGATGATCGCCGCCACGACCACCGCGACCACCAGGAACAGCAGCACCCGGGTGAGGAGCACGGTGTGGTAGACGTTGCGGAACCCCACCTCCCCGAACCACAACCAGTTGGTATAGGCGTCGGTCAGCCGGGGCCCGACCAGTAACAGCGCGGCCAGCACCAGGGCCGTGACGAGCAGAATGCGGCTGCGTCGCGACAGCGAAGGTAAGCCGGTCGGGGGGCGCATGCCCACGATGCCACTCTCCCAGGGTCCGGCGACGTCCGAGCCGGGAAACCGGCGCCGAACGTCGCAGTCCGATGATGCGAGCTGGTCCCAGGGGACCGTTCGCGCCCCACTCTACGTAAAACGCCCGCCGCGCGGCCCAACACCTGCCGCGTCGGACAGGTATTCACGAGATGCGAGGATGACCGGGTGAATCCAGAGCAGTGGGCGGCGTCGGCCCTGTACCGGTGCATTCGGGAAGTCGCGGAGTATGCCGACGGTGAAGGCTGGGATCGACCGCCGCAGATGTTCGCGCTGGTCCCGACCGCGGACCTGGTCGCCGCCGAGCCCGCGCTGCTCGATCAGCTCGACGAGAAGGACGCGCTGACTCCCATCGCGCAGGAGCCGTTCCCGGAGGACATCGCCGGGGAGGCCGACGCCATGGCACTCGACGAATTCCTGGGCACCACCAGCTGGCCGGCCTCGGTCGAGGGCTGTGTGCTGGTGCAGCAGATCGTGGTGCTGCCGCCGACCGCCGAGCAGTCGCTCGACGACGCCATCGCGCCGCTGCTCGCCGACCGGGACGCCGCCGATCAGGCCGGTCGCCAGGCGGCGCTCACCCACGCCGAACGCCGCGACGCCCGGCTGTTCGTCGGCGTGCTGCGCGACGGCACCTCGCTGTCGCTGCTGCAGGTGCGGCCCAGCGAGGAGGAAGAGGACCCGTTCGGCGACCTCGACCTGCGCACCGCCCCGAACCTCGCCCCGAATCTGGTCGAGGCGCTGCGGCACACCCTCGAGAACGACCCCGACGAGTTCTGACCCCGCGCCGGGCGAGGGTCAGCCGCAGGTCGGCGCGTCCTTGCCCGCATTGATGTCGTCGAGAGCCTGGACCGCGCCGGACAGGTTCTCGACCTTCACCAGGCGCAGGCCCGCGGGCGTGCGTTGCGCGGCCTCGTTGCAGTTGGCGGCCGGGACCAGGAAGGTCTCGGCGCCCTTCTCGCGCGCGGCGATCATCTTGTACTGGATGCCGCCGATCGGGCCGACCTTGCCGTCCGGATCGATGGTGCCGGTGCCCGCCACGAACTTGCCGCCGGACAGGTCGCCGGGGGTGAGCTTGTCGATCAGGGCGAGGGTGAACATGAGTCCGGCCGAGGGGCCGCCGATCTCGCCGAGGTTGAACGCCACCTTGATCGGGCCCTTGGAGATCTCGTCCGGGGTGATGCCCAGGTAGCCCTTGCCGGAGTCGTCGGGGCGCGGGGCCAGGGTGATCTCGGCGGTCTGCTCGACGCCGTCACGGCGGAAGACCACCCCGATGGCGGTGCCGGGCTTGACCGAGGAGACCGCGGCGACAACGTCTTTCGCGGTGACGATGTGCTTGCCGTCCACCATCACCAATTCGTCACCCTTGCGCAGCACATCCTTGGCGGGGCCGTCATCGGAGACATTCGCGAGCTGGACCGCGGTCGGCAGCTTCAGATAGTTGAGCGCCGCCAATTCGGCGGAGTCCTCGGAATCCTTGAACTGCTGCTGATTGGATTTGTCTACATCGTCACGTGTCTGCCCCGGGGGATACACCTCGGCGCGCGGCACCAATCCGTGTTCACCGCCGATCCACAGCCGGAACGCGTCGAAGATATTCAGCTGATCGCGAACGGACACGGTCGTCATATTGAGATTGCCGGAAGCGGATTTCAGCTCCGCGCCCTGCACGTCGACCACCTGTTTGCCGTCGAATTCGCCCAGCGTATTGAAGGTCGGACCTGGTCCGAGCGCCACGAACGGCACCGTGACGACACTGCCAACGATACCCAGCGCCAGAATCGGGATCAGAGCGGCGAGCAGGGTGAATATCCGACGGTTCACGCGGCCAAGGGTACTGGTCATCGAGGCCATTGCCGCGCTCCGCTCGGCGGTTCGTGTGATCCGCGGCTCCAGTACCGTAGTGGGTATGAGTGATTTCCCGTTCGGATTCTCGAATCGCGACGACGACCCGGAGCGCAAGCCCGGCGACGAGTCCAGCGGTTCTGGTGCGAACAACCCGTTCGGATTCGGCATGGCCGGTCCGGGCGGTGGCGGATTCGATCCCTCGCAACTCGGCCAGATGCTCTCGCAGCTGGGCGCCATGTTTTCCAGCATGGGTCAGCCGGGCGCGGCCCAGGCCGGACCGGTCAATTACGACATCGCCAAGCGGCTGGCCCGCCAGCAGCTGGGCGCGAACGTCACGCCGGTCTCCGCGGGCGCGCAGAAGGCCGTGACCGACGCCTCGCACCTGGCGGAACTGTGGCTCGACGCGGCCACCACCTTCCCCGCCGGCGCGAGCAAGACCGTCGCCTGGACCGCCAACGACTGGATCGAGGAGACGCTGCCCACCTGGAAGCGGCTCTGCGACCCGGTGGCCGAACAGGTTTCGGGCATGTGGACCGCGACGCTGCCGGCCGAGGCCCGCGAATTCGCCGGGCCGATGATGGGCATGCTGGGCCAGATGGGCGGGCTCGCTTTCGGTTCGCAGCTGGGCCAGGCCCTGGGCCAGCTCGCCAAGGAGGTGCTGACCTCCACCGACATCGGCCTGCCGCTGGGTCCCGCCGGCACCGCCGCGCTGCTGCCCACCGCCATTTCCGAATTCAGCGCCGGGCTCGAGCAGCCCGAAAGCGAGATCCTGGTCTATCTGTCCGCCCGCGAGGCCGCCCACCAGCGGCTGTTCGCGCACGTGCCGTGGCTGCGCCAGCAGGTGCTGGGCGCGGTCGAGGACTACGCGCGCGGCATCAAGATGGACTTCTCGGCCATCGAGCAGGCCGCGGCGGGCCTGGACCCGATGACCCTGGCGCAGGATCCGTCCAAGCTGGAAGAGCTGCTGTCCCAAGGGACTTTCGAACCGCAGACCACGCCCGAGCAGAAGGCCGCGCTGGAACGGCTGGAAACCCTGCTCGCCCTGATCGAAGGCTGGGTGGAGACCGTGGTGAGCGACGCCGTGGGCGACCGGCTGCCCGGCGCGGGCGCGCTGGCCGAGACGCTGCGCCGCCGCCGCGCGACCGGCGGCCCCGCCGAGCAGACCTTCGCGACCCTCGTCGGTCTGGAACTGCGGCCGCGCAAGGTGCGCGAGGCCGCCGCGCTGTGGCGGCGACTGACCGACGACACCGGCCTGGAGAAGCGCGACGGCGTCTGGGCACACCCGGACCTGCTGCCCGACTCCTCCGATCTGGACTCCCCCGCGGGCTTCATCGACTCGGTGCTGGGCGGCGGCTCGACGGTGTTCGACGATCCGCTGGCGCAGCTGGCCGAGACCGAGGCGCGCGAGCGGGCCGAGAAGGAGGCCCGGGGCGGCGACGCCGAGGCCGGAACCTCGGACGGGGAAGACGCGAAATAAGAGTTGTGGATAACCCGCGAAAGCGCTGATCAACAAGCGTTTTCGCGGGCTTCCGCATTTCCGGGGACCCGCAGACTGACGCTATGACGGCAATGACATCCCCACCAGCAACAGCCCCCGCCCCAACCGCGACGCGCGGGGCGACCCCCTATACCCGCGGACCGATGTTGCATCCGCGAATCGCGGTGCTGGTGCGGCCGAACGGCACGGTGCAGCTCGGGTGGAGTCCGGAGCGTGCGGTCATCGTGCGACCGCCTGGTCCGGTCGAATCGGGGCCTGCGCTGGTTCGGCTGCTCGACGGGTCGCGGACCGAGTCGGAGATCCTCCGGCAGGCGCGGGAATTGGGGTTCGAGGTCGAGGACACGCGGACGCTGCTCGGGGAGCTGGCGGATGCCGGTTTGCTGGCGGCGGCGGAACCTCGGAGCCGGCTGCGGGCGGTGCGGGTGCATGGGCGTGGGCCCTTGGCGGACGCGTTGCTCGATGGGCTGCACCGGATCGGACTGCGGGCCAAGCACTCTCATGGGCGTCCGGGCGCGCCGGGCAGCGGCGGGCCGTGGCCGGAGCGGCCGGATCTGCTGGTGCTGTCCGACACGCTGGTGCCCGATCCGGCGCTGGTCGCCGACCTCATGCGGGCGCGCGTCCCGCACCTGCAGGTGCGGATCCGCGACGGGGCCGGGATCGTCGGCCCGCTGGTGCTGCCGGGCGAAACCGCGTGCCTGCGTTGTGCGGACCTGTACCGCACGGCGGCCGAACCGGCCTGGCCGCACCTGTCCGCGCAGCTGCTGGGCCGGGTCGGGTGCGCCTCCCCGGCGGTGGCCACGCTCACCGCGGCGCTGGCGCTGCGCGAGATCGAGACCGTCGCCCGCGGCCGCGCGGAGCGGCCACCCGCGAGTTTGAACGCCACCCTGGAGTGGGACCCGGACATCCCGCGGCTGGATCGGCGGGCCTGGACGCCGCATCCCGACTGCGGTTGCGGCGCGGACGCGGTGGTGTGATGGAAACCACTCCCCCTCGTCACCCGGCAGAACACGCGAATCCCATGGCGGACCGTCTGGGACATCGGCATGATGGGAACGTGTCAGAGATTGTGAGCAAGCGCTCTTCCCGCAATGCCAAGCTGGCCAAGATTCCGCTCGGCATCGCAGGGCGGGCGGCCGTCGGATTCGGCCGCAAACTTGCCGGGGGAGACAAGCAGGAGATCAACGCCGAGCTCAATCAGAAGGCCGCCGAACAGCTGTTCGCCGTGCTCGGGGAGCTCAAGGGCGGGGCCATGAAGTTCGGACAGGCACTGTCGGTGATGGAGGCCGCCGTCCCCGAGGAGTTCGGCGAGCACTACCGCGAGGCGCTCACCAAACTGCAGGCCGCCGCGCCGCCCATGCCGGTCGCGGCCGTGCACCGGCAGCTCGACCAGCAGCTGGGAACCGGTTGGCGGCAACGGTTCCGGGAATTCGACGACCAGCCCACCGCCTCGGCCAGCATCGGCCAGGTGCACAAGGCGATCTGGTCCGACGGCCGGACCGTCGCGGTGAAGGTGCAGTACCCGGGCGCCGACGAAGCGCTGCGCGCCGATCTCAAGACACTCAATCGGATGGCGGGCATGATGAGCGCGCTGATCCCCGGCGCGGAGATCAAGCCGATCCTCGCCGAGATCAGCGAACGCACCGAGGAGGAGCTGGACTACCGGATCGAGGGCGGGCACCAGCGCCAGTTCGCCAAGGCGTTCCACGGGCACCCGCGCTTCCTGGTGCCGAAGGTGGTGGCCAGCGCGCCGAAGGTGATCGTCACCGAGTGGCTCGACAACGCCACCCCGGTCTCGCGAATCATCCAGCAGGGCATGGCCGATCCGGAGGGGACGGTCGAGCTGCGCAATCGGGTGGCGGCGCTGATGGGCGAATTCCATTTCAGCTCACCGGCCATCGCGGGACTGCTGCACGCCGATCCGCATCCGGGCAACTTCATGGTGCTCGAGGACGGGCGGCTCGCGGTCATCGATTACGGCGCCTGCGCGCCGCTGCCCAACGGCTTCCCCAAGGTCCTGGGTGAACTGGTGGCGCTGGAGGTCGAGGAGCGCTTCGACGAGCTGGTGGCGCTGCTGCACGACCATGGCTGGGTCATTCCCGGAAAGACGGTGAGCATCCAGGAGATTCAGGACTATCTCCGCCCCTTCACCGACCCGATCAAGACCGAGACCTTCCATTTCACCCGCCGCTGGATGCAGCGCGTCGCGGGCAAGGCCACCGACATCTCCAATGCCGAGATGATGAAAACGGCCCGCTCCCTGCAACTTCCGGCCGAACACGTGATGATCTTCCGGGTCCTGGGCGGCTCGGTCGGCATCTGCGCCCAGCTCGACGCCGAAGTGCCCTTCATGAAACTGATGAACGACTGGGTCCCCGGCTACGCCGAAACCCGCCGCGCGGCTTCGTAGACAAGGGTTTTCGGGGAAGCCCCCGGCACTCTGGCGAAAAGGGTTTCAGGGGAAGCCCCTGAGAGCTACGAAAGTTGTCCCCACACGCAAAACGACCCGCCTACCTCCAGGTAAGCGGGTCGTATGCGTTCCATTCCCCCGGAAGCCGGGGCGGTCATGCCACCGTGACCTTGCGCGGGCGGCCACGCGGGCGCTTGCGGGCGATCACGACACCCTGGTCGAAGATCTCACCGCCCCAGACACCCCACGGCTCGGCGCGATCCAGAGCGGCCGACAGGCAGCCCTGACGGATCGGGCAGCTGGCGCACAGCGCCTTGGCCTCTTCCAGCTGAGCCGGGGACTCGGCAAACCACAGGTCGGGGTTGCCGGCGCGGCAGGGGACATTGATGGTGACGGCCCGGCGGGTGCGGGCGGTCGTGTTGGCCACGGTGTTGCGGCATGTCACTCGTTCACGGATGACCGTGGTGGACACGTCGTTCTCCTTCAGCTCGTGCATCGGTCGTTCGTAGGTTTCGCGAAACCGGTGCCGGTGGCTGGAGGCCGATAAAACTATGGCCACGGTTTCGCGTCTGTCGCGATCCGTGGCCAGGAGGTCTGGGAGGTGAATCCCTACCTGAGTCGACTTCTGTGTCGACTCCTGTTCACGGACGCTGGGTCGGTGGTGTTGGGGCGGGCTGCCAGCAGATGCACCGGTCGCTCGGATCCGGTTGCGCCTGTGACGGTTTCGACGGCCGAGCCGGTGACGGTGTCAACGACTGCGGTTGCCGGGTACCAATTGCCCTTGGGCTTGTCCTGCTTGATCACGATCTGCTGATCCGCTTGGGCTTTGCTTGCAAAGACCTGAAGACCAAGATCGCCACTGAGGCTGGACATACGAATCCCCTGCGAAGCGAGGATTCCCAGGGAGACGGGCGCAACGGACATGACTGACGCCATGCTGACGCGGCCGGCGGTGATGCCGGTCGTCGCGATGCCTGCGTTGCTGTTCATTGGTCTGCCTCCCTCCTTCACTCGTTTGCGATCAGTGCTTGTCGCGCACGGGGTCTTCCCCTGTGCACCTGAACCACATTAGGTATCCATACAGATACGCACAACCTATTTTTGACCTGCGGTTTTCGACCTCACAACGGCGAGCACCTCCGCGCCGTAGGTTTGGAGCTTCTTCGCGCCGATCCCGGGTATCGCGACCAGGGCACGATCGTCGGCCGGGCGTTGTTCGGCGATCGCTGTCAAGGTCGTATCGCTGAACACCACGAAATGGGGCAGTTTGAGCTCGTCGGCTTTGTCGCGGCGCCATTCCTTCAGCGCCTCGAGCAGTCCGGTGTCGATGTCGGCGGGACAGCGCGAGCAGCGGCCCAGCATGGTGGCCTGGGTATTGAGCAGCGGGCGGCCGCAGATCCGGCAGGTCGGGTGGACCCGCTTGGGGCCGCTGGGCCGCTCGGTGGTGTGGGTGGCGATGCGCGAGGCCGGGGAGTCGTCGGGGACCAGGCCGATGAGGAACCGGGAGCGGCGGCGCACCTTGCGCCCGCCCGCGGAACGGGCCAGCGCCCAGGACAATTGGAGGTGCTCACGCGCCCGGGTGACGCCGACGTAGAGCAGGCGGCGTTCCTCCTCCAGCGCGGCCTCGTCGGACACGGTCGCGTCCGGGCCGAGCACATGCTGGATGGGCAGGGTGCCGTCGGCCAGGCCGACCAGGAAGACGGCGTCCCACTCCAGGCCCTTGGCCGCGTGCAGCGAGGCCAGCGTGACGCCCTGCACGGTCGGTGGGTGGCGGGCCTCGGCGCGGGCGGCCAGCTCGCGCAGCAGGCCGGACAGATCGAGTTCGGGTTCGGCCTCGGCCAATTCCTCGGTGAGGGCGACCAGCGCCACCAGCGAGGCCCAGCGCTCCCGGGCCTGGACGCCGACGGGCTCCTCCTTGGTGAGCCCGACGCCGGCCAGCGCCGCGCGCACCAGGGTCACCAGTTTCGGGCCGCGGGCATCGGGCAGGTCGTCGCGATTGGCGGCGGTGCGCAGCGCGGACACCGCCTGCCGTACCTCCGGCCGCTGGAAGAAGCCCTCGCCGCCGCGCACCTGATACGGGATGCCCGCCTCGGTGAGCGCCTGTTCGTAGACCTCCGACTGCGCGTTGATGCGGTAGAGGATGGCGATCTCCGCCGCGGGCACGCCATTGCTCAGCAGTTCGGCGACCGCCTTGGCCACGGCGGCGGCCTCGGCGGGCTCGTCGTCGTATTCGGCGAAGGCCGGTTCCGGACCGTCGGGACGCTGGCCGATGAGCTGCAACCGGGTGCCCGCGATGCGGCCGCGGGCCGCGCCGATCACCCGGTTGGCCAGCGACACGACCTGCGGGGTGGACCGGTAGTCGCGTTCCAGCCGGACCACGGTGGCCTCGGGAAAGCGGCGCGAGAAGTCCAGCAGGAACGTGGGACTCGCGCCGGTGAACGAGTAGATGGTCTGGTTGGCGTCGCCGACCACGGTCAGGTCGTCGCGATCGCCGAGCCAGGCGTCGAGCACCCGCTGCTGCAGCGGGGTGACGTCCTGGTACTCGTCCACCACGAAACACCGGTAGCGGCCGCGGAACTCCTCGGCCACCGAGGAGTAGTCCTCGAGCGCGGCGGCGGTGTGCAGCAGCAGATCGTCGAAGTCGAGCAGCAGGCCGTCGGGGGTGTTCTTCAGCGCCTCGTAATAGGTGTAGACCGTGGAGACCTTCTTGGCCTCGTAGGGCACGTCGCGGTGGCGGCGGGCCGCCTCGCCCGCGTAGTCCTCGGGCGCGATGAGCGAGCCCTTGGCCCATTCGATCTCACTGATCAGATCGCGCAGGCTGTCGGTGTCGGTGGGCAGGCCCGCCCGGCCCGCGGCCTGGGCCACGATGGGGAACTTGCCGTCGATCAGCCGCCACGGCACGTCGCCGACCACCTGCGGCCAGAAGTACTTGAGCTGCCGCAGCGCCGCGGCGTGGAACGTGCGCGCCTGCACCTGCCCGGCCTCGCCGCTCAGACCCAGCGCTCGCAACCGGTTCCGCAACTCCCCCGCCGCGCGGGCGGTGAAGGTCACCGAGAGCACCTGATCGGCCCGGACGTGCCCGGCCGACACCAGGTGCGCGATGCGATGGGTGATGGTGCGCGTCTTGCCGGTGCCCGCGCCCGCCAGCACGCAGACCGGTCCCCGGGGCGCGCGCACGGCCGCCGCCTGCTCGGCATCGAGGTCGTCGAGCCGGAGCTGGGCCTGGGTGGTCGCGGCAGTCACGCGCTCCATCATGACAGCGCCGTCCGACAGGGATGGCGGCCATCCGCGTGGCGGCGCGAAATCGGCACCGCCGCCCGGGTGCGAGTCGGCACCCGCCCGGGGCACAAGTCGACGCAGCGGTCCGGGGCGAAAGTCGACACCACCGCCCGGCAAAAGTCGACGCGTCCGTTCGGGCGCAACGTTGGCACAGCCACGGCGTCGTGGTGTCGCGGAATCGCGATTCAGTCGCGGTCGCGCAGGCGGCGCAGCGCCTCGGTGAAGCGCGGGGTCTGTGCGCCGAGCGGGTCGAAGAAGTCGCGGTCGCAGGCTTCGACCGCGCCGATGGCCCGATTGACCAGGGCGGCACCGGATTCGGTGGGGCGCAGGGAGCGGGCGCGTTTGTCGGTGGGGTGTTCGTGGCGTTCGAGCAGGCCCTTCTGTTCCAGGGTGCGCAGGACCTGGGAGGTCATCATGGGGTCGGTGGCGGCCTGGTCGGCGACGTCGCGCTGGGTGACGGGGTCGCCGCCCGACCGGGCGGTGAGCCAGGTCAGGGAGGCGAGCAGGACGAACTGGACGTGGGTGAGGTCGAAGGGGGCCAGGGCGGCACGCTGGGCGGCCTGCCAGCGGTTGGTCACCTGCCAGAGCAAGAGGCCGGGGCTTTCGTCGGCATGCTCGAATTCGGTGTGCAGTCCGTCATTCGCCGTCACCGGCCGACCATAGCGCGGGAGATGACGGCGAAATCGTGGGCGGTGAGTTCGATCAGGCCGCGTCGCAGCACGATGCCCCAGTTGGGGACGCTGGTCAGGTCCAGTTCGCCGCGCAGCGTGTCGATGGGGGTCTGGCGGGCGGTGTGGTCGTAGTCGACCGCGCGCCGCCACGGACGGAAGCAGCCGCCCCCGGCTGCCGGATCGGGCACGGTCTCGACCTGCCAGGCCGGGCCCTCGGCGATGGTGCCGAGGGCGGTGAAGGCCTTGATCGGTTCGCCCTCGCGCATGCCGGTGCGAGGCGAGTAGTAGACGAGTCCGTCTCCGGCGTGCATGCGTTCCACGGCGGCGCGTTTGCCGTGGTTGGCTTGTGCGAAGCCGAGTTCGACGCCGCGGCGGACGTGGTCACGGGAGACGACGCCGAGCCAGTACCGGGTGCTCATACCAGCACCGCCTCGGCGGCCGCGACCAGCGCGTCGACATCGCGCTGCAGCGATTCGCGCAGGCCGGCGCCCATGATCTTGATCCACAGAGCACGCAGCGGGCCCTCCATGGTGACGCGGACGGTGACGGTGGTGGCGCCGGCGATGGTGGCGACCTCGTGGGCGAAGATCAGCCGCGCGCCGAGCAGCTTGGACGTGTCGATGAATTCGGAGTCGGTGAGCTTGGTGATCACGAACTTGGTCTTGGGGCCACCCTTGGGCTTGAGGACGCCGGTCGCGCCCTGGACGAACGGGCCGTCGAGGGTGACCCATTCGGTGTCCTGGTTCCACTCCGGCCAGGTGGCCATGTCGGCCCACTTGGTGAAGAAGGCGGCGGGAGTGGCGGTCGAGGTGGCGGAGGCTTCGGCGATGAACGTCATGAAATTAGTATGCGCGCTTACTATTTATCCGTCAACCCCCGGTCCGCGATCGGTTCCGAGCCACCGTCGATCCGCTCACAATGACCCCGCGGCAGGAACACGATCGGCGGTGAGTATGTTGCATCGACCGTGACTGCTACCGATCTGACCATGTACTCGACGACCTGGTGCGGCTACTGCCGTCGCCTCAAGACCCAGCTCGACGAGGCCGGGATCACCTACGAGGTGATCGACATCGAAGACCACCCCGAGGCCGCCGAGTTCGTCGGCAGCGTCAACAACGGCAATCATGTTGTGCCGACGATCAAGTACCGCGACGGATCGACCGCCACCAACCCGAGCCTGCATCAGGTCAAGGAAGCCCTCGCCGCCATCGGCTGAGCCCCTTGGATACCGAAGAAGCCGCACACCGGTAGGTGTGCGGCTTCCTGTTGCGCCACCTCAGTTCTCGGCGGCCCAGGATTCGACAATGGTCCGGGCGATCGAGATCGAGCCCGGCAGTAGCAGTTTCGCCTCGCCGCCGGTGGCTCCGGTGGGCGATCCCCATGCGCCCGCGGCGAGCGCGTCGCGCACCTCGGCCCGGGTGAACCAGTACGCCTCGGCGATCTCACCGTCGCTGAAGGCCAGAGGCTGGTCCGGGTCGCCGACCGCGGCGAAGCCGAGCATGAGCGAGCGCGGGAACGGCCAGGGCTGGCTGCCCAGGTAGCGGATCTCGCGGACGTCGACACCGACCTCCTCCTTGATCTCGCGTTCGACGCAGCGTTCCAGGGACTCCCCCGCCTCCACGAATCCGGCCAGCAGTGAGAACAGGCCCTGCGGCCAGGTGTGCTGACGGGCCAGCAGGACGCGGTCGCCGCCGTCGTGGATGAGGCAGATGACGGCCGGGTCTGTGCGCGGGAAGTCCTCGTGCCCGGCTTCGCTGATCCGGGACCAGCCGCCATTGGCGGATGTGGTGGGGCTGCCGTCGACCGGGCTGAAGGCGGCCTTGTCGTGCCAGTTCAGGACCGCGATGGCGGTGGCCAGCAGGCCGGTGCCGAAGTCGTCGAGGTCGAGGGTGGCGCCGAAGGCGCGCAGATCGGCCAGTTCGCCCTCGATGGTGTTGTCGCGCACCGCCCACAGGTGGATGTCGCCGTCGACGCCGAGGAAGACGGCCTCGGGGGCCCGTTCGGGGGAGAGGGTGAGCGCGGCCTCGAGCACCACCCCGCCCTGGTCGACGCGGACCTGGCCGCGCTTGTTCATCCGGAGGAGTTTGGCCTGGGGCCAGCCCTCTTTCAGCGCCTGTTCGTCGGAGCGGAGGTGTTCTGCGCGGTCGAGCGAGGTCCGCGACAGCACCGGAACGGCATTGAGCTCAAAAGCTGACACACCCCGAGACTAGACGGGCGCGCCGCTCAGGCGTGGACGCGCCGCAGATACAGCAGCTTGTCGTGCGCCTCGAGGGCGTCGGTCTCGGGATCGCCGACCCGGATGAGGTTGCCGTCGCGGACCACGCCGAGCACGATGTCGCGCAGGTGGCGCGGGGAGCCGCCGATCTCCTCGGTCTCCACGTCGCGTTCGGCGATGGCGAAACCGGCGTCGGGGGTGAGCAGGTCCTCGATCATGTCGACCACGGTGGGCTTGGTGGTGGCGATGCCGAGCAGCCGGCCCGCGGTCTCCGAGGACACCACCACCGAGTCGGCGCCGGACTGGCGCAGCACGTGGGTGTTCTCGGCCTCGCGGACGGCGGCGGAAATCCTTGCCTTGGGGTTGATCTCGCGGGCGGAGAGGGTGACCAGCACCGCGGTGTCGTCGCGGTTGGCGGCGACCACGACGGCCGACGCGTGCTGAACCCCGGCCAGCCGCAACACATCCGACTTGGTGGCCGAGCCCTGCACGGTCACCAGTCCGGCGTTAGCGGCGAATTCGAGCACCTGCGGGTCGGTGTCGACGACGACGATATTGCTGGGCTGTTCGCCGTCGGCGAGCATGGCGTCCACGGCCGTGCGGCCCTTGGTGCCGTAGCCGACTACCACGGTGTGATTACGCACGGTGCGCCTCCATCGCTGAATCTTGAACGCCTGCCGGGATCGTTCGGTGAGCACGGACAGGGTGGTGCCGACCAATACGATGAGGAACAGGATCCGCAGTGGCGTGACCACGAGAATATTGATCAGCCGCGCGGACGGGGTGACAGGGGTGATGTCGCCGTAGCCGGTGGTCGACAGGGAGACCGTCGCGTAGTACGCGCAATCCAGCAGACCCATGTGCTCGCGAGCGTTGTCGTTGTAGCCGTCGCGGCCGACGTACACGACCAGGGTGGCTCCGATCAGCAGCAGCACCGCCAGGCCGAGCCGCCGCAGCAGCGAATACCAGGGGCTGGACTGCGCGGACGGGATCCGCAGCACACCGACGAGCGCGAAGTCGGGCCGATCGGTGAGCCCGGCCAGTCCGCGCGAGGAATCACCCAACACGCGAATCACCGTTCATTTCTGGCATTTCTGGCAGCGGCACAGGTCCGGAGCGTACCGGGCGAAACAGGGCGCGGCGGTTCCCAGCGGGGCGCGTCGCGAACTCGGACCGCGACCAGGACTCATCCCTGGAGGTCGGGCGGCAGGTATTCCGGGTCCGGCGGCGGCTCGAAATCCGGTGGGAAATCGAAGTCGGACAGCGGGATGTCGAAGTCGGGCAAGGGATCCCGGAGTGTGCCGGACCGGGAACCCGTGTCCGCGTCCGCGGGTGGCTCGAAGTCCGGCGGCGCATCCGGGCCGAGTGGCGCTTCTGAGCCCGGGCGCGCCGAGGGTGCGGCGCCTTCCGGCGTTCCGGGACGCGCCGAAGCGGGTCGGGGGCGCAGCAATTCGACCTCGACCGGTTCGGTGGGCCCGGGGTCGTCGTAGTCCGGTTCGTCCGGCAGCGGGGGTTCGTCCAGCAGCGGCGGTGCCTGCGGCGCGCGACGGGGAGCCGCGGTGGTGATGATGGCGGCGAGTTCGGCCGGGCCGGGCAGGTGCGCGGGCGCGATGGTGCGACCGGAGCGGACGTAGTGGAAGGCCGCGAAGGTCTCGGCCAGCACGTCGGCTTCGGGGCGGCCGCTGCGCGCGGCTTCCAGCCGGGCCCAGGCCAGCCGGTAGACGGCCAGCTGCACGGCGACCGAATCCTCTTCGCCGCGCCGGGGTTCCGCGCCGGTCTTCCAATCCACGATCACCCAGGCCCCGTCAGGGCGGCGGAAGACGGCGTCCATGCGGCCGCGGATCACGGTGCCCGCGATGGTGGTCTCGAAGGAGATCTCCACTTCCACGGCATTGCGGTCGGCCCACGGGGAGGCGAGGAAGGCTTCCTGGAGGCGCATCAGGTCGGCGTCGGTGTCGGCGGTGTCGGCCGCGCCGGGCAGGGTTTCGAAGCCGAGCAGGCGGGCGCCCGCGAACCAGCGTTGCAGCCAGGCGTGGAAGGCGGTGCCGCGGCGGGTGTAGGGGCTGGGCGGGTAGGGCAGCGGACGGCGCAGGCGCGCAGCGAGTTTCGCGGGATCGGCGCGCAGGTCGACCAGGGCGGTGGCGGCGAGCTGGCCGGGGAGTTCGACCTCGCGGATGGATTGTTCGGCGGCGCGGTGCTCGGCGATGAGGGCGTCGACGTCCTCGGCCCAGCCCTCGGGGTCCTCGTCGTCGGGGTCGTCCGACGCGCCGGCGGTGGTCTCGGGATCGGTTGCCGTGGCGCCGAATCCGGGGCCGAAGTCGAGTTCGATCTGTTCGGGCCGGGATTCGTCGCGCAGCACGTCGAGGGCGGCCTTGACCAGGGCCGCGCCCTCTTCCACGAATTCGCGGCGGGCGCCGAGCGGGTCGCGGGGCCAGGTGGCGGTCTGCGGATTGTCGGTGAAGGGGTTGGGTGTGCCGGGCAGCGGCGGGTCGTCCCAGCGGTCGATCTGCACGCCGCCGGACAGCGAGGAGCCCGGCGTCTCGGTCTCGTTCTTCAGTTCGAGCAGGAACCCGGAGGCGCCCTTGGGTTTCGAGCCGGTCTCGGCCCAGTGGTGGGCGGAGACGAACAGGGCGCGTTCGGTGCGGGTGAGGGCCACGTAGAACAGGCGGCGTTCCTCGTCGAGGCGGCGGGCGGCGAGGGCCTTCTTGTGTTCGTCGAGGGCGCGTTCGAGGTCGGCGCGGTCGTAGAGGTCGGTCAGGTCCAGGACGGGCACGCCGTCGGTGGCGTCCTCCTGGGCGCGGTCGCCGCGCAGCGAGGTGGGGAGTTCGGCGAGCGCGCCCATCCAGGTGGCGGTGCCGGTGCCGGAGGGGAAGGTGCCGTCCACCACGTGCGGGACCGCGACCACCTCCCATTCCAGGCCCTTGGCGGCGTGCACGGTGAGGACCTGGACCCGGTCGTGGGCGACCTCGACTTCGCCCGGCTCCAAACCGTTCTCGACCTCCTCGGCGGCGGCGAGGAAATCGAGCAGCCCGGTCAGGGAGGAGCGGTGGTCAGCGGTGTAGCCGGCCACCACCTCCGCGAAGGCGTCGAGGTGTTCGCGCCCGGCGGCGGCGTGGGTGCGGCGGGCCTGGGTCTCCACGCCTACGCCGATGGTGCGCTCGACGTCGGCGACCAGTTCGGCCAGCGGCTGTCCGGAGCGTTCGCGCAGCGCGCCCAGTTCCCGGCCCAGCGCCACGATGCGGGCGAAGCCTTGCGGCGAATACTGTTCCGCCTCACCGGGATCCGCGATGGCGTCGCCGAGGCCCGCCTTCTCGGCGGGTTCGGGGGCGACCTCACGCAGCGCCTCGTCCAGGGTGGCGGTGTCGGTGATGGCGTCGGTCTGCCCGGCCGGGCGGCGAATGGACAGCTCGCGGGCGCGGCGGGACAGGGCCGCGATATCGGAGACGCCGATGCGCCAGCGCGCGCCGGTGAGGAGGCGCACCGCGGCGCTGCCCGCGGCCGGATCGGCGATCAGGCGCAGGGTGGCGACGATATCGGCGACCTCCGGCGTGTGCAGCAGCCCGCCCAGGCCCACGATCTCCACCGGCAGCCCGCGCTCCCGCAGCGCCTCGGCGAGCGGCGCGGCGTCGGCATTGCGCCGCACCAGTACCGCGGAGGTCGGCGGCGGGTTCTCGGCCTCGGCCGCCTCGGCCCATTCGGCGGCGATCCGTTCGGCCACCCATTCCCGTTCCATCGCGACGGTTTCCGCCAGCGCCAGCGCTACCAGGCCGTCGGTGGCGTCGGGCCGGGGCCGCAGCGCGTCCACCGTCACTCCCCCGCCCCGCGCCGCCCGCTCGCGCAGCGGATCCGACACCAGGTTGGCCAGATCCAGCGCTTCGGGCGGATTACGCCAGCTGGTGAGCAGCGGCAACACCGGCGCGGGAATCCCTGGCGCGCTGGGGAAGTCGGTGGTGAACCGCGGCAGATTGGCCGCCGAGGCGCCGCGCCAGCCGTAGATCGACTGCATGGGGTCGCCGACAGCGGTCACCGCCAGCGGCTGCCGCCGTGCTCGCGCGGCGGTCGAGTCGGCCGGTTCGCCGGGGCCGGTGGCGTCATCGGCGCGGGTGGGCCGCCGCACCGGGTCTCGACCGTTCTCCCGACCCCGCTCCGGGTGCCCCGCGCCGCCGGCCGGCGCCGCGGCACGGTCGTTCGACAGCGCGACCGCATCACCGGACAGCGGGGCCGTGGCCGTATCACCGGACGGGACAGTGGATTCCGGGCCCATGGCGGCCGCGCCGAACAAGGAGGAAAGCAGAATGCGCTGGGAGTGGCCGGTGTCCTGGTACTCGTCGAGGAGGACCAGGCGGAAGCGGTCCCGTTCCGCCACACCGACTTCCGGGTGGGTGGCGGCGAGGCGGGCGGACAGCGACATCTGGGCGCCGAAGTCGAGGGCGCCGCGGCGGCGGAGTTCCTCGGCGAGGCGGTCCACCAGTGGGAGCAGGGCCACCCGCTCCCGCTGGGCTTCGACGATGTCGGTGAGGGCGCGTTTGGGGCCGCCTTTCTGGCGGGGCCCGGCGGGGAGGGTGTGGACCAGGCGCTCCAATTCCAGGTGGGCCGTGGCCAATTCGCGGGGATGGACCAAGTGTTCGGCGAGCTGGCCGGTCAGGGCGAGGACGGCTTCGGTGACGCCGACGGGGCTGCGATCGGTGTCCAGATCGCCGTCCCAGGTGGAGACGACGCGGTAGGCGAGCTGCCACAGCTGGGTCTGGGTGAGCAGGGTGGCGGTGGGTTCGACCGGCAGCAGCAGACCGTACTCGGTGAGCAGGCGGCCCGCGTAGGAGTGGTAGGTGCTGATCTCGGGTTCGGCGGCGGCGAGCTGGGCGCGCAGGTGCCCGGTGGGGTCGAGGTCACGGACGACGGGCGCGCCCGCGAGCCGGGCGAGGCGGGTGCGGATGCGGGTGGTGAGCTGCTGGGCGGCCTTGCGGGTGAAGGTCAGGCCCAGCACCTGATCGGGTTCGACCAGGCCGTTGGCCACCATCCACACCACGCGGGCGGCCATGGTCTCGGTCTTGCCGGCGCCCGCTCCCGCCACCACCAGGGTGGGGCCGGGCGGGGCGGCGATGACGGCGGCCTGTTCGTCGGTGGGCGGCGGCAGGCCCAGCGCGTCGGCCAGTTGGCGCGGGGTGACGCGGCCTCCGGCGGCCCGGTCGTCGCCCGCCTCCGGTTCGCCGTTCGATGCGGTGGTCACTCGTCGGTCACCTGGCGGCCGCGGTCCTGCACGGGGCAGCTGCCCGCCACCTTGCAGTGGCGGCAGCCGTCATTGCGCATGGCGAGGTAGCTGGGACCCTTCGAGGCGTCGGCGGCGTGGTGCACGATGTCGCGCCAGCTGTCGACGCCCGCGGCGTCCAGTGGCGGCTGGGTGCGCTGGGTGGCGCCTTCCTTGGCATTGGGTTTGGCGACGTAGACCAGGCGCGCGCCGCCGGGTTCGCCCTCGCCGAGCGCGCCCTCGGCGGCGGCGACCTGGTAGGTGGCCAGCTGCGCGTGCTCCTCGGCGGCCTGTTTGGAGATGGGGGTCTTGCCGGTCTTGACGTCCACGATGACGAAGCGGCCCAGGGCATCTCGCTCCACCCGGTCCACGCGGCCGGTGATCCGCACCGGCACCTCGCCGGGGCCGCGGGCGGGCAGCACGCAGTCCACCGGGACCTCGACGCCGATGGCGGTGAGCTCGTCGCGGGTATTGCGCAGCCAGGCCAGGAAGGTGTCGACCATGGTCTCGGTGCGGCGCAATTCCGCCCGGGAATGCCAGTTCTCGCCGTCGCGGGCGGTCGGGTCGACCTTCTTCCACGCCTTCACCAGGGCCTGCTTCACCTGGATCTCGCTGACCTGCCCGGCCAGCGCCTGCACCAAGGTGTGCACCAGATTGCCCTTGAGGGCGTGCGGGTTCTCGGCGTCGCTGCCGCCGTGGCGTTCCAGCGCCCAGCGCAGCGGGCAGGTCTCGAGCTGGTCGACGGTGGACGGGGACAGGGAAATGACACCGGATTCGCTGTCCCACAACGGATTCACCGAGGAGAGTTCGGCGGTGCCGTACCAGTCGTCGGGGTGCGCGCCCCGCACGCCCGCCTGGGCCAGCCGCGCCAGTTGCCGGGCCGCACGGGCGCGGCGTTCCGGCGCGGACTCGGGATCACAAGCGGCGGTGCGCAATTCGGCGATCAGGGCGTGCATGGCCAGGGCGCGGCCCGGGTCCACGGCCGGTGGAATCTTGCCCGGGCGTCCGTCGGCGGCGTCGGCGTCCAGCTCGCCGAGGAAGCGCGACGGCACCAGATCCTGGTCCCCCGTGACCGATTCGACCGCCGTGACCAGCAGCGACCGCCGGGCCCGGCTGCACGCGACCAGCAGCAGCCGCCGCTCCTCGGCCAGCAGCGGCGCGGACCGGCTGACTCTCTCTCCCGAGCCGCCCACGCCCGCGAGCAGGTCCACCAGTTCCTCGACGCCCAGCAGGGTGCCGCGCAGCCGCAGGTCGGGCCAGATCCCCTCTTGGACGGCGGCGACCGCCACGGTGTCCCACTCCTGGCCCGCGGCCGCGTGCGCGCTGCAGATGGTCACCGCCTCGCCCGGGTCGGTGATCGGCGCGTTGTCCTGCGGAATCACCTGCTGCTCGAGGTATTCCACGAAGCCCTCGACGGTGGCGCGCGGCAGCCGGTCGACGTACGCCGCAGCGGCCTCGAACAGCCCGACCACCGCGTCGAGGTCCCGATCGGCCTGCATGCCGCCCGCGCCGCCGCGCTCGGACTGACCCACCCAGTGTCGTTCCAGGGCGGAGGCAGTCCACACGCCCCACATCACGTCCTCGAGACCAGCTCTTTCGCGCCGCAGCTTGCGCGCCCGGCCCAGCGCCTTCAGCACGCGCCGCAGGGGCGCGGCCTCCACGGTGGTCAGCTTCTCGAGCAGGACCCGATTCCCGGTTCCCACCAGCAGATCCCGGAGGATCTCGGCTGACGACCGGTCCAGATCGGCGAAACGATCGGCACCCCCGTCGAAGTCAGCGGCGAGCCGTTGCGGCGGCGCGGCGGGTCGGGCGGCCGGGTCGGCCGGACCAGGCGTGTCGGAGGGCTCGCGCTCGCGGCTCGAATCAGACTCCACCACAACAGGTTCCGCCGCTTGTTCGGGCGCTGTGGCTGCGGCGTCCGCGTCGTCATGCTGTGGATAGCCGAGCTCCATCACGGTGCGCCGGATGCCGCGGCGCAGCCGGCGCAGACTGATCTGGTCGGCGCCGCCCAGGGGGCCCGCGAGCAGGTCGAGCGCGTCGTCGGCGGTGAAGGCGATGGGTCGCGGGCGCCGGACGGCGGTCGGGTCACCGGCGGTGATCGCGCGCAGCGCCAACAACATCCAGGCCGCGCCCCGTCGCCGGGCGAGCGGGACATCGGCGGGCGGCTGCCGGACCGGCACCCCGGCAGCGAGCAGGGCCCGGCGCAGCGGGGCCAGGGACAGCGGGACCGACCGCACGATCACGGCCATCCGAGACCAGGGCACGCCGTGCGTGAGGTGGGCACGGCGCAGGTGGTCGGCGATCAGTGCCGCCTCCTTGGCGGGTGTGGTGAGGACCTGCACCCGCACTTCGCCCTCGATGTGCGCGGCACCCGAGTGCATTTCGGGCATTTCGGGCGCGGTGATGGTCCGCGCGCCGTTCGAACGCCCTGCCCCGTCGCGAGTGGGTTCGGCGTGCGGGCCGGGCGGAGTGCGATGGGTCGCGGAGCCTGGGAGGCGGGAGGCGATGCGGTCGGCTACTTCTTGGACAGCGGTGGCCGAGCGGTGGTTTCGGCGGAGGATGATGCGACGGTCGGCCGGGGTGCCGGGATCGGCGGCGAAGCGGGGGTCGGCGCCGCGGAAGGTGTAGACGGCCTGGTCCGGATCGGCGGCGATGATGGTGGTGGCGTTGCCGGAGCCGAGCAGGCGGATCAGTTGGGCGGCATGGGGATCGAGATGCTGGGCATCGTCGGTGAGCACGCAGTGCAGCTGATCACGTTCGGCTGCAAGGAGTTCCGGGTCGGCACGGAAGGCGTCGAGAGCGGCGGTGACGAGTTCGGCGGCATCGAGGGCGGGCGCGCTGGCCTCGGGCACGTCCATGCCGACCGACCAGCGCAGCATCATGATCTGCTCGTAGCGTTCGGCGAAATAGCCGGCGGCGACCCATTCGGGGTGACGATGTTCGCGGCCGAGTTCGATCAGATCCTCGGGTCCCAGACCGCGTTCTGTGGCCCGCAACATGAGGTCCCGCAATTGTTCAGCAAACCCAGCCGCGGTGAGGGCCGGATGCAGGCGTTCGGGCCATCCGGCGGCGCCGTCGGCGAGGTCGCCGCGCAGCAGTTCGCGGATCACGATGTCCTGTTCGGATCCGGTGAGCAGGCGCGGCGGAGGATTGCCGTGGGCGGCCGCGAAGGAGCGCAGCAGGCCGAAGGCGTAGGAGTGGACGGTACGCACCAGCGGCCCCCGGGTCGCGCCGGGCACGCCGGCCACGTCCGGATCGAACGCGGTGGAATCGAACCCGGCCGGATCGCCGGCGGCCGCGGCGACGCGGGCGGTGATGGCCGCGCGCACGGCGGTGGCGGCCCGCTTGGTGTAGGTGAGCACCAGCACCGATTCCGGCGCGGCCCCGGCCAGGATGCGGGCGGCGGCCACCTCGGCCAGCAGCGTGGTCTTCCCGGTGCCGGGCCCGCCGAGCACGTGCCAGGGTTGCCAGCCGGGGTCGGCGCCGAGCTCGTGGAAGAGCGGCCGGAGGGCGGGGTCCCACTCCCGGGGGAGTGTCTCCGCCTCGGCTCGGCGCACCAATTGCACCGAGCTATCCGATCGCATCACGTCGGCTATTTCAACAGACCGGCCCGACAGTCTTCGTTTGCCATGAGTTGTCCGTGCCGCCTGTCACATTCCACGAGGCGTTCATGATCAACCAGGGCGGGCACGGACCGCGATGTCCTGCGGCGCGGGCAGGCAGCAGAATGGGCGTGTGGTGGAGCTTCATACTCATCGTTTCGGTCCCCCGACCGGTCCGGTCGTGCTGGCATTGCACGGGTTGACGGGCCATGGCAAGCGCTGGCAGGCCCTGGCCGACGAACATCTCCCCGACGTCCGGATCATCGCACCGGATCTGCGCGGGCACGGGAGGTCGCCCGGCGTGCCGCCGTGGGATTTCGAGGCGATCGTGGATGATCTCGCCGCATTGCCGGAACTCGGGACCGGCGAACCGGTGGTGGCGCTCGGGCATTCGTTCGGCGCGGCCGTCGCGGTGCATCTGGCGCATCGGCGACCGGAGCTGGTGCGCGGTCTGGTGCTGCTGGATCCGGCCATCGGCCTGGACGCCGAGCGCATGCTGGGCATCGCGACCTCCATGCTGGCGTCGCCGGATTACGAGAGTGTCGAGCAGGCCCGTTTCGACAAGCTGGAGACCGCGTGGGGCGAGGTCGATCCCGCGGTGCTGGACGCCGAGCTGGCCGAGCATCTGGTGCCGACCGCGCACGGCCGGGTCGGCTGGCGGATGACGCTGCCCGCGATCATCGCCTATTGGGGTGAGATCGCGCGCGACTTCGTGCTGCCGCCGCGTCATCTGCCGACGGTCATGGTGCAGGCGATGAAGGTGGATCCGCCGCTGGTGTCCCCGGACTTCCGGGCGGCGCTGACCGCGCATCTGGGCGACCGGCTCACCGTCCACGACTTCGACTGCGACCACATGGTGTCGCAGGCGCGCCCCGCGCGGACCGCGGAACTGGTCCGCACTCTGCTCTGATCTCACGGAAGGCGTGAAATGCCCACCACCGAAGCCGAAATCGAGCGGGTGCGGGAATTGGTGGCGGCGATTCCGCCCGGCCGGGTCGCCACCTACGGCGATATCGCGGCCGCGGCGGGCTTGTCCACACCGCGCACGGTGGGCTGGATCATGCGCACCGACGCCGCCGATCTGCCGTGGCATCGGGTGCTGCGCGCAAACGGCACGCCCGCACCACATTTGGCGCACCGGCAGTTGGCCCAGCTGGCCGCCGAGGGCTGCCCGCTGGCCGGGGATCGCGTGGACTTGCGGCGGGCTCGGTTCCGGTTCGAAGACTGAACCGGCTACCGGCCCCGGGCCACGGAGGAATTCTGTTCCCTACAAACGAAAATCATGGAAAAACTCCGGCCGGATCGACGAAATTGCCGGGCCGGAAGGGCCATCAGGCCGCGCCGCGCTCGAACCGGCGGCGTTCGCGCGGCGAGAGTCCGCCCCAGATGCCGAAACGCTGATCGTGGGCGAGCGCGTAGTCGAGGCATTCCTTGCGGACGTCGCACGAGGAGCAAATGCGCTTGGCCTCGCGAGTGGAGCCGCCCTTGTCGGGAAAGAATGCCTCGGGGTCGGTCTGGGTGCACAGGGCCTGCTGGTGCCAGGATTCGGAGTCGGCTCCGTCCCGGCGGGCGAGAGATTCGAACATGGCATCGAAATTGGTGAAAAGCAGCTTCACTATCCTCATCCCTTCAATACAAGTATCAGAAAGAAAGACGCGCGGTATGGTTTTTATCGACCTATGCCGCAGTCACCACTGACCGCAGCCAACCGCGCCTGCTCACCATTGACGAAGATGCGACGGGCGTGCACAGCCGCCGGTGCCGCCGACCACGGCGCGAGCGCGGTGGTGAACATGAGTTCACACCAGCTCAATGCCGGAACCTCGCCGCCCGCGAGGGTATTCAGAAGAGAAAGTTCCTGATCACTGTCATTCCACGCGGCGAACAACCACGAGGCGTCCAGCCGGCCCAGGAATTCCTCGGCGTCCTCCGGAATGCCCAGCGGCGCGTCGACCGCGAGGTGAACGACCGCGGCGATCGCGTGGCGCATACGGGCATCGAGGCCGACACCGTCATGGAGCAACAGGCCTTCGAGCGACTCCCGCAATCCCGCGCCGCGGTCGATCCGGAAGTCGTTCCGCCGGGCAGTGGTGACGTCGAACATTTGTTTCCTCCCTTGAAAATGCGCTTGTCCCATAAGCGCCATGCGCTGATTTAAATGGCCCCGTGATCTTGTTGTCCAGTTTTGGGGCAATCTGGGGCAAACCCCTAGCAGTACTGACACTGGCCAGTGTGGGTACCCGCCGGGAACCGCACCGCAGGGTGCCTGGCACCACGCGGGCAAACATATAGGGAGTGGCGTGTTCCGCCGTTTATGGTCTGACCATGCCTTATGTGCGATCAGGTTCAGCAACAGTGCATTACACCACCGGCCAGGTCAGCGACCCCACGCTACTGCTCGCCCACGGTTTCTTCATGGACGAGTCGATGTTCGATCCGATGCGCGAATCCCTGGCAGCCGCCGGTATCAATCTCGTAACAGTCGACGCGCGTTGCCACGGACGGACACAGACACCCGATGGCGAACCGTTCAGCTATTGGGATCTCGCGGCCGACGGATTGGCCGTGCTCGATGAACTCGGAATCGAGCGCGCGGTCATCGGCGGAATGAGCCAGGGCGGCTACTCCACATTGCGCATGGCATTGCTGGCGCCCGAACGCGTCCAGGGGCTCGCCCTGATCGATACCGAGGCCACCGCGTGCACGCCCGCAGAATTGGCCTACTATCGCGAATTCTTCGAACGCTGGAGCGGAGAGGAACCGCTGGCGCCACTGGTGGCCGAATTGGCCCCGCAGCTCATCGGCGGCACCGATCCGCGGCAGTGGCGAGCCTGGACCAGCCGCTGGTACAGCTCCGACCGCACGGCCATCATGCCCGCGGCCCGCTGCCTGATGGACCGGCGCTCGGTACTGCACCGACTATCGGAGATCACCGCCCCGGCGCTGGTGGTGCGCGGTAGCCAGGACGGCAACAGCACATCCCAGAAATCCGAGGCGCTCACCGCCGGGCTGTCCGGAGCCGACGGCGTGGTGACCATCCCCGGCGCGGGGCACGGTGCGGCCTGGACCCATCCAGAAGTCGTTGCGCCCCTGCTGATCCGGCTGGTCGAGCAGTGCACCGCGCGGCGTGAGAGCAAGCGGGCGCGGTCGGCGCCGTGGCCGGCCATGCGCGGGAATCGGGCCGCGCGCGAAGTTCAGGCCGCGCAGTAGCCGGTCGAGCGCACGGCAACCCTGCGGGCCGTGCCCATGGCGGTCACGGCAGGCCGGCGCCATCGCCGAACGCGGTCCCATCGGGGGAGGTCCCGGCCTCGTGCCAGCTCGGAATCCCGAGGAAGATCTGGATCTGGCTGGGATAGGCGGCGTTGAAGACGCTGAACAGCTGGACCGCGATATCGAAGCGCCGGGCGGTCTCCCGCTCGCGCAGGCGCATGGTGGCGCGGGGCCGTCCGTAGGCGGCGACGCCCTCGTCCCACATTTCCCGAAAAAGTCCGAAACGTCCGAGTTCTGCGAGAAATTCAACCGACCAGGCGGTATCTCCGGAGCTCGCGATCAGCCCTCGCAACCAGTGCACGGTGAGCCGGACCTCTTCCTCCCACTCGACCATCACCTCACGCGCCGCGTCGTTGCCCAGGAACCAGCGCAGGATATTGGTGTCGCGCTCCAGCCCGGGGAATGCGCGCGCGTAACTTTCGTTGCACGCCAGCACATTCCAGCGCGTATCGACGTAGGCGGCCAGATTCGGCTCGTGCAGCTCGAGGGCCCGGCGCATGTCGTCGGTTATTTCGGCGCGCAGCTGCTCCACGGTGGGGAATTCACTCACGCCCAGTCCGGCCAGATCGAGCAGATGGCGACGCTCGACGGCGGACAGCGGGGTTATTCGGTCCAGATATCGCAGCAGCGCGTCCACCACTTCACGGGTGGGGTGGCCACGGTCGCCCTTCTCCAAATGGCTGATGTAGCTCGCGCTCACCCCGGCGTTGAAGGCGAGTCTTTCGCGCGATACGCCTCGCGCATCACGCAACCGGCGCAGCAGCAATCCGAAGGTCGGCGGCTTCAGATCGTCCGAGTCCCTATCCGGTTTCACGCCCAGCACCACGCCGTTCCCTCTCCACAAACACTCAGCAAACCAACCTTCATCGCTCTGAGTCCTCCTGGTTCCGGACAGTGGGACCCGGTGTGACGCCTGGTGCGAACTGTGACGAACGCCGCATACTCCGCCAGTTCTCGACTCGGATACTGCCATATGCGATTGTTCCGAAGGTTAAAACAAGACCATTTCTACTATGTGTCGTGCCACATCTCATAACGTAACGACTATCGGCAATTGCTTAGCAAGCGCAGGTTTCCGGCGTGCCCGGCGACCCTTGAACAGCGTGCCACTACGATCTTCAACCATGCGCAGTGAGGCCCTGACACGCCCCCACCCTGGAACGGGATCGTGACACCCGTCGACGCCATCGTGCTGGCCGGAGGAAAGGCCAGCCGGATGGGCGGTGTGGACAAACCCGCGCTGGTCGTGGGCGGGCAATCCATGCTCGACGCGGCGCTCACCGCGGTGGCCGGCTGCGCGCGCACGGTCGTGGTCGGACCGCACCGGCCCGAACTGCCGCCAGAAGTACTTCAGGCACAGGAGATACCGGCCGGGGCGGGCCCCGTCGCCGCCATCGCCGCGGGCTTGGGCGCCCTGGCCGGGTGTGAGTTCCCGGCCGGGCTGATCGTGGTGCTGGCCGCCGACATGCCGTTCCTCACCGCCGCCGCGGTGAGCGAACTGCTGTCCCACGCAAGGGAATCCGGGAGCGACGCGGTGTTCGCCACCGACGCCTCGGGCCGCCCGCAATACCTGGTCGGGGTGTGGCGCCGCGCCGCCCTGGACGCGGCGCTGAAATCCCTGGATTCCCTGGTGAATCGGCCGATGAAGGCGCTGGTGCCGGTCGACACCGCCATGGTCGCGCTGCCCGGAGTCGAGGACTGCGACACTCCCGAGGATGTGCGCCGGGCGCGCACCGGCGCGGTCCGTTCGGCCGAACCGCTGTGGCTCGACGAGGCGCGGAATGTGCTGCGCGGGAGCATCTCCCCGCTGCCAGCGCGCCGCGGCCGATCGGACGAGCTCACGGC